>JBKBJF010000002.1:0-138507 GCA_046293935.1 Hyphomonas sp.
CTGCGCACAGCCGATGAAGACGTGCGGCAGAAATCGGCTTTTGCCGGACTGGAAGCCTATTTTGCAGAGGCCATCAGCGCCCGCCGGACAAGGCCGGGCGATGACCTGCTTTCCGGGATTGTGCACGGTGAGACGGACAGCGGCGGCAGGCTGATCGATATCGAAATTTCTAGCCTGCTGCTGCTTCTGCTGCTGGCCGGGAACCTGACAACGGCGGATGTCTTCGGCAACGGACTGCTGGCCCTCCTGCAGCATCCGGACGAATGGGCCGCCCTGAAAGCGGAGCCGGCCCTGGCAGTGCCGGCCGCCGAAGAATTCCTGCGCTTCGGTCCCCCTGTCGCCATCGCGGCGCGCTATGTGCCGGAGGACAGGGAGATTCTGGGTTGTCCGGTCCGGCAAGGGGCGGCCGTCGTGCTGTCCCTGACCGGCGCCAACCGTGACCCCGAGGCATTCGAGGCGCCGCACGCCTTCCGTATCCGGCGCGGGCGGCGTGACCATGTCGCGTTTGGCGGCGGGACGCATGCCTGCCCCGGCGCCCCACTGGCGCGGCTCGAGCTTGAAGTGACATTGCAGCTGCTGGCAACCCGCTATCCCGGCCTCCGTCTCACCGCGCCCGCTGTCCGCGACCGGCCGACACTCGGCTTTGTCGGTCTTCGCCGGCTGATGATCGCGCTGACCTGAGGCATCCGGCTTTCCCTGACGCGTGTCCCTTGTCTGGCGGGCGGCGCCGGGCGCGGCGCTTGCCAGCCCTCAAGAAGAACAGTATAATAGGTAAATGTTCACTCACATTGAACGCCAGACCCAGTCCTGCCTCCCCGCCAGCGCTCCGGTGGTGTCCGGCATGGGAATGGCCCTGCCCTCGCGTCTTGTGTCCTCCGCTGAAATCGACCGGCGCCTTGGCAAGCCGGAAGGCTGGCTGGAACGCGCCTGCGGCGTCGCCGCCCGTCCGGTGGCCGGGCCCGGGGACACACAGGAAGGCATGGGCGCCGCTGCTGCGCGGACGGCCCTGGCGGAAGCCGGTCTCACTCTGGATGATCTGGACCTGATCCTGTTTGGCGCCTCCGTGGGCCGCCAGCCGATTCCGGCGACGGCCCCGCTGATCAAGCGGGAGCTGGGCGGCGCGCATCTCGCCTTCCCGGCATATGACGTGAATGCCACCTGCCTCAGCGCACTGGTCGCGCTCGACATGGCCAGCCTGCAGATCGCGTCTGGACGGGCCCGGCATGTGCTGGTCGTGACCTCGGAAATCGCCTCCCGCGCCCTGCCCTGGGCAGATGCGCCGGAAACCGCCGGCCTGTTTGGCGATGGCGCGGCCGCCTTCATCCTGAGCGCACCCGGCCATCTGCAGGAGGCCGGACTGCGCTTCGGCGGCTTCCACATGGAAACCTTCGCAGAAGGCTATGATGCCTGCACGCTTGCCTCGGGCGGCACCGGCATAGATTTTCATGCTGACCCTGCCGCCTTCGCCCGCAATGCCTGGTTCCGCATGGATGGCAGGGCGCTCTACCGCATCACGGCTGCCGCCCTGCCCGGCTTCCTTGACCGGCTGCTCGGCAGATCCGGTCTGACCCGGCGAGAGATTGACCTCGTCGTGCCGCATCAGGCGAGCCCGCACGCCCTGGCTCATATCATCCGCCGTGGCGGTTTCAGCGCCGACCGCGTGATCGACCGTGTACGGACACTCGGCAATCAGGTGGCCGCCTCGCTTCCCGTGGCCCTGAACCTGGCCCGCACCGAAGGCCGCATCCTGCCCGGTATGCGCATCCTGCTGATTGGCACATCCGCCGGCGTCTCGCTCGCCGGAGCGATTCTGGAAACCTGAACCCGTGGCCGCCATTGCCATTACCGGCGCCACAGGCTTCCTCGGAGGCACGCTGGCGCGCCGCCTGCTCGGCCTGGGCCAGCCCGTTCTCGCGCTCGGACGTGATCCGGCGAAACTGGCTGACCTTGCTGCCCTTGGCGCACGCACTATGGCCTGTGACCTGTCCGCCGGAATACCGCAGAGCGCGGAACAGTCCGTGGAGGCTCTGGTGCACTGCGCCGCCCTCTCCTCGGCATGGGGCCCGCGCGAGGCTTTCCGCGCGGCGAATGTCGGCGGCACGCACCATGCCATCCTGCTCGCCCGCAAGCTCGGCGCCCGGCGATTCGTGCACGTCTCCACACCCAGCATTTATTTCCGCTTCCGCGATCAGGAGCAGGTCCGTGAGGACGCCGCGTTGCCCCCGCCGGTCAATGCCTATGCCGAAACCAAGCGCGCCGCCGAAGCGCTGGTGCTTGCGGCAGGCGATCTCGATCCGGTGATCCTGCGCCCGCGCGGCATCTACGGAGCGGGCGACACTGCCTTGCTGCCGCGGCTGCTCAGAGCGGCGCGGACGGGCCCCTTGCCGCTGGTGAGAGGCGGCACCGCACGGACCGACCTGACGCATGTCGAGGATGCCGCCAGCGCGATCCTCGCCTCACTGAAGTTACCGCTCTCACCGCATAAGCGCATCTTCAATATCTCGGGCGGCGAGCCGCTTACCATCCGTCAGATAGCCGAGCAGGCGGCCGGCTACGCCGGCGCAACCCTCCGCTGGCGGACGGTCCCAGCGGGCGCGCTCCTTACCACTGCCCGCGCACTAGAACTCGCGGCCCGGCTGCATCCCGGGCAACCAGAACCCCGCATTACGGCTTACAGCGCCGGGCTGTTCGCCTTCAGCCAGACGCTCGACCTTTCGGCGGCACGGGCGCACCTTGGCTGGAGCCCGCGCATCTCTTTCGAAGAAGGCCTCGCGCGCACCTTCGGGGACCGCGCATGATCCGTGATCTCTTCTTTCCCGACAGCGCAGGCGTGACTGTGCCGGAAGCGCTCGTGCTGCGCGGCGGGCGGTGGCGGCCGGTCCGTCTTGCCGTGCGATACGGGCGTTTCACCCATCCCGTGGCTGGAATCTGCCTGATCGATACCGGATATTCCCCTCGCGTGACGCGCGGAAACGATCGCTGCCACTGATCCTGTATTCGGCGATCCTCCGGCCCCGGCTGACGGATGAAGCGCTGCCCCGCGCCTGCCCGCAGGCGGACGCAATTCTCTTAACCCATCTGCACGCGGATCATGTCTCCGCCCTGAAGGATTATCCGGATGCGTGCATCTTCGCAGATCTGGAGTCTGCCCGGCACTTCCTTCAGGCGGGGCGCTTCGAACGCACCCGTCACGGCGTCTTCCGCGAGCTGCTGCCGGACAACCTGCTGAGCCGGATCACGCCGCTGTCCTCCCTGCCGGAGATCGAGGCCCCATTCAGGCTTGGACCTGCACGTGATGTGTTCAGGGATGGCAGCGTCCTCGCGGTTCCCTTGCCAGGGCACATGCGCGGTCACACAGGCTATCTTTTTGCGGGCCTTGATCCGCCGCTCCTGTATGCCGGGGATGCCAGCTGGCTGGCCCGGGCGATCCACGAGACCCGCCCGCCGGGACCTCCGGCCCGCTGGGTGCTGCAGGACCCGGCAGCCAACACGGAAACCGCCGCCCGCCTCCATGCCTTCGTCGCATCCGGAGGCCGGATGGTACTGTGTCACGACCCGGACACTGTGGAATGACCTCACCTGTTGCTCTCGCACTGACCCTGTCGGCCTTCTGGCATACACGCCGGCGCGCGGCGCGCCTGCGCACGCGGGAGGCGCTGCTGACATGGCAAGCCGGACGGCTCCGCAGGTATCTCCACGTGTCAGCCCCCAAAGCCGAAGCCTTCGCTGCGCTGAAAGGCTATCCGCTGGCGGACTTTCCCATACTGGACAAGGACCGCCTGATGGCGGCTTACCACAAGTACAATATTGCGGGCGTAACGGCCGCACAAGCATGGCAGGTGCTTGAGCGCGACGGCCGGTCCGGCCGCTACAGCATCGGCGCCAGCACCGGCACCAGCGGCAATCGCGGGCTGTATCTGATCAGCGATACGGAACGCTATCTCTGGCTCGGCACGTTGCTGGCCAAGGCTTTGCCGGATCTGCTTGCCAGTCGCTACAGGGTGGCCGTGATGCTTCCGCGATCCAGCCGGCTCTATGATGCGGCCAACGAGACCGGCCGTCTGGCGCTGAAATTCTTTGACCTGTCGGATGGGCTGGAGGCCCAGCTGCCGGATGTGGTGGCATTCCGGCCGAATGTGCTCGTCGCGCCCCCGCATGCCCTGCTGGCTCTTGCCCGGGCGGACCTGCCGCTGGCGCCTCTGCAGGTCTTTTCCGGCGCCGAAGTGCTCGATCCGGGCGACCGGATTGTGATCGAACACCGGTTCGGGCAGACGGTCAGAGAAATCTACATGGCCACTGAGGGCCTGTTCGGCGTCGCCTGCCCGCATGGAACCCTGCACCTCTGCGAAGATTGTGTCGCCTTTGAATGGGAGCCCGAAGGCGGGCTGTCAAAACCTCTGATCACCGATTTCACCCGGCGCAGCCAGATCATGATCCGTTACCGGATGAATGATCTCCTGCGCCTGACGGATCAGCCATGCGCCTGCGGGTCACCGCTGCAGGCGGTCGCGGAAGTTGTGGGGCGCTCTGATGACTGCTTCCTGCTGCAGCGCGCTGATGGCACACCCCTCACGGTGACACCGGATATCATCCGCAATGCCGTGATCGGCGCCAGCCGTGACATCACCGACTTCCGTGTCATTCAGACCCGTGATGGCGAGATCCGGCTTCTGCTGCCGTCCGGACTTTCCGGTGCCTTACCGCTGGCCAGAGATGCCTTATCGGCGCAGCTGACCCGGCTCGGCGCCGAGTTCCGTCTCAGCGCGGAGACGCACCCCTTGCAGCTCAGCGGTCCCAAACTGCGCCGCGTCTTCCGGGAGCGGCCGTTCCCTGCCCCGGAAGACAAATCCTGATGTCTGGCTTCTCCAGCAGTCTCAATTTCACGTCGGCGAACGAGGACGGCGCGACAGAACTGGCCGCCCTGAGCATTCAGCCCGGCGATCATGTCCTCTGTCTTACCGCCAGCGGCGCCCGGCCGCTCGACCTGCTGCTGGCCAACCCGGCCCGGATCACCGCGATCGACATCAATCCGGCACAGAATGAACTGTTGCGCCTTAAAATCGCAGCCTGGCAGGCCCTGGACGACCGCGAACTGCTCGAATGGCTCGGGATTGCGCCAGCGCGCCACAGGATGGACCTGCATCGGCATGTCGAGGCTTTTCTGCCGCCAGAGTCGCGCGCCTTCTGGAAGACCCGCCGGCAGGCGCTCGCGGCCGGCATCTGGCATTCCGGCCGATGGGAACGGGTGCTGCGGATAGGTGCGCTTGGCACCCGGATGATCCGTGGACGGTACATAGAGACATTGTTCAATGCGCCGACACTCGAAGACCAGGCGCGCATCTGGCAACACCATTTTGACGATGCCGTCTGGCACAGCGCTGTGCGCCTGCTTTCCCGCCGCTGGTTCTGGACGCGGATCATCGGTGAACCGGGCGGCGCCTTCCTGCCAGACCCGGCCAGCAGCGAAGCGCGCCTCACCGGCCTGTTCCGGCGCGCTGCCAGCCGTTTTTTCTTTCGCGACTCGGACTTCGCCACGTTGATTTTCTGGGGACGCCACACCGCCTGCGGGGCCCTGCCCCTGCACCTGCGGCCGGAAAACATTCCGGTGATCCGCGCGCGGCTGGACCGCATCCGGATTGCCGGCGCCGGACTTGCCGGTCTCGGCACGTCTGGCCTCGGGCCTTTCGATGCCTTTTCCCTGTCGGACTTCGGTTCTTACTGCAGCGGCGCGGCGTATGACGCCTGCTGGCGCGGCATCCTTGCCGCCGCCCGGCCCGGTGCGCGCGTCTGCGAGCGGGTGTTCATGAACCCGGCGCAGCCCGGCCCCGCCCTGGCGCCACATATCCGGATGGATCAGGCCCTCAGTGACGCGCTGACTGCCACTGATCGCGCCATCATCTATGACATCCGCGCGGGCACTGTGTTGCCGCCCTGAGGAAATGGTGACCCCGGCGCGATTCGAACGCGCGGCCTACAGATTAGGAATCTGTCGCTCTATCCTGCTGAGCTACGGGGTCTGCGGCGCCTGCATACGGTAAAACCGCAGGGATTTGAAGGCGCCACCTGATCAGACCGCTTCCAGCGCCTGCTGCAGGTCGGCCACAAGGTCGGCCGGGGATTCGATGCCGACCGAGAAGCGCACCAGCCCATCGGTAAAGCCGATGCGCGCGCGCACATCTGCCGGCACGGCCGAATGGGTGGTCGAGCCCGGATGGCACATCAGGCTCTCCGTGCCGCCGAGGCTGACGGCCAGCTTGATCAGCTTCAGATTGTCGAGCAGGCGGAACGCCGCTTCCTTTCCCCCCTTCACATCGAAGGAGAAGGTCGCCCCTGCCGCCTCACATTGCTCGTCGAACACCCTCTTCTGCGGATCACCGGGTTTGAGGAAGCCCGGATACATCACGGCGGTGATCTTCGCGTGATCATTCAGATACCCGGCGCAGATCCTGGCATTGTCGAAGGAGCGTTCCATGCGCAGCTGCACGGTCTCCAGCGAGCGTGTCAGCAGCCAGCAGGTATGCGAATCCAGCATCGTGCCGAGATAGTTCCGCATACGGCGTATCCGGTTCATGATCTCCTCATTGCCGACGATACCACCCGCGATGAGGTCCGAATGCCCGCCGACATATTTCGTCAGCGAGTAGAGTGCAAGGTCTGCCCCGTGCTTGAGAGGCTTGTGACCGATTGGTCCCATCATCGTGTTGTCGCACATCAGGATCGGGCGCCGTCCGGTTTCCTGTTCCAGCACCGCCGCCACACGCGCGCAGGCGGCAATGTCCACCAGCGCATTCGTCGGGTTGGCCGGCGACTCGGTGAAGATCACCGAGACCGGGCCATACTGCTTCACCGTGGCCCGCGCCGCCGCAAGGATCTGTTCCTCTTCCGACCAGGCATCGAACTCTGCCGAGCGCACACCCCAGCCCGGAAGGAAGGTTCGGATGAACACTTCGGAGGCGCCATAAAGCGGGCTCGAATGCAGCACGGCCGTCCCCGGCTCGGCGCAGGCGAACAGCGCCGTGGTGATCGCCGACATGCCGGAGGAAAAGGCGAGCGCGGCCTCGCCATCATCATACAGGGTTAGCCGGTCTTCCAGCACTTCCATGTTGGGATTATTGAAACGGGTATAGATGAGGTCGGCCTCCTCGGGGTCACCCTCCTCCCGCTTGCCGGCGAGCCGCCGGAACAGCGCCTCGCCATCGCGCGCCGACTTGAACGCAAAGGTCGAGGTCATGAAGATCGGCGGCTTGATCGAGCCTTCCGACATGAAGGGATCGTAGCCGAATCCCATCACCAGGGATTCAGGGCTCAGCGTGTGCCCGCCGATCTCGCGCTTGCGATAGGGCTTCCTGGGCTTTGACATGGGGGTTCCTTCCGGGGACTTGTCGTTGCGGAAGGCTTAAAGGGCACCGGGCGCCTCTGGCAAGGCGAAGCCGCTTGCCTCGCTGCCATCTGCCGGAGATACCTAGCCAGCTGACCATGACCTGACGGGGGGATAGCGTGGCACACCGCTCAGCCTGCATCCTGGTTGCCATCGCCCTTGCCGCCTGCAGCGCGCCGAAGGATCCGCTGGAGGATCTCGCGGCTGGCGAGCGGGGCCGCGTCGTCCGCGTGCTGGACGGCGATGCGCTTGTGCTGGACACGGGACAGAGCGTCCGCCTCGTGGGCATCGAAGCGCCCGCTGCCCCGTATCGCAACCGCGAAGGCGAACCGGGCTACGAGACTTCAAAGCGCCTGCTTGAAGACATGGTGCTCGGCCGGGAGGTGGAGCTGCGCTATGGTGGCCTGACCCGCGACCGGTACGACCGCGCCCTCGCGCATGTCGTCACCACGGATGCGCTGGGGCCACGCCTGTGGCTGAATGCCGAGATGGTGAAGAAAGGGGGCGCGCGCGTGCGCGTCTATCCGGACACAGCGGCCGCAAATGCACCGCTGCTGGGCCTTGAGGCTGCCGCCCGCACGGAAGGACGCGGCCTCTGGAAGGAAGGCGCATGGCCTATCCATGACGCCGCCCGGATGCCGGAAGACGCAGCCCGGTTCCAGATCGTGGAAGGGATTGCCGGGGTCATGAAGGGATCAGATGAACGCTTCGCTGTCTGCGAGGTTTCGCTGAAGGATGCCGTTCTGATCCTTGAAATCCAGAGGGCTGCGGCCGAACTCTGCCAGTTGCCGCAAGGCACGCGCCTGCGCGCCCGCGGTTATCTCAAGGACGGAAGGCTGGAGATCAGCCATCCGCTGAATCTGGAGCGTCTCGGCGACTGATCAGACTTCCGGCAGGAGACCGGATTCTGCGGGATCGCCGGCAAGCTTTTCCAATGCCCGGCGAAGTTTCATCATCGCCTGCATCTCGATCTGGCGCACCCGTTCTTTCGATACGCCGAGGTCTGCCCCCAGCGCTTCCAGAGTCATCGGCTCGTCCGTAAGCCGGCGGCGCGTGATGATTTCGAGCTCGCGCGGGCGCAGAACCTTCAGCGCTTCGCGCACCCATTCGCGGCGCCGCGCGCCATCACGGGCCACCATCACCTGCTCTTCCGGGATTGCAGCTTCATCTGCGATCAGGTCCTGCCACTCGCCGTCGCCGTCCGCCGACATCGGCGCGTTCAGGGAGCGGTCAGCCCCCGCCAGCCGCGACGCCATGGCTTCGACATCGCGCACGGGCACGCCCAGGTGCTGCGCCACCCATTCCTGGTTCTCCGGGCTCATGACACCATCGCCTGTATCGGCAATCCGCGCGCGCAGACGGCGCAAGTTAAAGAACAAGGATTTCTGCGCGGAGGTCGTCCCGGTGCGGACGATCGACCAGTTACGCAGCACATAGTCCTGGATCGAGGAGCGGATCCACCAGCTGGCATAAGTGGAGAAGCGAACCTCCCGCTCGGGCTCGAACCGGGCGGCCGCCTGCATCAGGCCGACATTACCCTCGGAAACGAGGTCTGCCATCGGCAACCCGTAATGACGGAACTTGGCTGCCATCGCGATCACGAGGCGCATGTAGGCGGTCGTCAGTTCGTGCAGCGCGGCCTCATCTTCCTGCTCGCGCCAGCGGCGGGCCAGATCGGCTTCGTGGGCCGGCTCCAGCAGGGCCGTCTTCATCGCCGTGCGGACGAAACGGCGGTCTGCATCCGAGTGGGCTTCCTGCGTGCGCGCCATCGCCTGTCTCCTTGGGCGCTTGTGTCTCAGGCCATATACGCAGGCCCGGGCCAACTGGATCAGCCGCGCCTTGACGCCGTCTGAACGGGAGGCCTAAGTCTCAGCCGGAACACATACAGAACGAACCCTCGCCATGACCGAGCTGCTGACAGAAGACGCCCTTCCCCGGCGCGCCGCCGAAATCTGCCGCGGCACGCTGCGCCTGCTGGGCGCCCTCGGCTATTACGGCCTGACGGAAATGACCCTTGCCAACAACCGGCGCGCCGACATTGCCGCCCTCGGACCCCGCGGGGACATCTGGATGATAGAGATCAAATCCTCGGTTCAGGACTTCAGGTCTGACAGCAAGTGGCGCGAATACATGGACTATTGCGACCGGCTGAGCTTTGCCGTTGCCGATGACTTCCCGCAGGCGCTGATCCCGCCCGAAGCCGGCCTGATCGTGGCCGATGCGTTCTACGGCGCCGTTATCCGGGAAGCGCCGGAAACCCGGATCGCCCCGGCGCGGCGCAAGGCCGTCACCCATCGTTTCGCCCGGCTCGCCGCCGCCCGGCTGAGCACGTTAACGGATGCAGGCTGGACGCCCGGCGAGGACGGCCTTACCTCGCCCTTGCCATGAGCCTTGCCTATCCTGTTGCCCGCAGCCTTGAAGAGGCGATCGCGCCCGGCGTCCGCTTCGCCCGGACGGCACGGGAAGCTGCAGCGGTGTCGCCCGGCGAGACGGTGGAGGGACTGGAAACCAGCTGGATGCACCTGCCGGAAGAACAGGCCCGCCAGCTGATCGCGGCCCAGGGCGCCGAAGGCCCGGCCGGGCATCTGCAGTATTACGAGGACACTTCCGGCCATCTCGTGATCGCGGTCAACTGGTGGAGACTGGTGCCGGAGGGCACGAAGGCGGCTAAGCCCCCGGGCGGAACACCGGCCAGGGCTCCATTGCCCGGCAGCACTGCGGATCACACGGATGACCTCTATTTCCGCCGGGGCCGCACCAAGAACCGCCGGCGCAAACCCGCTGACCCGAACCAGCTCGACCTCTTCCGCGATTACGCTCAGGAAGACTGACCCTTCTGATGCCCCGCGCGGTATCGGCCCGGACTCATGCCCGTCCAGCGCCGGAATGCGCGGGCAAAAGAGGAAGGATCTGAGAACCCGGTCAGGTAGGCCGTTTCGTTGACCGAGACCTTGCGGCTGGCAAGATAATCGAGCGCCATCCGGCGGCGCAGGTCATCTGCGATCTGCTCATAGGTCACTCCTTCAGACTGCAGCCTGCGGTGCAGCGTTGACCGGCTGTAACCCAGCCGCCGCGCAATCTCTGCCATGGACACCTTTCCGGTATGCAGAACGGGGATCAGGGATGATTCGATCCGTCCACGGATTGTCCTGGTATCCTGCAGGGATTTCAGCAAGTTTTCTGCATGTGTGCTGAAGACGCCGAAGACATACCTGTCCGTGCTGCCAGTCGGCTCATCCAGCCAGCTCTCGCGGATCCGCATGGCATTCCAGGGGGCTGCGAAGACCACCGGCATATCGAAATAGCCGGCATATGCTGCCACATGGGCCGGTCTTTGATGGGTCATGTGCACTTCGAGCACATAAGGCTCACGCTCCGGGAATGCGCGCTTCCGGTCCCAGATGAAGCGCACCCATGTCGATTCGGTCAGCTCGGGAAAGTCATCCGGTTTCCGGCGGCGGTCCTCGATCCAGACGCCATCAGGACGCCGGACGATGGCAAAACGGCCAGCGCTCTCACGCCCGTCAACGTCCACCACCAGCCGGGCATAACGGCTTGTCTGCTCAAATGCCTCGCCCATGGTGCGCGCGGCATACGCGATCAGTCCGACGATCGAGAATTCGCGGAAAGCGCTCGCGGCCCCGAAATGCAGGGCAAGCGCCGGGTCGCTGCAGGCTGCTTTTGCGGCCCGCATCAGGGCTTTGAACTGTGTGAACGGGACCCGCTCGTCCAGGCCCTGAAGCCTCTCAGCGGTCATCCCTGCCGCATCGAGCAAGGCTGCCTGGTTGGCCCCACGCGACACGGCCAGCTTCACCAGAGAAGCCGCATACCCGGCAGAGACAGTGTGTTCAGTCATGGCACGAAAGGTCAGGAATATGGAACGAGCCGTCATACCGGCTGCGGCCCGATCCTCCTAGTCTCAGGCTCCACGCCACAGTCCTTCCGGAGCCCATGACCAGCCTTTCCAACCAGACGGCCGCGCCGAGATCCGGCCCTTCCCGTGCCCGCAGGCTGTTGTCCCGCACCGGGGCAGCCTGGTTCATCGCTGCCCTGTGCGGGCAAGCTTTGTTCGCGGTTTACATCCTTCTTGCTTACGGCCTTTCCGCAGCGCGCGGCGACTGGGCCTTCTGGACAGCGAACCTCGTCAATGGAATTCTCGATGGCGACCCGTTCGGTAACGCGCTGGTCGTCCTGCATCTGCTGCTCGCCTTTGTGATCACCGCTTCAGGGCCGTTGCAGCTGATCCCGTCCCTGCGCCGCCATATGCCGGGTTTCCATCGCTGGAACGGACGCATCTACCTGCTTGTGGCCGTCATCATCAGCCTGGGCGGTATTGCCATGAGTGTGACGCGCCCGGCCTTTGGTGGTCCGGTCAACGCCTTCCTGCAATCCTTCAACGCCGTCACGATTCTGTTCTGCGCGGCTCTAGCCTGGCGGTTCGCCCTCGCGCGCAATCTCGCAGCGCACCGGCGCTGGGCAACCCGGCTTTTTCTGGCTGCCAGCGGTGTCTGGTTCCTCCGTATAATGATGATAAGCTGGGCGATCCCCACCGGGGGCGCGGGCCTTGGCAATGAACTCGACGGGCCTGCCGGGCTCTTCTTCATGCTCGGACAGACCGTGATCCCGCTGGCGGTCTACCAGCTCTATCTCATGGCCGAGGGCAGCCGCTCCGGTCTGGCACAATCTGCTATGGCCGCCGCCCTTGCACTCCTCACCCTGATCATGTCCGCCGGCATTGTGGGTGTCACGTTTGCGATGTGGCTGCCGGTGATCGAGGCTCAGGCAGCGGCGGGTACAGGCCCGCGGTAGACCGAACGCGGACGCACCAGCCGGCCTTCGCTGATCTGCTCGCGCGCATGGGCCGTCCAGCCGAGCGTGCGCCCGCAGGCAAAAGTCGCGGTGAAGGCTTCGCGCGGCAGGCCGAGCGCCTCCAGCAGCAGGGCCGTGTAGAATTCAACATTGGTTTCCAGCCGCCGGTGCGGATACCTGGTGGCCAGCCTTCCAAGCACGGCTTTTTCGATCTGTTCGGCAAAGGCAATGCGCCCTGATGTTCCCGGCAGACGCGACACGGCTGTCTTGAGGGCGTCCGCGCGGGGGTCGCGCACACGGTAGACCCTGTGACCAAAGCCCATCAGCCGCTCGCCACGCGCCAGCGCTCCCTCGATCCAGGCCCCGGCATTGTCCGGCGTGCCAATGGCATCAATCATGTCGAGGACAGGCCCCGGTGCACCGCCATGCAGCGGACCCTTGAGTGCGGATATCCCCGCCAGTGCGGCTGACACGAGCCCTGCCCGTGTCGAGGCAACGACCCGCGCAGCAAAGGTCGAGGCATTCAGCCCGTGATCGCACACTGTGACAAGATAGGCGTCCAGTGCCCGCGACTCTGCCAGGCCGGGAGTACATCCATTCAGCATACGGAGAAAGTCTGCGGCGTGCGGCAGATTGCGGTCTGGCCGGAGGGGCGATTCACCCCGGCTCCGGCGCACCGCAGCCGCTGTCAGCACCGGCGCGGCGGCGGCCAGAAGGATTGCGGCATCCAGACTTTCGTCGTCCGGCAGCAAGGCCCAGCCTGCGCGAAGGAATGCGACGGTATCCAGTCCGTCTGGAAGCGCCGCAACGATCCGGAACACATCCTCCCGCGCGGCCCCCATCCAGGCGCCGAGCTCTGCGGCATCCGGCAGCCCGTCGAAGAAGCCCTTCCACAACAGGTGTGCGGCATCCTCGAACGCCATGGAGGCCGCGAGAAGCTCCACCGGCCAGCCCCGGATGACGAGCCGCCCGTTCTGCCCGTCGACATCCGACAGGACCGTTTCTGCGGCAACCACATTCTCAAGACCGGAGTCCATGCTTTCGCTCCTTCAGGATGATCTAGCCCGACTGTCGCGCCGGGGACTTGTGCCGTCAATCTTGATCAATATAATCAATGTATGTCCTGGATCAGCCGTGAAGATGCTCTCGACGCGCTCGGGGTAAAGCCCCAGACGCTGTATGCCTATGTCAGCCGGGGCCTGATCGCCTCAAGGCCGGATACGGACGATCCGCGGGCCAGCCTCTATTCTGCAGCCGATATCGCTGCCCTCGTGCAGCGCCGGCGCAGCGGACGCGCCCGAGAGGCCATCGCGCGGGCAGCCATCGCCTGGGGCGAGCCGGTCATGGAAACCGCCATTGCCACCGTGCGGGAGGGCCAGCTGATCTACCGTGGCCGTGATGCCGTGCGCCTTGCGGCCGGCGCTACACTGGAGGAGGCTGCCGCGCTCCTCTGGAACGTGCCCTCATTGTCCGCGCCCCGGGCCAGCGAGAGCGCACCGCACGGCGAAACGGGCAAGACCCGTGCGCTCGCCTACCTCGCCGCCCGCGCCGCCTCCGACCTGCCAATCTTCGGGCGCGGCGCCGCCGCCCTTGCGAGTGAAGGCGGCGATCTGCTCTCGGGGGTCTGCACCGCCATTACCGGCACGGGCGGGCGCGGGTTCTTCCACCAGCGCCTTGGGCGCCACTGGCGGCTCTCTCCCGGCGGCACGGATCTGTTGCGCCGCGCGTTGGTGCTAGTCGCCGACCATGAACTGAACCCGTCCACTTTTGCCGCACGCGTCGCCGCCTCCACGGGTGCGCCGCTTGCGGCCTGCGTGCTGGCCGGATGTGCCACGTTGACGGGACCGCTGCATGGCGAAGCCTCGGCCCGTGCCCTGGCCTATCTGCAGCACGCTTTGGACACCGGCCCTGCACCAGCGCTGGCGTCCCTGGCCGCACGCGGGGAGCGTCCGCCGGCGGTGGGACATGCACTGTATTCGGACGGAGACCCGCGGGCTGCCGCACTCCTGCGCTGGATGAAACCCTCGCCGGCGCTGCGCCGGGCCATCACCGCCGCAGAGACGGCCGCCGGGGAGGCGGCGAATATCGACATGGCGCTGGCGGCCCTCACCGTCGAACTTAGGTTGCCGCAGGACGCTCCCTTCCTGATCTTCGCGTCCGGCCGCATGGCCGGCTGGATCGCGCACGCCATCGAGCAGAACCTGAGCGCCGCCCCGATCCGTCCGCGTGCAAACTATAAAGGCGCCTGAGCCGGAGGGCTTCAGGTGAGCGTCTTCAGCGCGGCCACCACAGCCTCAGGCGTGATGCCGAAATGCTGATAGAGTTTCTGATAGGGCGCGCTGGCCCCGAAGCTCTCCATACCGACAAATCCGCCGTCAGCGCCGATCCAGCGGTCCCAGCCGAAGCGCACCCCGGCTTCCACTGCCACCTTCGGAAGGCCCTTGCCCAGAGTGTCAGACTGATAGGCCGCATCCTGCTGCGCAAACAGCTCCATCGACGGCATCGACACGACCCGCACGCCGATCCCCTCCCCGGCGAGCATTGCCTGCGCCTTCAGCGCAATCTCGACTTCCGAACCGGTCGCGATCAGCACGCCGCGCTCCTTACCTTTCGCCGGTGACAGCACATAGGCGCCGCGGGCCGAGAGGTTTTCATCCGTATGCGTCTTTCTGGCCGGCGAAAGGTTCTGCCGCGTCAGCGCCAGCGTCGTTGGCCCATCCTGCCGGTGCAAGGCCAGTTCCCAGCACTCTGCCGTCTCCACGCCGTCCGCGGGCCGGAACACCACCATGCCCGGCATCGCCCGCAGAGAGGCGACCTGCTCCACCGGCTGATGGGTCGGGCCGTCTTCGCCGAGGCCGATCGAGTCATGGGTCATCACATGGATCACCTGCGTGCCCATCAGCGCGCCCAGGCGGATCGCCGCGCGGCTGTAATCGGCAAAGACGAGGAATGTGCCGGAATACGGAATGAGGCCGCCATGCAGTGCCATTCCATTCATCGCGGCCGCCATGCCATGCTCGCGGACCCCATAGTGGATATAGCGCCCGCCCCAGCTTTTCGGCGTCATCGGCGCGGTATGGCTGGTCCGGGTATTGTTCGACCCGGTCAGGTCTGCCGAGCCGCCGACCATTTCCGGTACCAGGCTGGTGATCACTTCCAGCGCCTCACCGCTCCAGACGCGCGTCGCCTTCGAGGCGCCGCTCTCGGCCACGGCCTTCTTGTGCTTATTGATCGCCTTGCCGAGATTCTTCGGCAGGCGCTTCGACATCGCCGCGTTGAATTCGCCTTTCTGCGGGCTCGCCGCGAGACGCTTTTTCCAGGCCGCATGTTCCGCCGCGCCGCGTTCACCGGCTTTCTTCCAGGCCTTCTCGATGGCTTCGGGCACCTCGAAGGGCGGATGTGGCCAGTTCAGCGACTTGCGGATGCCTTCGATCTCCTCCGCCCCATACGGGCCGCCATGCGCCTTGCCGGTTCCGGCCAGTTTCGGCGCGCCGAACCCTATGATCGTCTTGACGGCCAGGAAGACGGGCTTCTTCTGCTTCGTGGCCCATTTCAGCGCCGCCTCGACATCCTTCTCGTCATGGCCGTCCACCTTGCGGCTGACCCAGCCGGAAGCCTCGAAACGGGCGCACTGATCGGTCGAATCCGAAAGCTCGGTGGAGCCGTCGATAGTCACCGCATTGTCATCGAACAGCACGATGAGCTTTGACAGCTTCAGGTGACCGGCCAGCGTGATCGCTTCCTGGCTCACACCCTCCATCAGGCAGCCATCGCCTGCCACGACCCAGGTGCGGTGATCCACGAGATCATCCCCGAACCGGGCATTGAGATGACGCTCGGCAATCGCCATGCCGACCGCCGTGGCAATCCCCTGCCCGAGGGGACCGGTCGTTGTCTCGACACCGGCGGTCACGAAGTTCTCCGGATGGCCCGGCGTGGAGGACCCCAACTGGCGAAAATTGCGGATGTCATTGCGGCTGACCGAAGCGTAGCCCGTCAGGTGCAGCAGCGAATAGATCAGCATAGAGCCGTGGCCGGCCGATAGCACGAACCGGTCGCGGTCCGGCCAGGCCGGATCTTTCGGATCATATTTCAGGAACTTGCGGAACAGCACCGTCGCCGCATCCGCCATGCCCAGCGGCAGGCCGACATGGCCGGATTTTGCGGCTTCAACTGCATCCATGGATAGGGCGCGCACAGCGTTCGCCATGTCGCGGTTCGTGACAGCCATTCTGCTGATCTCCCGGAGATTCTTGCCCACGGGTCCTAGGCCAGACTATGGCCAGAGCGTCAAGGCGCTTGGCGCGCGCCGGCATTCCAGATACTCCAAATGTGCCATGACCGAGCTCGAACCGGCCGCAGAACGCCTGGATGCCGCCCTCAAGCGCCTGGAAGCCGCGCTTGAGGCCCACCTTGTGCGTGCGGGAAATCCGGCCGCTCTGCGGGCCGAAATCGCCGCCCTCACCGCCGACCGAGCCCGGCTGGCCGAGGATCTGGACCAGTCCCTGACACGCGAGAAGGAATTGCAGGCGCTCGCCGATGAGGCGAGTGTCGCACTCGGCGCCGCCATCGAGGAAGTGCGCGCCGCCCTCGGGAAAGAGGACTGAGGGCGTGGCCAAGGCCGACATCACGCTGCGCGGGCGCCAGTTCTCCATCGCCTGCGCCCCCGGTCAGGAGATGCGGGTCCAGCGTCTCGGCGAACAGCTGGACGAGCGGGTCGGGCAGATTGCCGGCGCCGTCGGCGATATCGGTGAAGAACGCCTGCTTCTGATTGCCGCCCTGGCCCTGCTGGATGAACTCGACACAGCCCGGCGCGGCGTCTCGCCCCGCCCGGAAACCGATGCTCGCGCCATAAACCTGCTTCTCCGCATGGCCGAACGCATTGAAGCGCTCGCAGACAGGCTCGAAAATGAAGGCTGACCAGTGCCGCGACCCCATGCAGCAGCGCCGGCAGGCCAGCGGCGGGCTAAGACAGCCCGGAACAGGATCTGAAAGGCCCGTCCCATGCAATCGCTCCTGACCACAGGCTTCTACATCGCTCTTGCCGGCATTGTGGTCGTCCTCTTCCTCGGTCTCGCCAATCTCGTCCGCAGGGATGACAGGCAGGTCAGCCGTTCCAACCAGCTTATGCGGCTGCGGGTGATCCTGCAGGCTGTGGCCATCGGCCTGCTCGTTCTGATCGGCATCGTCGCCGGCGCCATCAAGTTCGGCGGGTAAGGCGATGGTCCGGATCGACAAGATATACACCCGCGCGGGCGACAAGGGGCAGACCCGTCTGTCCACCGGCGAGCTTGTCGACAAATGGCACCCCCGAGTCAGGGCCTATGGCACGGTCGATGAACTGAACGCCGCTCTCGGTGTGGCCGCGCTTGACGCTTGCGGTGACTTGCTGGCGCAGATCCGCCGGATCCAGAACGACCTGTTCGATCTTGGTGCAGATCTCGCCACCCCGGACCGTGGCCGCGTGCTCGAATGGACGCCGCTGCGCATCATCGAAACCCAGATCACGCGCCTTGAGGAAGAAATCGACACGATGAACGCGGCAATCCCTCCGCTCGACAGCTTCATCCTGCCCGGCGGCAGCCGCCTTGCAGCACAGCTGCATGTCGCCCGCACCCTCTGCCGGCGCGCCGAGCGCGAAATGGCGCACCTTGCCTCATTGCCGGATGAACCCGTAGGCGCCCCCGCGCTTGCCTATATCAACCGCCTCTCCGACTGGCTGTTCGTGGCCGGGCGTGCTGCCAACAACAACGGCGCGGATGACATCAAGTGGATCCCCGGTGCAAACCGCTAGCGCCGGCGCGCCGCACGCACATCTGCCATCAGAGCGAACAGTTCGATCACCGGCGTCACCTTGCCGTCGCCTCGATATTCCCGGTACAGACTGTCGACATTCACGGCAATTCGCTCCGCATCGCCCCAGCTCGCATAATCACCGAGTGCAATGTCGAATGCCGCATCGCGCACTGAGAGGCCCGCATCGAAGCGCTTGCGCGCCTCACGGTCGATATAGCCCAGATACTCCGCCACCCGCCGGACACCCGCCTTGTCCGTGACCGGTCCATGTCCAGGCACGATCACCTCAACATCCATCGCCAGAATCTTCTCGCAGGCCCCGATCCAGTTCTTTACCGGCCCGGCCCACATCAGCGGCGTGCCATCGATGAACAGGATGTCACCGGTATAGATGGCCCTGTCGCCGGGCACCTGCACCAGCACATCTCCACCCGTATGCGCCGGGCCGACCTCGATCAGGCGCACATCCTTGTTGCCAACTTTCAAAGTCAGTTCACCGCTGAACGTTCGCGTCGGCAGGCGCTCCTCGATATGGTCGAAGTCGAACGGCCCGAACACATCGGCAAAATAGGCACCCGCCGGCCCGAGCTGCGCACCTGCCCTCTTGAACTGCGCCAGCATCGCGGCCGGCACTTCGGCCATCTCCCTGGCGCTCGCCTCGCTCGCTATGATCTCCGCCTGCGGACAACATCCGTTGCCATGGCAGTGATCGCCGTTCGCATGCGTGTTCACAATGGTGCCGATTCTGTCGGCACCGATCCCCGTGGCATCGGCCATCGCGGCCAGCATTTCGCGCGTGAGGTGCATGTCAAACAGCGTATCGACCAGCAGGCTCGCCTCTCCGTCGCGGATGAGCCCGGCATTCGACCAGCCCCATCCGCCATCCGGCTGCAACCACGCATACAGGCCATTGCCGATATCCTTCAGGCCCTTGCTGTATTCCCACCGCCCCATCTTCTCCTCCCGGCCGTCTTTGCAGGCAGGAGACCACGGACCGCAAGGCCCGGCAAGACAGGCCTCAGAACCGGTCCAGCAGGCGCCTCAGATAGGCGCGCTCTTCCTCGTCCTCGGCTTCGTTGTAGCGCCGCCGCAACTCGTCGAGGATATCCTTGGCGCGCTGGCGCTCGGACACATCCGGAATGTTCACACTCTCGCCGTCATTGCCCGCCCCCATCAGCGGCCGGCCAAGCGGATCACGGCTGCCGGTCTGCTGGCCGTCCCGCGCCGCCCGCATCTCGTCGAGTGTGCGGGCGAGGTCGCGTGAGAATTCCGACATCATCTGCGTGGCCCGCTCCTGCTCGAGGATGGCGCGCCCGTCATTCCCATTGCGCAGCGCCCGCTCTGCCCGCCGCTGCGCTTCACGGATCGCCCGCATGGCTTCCTCAGTGCCGGCATCTCCTGTGCCGACCTGACCTTCGCCCTCGCCCATCCGGCGCGCAAACTCCTCAACCAGTTCGCCCAGCCGCGCCTGCCGCTCCGCCAGAGTGCCACTGCGGTCAAACGCACCGCCGCCACCGCGCCCGTCACGGGACTCGCCTTCGCGCCCGGCGCCGCTGCCCTGCCCGCCCGGCTGATCCTGGCCGCGGCCCATGCCACTGCCCTCCTGCTCCCCGCCGACGCCCTGCTCCGAGGCCGAGCCCTCCGGCGACCCGAACGGCGGCGGCGCGCCGTTCTCTCCTGAAGGCTGCTCGCCGCGCTGCTGGGCCAGGGTATCGTCATTCAGCTGGCGCTGCTCGCGCAACAGCTCCGACAGGCGCCGCATGGCATCCGTCAACTCCCTCTCTTCCGGGGGCAGATCGGCCTGCTCGCCCTCACCCTGCTGGCCCGGCATCCCCATGCCGTCCTGCCCCCCGCTGCCTTGCTGGAACTCGAGATTCTCAAGCATGTTGGTGATGTCCGACAGCAGCTGACGTGCCTGTTCGGTGGCGCCGGTTTCGGTCAGGTCCTGGAGCGCGTTCAGCATGTCCTCGAAGTCCTGACCGCCCAGGCCCTGGCCTCCAGCTTGAGCCTGGCCGTCCTCGGACGGGGGCGGCGCCTCCAGGCCATTGGCGATTGCCTCGGCCATTTTCGCCGCGAGATACTCGTTGGCCGCGTCCCGGAAGGCTTGCATCAGCCGGCGGATCTCCTCTTCCGGCGCGCCATCCCGCAGCGCCCGCTCCAATGCCGCGCGTGCCGCTTCCAGCCGCCGGGCCGCATCTGCCGCGCTGCCATATTCCAGCTTGAGCGCCATCGCCCAGAGCAGCTGCTCAACGGCATCAGCTTCGGGCTTGGAGCCGGCCGCGATCAGCGTCTTTTCAGCCATCTTGAAGCCCATGTAGACGCTGAGACTGTCGAAGAAATATTCGCCCTTGTAGGTGAGCGCCTCCAGCATCGCCACGGCCTGCCGTATGCCTTCGGGGGCTGCTTCCAGGCGCGAAGTCGCCTGCAGGTTCAGCGCGCCATCGGTGATCGCCGCGTCATTCCGCGGGAGCTCCGTATACGGACGGGGCTCGCGCAGCACCGTCACGCGCACTTCCTGTGCTGCCCGCGCCAGAGGGTCCAGCAGCAGCTTCTCCGGAAGCGTATACGCGACGGACTCGCTGCGCCCTTCCTGTCCCGCCCCGTCGATCGCTACCAGCTGCAGGTCAACCGCCAGTCCCGCCCAGGCATGGCGCGTCAGGTCGAGTTCCACCGTTGCGGCCGCCTCCTTCACGCCGGCCGCGCCCGGCATCGGCACAGGCACGCGCGCTTCGGCATCTGGCGCCGCCGGATGCGGCTGTTTCAGCCGGATAGCCAGCTCGACGGCGGCCACACCATAATCATCCGAAGCCTTCCAGGCGATCTTCACCCGGTCCTGCGCGCCCGGCGCGGGCAGCCCGTTCCATTCGATCACCGGCAGGTCGTCGGGCAGCACGGTAAAGCTGTAGCGCGCCCGTTCGCCCCACCAGCGCACACTGAGGCGTGTATCGCCGCGGATCATCGCCTTGGCTTCCCATGCCCCGTCGGGTGTCTCTGCAAATTTCGCGGCGCGGTCCCGCGCACCTTTCATCACCAGCTTTGGCCGGGAAGGTGCCTCCGTGCGCAGGGTCACTTCCGAACCCTTCGGGACACGGACACCCTCACTGCCCGGCTTCAGGAAGATCGGCGCGCGGCCCGTATGCGCGGGCGGCGTCACCCAGGCCTCGACCACCATCCTGTCGGCACCGGCGAGCGCGCCGTAGTCCGGAAACAGCGCCCGGGCGATCCGCCCCGGGCCGTCCGCACCTGCTACGATCGCAAATGCTATCACCACGACGGGCACAACCGCCCGCAGCCAGTAGGGATCGAGCGCCCGCCACTCCGCCGAAAGGGCCGGCAAGTGCAGACGGCGCAACTCTTCTACCAGCCGCGCCCGGTGCGCACGCCACAGGCTGGTCGCTTCTGCTGCCGGATGTGCCGGGCGGTCGCGCAGCGAGGTCACGGGCCTGAGATCAGACGGCGCCTCGAGCAGCCAGATCGCCTCGTCTTCGGTCGGCGCCACATACCGCTGGCGGCCGCGCCAGAGCAGGACCGCCGCCCCAACGAGAAACACCGGCGTCACCAGCGCCGCCGTGATCCTGTCCAGCCGGTCGAAAGCGCCCGACAGCGCGATCGCCAGAAAGGTGAGGATCAGCAGGGCCGCAGGCCAATAGGCACGCCCCAGCGCCAGCAGCGTCAGCCGGCGCCTGGTCGCGGCGATCTTCGCCGCGATATGGGTCAGGCCGTCATCGTAAGCCAATCGGGCACTTTCTCCAGTCCCACCATCTCGTCAAAGGTCGGCCGCCGCCGCACGATCGAAAACCGGCTGCCGTTCACGAGAACTTCCGGCACCAGCGGGCGGGCATTGTAGCTCGAGGACAGCACGGCGCCATACGCGCCGGCCGACATGAAGGCGAGCAGGTCTCCCGCCTTTGTCTCCGGCATCGTGCGGCCGGTTGCAAACTTGTCCGTGGACTCACAGATCGGCCCGACGACATCATAGGCCTTGCGCGGAGCCCCCGCGGCCGGTTTGGCCAGCGGCAGGATATCGTGATGCGCCCCGTAGAGCGCCGGGCGGATCATGTCGTTCATGCCCGCATCGACGATCAGGAAGGTCCGGTCGGGCGCCGCTTTCTCATACAGGGCCGTGGTCAGCAGCACGCCTGCATTGCCGGCGATCACCCGGCCTGGCTCGAGGATCAGCTCGAAATCCAGACCCTTGGTCACGTCCGCGATCATGGCCGCATAGGCCGCCGGCGGCGGAGGCGCATCTCCCTCCTTGTACGGAATGCCCAGACCACCACCGACATCGATCCGCCGGATATCATGCCCCTGCCCGCGCAGGCGCAGGGCAAGTCCCACCACTTTCTCGAACGCCGCACGCATCGGCGCGAGGTCGCCGATCTGGCTGCCGATATGCACATCGACGCCGACGGCCTCAATGCCCGGCAGCCGGGCAGCTTCGGCATACAGCGCCTCGGCATCGCCCCATGGCACACCGAACTTGTCGCCCGCCTTGCCGGTGGAAATGTTCGGATGCCCGCCCGCAGCCACGTCCGGGTTTACCCGAAGGGCAATCCGCGCCGTCTTGCCTGCCCGCGCCGCCACCTCAGACAACAGGCGCAGTTCGGCCGCACTCTCGACATTGAACTGGTGGATACCTTCCTTCAGCGCATGGTCCATTTCCGCTGCGGTCTTGCCGACCCCGGAGAAGACGATCTTCGCCGCCGGAATGCCCGCCCGCCGCGCCCGCATCAGTTCACCGCCGCTGACCACATCCGCGCCGCATCCTTCCCGCGCCAGCGTCGCCAGCACCGCAAGGTTGCCGTTCGCCTTCACTGAATAGGCCACCAGCACGTCGATGCCGCGAAACACCTCGGCGATCACCCGCGCATGACGCACCAGCGTGGCGTTGGAATAGACATAGCAGGGCGTGCCGGCCTGTGCAGCAATCTCGGCAAGGTCCACCCCTTCGCAATGAAGGCGGCCCCCGGAATAGTGGAAATGGTGCATGCTGCGCGCCGGCCTTATCCGATATCGCCGAGGCCGCCCTCGTCCACCTGCTCGGCCGGCTTCGACCGGGGCACTTCGCCGCCCCACTCATTCTCGCTCAGGCCTTCTGCCGGATTGTCGCTCACCGGCGCAGGCACATCCAGCGGCGGCGCCATGGCTGGCTGCGTCAGAGTCACCTTCGGCTCGCCCGGAGTGGCACAGCCGGCAATCGCCAGCAGGCCTGCTGCAAGGAGAAGCAACCGCGCGCGCATCAGCTGTCAGGCCCGCCCAGCAGTTCGTCTTCGGCCGGCGCTTCCGGCTGCTGCGAGGGCCGGTCCGGCAGGTCCGGCAGGTTCTTGCTCTTCTCGTCCGGCAGGTTGGCCGGGTCGACATTGTTGCCGCTGCCGAACAGCGGCGCAGGCCGTTTGAGATCACCCGTCAGCCCGCAGGCCGGCAGGCTGGCCGCCATCAGGACAAGCGCCGCAGCGCCCAGGATCCGTTTCATCACCATCACTCCAGTCGAAGCCTCTGTTTCCACTGTGCCACCTGTTCGGCCACGCGAACAGGGCTTGTCCCACCATAAGATGTCCGGGATGAGGCAGACGCCTCCACGCTGAGGACATTGAAAACATCTTTCGTGATCGCGGAATGCACCTTCTGCATGTCTGCCAGCCCGAGCCCCGCCAGATCGACGCCCTTCTCCTCTGCCAGCGCCACGATCCGCCCGGTCACATGATGCGCTTCGCGGAAAGGCAGGCCCAGCTCCCGCACCAGCCAGTCGGCGAGGTCCGTCGCCGTCGAATAGCCCTTCGCAGCGGCCGCCCGCATCGCTTCAGGATGGAACCGGATGGTGGCGATCATACCGGTCATGGCGCGCACGCACAGGTCAAACGTATCGAACGCCTCGAAGGTCAGGCGCTTGTCGTCCTGCAGGTCCTTTGCATAGGCCAGTGGCAGCGCCTTCACCGCGCCCTGCAGCGCAGCAAACAGCCCGGTGATCAGCGACGCCTTCGCCCGGATCAGCTCGGCCGCATCGGGATTGCGCTTCTGCGGCATGATCGAGGAGCCCGTCGACCACTCATCCGGCAGGCGCGCGAAGGCGAACTGCGGGCTCGTCCACAGCACGATTTCCTCTGCCAGCCGCGACAGGTGGGTCACGCCGATTGACAGGCAGGCCAGCGCTTCCAGCGCGAAATCCCGCGACCCCACGGCATCCAGCGAGTTCGCCATCGGCCGCGCGAAGCCGAGCGCCTCGGCCGTCATGTCGCGGTCGATCGGAAAACCTGTGCCCGCCAGCGCCGCCGCACCGAGCGGGCATTCGTTCAGGCGCACCGCGCAGTCGAGCAGGCGCGTGCGGTCGCGCTCGAACATCTCGGCATAGGCCAGCAGGTGATGGCCCAGCGTTACCGGCTGCGCCGTCTGCAGATGGGTGAAGCCCGGCATCACGGTGGCCACATGATCGCCCGCCCGGCGCACCAGCGCGCGTTGCAGCCCCGTCACCAGGTGGCTCGTCTGGTCCAGGGCCCGGCGTGTCCACAGCCGGAAATCCGTCACCACCTGGTCATTGCGCGAGCGGGCCGTGTGCAGCCGCCCGGCCGGTTCACCGATCAGCTCCTTCAGGCGTGCCTCGACATTCATGTGAATGTCCTCAAGTTCCCGCCGGAAAGGGAACGTCCCGTTCCGCAGCTCGGCAGCAACCTGGTCAAGGCCCGCCTGGATCGCCTCATTGTCCCCGGCGGTCAGGATGCCCATCTCGGCCAGCATGTCAGCATGGGCCCGGCTGCCGGCGACGTCTTCCTCGGCCATGCGCCGGTCAATTTCCAGTGAGGCATTGATCTCGTTCATGATATCGGAGGGCGTTGCGGCAAAACGGCCTCCCCACATCGTCTGGCCTTTGGCCTCGCTCATTGCCATATCCCTCGAATTGCCAAGCCCACGGAGCGCTGCGCCCCATGTCCCGCTATGTCTTTGCCGGCCTCTTCTTGGTCGCCCTCGCCGCGATTGTCTATGTGCTGATCAGCGCAGCCGGCGGCAAAGCCCCGGACAACCGGCTGGAACGCTATGCCACCGGCACGCTCGCCAAGCTTGATTTCTCCTCTGCCGGCCAGCCTGCCCCCGGGGGCACCTTCGACAATGCCGATGGCACCGAAGCCGGCCTCGACAGCTTCCGTGGCAAGACCATCCTCCTGAACTACTGGGCCACCTGGTGCGGCCCGTGCGAGCGCGAGATGCCTTCCCTCGGCGCCCTGCAGGCGGCACGCCGCAGCGAGCGGTTCGAAGTCGTCGCCATCAGCATCGATTCCGATGAGGATGTCGACTATGCCCGCCGGCGGCTGACCGAGCTCGGCGCCGCCAATATCCCCTTCCGCCACGCCCCGCTGGACCGCGGCGACATCGTGTATGGTGCCAATGTGCAGGGCTTCCCGACCTCGATCCTGTATGGGCCGGATGGCAAGGAAATCGCCCGGCTCTCGGGCGAGGCGGACTGGGCCGCGCTTGAAGCGGTGCAGTTCATCGACGCCGTGCTGGCCGCCGGGTCTTAAGGCAGGGCCGCCAGCGCCAGCTTCACCCGCGACAACTGTTCGGCGATCTGTAGCTCCGGCGGCGCCACCGCCGTGCTGACCGGTCCGCCGCGGGGCCACATCAGCACGAGGAAATCCAGCTCGCGCTGCAGGTCGCCATAAGTCTCGGGGTCGCCGCTGCCGGCAAGGTCGCGCGCAGCGACGGCCAGGCCATAGGCCATCTGGTAGGCCTGCGGATCAGTGATCGTGCCTGCCTCGGCCCCTGTCTCGAAATCCCGCGCCAGCGTCTTCATCAGGAACTCGACCGTCTCGCCGGTCTGCCCGCCGGCCCCGGCCCGCAACTGCGCCAGCATCGCCCGCGCCGCCTCCATAACTGTGTCTGCCTCACGGCCCGGCACACCGCTTTCCACATGTTCGTAAACGGTACGGATCGCTTGCGGGTCATAACCGATCGTCTCCAGACCCAGCATCAGCAAGGGCTCGCGCGCGGAGTCGATCGTCTGGAGATGGGCCTTCGCGGCCTCGGTCTCCCCGGCACGATAAAGGGCGAAGGCCGCCTCAGCATGCGCCGTCACCAAGGCAGCGCGATGCGCGGCCGGCATCGCGGCATAGTCCATCCCGCCGAACAGCGCAGCCTCCTGCCCGGCCACCGAGGGAGGATAATACGGCTCGCCACGGCGTACCTCTGCCTGCCCGCAGGCTGCCAGCAGCCCCGCAAGTCCCAGCTCTGCCGCCCATCCCGTCCGCCGCATCCGGAGTCTCCAGATTCCTCCCGCCAAGGCTAACTGCCCGGCCTGCGAAAACAAGCCGTCAGCCAGCGGCGCCTGCGCACCAGTCCGGTTTCTTCTGCCGGCCATCATAGTTCCATACCTTGTGGGTGCCGCCGGCGACCAGCAGCGCAGCGACATCCTTGCCGCCGAGATCGAGCCTGACGACCGAACGGTTATGCTTGTCCGTATACAGTGTTTTCGAAACCGTCACCGTCTTGCCGCGCGTCAGCTCCAGCGCCGCCTCCTTCGCCTCGAAGCCCAGCACGCGCTCCTGCTCACACTTTGCTCCGCCGCTCTGTTTCATCGAGCCCGTCTCTGGCGCATCGATACCATGCAGGCGGAACTTCGTGCCGTCGGAGAGGCGTCCGGAATCCCCGTCAGACCAGTAAACGGTCAGCTTCGGCACGGAGGCATCGGTTGCGGCAGAGGCCGCTGCCGGCTGCAACGCAAACCAGGCACCCAGCGCCGCAAGCGACAGCACAACCCCTGCCCCGGCAAGATATGTCAGCGGTGAGCGTGCAGGCATGAAAGGCTCCTTTCGGGGTCGGGCAAAAACACCGGCCCCAAGGAGCCCTCACGAAGTTACTGAAGGGTTAAATCTATCGGCTCGGCACCGGCTGGGCGCCGGAATAATCGTAGAAACCCTTGCCGGATTTCTTGCCCAGCCATCCGGCCTCGACGAACTTCACCAAGAGCGGGCACGGCCGGTATTTCGTATCGGCGAGCCCGTCATGCAGCACCTGCATGATCGACAGGCAGGTATCGAGCCCGATGAAATCGGCGAGCTGCAGCGGCCCCATCGGATGGTTTGCCCCGAGCCGCATCGCGGTATCGATCGACTCGACATTTCCGACACCTTCATACAGTGTGTAGACTGCCTCGTTGATCATCGGCATCAGGATACGGTTGACGATGAAGGCCGGATAATCCTCCGCATTTGTCGTCGTCTTGCCGATCCGCTTCGCAAACGAAATTGCCGTCTCATATGTCTGCTGATCTGTATTCAGTCCACGGATCACTTCCACCAACTTCATCAGCGGCACCGGGTTCATGAAATGCAGCCCGATGAACCGTTCCGGCCGGTCGGTGACCGAGGCGAGCCGTGTGATCGAGATCGACGAGGTATTCGTCGCCAGAACAGCCTGCGCCGGCACGACCTCACAGACCGAGCGGAAAATCTGCTCCTTGAGCTCGCGCTTCTCGGTGGCCGCCTCGATCACGAGATCCGACGCCTCATGCGCCTTCAGCTCCGGGCTGGTGCGGATGCGCTTCAGACCTGCCTTGAGGTCATCCGGCGTGATCACCTGTCGCGCCACCTGCCGGGCCATGTTCGCCTCGATGGTCGCCAGCCCCTTCTCAAGCGCGGCTGCGGAGATATCCGTCAACACGACATTGTAGCCGGCCAGCGCCGAGACATGCGCAATCCCGTTGCCCATCTGGCCGGCGCCGATCACGCCGACTGTCTGAATGGCTGCCATCGTTTCAGATCCTCACACGCCGTTGAATGACGCGCGTTTATACCCGCTTGTGCAGCGCAGCAAAGCCCCCGGAAACACGGCCCTGCTGCTGCCCGGGCATGAAAAAGCCCGCACCAGAGGCGCGGGCTTTCCCGAACTCAGATTCACGCCGGATCAGAGCGCGCCGGTCAGTTCCGGCACGGCCACGAACAGGTCCGCCACGAGGCCGAAATCCGCGACCTGGAAGATCGGGGCTTCCTCGTCCTTGTTGATGGCGACGATGATCTTGGAATCCTTCATGCCTGCCAGGTGCTGGATCGCGCCGGAGATGCCGACCGCGATATACAGCTCCGGCGCCACGATCTTGCCGGTCTGGCCGACCTGGTAATCGTTGGGCGCATACCCCGCATCCACCGCCGCGCGCGAAGCGCCCACCGCCGCGCCGAGCTTGTCGGCCAGCGGGAAGATCACCTCCTGGAACTTCTCGGCCGAGCCGAGTGCACGGCCGCCGGAGACGACGCGCTTGGCGCCGGCCAGTTCCGGGCGGTCCGATTTCACCATCTCTTCCGAGACGAATTCCGACTTGAACGGGCCGGCCGGGGCCGCCACGTCTTCGACCGGTGCCGAGCCGCCTTCCGCCGCTGCCGGAAAGGCCGTGCCACGCACGGTGATCACTTTCTTGGCGTCAGCCGATTTCACCGTCATGATCGCATTGCCCGCATAAATCGGGCGCACGAAAGTCGAGGCATCCTCGATGCCGACGATTTCGGAAATCTGCATCACGTCGAGCTTGGCCGCGATGCGCGGGGCCGCGTTCTTGCCCGTTGTGGTGGCGGCGAAGAATACCGCATCGTAGTTCGCCATCAGTGGCACGATCAGCGCTTCCAGTGCCTCGGCCGTCTGCTTGCGCAGCGTCTCGCCCTCGGCTTTCAGAACCTTCCGTACACCGGCAATCTTTGACGCTGCCGGTGCAACCGGCCCGGCATTCTCGCCGGCAACCAGCACATCGACATCGCCGCCGAATTTCGACGCGGCAGTCACCACCTTGTGCGTCGCGTCAGACAGCGCGCCGTGATGATGTTCAGCAACAACCAGGACAGCCATCAGAGTGCTCCTGCAGCTTTGAGTTTCGAAACAAGCGTGGCGACATCCTCTACCTTGATCCCGCCGCTGCGCGCCGGCGGCTCGGTCACCTTCAGCACCGACAGGCGCGGCGTGATGTCGACGCCGTAATCGGCCGGAGTCTTTTCCGCGATTTCTTTCTTCTTCGCCTTCATGATGTTTGGCAGCGAGGCATAGCGCGGCTCATTGAGGCGCAGGTCCACGGTCACCACTGCCGGCAGCGCCAGCTTCACGGTCTGCAGGCCGCCGTCAACTTCACGCGTCACTTTCAGCGCGGCGCCATCCTTCTCAATCTTGTAAGCAAACGTGCCCTGCGGCCAGTCGAGCAGCGCAGCCAGCATCTGGCCGGTCTGGTTGGAATCATCGTCGATCGCCTGCTTACCGGTCAGCACCAGGTCCGGTTTCTCGTCGGCCACCACTTTCGCCAGCAGCTTGGCCACGGCCAGCGGCTCCACGGCGGCATCGGTCTTGATCAGGATGCCGCGGTCCGCGCCCATCGCAAGGGCGGTGCGCAGCGTTTCCTGTGCCTGTTGCGGCCCGATGGAGACGACCACGATCTCGGTCGCGGTGCCCGCCTCTTTCAGACGCACGGCCTCCTCGACGGAGATTTCGTCGAACGGGTTCATCGACATCTTGACATTGGCGAGATCGACCCCGGTCTGGTCCGGCTTGACGCGAACCTTCACGTTATAATCAATCACGCGCTTGACGGGCACGAGGACCTTCATGCGGGCGGCTCCCAGGCTGGTTTATGGTTCTTGGAACTTCTGAAGTGCGCCGTCCCTACCTTATGCAGTGCAGCATGTGCAAGGCTTGACGCTTACGTCAGGGTCAATTGGGCGCACTTTCTGGAAAGGGCAATCTAAACCCCGGGCCTCCAACGCTGTGAGAAGCTGGAATCGCCTGCCGCCGCCGCTTGTGCCGGATACCCTTCTTCCCCGTTCACGGGAGAGGTGTCTGCGAGCGAGGCGGCCCGTAAGCCGCCGAACACCTTCGCCCGGCAGACCTTTGCACTGCAAGGTGTGGAAAGGCCGAAGGCCGCACGGCCTCACCCCGCAGGCCCCGCCGCGCCGGATGCAGGTGCTGGGGCGGGCCGGCAGCCCTTGCGGCGGTTGCACAAGGCATGTGCCAGTTGCAGGTTCTCAGGCCGGTCTGAACCGCCTGCCGCCCTTGGCCGGATATGATCGAAGGTCGGCCGCCATATCCTCCACAAGGTCGCATGCGCCAGATCGAAACGCTGCGCCGGCATCGGCCCTCCGCAGAGCGCGCAGCGCCCCGTCTGGCTCTCCCACAAGGCCCGGAAAAGCTCCGTATCCGGAGGGCTGAAAGACTGGCTCACAGGCCGTCCGGCAACAGCCAGCCCCGCCGGGCGCAGGCTGCGATCACTGTATTGCGCAGCAGGCAGGCGACTGTCATGAGACCCACGCCGCCCGGGACTGGGGTGATGTATCCGGCCACCTCGGCGCAGCTCTCAAAATGCGCATCCCCCACGAGTTTCGTCTTGCCTTCGCCCTTTTCCGGTGCCGGCACGCGGTTGATGCCGACATCGATCACCGCCGCGCCGGGCTTCACCCAGTCGCCGCGTACCATCTCCGGACGGCCAACTGCGGGAACCAGAATATCTGCCGTCCGGCACAGCGCCGGCAGATCCTTCGAGCGGCTGTGCGCGATCGTCACGGTACAGTTCTCGGAGAGGAACAGAAGCGCGGCCGGCTTGCCGACGAGGATCGAGCGGCCGATGACCACCACATGCTTGCCCGACAGGTCCTGGCCGAGGACATGTTTCGCCATGATCACACAGCCCACCGGCGTACACGGCCGCAGGCCCGGCCGGCCAAGGCTGAGGCGCCCGGCAGAGATTTCCGTCAGCCCGTCGACATCCTTGGACGGATCGATGCGCGCAATCGCGGCATCCGGGTCGAGCCCTTTTGGCAGAGGCAGCTGCAGCAGGATTCCGTCCACGGACGGATCTGCGTTCAGCTGCGTGATCACCGATTCCACTTCAGCCTGAGTTGCAGTCTCCGGCAGCACATGATGGCGCGACTCCATGCCTGCCTCGACCGTCGCCTTGCCCTTGTTGCGGACATACACCTGGCTCGCCGGGTCTTCGCCCACGAGCACCACAGCCAGGCAAGGCTTGCCGGGAAGATGCGCCACCGCCTTCGCCACGGCCGCCTTTACACCGGCGGAAATCACATGCCCATCAATCCGTGTCGCGCCCATCTGCCCGCCCGCCGTCAATCCCAGCCGTCTGCTCCGGCGGGCCTCTGATGCCGAGGCCTTTTAGCCGAGTCTCGGCGCGCGTCACCACCTGCTTTGCAGGGCGGCCTTCTTCTGGCCGGATGGCAGCTCATCAGAAAGGGGCGAGCGAATAGCCGTAACGCAGGATGACCTGCTGGATGAAAAAAATCAGCAGCAGCACGATCAGCGGCGTGATGTCGAGCCCTGACATCGGCGGAAGCAGGTTGCGGATCGGCCTGTACACCGGCTCGGTGATCCGCTCCAGGGCGCCCCAGATTGAGCCGACCACCGAATTGCGGATGTCGACCACCTTGAACACGACCAGCCAGGACAGGATCGCCTGGATGATGATGATCCAGCTGGCAATGTTGAGGATGGCGAGAAGGACGTCGAGGATCGCTTTCATGGTGGCGGGTCGCTCCGGCGGGGGTCTGCTTCAGCCCGTGACTTAGGGCGAACCGGCCCCCTCGCGCAAGCCGGGCCCGCGCAATTGCCGCAGGGAAAGGGTTTGGCAAGCCGGGCCGGGCGCCCTAGCCTTGAACACTTTGCGAAAGGGGGCAGGAATGGATCAGGCCAACACACCGCTGCATCCGCTGTCTTCGTTCCAGAAGGGTATGCTGCTGCTGGCGACCATCGCCATGGGCGCGGGCATGAGCATCAATTTCGTCGTCGTCGCCCCGCTGACGCGCAAGGCCGGCCTCGACGAACTTGAGGTCGCCGCAATCCTGACGCTGTCCACCTTGCTCTACGCTTTCATGATCCCGCGCTGGGGCCGGATTGCCGACCGCGTGGGACGCAAGCGGGTAATGGTGTTCTCGCTGATCATGATGGGCGTCACCAACACAGCCTTCCTGTTCACGCTGGAAGCCGCCCTTGCCGGGATCATATCCGGCACCGCGCTTCTGTTGACTCTTGTATTCGTCCGGCTCTGGTTCGGCCTGCTGACACCCGGACTGCAACCGGCCTCGATGGCGGCGATGACAGATGCGACCACGCCCGCCAACCGGGCCGCCGGGCTCGGCATGCTGGGGGCGGGTATGAGCATCGGCTCGATCCTCGGGCCGGCCGGGGCGGCTGCGCTGGCGCCCTTCGGCGCGCTCGCCCCGCTCTGGGGCACGATCGTCCTGTGCATCGCGACTGGTCTCCTGCTGGGTTACACCCTGCCGAAAACCGTGCCGCGCGACCGGTCGTCGCCGCGCCCGAAACCCCTTGCGATGCTCGACGCCCGGGTGCGCCCGCACCTGGCTTTCCTGATTTCGTATTTCGTCTGTGTCGGGATGATCCAGCAGACCCTCGGCTGGTTCATCGAGGACCGCTATGACCTTGCCGGGCTTGGCGACAAGGCGGGGGAAACCGCCGTGCTCTATACCGGCGTCGTCTTCGCCTGCATGGCGATTGCCACGATACTGGTCCAGTTCGGGTATGTCTCGCGCGTGAAACCCGACCCACGCCGCGTGCTGCCTGTTGGTCTTGGCCTGGTGGTGCTCGGCTATATCGGCGCCGATGCGCTGACCGCCTTCCCGCTGATGTGCGCCTGCTTCTTCATCGTCGGAGCAGGCTCGGCGCTGGCGATCCCCTCGGCCAACGCGCTCGGCAGCCTTTCCGTAAGCCGCGAGGAACAGGGCTCTGCTGCCGCGCTGATGTCGGCTGCCCCGCCTGCGGGTTTCATTTTCGGCCCGCTGATCGGCGCAGCGCTCTACCGCGTCGACCACGCCCTGCCGCTGATCGCCTCGGCCCTGCTGATGACAGGGCTTGCGGCCTATGCCCTGCTCGTCACTTCACGGCGCCCGCTGGGAACGGGCTGAGGTCAGTCCTCCTCCGGGGGCTGCTTGCCAAAGGCCAGGATCGCCCCGGGCAGCGTGAACGACATCAGGATCAGGCCCCAGAAGATCGCATTCCAGTGCTCACCCTTCGAAGGTCTCCAGAGATTAAGCTTGCCGGCTTCTGCCAGATCGGTCGTCAGCATGATGTAGATCACACCGAGCAGGACGACGCCCGAGAAAGTGGAGTACGCCAGGAAAGTAGCGCGGTTGCGCTCGGCACTTTCCCGCTCGTCCAGAACACTTTCAGGTTCCTGCGTCTGACGCTGAAGGCTCGAGCCGGCAAGGATCGCGAAGAGAAGGAAGGCGACCGCCAGCAGCAGAAGCCCCACGACACTCATGATCCGGCCACCGCCCCAGGCATCCGGAACCAGCTGCAGGATGCAGCCTAGGGGATAGAGGACATACAGCCCGATGATCAGACTGCGGACCGTTGCCGTGGACATGCGGCGCCCGCCGGGATGAGTTTTGGAGCGGATAAACATGGGATCAGGACTCCGGGGTCTTGAGGCTTTGGGAGAGAGGGAGAAACGGCTTCAGCGAGAAAAGGTGTTCCACCGGCACTCCGAAGATGCCCGACAGCTTGAGCGCCAGCTCGACCGAAGGTGCATAGTCGCCGCGCTCAAGATAGCCGATCGTCTGGGGATTCACCCCGACCTTTTCAGCCAGCTCCTTCCGGCTGAGTCCCCGCTCGGCACGGAACACGGATATCCTGTTGTGGACCAAGACAGAAAGCCTTTTAACCGCATTGATATGTTGTGTTTACACAACAAAATCGTGCCTGTCAACACTCGCCAGCAAAGCCGCGGGGCACCGGCCCGGGACCCGCGGCTCACAGGGGCTGGCAGATCTCAGGCTACATGGCGCTGATCCCACCATCCACCTTCAGCTCGGCGCCGGTCACCAGCTTAGACTCGTCCGAGGCAAGGTAGAGGACAGCATAGGCGATATCGTCCGGCTCGCCGACCTTGCCGAGCGGGATCTGCCGGCCGAGCTTGGCCAACGCCTCCTTTTCGCCGAACATTTCCTTTGTGCGGTCCAGGATCGGCGTGTTGATGAAGACCGGGTGCACCGAATTGCAGCGGATCTGCCCGCCGGTCTTGGCACAGTGCAGGGCCACCGATTTCGACAGGTGGCGCACCGCCGCCTTGGCCGTGTTGTAGGCAACGTAATTGCCGCTGGCGATGATGCCCGCGATGGAGGAGATGTTGATGATCGAACCAAGGCCATGCGCCCGCATCATCGGAATTGCATATTTGCAGCCGAGGAAGATCGAATCGACATCTACCGCCTGCACCTTGCGGAACATCTCGTAGCTCTCGTCCTCGACCGACCCGAGCGAGCCGATGCCGGCATTGTTGACCAGCACGTTGAGCCCGCCCATCGCATCATTTGCGAGCTGAACGATTTCCTTCCAGCGCGCCTCGTCGGTGACATCCTGCTGGAAGGCGAAAGCGGTTCCGGCGCCATGCGCCGCGTTGATCGAGGCGGCAACCTTCTCCGCCCCTGCCCCGTTGATGTCTGTGAGCGTGACCTTCGCGCCCTCTTTGGCCAGCATCCGGCCGATGGCCTCGCCCAACCCTTGCGCGCCGCCCGTGATCAATGCCATTTTTCCTGAAACGCGGCCCATGCCTGTCTCCTCCCTTTTGTCCGGGCTGACCTAACAACCTGGCGTATTCGCCGCCAAGGCTCCCGTCGCGCCGATCGGTGAAAATTCACCGATCCGGTTCAGCCCCGGCTTACCGTAACGGGTGTATTCAGGCGGGATGTCCCGCCGCCTCATCTGCCTGCTGCTGACGGTCTATGCCATCGCTTTCGCCTTCGGCGCGCTGACGGCCGTGCGCTGGCCGTCCATCGTCATGGTGATGGGCTGGATCGTGCAGGATGATGTCCGGGGCGGCCTTGACGGGGTCAACTGGCGCGAACTGGGTATCGTGCATGGCAGCGCCTACCTGTTTGCTGCACTCGGCTATTACGCCTCCAGCGCGCTGCTCGGGGCGCGCAAGGGTGGCGCGGTTGCCTGGTACCTGTTCGCGCTCGCCGCCTCCGTGCCCGCCGTTTTCCTTGTCCATTTCCATCCGCGCTGGTGGGAAAACCCGACGGCCGGGGAAGGCGCGCTGGCAGGTCTGATGGCCGGCGCGCTGCTGTTGCTGATCGCGGTCTGGGAACTGCGAAAGCGCGCGCCGGACTATGTCGATGTCGAAGTGACGCCGGAAACCCTGGCACACCCCGCGGTTGCAGCCGCGGTGCGCGGCGAGCCGCTGGTCGCCGGAAAGCCCGTGAAGGTTAAGAAGCCGCATCCGCCCCTGTTCGTGCCGGACATTATGGTCGCGCGCCAGCGCGCCCTGTTCATCGCCCAGGCTAGGGCCCGTCAGGCCCGCCGTGCCCAGATCCGCGCCCGCCGCCACGGCGAAGGCTTCGGCGAGGAAGAAGACGCCGCCTGATTCCGATTGCCGCCAACAGCCCTTCGGCCTAGCTTCAGGTTGAGAGGCCCGGAGGCAGCAGCATGATCCGAAGGATTGCCGGGGCAGCGCTTGCCCTCATCGCCGCCTGGCTGCTCTGGGAGGCCGGAGGCGCAGTGCAGATGATCGTCAGCCGTGGCAGCCCTCTGGCTGACGCCCTGCTGAGCCCGCCGACCAGTGCCTGGCGGCTTGTGGCCGGCGGCTTCGCCCTGATTGGCGGCCTGCTCGCCGGGCTCAGGCTGCCTTTCGGCGGTATCCTCGGACTGCTCGGCAGTCTGCTCTACATTGCCCTGGCTGTGGCTCTTGCGCAGCTGACGGCGAATGGCACCTTGATGACCACGGATTTCTTTGCCGGCGCGGCGATGGCGGCGCTTGCCCTTGTCCTGATGTTAACCCGCCGCAACTGGGTCCAATAATCAGTCCCTGCGGATTGATTTCGGGGTGGGATTGAATAGGTATGCGGCGCAACTTCCCCGCCCTTGCGCGCAAAGGACACTCATTTCATGGCAGACACCTATGACGTCGTCATCATCGGGGGCGGCCCCGGTGGCTATAACTGCGCGATCCGCGCAGGCCAGCTCGGGCTGAAAGTGGCCTGCATCGAGATGCGGGGCAAGCTGGGCGGCACCTGCCTGAATGTCGGCTGCATCCCTTCGAAGGCGCTGCTGCACGCCTCACACCTGTTCCATGCCGCGCAGCATGAGTTCGCGAGCCTCGGGATCAAGACCGGCAAGGTCGAACTCGATCTCGACCAGATGATGGCGCAGAAGGCCGATGCGGTCGAAGGCCTGACCAAGGGCATCGAGTTCCTCTTCAAGAAGAACAAGGTCGACTACATCAAGGGGCGAGGGAAAATCCTTGGCCCGGGCAAGGTCGAGGTCAACCTGAGCGACGGCGGCCAGCAGACGCTGGAAACGAAGAACATCGTCATAGCCACCGGCTCTGAGCCGGCGACCCTGCCGGGCATTGAAATTGACGAGGACCGCATTGTCTCGAATGTCGGCGCGCTCAGTCTCAAAGCCGTCCCGAAGAAACTGGTACTGATCGGCGCCGGTGTGATCGGCCTCGAGATGGGTTCGGTCTGGGCCCGGCTCGGCTCGGACGTCACCGTGGTTGAATATCTCGACCGTATCCTGCCACCGGCCGACGCCGAAGTGGCGAAGGAAGCTGAGAAGATTTTCAAGAAGCAGGGGCTGACCTTCAGGCTGGGCACCAAGGTGACCGGTATCGATAAGCAGAAGACCAGGCTGAAAGTGTCGATGGAGCCAGCCAGGGGCGGCGCAGCGGAAACCCTCGAGGCCGACATCGTCATCGTCGCCATCGGGCGCAAGCCCTATACCGAAGGCCTTGGGCTGGAAACCGTCGGCGGCAAGACCGACAAGCGCGGTGTCATCGAAGTGACCGATCATTTCCGCGTGGCCCCAGGCGTGTGGGCCGTGGGTGACTGTATTCCCGGCCCGATGCTGGCGCACAAGGCCGAGGATGACGGCACCGCTGTGGCCGAGCTGATCGCGGGCAAGGCAGGGCATGTGAATTATGACCTCGTGCCCAGCGTCGTCTACACTAACCCGGAAATCGCCTGGGTCGGCAAGAATGAGGAAGAGCTGAAGGCTGCCGGCGTCGAGTATGTGAAGGGCAAGTTCCCGTTCATGGCGAACTCCCGTGCACGGACGAACCATGAAACGCTCGGCTTTGTCAAAATCCTGGCCGAAAAGGGCACCGACCGGATCCTTGGCGCGCACATGATCGGCTCCGGCGTGGGCGAAATGATTGCCGAAGTCGTGGTGGCGATGGAATTCGGCGCTGCGTCCGAGGATATCGCCCGCACCAGCCACGCCCACCCCACCCTGTCGGAAGCCGTCCGGCAGGCGGCGATGGGTGTGGAAGGCTGGACGATGCAGATGTAAGCCCTGACGGCGGGACTGGAGCGCGGCCGCAAACTCCCCTAGAGTGCTTGGCATGTATACGCATGCAGGCGCAGGATGGAGTATCAGGCCGTTTGATCCGGCAGATGCCGGCGCATGCCTGGCGATCTTCCGTGACTGCCTCAGCGATATGCCCTGGCGTATGCGCAATCGCGGGCAGTACATGATCCTGCGCCGGGCGCTCGGCCCGCGCAACGCACTGGTCGCGCAGGAGCCTGATGCGGGCGTGATCGGTTTCCTGACCCTGCAGCTGCCTCAGGGCTATGTCGACCACCTCTTCGTCGACCGCGACTGGCGTTTCTGCGGCGTGGCCCGCGGCCTTCTGGAGGTGGCCCGCACGCATGCCGGCGGCACGCTGAGTCTGGATGTCGATACGGAAAATCTTGGCGCTCGCCGCGCCTATGAAGCTTTGGGCTGGCAGGTCGTCGCCAGCACCGGCACCAGCGGCAAGGCGCGCCAGATGCGCCTCGTCAGCCCCTGACCGCTTTGCCTGCGCGCCTGCCCCCGAATCCGGAGACCGTTTATGCCGCCCCGGCCGAATGGGTGGCGCGCGGCGCCGGGGCGCAGGGCAACCTGTTCCTCACCGGCCGGGCCGGCACGGGCAAGACGACGCTGCTGCGCAAGTTCCTCGCCGATGCCGGTGACAAGGCCGTCGTCGTGGCTCCCACAGGTGTTGCGGCGATGAATGCGGGCGGGCAGACCGTTCATTCCTTCTTCAAGCTGCCGCCGCGCCTGATCGATCCGCAGGATGTACGCCGCCTGCCCAATGCTCGCGTGGTGCGGGCCATCGACACGATGGTGATCGACGAAATCTCGATGGTGCGCGCCGACATGCTGGACGCCATCGACCGCAGCCTGAAACTCAACCGCGGATCGAAGCGCCCGTTTGGTGGTGTACGGATGATCCTTTCCGGCGACCTTCATCAGCTGCCGCCGGTGGTCTCTGCCCAGGAGGCGCCGATCCTGCAAGAACGTTTCGGCGGCAGCTATTTCCACAATGCGCAGGCATTCCGCGAAGCAGAGTTCGCCCTTCTGGCGCTGAAGCATGTATTCCGCCAGGAGGACCCACGTTTCCTGGCGCTGCTGGGTGCGCTGCGCAACGGCCGCGTGACCCCGGAGGACGAGCTCACCCTTGCCCGTCTCGTGTCGAAGCGCAGCGCAGTTGAGGCCTCCGACACGCATGTCGTGCTGACTCCCAACAATGCGAATGCCTTCCGCATCAACCAGATGCGTCTTGCCGGGCTGAAAGGGGAGCGGAAAATCTTCGCCGCCGATGTGCAGGGCCAGTTCGACGACAAGAGTTTCCCGACCGAGGCAGACCTGGAGCTGAAGGTAGGCGCCCGCGTCATGCTGATCCGCAATGATCCTGAAGGACGCTGGGTAAACGGCACGCTGGCGCATGTCGAAGGCTTCGGTTCCAAGAGCGTGATCGTGAAGATCGGCAGGCGCGCCCACGAGATCGAACAGGCGGCTTGGGAAAAGTATCGCTACGATTTCGAAATGGATACGAAAAAGGTGAAGCGCGAAGTCGTCGGCACCTTCAAACAGGTGCCGCTGCGGCTCGCGTATGCGGTCACCGTGCACAAGGCCCAGGGGCTGACGCTCGATAATGTGTATATCGACTTCGACAGCGGAATGTTCGCACACGGACAGGCCTATGTCGCCTTCTCAAGGGCCCGGACACTGGAGGGGCTGGAAATCTCACGTCCTCTGCGCCCGCGCGACCTGGTGCTGGACCGCGATGCATTCTCCTTCGGCGATCTCGACACGATCGAGGATACGCCGGCTTACCTGCTGGCAAGGTTCCGGAAGGATGAGGGCGTTCTGGTTTAAGCGAGCTTGCGGATTTCTTCCGACAGGGCGCGGTCCTTGTCGGTGACGATGGCTTCCAGCGTCTTCACCCGATCCTTCAGCCGGGCAACGTCCTCGCGCAGCTTCGCCACCTCGCCCTGCGTCACCTCATCGGCGCGGGCGTTGGCGCGCGTCTTCAGGTAGGTCGTATACACCCCTGCCCCGACGCTGATGGCGACGATGGCAACAACCATTGTGAACGGGTCCATGGCGAACTCCTGCTGGCACCAAAGGGATCATGCCCCATCGGGGCGGGGATGGAAAGCGGTGGTCAGAGATTGTCGAAGTCGCGGCGCAGGCGCCAGTCGCTGTCGGTGATGATCTCTTCCAGAACACGGATGCGCTCGTTGAGCCGGTCGATCTCCGTGTCGCGCCGGTCACGCACCTGTGCCTCAGGATAGCCGGCAAAGCGGCGGCGTCCGCACCGCCCGCCACGCGTGACAGCCCAGGCGATCACGGCGACGGTCATGAACAGCCAGAAACCAGACATGCTCTCCTCCCTCACATATCGATTATCAATGTGGGAGGATTGAGGGCCAGCACAAGTGGCGGGGCAGAAAAAACGGCTCAGCGGCCGGTCGAGCCGAAGCCGCCGGCACCACGCGCCGTCTCGCCCAGCTCGCTGACCTCCTGCCAGCCAAGGCGGGTGACCGGGGCGAGGACGATCTGCGCGATACGCTCGCCGCGCCGGATGGTGAAGGGCTCAGACCCGAGATTGATCAGGATCACCTTGATTTCGCCGCGATAATCGAAGTCGATCGTGCCCGGCGTGTTGAGGCAAGTAAGGCCATGCCTGGCCGCGAGGCCGGATCGCGGGCGAACCTGGATTTCGTAACCGGGCGGGATCGCGACTGACAGGCCTGTAGGCACCATGGCGCGCGCGCCAGGGGCAAGTTCGAGAGGCTCGTCTTCCGGCACGGCCGCGCGCACATCCATACCGGCAGAGCCAGCGGTTTCGTAGGAGGGCAGCTTCAGCCCGTCGAAATGCGGCAGCGGGCGGACCTGGACAATGACTTCGCTCATTGTCTTCCGGTGCGGAGACTCTGCGCGGGAGTCAAGCGGCGCCTACTCCGCCGCGAGGCGCATGCCCGGCAGCGGGCCGGTGAGGGTATCCGCGATCCGGCTGGCCAGGCGGCGGGATACGTCGTCCTTGGCAAGACGCGGCCAATGCTCGCTGCCATTCGAGGTGATCAGGTAAATTTCGTTCTCTGCCCCACCCATGACATCGCCGGAGACATCATTTGCGACGATCCAATCACAGCCTTTGCGGGCGCGTTTCTCGGTGGCGAGGGCTTCGACATCATGCGTCTCGGCGGCAAAACCGATCACAAGGCGCGGGCGGTGTTTGCGCTTGTGGCTCAGCGTGCGCAGGATGTCGGGGTTTTCGGCCAGCTCGATAGCGGGGGCGGCGCCCTTGCCTTTCAGCTTCAGCTTCTGCGGCGCGGCCTTCACCGGGCGCCAGTCGGCAACCGCGGCCACGGAGACAAAAACATCCGCCGGCAGAGCATCCTCACACGCCTTCAGCATCTCTCGAGCGGTCTCGACCTTGACGAGTTCGACACCTGCCGGCGCCGCCAGCCCTACCGGGCCGGACACCAGCGTCACCCGCGCACCTTCTGCCGCGAGGGCTGCGGCTATCGCATAGCCCTGCTTGCCCGAGGAATGGTTGGAAATATAGCGCACCGGATCGATCGGCTCGCGCGTCGGCCCGGCAGTGACCAGCGCGTGCATCCCGCTGAGCCGTCTGGCTGCCGGCGACAGCATTGCCTCGATTTCGCGCACGATCACAGGCACCTCCGGCAGGCGCCCCGGCCCGAACTCGCCGCAGGCCATCGGGCCGACATCCGGCTCCACAACCGTCACGCCATCGGCGCGCAGGCGGGCGACATTGCGTTTCGTGGCGGAGTGTTCCCACATCCGCACGTTCATCGCCGGCACCATCAGAACGGGCTTGTCAGTGGCGAGCAGAGCGGTGGAGGCAAGATCGTTGGCAAAACCGTTCGCGGCCTTCGCCATCAGGTCTGCGGTGGCCGGGCAGACCACGACGAGATCGGCCGAGCGCGACAGCTCGATATGCCCCATCTCGGTCTCATCGGTGAGATCAAACAGTTCGGAATAGACTTTCTCACCCGAGAGCGCGGCGACCGAGAGCGGCGTCACGAATTCCGCGCCGGCCTTGGTCAAGATCACACGCGAAGCAATGCCGCGCCGGGCGAGCTCGCGGATCAGCTCCAGGCTCTTGTAGGCGGCAATGCCGCCGCCAATGATCAGGAGGATGCGTTTCGCGCTCATGCTTCCGGATATATCAGGGCTCGACGTCATTGTTCCTAGCGCAAAAACCTTGCCGCCGCCCCATCAAATCCTGCGGATTGGCAGGCCAGCGTCAACATCGCGGTAAGGTTTGATGCCTCAGTCGCCGACCCGGATGATCCGTGCCGCCGAGGAGGCGCTGAAGTCCCGTTTGCTAACGGCCGCAAGCAGCGCGCCGCCCTTCGCAGGCTCGACGGCGCGGACCGAGATGGAGGTGCCTCGGGCGGTTTCGGTACGGTGCAGGATGAAGGTTTCCGTCTTCCCGCCGCAGGCGACCTGGACGGTTGCCGTGCGCTGGCCCCTGGCCTCGGCGGAGGCAAGCGCTGAGCGTGTCGCAGCCTCAGCCGCCGCAGAGCAGGTGTCGGCCATCGCGGGGGCGGACATAGCCAGAAGGGCCGCAAACGCAATCAGGTAACGCAGCATCGAACGGCCTCCTTCGGTCTCAGAGGAGAACGTTAGCCCGCGAGTGGGGCGCGATTAACCGATTACCCCACGGACGGGAGTTTCAGGACTGCCTTGAAACCAGAGCCGCGAGAAATTCGCTTGCCGCAGGCGCCTCGCCCGTGCGCTCCTTCGGCAGGTTCTCGCAGAACTCGACAAACGGAAGTTTCGATTCGATGCCGAACTGGGTTTCCACCGGCGCCTGCTCGGGATGATCCAGGCTGCCGATGGTGACATAGATACGCGCATCGGGATGCAGATAGGAAAAGCCGAGCGGCGTACCGCAATTGGCGCAGAAGGGCCGCCGGGCGAGATTCGAACTCCAGAAGTCAGTAGCCGGCGCCGTGGTCCAGCGGAACTGCGCGGGCGGGGCCCCTACGAGCGCCGCGAAGAGGCCGCCGGTTGCCTTCTGGCACATCCGGCAATGGCAGACATGGCTCTTCTCAAGCACATCCATCTCATAGCGGTGCCGGCCGCACTGACAGCCTCCGGTGAAGGGCATGGGATGCATCCTCCTGCCCCGCAGGATGCGCCTGGCGCCGCGACCAGGCAAGGGGGATCAGGAAAGGTGGATCGTGACCCAGGCGGCAAGGCCAGCAAGGACGGCAATCAGCCCGAACCAGCCCCACCACGGGGCAAAGCGTTCGGGCTTCAATGGCGGTACGGGCGCCGCTTCCAGCGACTTTTCAAACCGGTCCATGACGTCTGGCAGCCGTTTCAGCCGGTTGGTCACCTCCCGGATATTCTCGGCAACCAGCCGCACAGCACCTTCCGGGCCAAAGTTGCGCCGGATCCAGTCACCGACTACCGGCTCTGAAGCGTTCCAGATATTCACAGACGGATCGATGGTGCGCGCGACGCCTTCGACCTGCACCATCGTCTTCTGCAGCAGCACGAGTTCCGGGCGCAGGGCCATGCCAAAGGTGTGCGTGTAGTCGAACAGTTGCAACAGCACACGCCCCATCGAGACATCCTCGGCGGACCGGCCGAACAAGGGCTCACCGATGGAGCGCAGGGCCTGCGCGAAATCCCCGACGGACTGCGAGGACGGCACATAGCCCGCCTCGAAATGCACTTCCGCGATCCGTTGATAATCCCGCGTCAGGAAGCCCCAGAGAATCTCTGCCAGGAAACGGCGCTCTACCGGTCCGATGCGGCCGATGATGCCGAAATCGACCAGCGCGATCCGGCCTTCTGGCGTAATAATCGCATTGCCCTCATGCATGTCGGCATGGAACACGCCGTGATCGAGCGCGCTCGCGAGGAAACCCCGGATGATGTCATTGGCGAGCCTGTTCCGGTCGAGCCCCGGCTGGTCCAGCGCGCCGGGCGCTGTGAGCGGTGTGCCTTCGATCCATTCGGCGGTCAGCACGCGCCGGCCCGTCCGTTCCCAGTCGACCTTCGGCACACGGAAGAAACCGGTCTTCTCGTTCACCGCGCGCATCTCGTCGGCGCCGCCCGCTTCCAGGCGCAAGTCCGTCTCGCGCATCATCGAGGTGGCGATGGTTTCAGTGAAGGCAATGGGGCGAAGCCGGCGGCTTTCGGAGGAAACGCCTTCAATCGTGCGTGCGGCTCGGCGCATGGCGGAGAGTTCAAGTTCCAGCTGGCGCTCGATCCCGGGGCGCAGAATCTTCACCGCGCGGGCACCGTCCGGCAACTCCATCCGGTGCACCTGGGCGAGTGAAGCCGCCGCGACCGGTTCGGATAGTTGCGGAAACAGCCGCTCGGCCTCCGCCTTGCCGAATTCGGCAGCGAGCGTAGCGCGCGCGTGTTTCACCGGAAACGGCGGCAGCCTGTCTTTCAGCCGCGAGAGATCACCCGCGATCTCCGATCCGAAAACATCGGGCCGCGTCGCCAGGAACTGGCCGAGCTTGATATAGGCAGGCCCGAGGCTCTCAAGCGCCCGCGCGAGCCGCTCACCAGGCCGTCCGCGTGCACCGCCAAACAGGCGCAGCACACCGCCCGCAATCCGCGCCGGCAGGGGCAGGCGCGACTGATACGCGCCCGGAAGGATGACATCGTGTCGGGCGAGGGCCGTGCCGGCGCGCAGCAGGCGGCGATAATCGGAGAGCGCCTTCAGCATCGTGCTAGACCGCCCAGCCGAAATGCAGGGCGGCAATGCCGCCGGAATAGTTCGTTACCGACACCTGCGAAAAGCCGGCACCTTCAATCTCGGCCCTGAAGGTCTGCTGGTCCGGGAACTGACGGATCGATTCGACGAGATACTGATAGCTTTCGCGGTCTGACGTGATCAGTTCACCCAGGCGAGGAATGACCGCAAAGCTGTAAGTATCATAGGCCTCCTGCAACAGCGGCGCCGTCATCTGGCTGAACTCAAGTATGGCGAGGCGCCCGCCTGTCTTCAGTACACGTCGGAATTCGTGCAGGCCTGCCACGCGGTCCGCAAAATTGCGGATGCCGAAGGAAACAGTGACCACATCAAAGCCCTTGTCCGGCCAGGGCAGTTTCTGGCCGTCGGCGCAGACCCAGCTGAGACGCTCTCCCCATTTGGCATTGTCCGCCCGCGCCTTGCCCGCTTCCAGCATCGCCTCATTGATGTCACAGACGATCGCTGTCGCCGGGCGCGAATCGCCCCTGCGCGCTCCCGCCCTGTCCGCCCGCGTCAGGAAAGCACGCGCCAGCTCGCCCGTGCCGCCCGCGACATCCAGATGACGCTCGCCTGGCTGAGGATTTACCCTGTTCATGGCGTCATGCTTCCATAAACGGTGGATGCCCGCGCTCATCAGGTCGTTCATCAGATCATAGCGCGAGGCAACCGACCGGAACACGCCTTTGACCCGGGCGACCTTCTCGGCCTCGGTGACCTCCTCGAAACCGAAGGAGACCTTGCGTTCGGTGCTGTCTGAACCTGTCATCTGTCCCTATCTTAACCACCTGAGCCGTAGCGTATATGCGATAAAGATGCCTGAATTGCCTGAAGTCGAGACAGTTCGCCGCGGACTGGCCCCCGTGATGGAAGGCCAGCGCATCCTGCGGGTCGAGCAGCGCCGGGCCGACCTGCGTTTTCCCCTGCCCGAGCGTTTCCCGGAGCGGCTGAAGGGCGCGCAGATCGACCGGCTGGCCCGGCTGGCCAAGTTCCTGACTGCCCATCTGTCGACGGGGGAAGTCCTCATCATGCATCTCGGCATGACCGGGCGGTTCACCATCTCCGGCCAGATGAAAGGGGCGTTCCACCATGAAACCGGCGCCGCCGAGTCCCATGACCATGTCGTCTTCCACATGGAAGGCGGCGAGACCGTTACCTATAACGACCCCCGCCGTTTCGGCTTCATGGAGCTCTGGCCGGCCGCGGAATTCGGGGCATACCCAAGGTTAACGCAGATGGGGCCGGAACCGCTCTCGAACCATTTCTCGTCCGATTATCTTGGTAAAGCGCTTGCCGGAAAGGCCGCGCCGATCAAGGCCGCCCTGCTCGACCAGAAAGTCGTCGCCGGCCTCGGCAACATCTATGTCTGCGAGGCGCTCTACCGCGCCGGTATCTCGCCCAAACGCCTGTCGCGTACCGTCCCGGGCGCCCGCGCGGACCGGCTCGCACTGGCCATCAATGCCGTCATTGCCGAGGCCATCGAGGCAGGGGGCTCATCGATTTCAGACTTTACCAGCGCTTCCGGAGAACTCGGCTATTTCCAGCACCGGTTCGACGTCTACAACCGCGAAGGCGAGCCCTGCAAACGTTGCGGCGGCTTAGTCAAACGCATCGTGCAATCGGGCCGGTCGAGTTTCTATTGCGGCAGGTGCCAGAAGTAAGTCTACCGCTCCGCCTTCAATCCCAGCCTCGCCAGTGGCGACCCGATCGCCCCGCTGACCAGCGCCGCCAGCAGAGGCGGCGCTGGCCAGATTTTCGAGATCGGCGCGGCAAGCCAGTCCCGCAGCCAGGGCAGCAGTGTGGAATCCGACTGGTAGACCGGCGTGAAGATATGGCTCATGCCTTGAAACACGCGGACATGCAGCGTGCGCATCCGCTCATAGGCTGCGGCAATCTCACCACCCCCCTCCACCGCGCGCGCCAGGGCAAAGGCATCCAGCAGAGCCATGTTCGCCCCCTGCCCGAGTTGCGGGCTGGTTGCGTGCCAGCTGTCGCCCAGACGGATGAGGCGGCCTTCGGTGGCCGGCCAGTGCGTCCGGTGGCGATAGCGCGCGAAGGTCAACTGATCATGATCCGTGATCTGATCAAGCAATATCGCCGTTTCGGGCCAGAGCGCGCTCGCTTTATGCTTCCAGCAGGCGAGCGGTGCGGCGCGAAATGCCTCATAGGCGTCACCCCGGATTGACCAGAAGTAGGTGAGGCTGACGGGCCTGCCGGGGGCCGCCCTTCCGCACGGCATCACGCCTGCCATCTTCCGCGCGGCCTCATAGCGCTGCTCCAGGGCGGCCGTATCAAATGGTCCGTCCTCCGGCCAGGGCAAGGTGGTCCAGAGCGCTCCATAGGGCAGCTCTTCCGATGGCCTCGATGCCAGCGGCGATCGTGCGCCCATACAGTCGATCAGAAGATCGAACGGGCCATGCGCTCGCCCGTCCTCATCCCGGAACAGACCCGCTGCGCTGTCCGCTGAAGTGATCCGTGTGCCAAGGGCGACTCCAGCGCCTTCTGCCTTCGCCGCACCAAACAACAGGTCAAACAGGGCCGCGCGCTGGATGCCAAGCCCGGTGAGGCCTTCGCGCAGCGCGCTGTAGCGCACATCCAGCACTGCCCGTCCGGTCTGTGACGAGACGCCCCACAGGCGCACAATCGGACTGCCCAGCGACTCGGCGTCTGCACGCAGGCCCAGTGCGCCAAGTACCGTTAACCCCGTCTCCTGCAGCATCAGCCCGGACCCGACTGGTCGTGCCGCCTCGAACTGATCAAACACCCAAACCCTGTGCCCGGCCCGCGCCAGCAGGGCTGCGCTTGCCAGACCGCCCACCCCGGCTCCCGCAATCCCGATCGACAAGGTCGCGCTCATCTGCCTGTTTAGCCCTGCTTCTTGCACGCCGCGCAAGTCTCACGCAGACTGAGTTCCGAAAAGAAACGGGAGAGAGGCACATGCCACAGAGCGCCGCGCTGATTGTGGGAGCCGGCGATGCCACGGGAAGCGCCATCGCCAGGGCTTTCGCGCGCGAAGGCCTCGTGGCCTGTGTCAGCCGGCGCCCGCGAAATCTCGACTCGCTCAACGAACTGGTCGCCGGGATCGAAGCGGAGGGCGGCAAGGCTCGCGCCTATGGTGTGGATGCGCGCGATGAGGCGGCGACGATTGCCCTCGTCGACCAGATCGAGGCCGAAATCGGCCCTCTGGACGTCTGCGTATTCAATATTGGTGCGAATGTCCGCTTCGGCATCACGGAAACGACGAGCCGCGTCTATCAGAAGGTCTGGGAGATGGCGGCTTATTCCGGATTCCTGGCCGGGCGCGAGGCGGCGCGCGTGATGCGTCCGCGCGGGCGCGGCACGATCATATTCACCGGTGCGACGGCCGGTGTGCGTGGCCGGGATGGCTTCTCCGCCTTTGCCGGTGCGAAGCATGCGCTGCGCGCACTGGCCCAGTCGATGGCTCGCGAGCTGGGCCCGCAGGGCATCCATGTTGCGCATGTCGTCATCGACGGGCCGATCAACAGCCAGTTCATCCGCGAGAATCTCCCGGATGAAGCGGAACGCTTTGCGAAAGATGGCCTGCTGCTGCCGGACGAGATCGCGAAGAACTATGTCTGGCTGCACCGCCAGCACCGCTCCGCCTGGACCCATGAGCTGGACCTGCGACCGTGGTGCGAGAGCTGGTAGCGGCTCACACCATCCCCGCATCCGTCGGCAGGCCGAACAGGATGCGGCCGGTCAACTCCAGGGTAGAGGGAGCGGTGACAATGTGCTGCGTGATGGCGTGGGCATCGCGGAAGCGGCGCTGCAGATCACTGGATTCGAAGAGCGCGGCGCCCCCGCCCAAATCATACAGCGTGCGGCAGATATCGGCGCCTGTGCGTGTCATGTGCGTACAGGCAAGGCGCAGGTCGGCACGCACATCCATCGGAATATCGTCCTTAGTCTGAGCAATCTCCCATACCCGGTCGATTTCGGCGAACAGGTAGGCCCGTGCGGCCCGCCACTGTGCTTCGCAGGTGGCAAAGGCTGCCTGCATCGTCTGGCGCTCCGACAGCGTCTTGGACGAGCCCTGACTTTTCTTTACCGTCGCGAGCGCATGGAACGCATCCAGCGCGCCGCGCGTATTGCCCAGTGCGACGGCGCAGACGCCGAGAGCGAGCAGACCGAAGGCGGGGAACTTGTAGAGCGCGCCAGCTTCCCGCGGCTTGTCCGTCACCAGCGACACAGACCGCCCCTTTGGCACGAGGATATCCTTCACCTCGAAATCCCCAGAGCCCGTTCCCTTCAGCCCCATCACATGCCAGGTGTCGATCAGCCTTGCATCTGAGGCCGGAAAAACCATCATCCGGGTATCCGGAGCGCCGGAGGGCAGGCGCAGCATCTCGCCATCCTCCCAGATCGTGCAGCTGCCGCATAGCCAGCTGCAATTCGCCGAGCCCGAGCCCCACTGCCAGCGCCCGGTCACGCGGTAGCTGTCCCCTTCCGGCACAGCGCGGCCCATCGGGGCGAACACACCGCCGGTGATCGTCATAGGGTCGCCATAGATCGCGCTCGCATACTTGGCGTCCATATAGGCGGCGTTCAGCGCGGTCGTGGCTGCTATCATCACGCACCAGCCGGCGCTGGCATTGGCGCGCGCCAGCGTTTCCGTTATCTCGACGATTTCACGCGGACTGGACTCCAGGCCGCCGAATCGCTTCGGTGTCACCATCCGCATCACGCCGGTGGCGGCAATCTTCTGAGCAAGATCGGCAGGCAGGCGCCGGGCCTCTTCCATCTCCGCCGCGCGGGCCGCAAGTTCTGGCAGCAGCGGCTGGACCGCCTCCATCGGGGTTATCGCACTCACAGGTTCAGCTCTCCATGAATTTTGGCCGGGGCGGCATGACGCCAGGACATCAAGAGGGCCGAACGCAAGGTGGCAAGGTCGCAGGCCTTCAGGCGGATGGAGGTGGCGCCCTTTTCACCCCACTTGTTTGGCACAGGGAAGAAGATGGCGGGTTCGGCCTCGCACACCATCCGCTGCTCTTCCGGCGTCAGGAACACATTCGAGAATTCGTTGTGGGGTGGCAGGGTACAAAATATCTTCCCTTTCGGCGCATCGACCCGGAAACTCGTCCAGTCGAAATGCGGCCGCTCGATGGCGCGCGGAAGTTTCAGCGCTTCGGCGCGAAGCTTCGAAGGGCTGATCATGGCCTGTTCCTCCTCGCCGGCGCGCTCCGGCGTCTGGTGCAGCTTCATCAAGCCGGGCCGGGTTTGGCAAGCCTCTGCAGATGACGGGCGCAGTGTGAGCTGTCGGTATCATGCGATCTTGCAGAGGCACCCATTATCTGAAAATCTTCGGCTTGTTGGCCTGGAACCGCACACCCGCTTCGCGGTAGCGCAGCGCCTTACCATCCGGTGCGAGTGCATAGGTCTGCTCGCGCAGGAACTCCATCAGGCCGTGGCGTTTTCCGGCCGCAGCCAGCCTGTCCGGCGGCAGGGTTTCCCCGATCTCGACGCGCAGGGTTTCCCCCATCCGCCGCCTCACTTCCCTGAACACTAGCGCCAGGCGAAACTCCAGAGAGAGGTGTGAGGCGATCTGGAACAACCGTGAATTCTGGCCGTCAAAGAAAACCGGCGTGACCGATGCGCGCCCCTGCGTGATCAGCTTCGCCGTGAACGGCTTCCACTCGTCATCCACCGCGAGCGGGTCAAAAGGGCGCGGCGTGGTCGCCACACCGCCACCAGGGAATACAACGATACAGCCGCCACCTTTCACATGCGCCAGTGCTTCGCGCCGCATCGCCACATTCGCCGCTACCGCCTCCCTGGTTCCGGCGAAGTCCACCGGTAGCAGATAAGGTTTGGCTTCCGGCACGGCATCCAGAACGGAATTGGTCAGCACCCGGAAGTCCCTTCGGCGCAGACTGACCAGCCAGCTGATGACAAGGCCATCCAGCACGCCGAACGGATGGTTGGCCACCACGACCAGAGGGCCATCAGCCGGCATGGCAGCCAGGCGGCTAGCGGAAAAGCTGACATCAAGGTCCAGAAGCCGGATTGCAGCCTCGAAGAACGGCACGTCCTGCGCCAGGTGTTGCCGGTAATGCGCATAGAGTTTCGCGAGCTTGGGTTGACCCGATGCCCGCTCCACGGCCCGCACGAAGGCCCGCTTCAGGGGATCGTCAAAATACGACGCGTAAGAAAGTTCGGGCACAGGACCGGCCGCGTTCGTCATAGCCGCCACATCCGCGCGAGGTTGTTCTTCTGCATATCGGACGAGCCACCGACGATCGGCATGCCGAGAAGGTCGCGCACATTGCGCTCGATGTCATAGGCGTCCGAAAGGCCATAGGCGCCGATTACCTGCTGGCAGGCGAGCGCGATCTCGACGCCGGTATCGGCCACGAACAGTTTCGCCATCGCCGTCTCGGCCGAGCAGGGCTGGCCGGTGCCGGCGAGCCAGGCCGCATGGTAGAGCATATGCCGGCAGGCGGCGAGTTTCGTCCGTGCCGTGACGAGCTTGTTGGCAATTGCCTGATGCTTCCCGATAGGCTTGCCGAACTGCACCCGCTCGCCGGCATATTGCCAGGCTTCCTCCAGTGCGGCCCGGGCGAGGCCATAGGCAACTGCCGTTATCTCGATCTTCTCGACATCCAGCGCCCGGCCGGCGAGGGCTTCCCAGCCTTTGTTCCACTTCTCCGGCCCACCCACGATAGCGCTCTCCGGCAGGCGCACGTCATCGAGATAGACATCCATCGATTTGGTATAGCGCAGGTTTGCGTGCTCGATGGCCTGCATGGTCACGCCCTTCGCCTTGGTTGGCACAAGAACAAATGTGAGGTTGCCATGGCGCGCGCCCGCCTCGCCTGAGCGGCAGAGGCAGTAGATATAGTCGGCCCAGTCTGCACCCGTGCACCAGCGCTTGGCCCCCTTGATGACGATCTCGTCGCCATCCCGCTCCACGCGGGTTTCGACACTTGGCAGGTCGCCGCCGACATTCGGTTCTGACAAACCATAGGCGAGGAAAATTTCCCCGCGTGAGAGCTTCGGCAGCAATTCCGCTTTCTGCTCCCTTGATCCGTTCTCGGAGATGTTCAGCCCGCCATAGAACGCGGCGTGGATGAATGGTCCGGCCATGCTAGGGCCGCCCTGACAGAGTTCCTCGATCACGGCGGCGGCCGCATAGATATCCTCTCCCTGCCCGCCATACTCCTCGGGGATGGTCAGGCCGATCAGGCCCATCTCCGCGATCTCGCGGAACAGGGCGCGGTCCCAGGTCGCCTGCCGGTCCCATTCGCGGCGCTTCTCGCGCGGCATCTTCTCCGCCACCCAGCGCGACAGCTGGCGCCGGATTTCAGTGACGTGGTCGGGCTCGGCGACAAAACTGGTCACGGCGGCTCCCTTGCGGCGCTGGTGTCACCGCTATCTGAAATGCTTTGACACGGCAGGAAAGAGGCCGGACTCGACAGGCATTTTTGTTCTTTATATGTTCTTATTGAGGCCAGCATGCGCAAACCGTCCCGGATCGAGTCCCTGTATATTGATTTCGATGCCTTCTTCGCGAATGCCGAGAAGCAGCTGACCCCGTCGCTGCAGGACCGGCCCGTCGGCGTCGTTCCCCTGCCCTCGGAGCATACCAGCCTGATCGCCTGCTGTTACCTGGCGCGGCAGTCCGGCGTGAAGCGCGGCATGCCGGTTGCGGAAGCCCGCGCCCTGTGCCCGGATATCGCCCTGCCGCTCGCGCGGCACGACGAGTATGTCCGCCTGCACCACCGTATCCTGCAGGAGATCGACCGGCATGTGCCGGTCCGCAAGGTCTGGTCTGTGGACGAGATGGAATGTGCCCTCACGGGATCGGAGCAGCTGCGCCACCTGGACCTCGCACACGCGATCCGCGATGGGCTCAGCCGGGCCATCGGCCCGTTCCTTACCCCCTCCATCGGCCTTGGCCCGAACCAGTTCCTGGCCAAGGTCGCTGCCGAGATGGAGAAGCCCAATGGCCTGACGGTTCTGTATCCGGACGACCTGCCGGGCCGCCTCCTGTCGCTCGAGCTGACAGACCTTCCCGGCATTTCCAGCCGCATGGCGCGCCGTCTGGCAGCGGCCGGTATCACCAGCATCCGGCAGCTCTGGAACATGTCTCCCAAACAGGCCCGGCACATCTGGCACAGCGTGGAGGGCGAACGGCTGTGGCTGCAATTGCGCGGCTATGCCGTCTCGCGCCCGGAAACGGTGCGCCGCATGTTCGGTCACAGCCGCATCCTTGCGCAGGGCTGGCAGACACCCGCCAAGGCGCGCGAATGCCTGCGCCTGCTCACCGCCAAGGCGGCCCAGAGGCTGCGCCGCGAGGGCTACTGCGCCCGCGCGATCGAGATTGCGATCACGGCGGCGGGCGATCTCAGATGGTCGGGGATGACGGACTTCTCCCCTGCCCGCGACGACCACACCTTTCTGGACGCCGCCAGCCGCCTGTTCGACGCGGGTATTCCGAGCCTGCACGGACACCGGCTCAGCACCGTCTATGTCATGCTGCACGGCCTCAGCCGGCCCGGCGCCGTGACCGGAGACCTGTTCGCCCATGCGGCACCCGATCCGCGCCAGCAGCGCTGGGACCGGATCACCGAGACGATGGACCGGCTGAACGCCCGCTATGGCGGCGGCGTGATCTCGCTCGGCCTCCGGGGCGAGCTTCCGGGGGGGTATGCCGGTGCGAAGATCGCCTTCGGGCGGGTGCCCGACCTTGCCGACTTCGATACCCCGCGGCCGCGTCAGCGCGTGCCGATCGCCTCCAGTTCGTAAGGCGTTGTCTGATAGGTCTGGTTGATCCAGTTGCCAAAAAGGAGGTGGGCGTGGCTGCGCCAGCGGTTGAGCGGCGGACGCGCGGGGTCGTTGCCGGGGAAATAATTGTGCGGCACGGCGATGGGCACGCCCTGCGCCACATCGCGCTCATATTCTTCCTTCAGCGAGAAGGAATCATATTCGACATGGTTGAACATGAAGAGGCTGCGGCTCGGTGCATGGTGCAGCAGGCACGGGCCTGTCGTCTCGCAATCGACCAGCAGGTCGAGTTCCGGGCGCGCCAGCACGTCCTCGCGTCGCACCTCGGTCCAGCGGGAGACCGGGATCAGGAAGTCATCCGAGAACCCCGCGAGGAAGGGAGAGGCCGGCGCCAGGTTCTTCTGCCGGAACACCCCGAAGGCTTTCTGCCCGAGCGGGTATTTCGGCAGGCCATGGAAGTGCCAGGCCGCAGCCATGGCGCCCCAGCAGACAAAGAAGGGAGAGTGCACATGCGTGCGCGTCCAGTCGAGAATCTGCTGCAATTCGCCCCAGTAGCTGACGGTTTCGAACGGCATCTGCTCCACCGGCGCACCTGTGATGATGAAACCGTCGAACTTCCGCTCCCGGATGTCCGCCCATGTGCGATAGAAGCTGATCAGGTGCTCGGCCGGTGTGTTCTTGGGCTGGTGGCCGCCAACGCGCACGAGAGTCAGGTCCACCTGCAGCGGCGTCGCCCCGATCAGCCGCGCCATCTGCGTCTCGGTGCGGATCTTGTTCGGCATCAGGTTGAGGAGGCCGATCTGCAGCGGGCGGATGTCCTGCCTTATGGCATCAGTCTCGCGCATTACAGCGACGCCTTCGCGCTTCAGCGTCTCGGCCGCGGGCAGCGTGTCGGGAATGCGGATGGGCATGGCGGCAAGTCCTCATCGGCCCGCTTGGGATGAGACACAGACCGCGACAGGGGGAAAGGCGGGGCAGTCTCCGCATCTCGGCCCTTTAGCGACTTGTTTAATGTGGCTGCAAGCCGGCCGGCCAAATCACCACGGACCGGGATTTAGTATGGCCGGGCGGCGGCGTCAAATCCGCCCGATACGGCCAACCTACCTACCGCCCTTTTGTAGGCGCGGAAACAAAGCCGCCGTCGGCTCCTTTAGATTCCTTTAGGCCCCGGCTCACGGCCTCACTCCCCCGTCAGTTTCGGGGCGCGTTTTTCCTTGAAAGCGGTGACGGCTTCGCGCCGGTCGGAGAGATAGTTCGAGACGCTCTCCCAGCCGATGCTGGCATCCATCAGCTGCGCTGCCAGTGCGCGCAGCGGAATGTTGGCGGTGGTCTTCGTCCAGCGCACCGCCCATTTCGGATTAGCGAGGATCTTGCCGGCAATTTCCTGAACCTTCGCATCGAGTTGAGCGGCTGGGACAGCATAATTGATCAGACCGAGACGCTCGGCCTCCTTCGCGTCGAGCAGGTCGCCGGTCATGAGCAATTCCTTTGCCTTGGCAAAGCCGATCAGCTGCGGCCAGATCAGCGCGCCGCCATCGCCCGCAACAAGGCCCACCTTGACATGCGGATCACCGATCTTCGCCGTCTCATCCGCGATGATCACATCGCACAGGAGCGCAATCGTGGCCCCGAGCCCGGCCGCCGCACCGTTCATGCGGCAGAGGATCGGCTTTTCCATCTGCAGCAGCGTGACGACGATCTGCTTGGCGTCCCAGCCGATGGCGCGGAAGCGTTCGGGATGGGTGATCTGTTCCTCGAACCAGTCGAAATCCCCGCCTGCACAGAAGGCCCTGCCCTTGCCGGAGAGGATGATGAGGTCACTCTCGCTGTCGCGCTGCAGGCCGTTGAAGATCAGCGCAAGCTCGGTGTGCATTGCCTCGTCCACACCGTTCACTGGATGGTCAGAGGTGATCCAGGCCGTCAGTACACGGCCCTTTCGTTCGAACGTGAAACGCTCCCACCTGTCTTTTGTGATGTCGTAAGCCGCACTCATGGCCGGGCTCCCTTCCTGTCCTTGCAGACACCCTAGTGCGGCGGCCAAGGAAGTCACCCTGCCGGTTTTCCTTGCCAGCTCTGGCCGCCAGTGGCATGCTTGACCTCGCGGAAGGGAGGCGGCGCACAGCCCTCCCCGCGCCCTCCCTCGCATGCGATGGAGCGCGCGTTATGACCATTCAGTCCCTGCTTGGCCCCCGGAATACCCCTTTGCTTGCCTGCAGCCCGGACGATCACCTGATGACGGCCGTCAGCCGGCTTGTCAGCGATCATGCCAATGCCGTTGCGGTGACCGGTCCGGCCGGCCAGCTGGTCGGGATCCTGTCGGATCAGGATATCATCCGTGCGCTCTATGCCGGGGGTGGATCAGTCGGCAATGCCAAGGTGGAGGACTGGATGACCCGCAATGTCATCACGGTAACGGAAGATACAAGGCTGGATGCCGCGGTAAAGCTGATGGCCTTCCACCGTATCCGGCATGTCGTGGTCACGGGCGAGAAAGGCCGCCCGGTGGCGGTTGTCGGCATCCGCGACATCCTCAAGAAGCTGCATGAGATCGACGAGCTCGAGATCAACGTGCTGCGCGACATTGCCATCGCCCGGGGTTGAGCACCCCCTTGCCTCCCGCTGCGTCAGCGGTCTCATGTCTCCGGTCGTGTCAAAACTCCGGAGCCCCCATGCCTGCCGCGCCCGTAAAGACCCGCATCACCGAAATGCTCGGTATCGAGAAGCCGATCATCCAGGCTGCGATGGGCTGGATCGCCCGCGCGCAGCTTTCCTCCGCGGTGTCGAATGCGGGTGGCATGGGCATCATCGAAACCTCGTCCGGTGAACTCGATGCCATCCGTGAGGAAATCCGGAAGATGAAGACCCTGACCGACAAGCCCTTCGGCGTGAACGTCGCGCAGGCCTTCGTGCGCGACCCGGACATCATCCCTTTCATCATCGACCAGGGCATACGCTTCGTCACCACTTCCGCCGGTGACCCGATGAAATACACCGCCATGCTGAAGGAAGCGGGCCTCACCGTGTTCCATGTTGTCCCCTCCCTCGCCGGGGCGCTGCGCGCCATTGAGGCCGGGGTGGACGGGCTGATCGTCGAAGGCGGTGAAGGCGGTGGGTTCAAGAACCCGAAGGATGTGGCCTCGATGGTGTTGATCCCGCAGGTGTGCGAGGCGGTGGATGTGCCGGTAGTCGCTGCCGGCGGCATCATGGACGGGCGCACGATGGCAGCTGCCTTCGCGCTCGGCGCTGAAGGCGTGCTGATGGGCACCCGCATCCTTTCCTCTGCCGAAAGCCCGGTGCACCCGAACTGGAAGCAGGCCATCATCGATGCCGATGCCACCGATACCGTTTTCCTGAACCGGCAAGGCCCTGGTCCGGCCCTGCGTGCCCTGCGCACCGCCCGGACGACCCGTCTCGAGAAGGAAGGCAGCCCCAACATCTTCGGGGAGTTCGCCGGCACCCGGCAAGTCTATTTCGAGGGCGACCTTGAAGCCGGTATCGCCCTCACGGGCCAGGTGGCGGGACGCATCCGGGAGGTCAAGCCGGTTGCCCGGATCTTTGAGGAGACGCTTGAGGAGTATCACCGGATCGTGTCCCGCCTGCCGCGGTGAAGGCCGCACGGCTCCTGACGTTTTTATTGGAAATCGCTATCCCCGGCGTCTAAAACGCCGGCAAAATCCATTACCAGAGGAAGCCTGATGAAAATGTCTGAAGCCCTTAAGGGCGGCGTGGCCGCTCTCGCTCTCATTGCAACGGCCGCCTGTGGCGGCACGCCGGCCGACAAGCCCGCCGCAGCCACCGTGCAGATCGACCTGCCGGAAATCACCGTCAGCGACGCCGAACTGGAGGGCAACCCCTTCCGCACCGAATGGGCAACGCCGTATGGCGTGCCGCCCTTCGCAGAGATACGCACAGAGCATTTCAGGCCCGCGATCCTGAAGGGCATACTCGAAGCCCGCGCCGAGATCGCTGCCATCGTCGATAATCCGGAGAAGCCGACGTTCGAGAACACGATCCTTGCCTATGAGCGCTCCGGCAAGTCGCTGAACCGGGTGATGGGCGTCTTCCGCAACCTGTCGAACACCGACACCAATCCTGAAATCCAGGCGCTTGAAGCCGAAATCTATCCGATGCTTACGCGCGAGAGCGATGCGGTCACCTTCAATCCGAAACTCTTCGCCCGTGTCAAAGCCGTCTACGATCAGCGCGACCGTCTCGGGCTAGATGAGCAGGATGCCCGCCTCCTTGAACTCACGCACCGCAATTTCGTGCGGGCTGGCGCAGGCCTGGCCCCCGACGTTCAGGCCGAAGTCTCGAAGATCAACGAGGAACTTTCCGGCCTCACCACACAGTATGGCCAGAACCTTCTCGCCGCCTCCAAGGCCTTCAAACTGGTGGTCACCGACGAGTCGCGTCTGAAAGGCCTGTCACCTGACTTTAGGAACGCGCTGGACCGGGATGGCAACAAGACCTGGGAGGTCGGCCTCGACCGGCCTGTCTTCGAGGGCTTCATGACCCATGCCGAGGACCGCGAACTGCGCAGCCAACTGTTCGACGGCTATCGCCTGCGTGCCAATGCTGGCGAGTGGGACAATGGCGCGCTTGCCATCCGGATCGCCCAGCTGCGCGCCAAACGCGCCGAACTGATGGGCTACAAGAGCCATGCGCATTACGTCCTGGAGAACCGCATGGCGAAGACACCGGAAGCGGCCATCGACTTCCTCGTAAAGGTGCTGGAGCCTGGCCTGAAGCGTGCAGCCGAAGAGAAGGCCGACATGGAAAAGCTCGCCGGCTTCCCGATTGCCGGGCATGACTGGTGGTTCTATTCGGAGAAAGTCCGCGCCGACAAGTACGCCTTCGATGAAAACCAGCTTCGTCCGTATTTCCAGCTGGAGAACGTCCGCGATGGTGCGTTTGAAGTGGCCGAACGACTGTTCAACATCTCGCTGACGCGCGCCGATGTCGCGGGCTGGCACCCGACCGTCGAGGCGTATGACGTCAAGGATGCCGCCACCGGCGAGCATCTAGGCCTGTTCATGATCGACATGTTCTCCCGCGACTCCAAGCGCGGCGGGGCCTGGATGAGCGGCTACCGCGAAAGCTCGGCGATGGATGGCGCGGTCACCCGGCCGATCATCACCAACAACATGAACCTCGTGCCCCCGGCCCCCGGCCAGCCGGCGCTGATGTCGCTCGACGCCGTGGAAACCCTGTTCCACGAATTCGGCCACGGCCTGCACGGCCTTCTGACTCAGATCCGCTATCCGAGCTTCTCGGGCGTCTATGGAGGCCCGGATTATGTCGAGTTCCCGGCGCAGGTTCTCGAACACTGGGCGACCGAGCCACAGGTGCTTGCCACCTATGCCCGTCATTATCAGACCGGCGAAATCCTGCCCCAGACCCTTATCGACCGGATGAACCGCGCCTCGACTTTCAATCAGGGCTTCAAGACGACCGAATTCATCGCCGCCTCGCTGATCGACCTGCACTGGCACATGCTGTCCTCCGAAGAGGCGGCGAAGATCACGGATGCGCGCGCCTTCGAACTGGACGTTCTGAAAAAGTACAACATCCCGGACGTGATCGAGCCGCGTTACCGCTCGACCTATTTCTCCCACATCTTCGATGGCGGCTACTCGGCCGGCTACTACTCCTATCTGTGGGCTGAAATTCTGGACGCGGACGGTTTTGACGCGTTCAAGCAGTCCGGCGACATCTTCAATCCGGAACTCGCGGCCAAGCTGAAGAAATGGGTCTACGAATCCGGAGGCCTGCGCGAGACGGATGAGCTTTACCGCAACTTCCGCGGCTCCGACCCGGGCATCGAGCCCCTGCTGCGCAATCGCGGCTTTGCCGAGCCCTCGCCAGCGGAAGGCTGACCTCAGCCCCTGCTCCAAACAAAAGCCCCGCCAGACTGGCGGGGCTTTTTCTTTCCGGTTCCGGATATGAGGAAGGTTCAGCCGCTGACCGATTCCTTGCAGATCACGGCGCGGACATCATCTTCCGTGCGGGCCTTGCGCAAGCCGTCGCGCACCGCGCTCTGGCGGAATACGCGGCTGACCTGGGCGAGGGCGCGCAGATGATCCGCACCCGACCCCTCCGGCGCCAGCAGCATGAAGATCAGGTCGCACGGGCGCTCGTCGATCGCCTCGAAATCCACCCCGTGCAGCAGCCGCATGAAACCGCCGACCGGCTTGCCCAGCCCGGCGAGGCGCGCATGCGGGATCGCCACGCCTTCACCCACGCCGGTCGAACCGAGGCGTTCGCGTTCCATCACAGCGTCCTCGATGGCGCGCGCGGTAATGCCGGTCGCTTCGCTCAGGGCTTCGCACAGCACATGGATGGCCTGCTTGCGGCTCGGCACATCGTGGAGCGGGATGATGACCCCGCCTTGCAGCAGGGCGCTCAGATCAGTGGCCATCAATCTACAGGTCCATGAGTCTCAGGGGCGGGGCGTGTTGGCGGGGTCGACCCAGCCAATGTGCCCATCGTGGCGGCGGTAGACCATATTCAGGCCATCATGGCCAGCATTCCTGAACATCAGTGCCGGAACATCCTGCAATTCCAGCTGCATGACTGCCTCCGAAACGGTCATCGTCCGTATCTGCACGCTTGTTTCCGCCACCGTCAGGGGAGCGTCACCCGCTTCTATACCCTCATCCTGTGAATCTTCCGTATCCGAGGCCTGAAACAGCATCTCGGCCGCCGGCTGGGCCGGCAGCGGCTGCGGCGCGGTGGCGTGATGGTCCTTCAGCCGGCGCTTGTAGCGGCGCACCCGTTTCTCCATCTTGTCCAGGCTGGCTTCCAGGGCGGCATAGGCATCGTCGGCCTTGCCGGAGGATTGCAGCACGATGCCGGACGGCAGGTGCACGTTGCAATCCACTTCGATCCACGGCCCCTGCTGGGAGACGAACACATTGGCTTCGCCGGTGCGGTTGAAATACTTGGTCACGGCGGCTTCCAGCCCCGTCTCGATCCGCCCTCGCAGCGCCTCACCCAGTTCGATATGCCGGCCGGTGATCTGAATCTGCATAGGAGTCTCCTTTACGAGTGACCTGTGGCAAATATGGCGCATCCAGGCTGAAGATGCGACTCCCATCACGACCCTGTCAGGGCAAATATCCGTAATCTTGAGGAGATCCCGCAGGTCTGGGTGAATTAGGAGGTGCCGTAGACCTTCTTCCCGGTCTTTGCGGCATAACCATGCTTTTTCAGAAGGCCGCGCAGCTGGTGATAGGTGAGGCCGAGGGCCTCGGCGGCGCGGCCCTGATGGCCGCCCGCTTCGGCCAGAGCCGCATCGATCAGGCGGAGTTCGTAGAGGCGTGTGGCTTCGGTGAAACCGCCAGGAAAGCTCCATGGGCCTGGCGTGTCTGGAGGGCGTTTCTCTGGACGGTTTCTGGACAACCCCGCGGGCCGCCAGGGCGAGGCGAAGGGATCGAGCGCGGCGGGGTCGAACTGTACCGGATCGCGCGGCGCGGTCAGCAGGGCCCGGTGGGCCAGGCGTTCGGCAAAGTTACGGAGCTCGCGCACGTTGCCGGGCCAGTCATGCGCCTCGATCGCAGCAATGGCCGACGGCGCAAATCCCGGGAAATCCTGCGCCATCTCCACCGCCATGCGGCGGGCGAAAAAGTCGGCCAGCAGGCTCTTGTCCCCGTGCCGGGCGCGCAGTGGCGGCAGGGTGATGACATCAAACGAAAGCCGGTCGAGCAGGTCCCAGCGGAACTTCCCCTCCTCCGCCAGCGCGGGCAGATCGGCATTGGTAGCCGCCACCAGGCGCACGTTGGTGGTCAGCACTTTCGAGCCGCCGACGCGCTGAAACTCACCATATTCCACCACGCGCAGCAGCTTTTCCTGCAAGGCCTTGCCGGATGTGGCGATCTCGTCGAGGAAGATGGTGCCGCCATCGGCCAGCTCGAACCGGCCGCGGCGCTGTTCGGTGGCACCCGTGAAGGCGCCCCGTTCATGCCCGAACAGTTCTGAGTCCAGAAGGGTTTCAGTCAGCGCCGCGCAGTTGACCTTTACGAACGGGCCTTCCCAGCGCCTGGACAGGAAGTGCAGCCGTTCGCCGACGAGTTCCTTTCCCGTGCCACGCTCGCCGATGACCAGCACCGGCCGGTCCAGCGGGGCAACGCGGCTGGCATGCTCCAACGCTGACAGCCAGGGCGCGGATTCGCCGATCAGATGTGTGGTGCGCCCAACCATGAGGTCAGTATAGCCAAATTATCTGGTGAAATCGACTAAATCTTCTGCCTATTTCACCTCAAGACGATCAAGAAACCACCTCTCTGAGGCTTTTTATTCAATTATTACAGGGTTTTACAGATTTAATCCAAATCTGGCACGGTCCTTGAAATCAGCTTGGTATCAGGACGATGGGCCCTCGAAACCTAGAAGGACCAGAAAAGAGATGAATGACGACTACCGCTACCCGCCCCGCTCGGATGCTGGCCGCTTCGGCCGCTGGCTGTCCACGCGGCCGGCTGAATCGTGGATCTTCTTTGCCGCAGGCGTGTTCCTCGGCGGCCTCTTCTTCTGATCCGGGACACTGAAAGGAAAACCACCATGGGTCTCTTCTCCCGCCTCGGCGACATCATCAACTCGAACATCAACGCGATGCTCGACAATGCCGAGAACCCCGAAAAAATCGCCCGCCTGATCATTCAGGAAATGGAAGACACGCTGGTCGAGGTGCGCACATCGGCCGCCCGCGCTATGGCCGACAAGAAGGAAATGGAACGCGAGATCGTTCACTTCTCCAGCGCCCGGGACGACTGGGCGGCAAAAGCCGAACTGGCCATCGACAAGGGCCGTGAGGACCTTGCGCGAGGCGCGCTGCTGGCCAAGCAGAAAGCCGAAACCGAAATCCAGCGCCGCCGCGAGGCGATGGTGATTGCCGAGGAGGCCTTCGCCCGGCGGCAGGAAGACCTGGTGAAACTTCAGGCCAAGCTGGACGAGGCGAAAGCCAAGCACCGCGCCCTGGTGATGCGCCGTGAGGCCGCCGAGCAGCGCATCCGCATGCGTAGCCAGCTCTACGATGGCCGCGCCGACGAAGCGATCGCGCGCTATGCCAACCTCGAACGCAAAGTGGACGAGATGGAAGCCTATGCCGACGCGATCCGTGGCAGCGAGCCAAGCCTCGCGCAGGAATTTGCCGAACTCGAGCAGAACGAGGCGATCGAGAAGGAACTCGCCGCGCTGAAAGCCCGCAAGGGTAAGGCCGCCCCGAAGAAAACGGAGGGCTGAGAGATGCTGACCTCACTCGCTTTCCTCGCCGGCTTCCTTGCCCTGATCTGCGCGCCGGGCCTGATCGCTCAGAGCCGTAAATCTGACTGCACAGCGCCCGCTGAGGGAGAGGCCTGATGGACGAGTCCGCCATCGTCACGATCGTACTCGTCACAACACTCGTACTCTTCGTGGTGCTGCCAGCAATGATCCTCCACTACGTCACGATGTGGCGGAGGCAGAAGACGCTGCAGCCGGATGACGAGCGGATGCTGGAAGATCTCTGGCGCTCGGCCAAGGCGATGGAGCGGCGCATCGAGTCCCTCGAAGCGCTGCTTGAAAAGACCGAAGCAGATGCCCCGCGGCGTCCACCCCGGCCTTCCCGATCCACTTTCGACGAATAGGACACAGCCTCATGTCCCGCTACTCTGATCCCTACTTCTCTCCCAACCCCAAAAGGTTCTACCGCTCACGCCAGGACAAGGTGATCGCTGGGGTCTGCGGCGGACTTGCCGAGCGCTTCGGCTGGGACCCGCTGCTGGTGCGGATCCTCGCGGCGCTGATCCTATTCTTCATGGCCGGCCCACTGATCGTCGTCGCCTATCTTGTGGTCTGGATGATCACGCCCTATGCCCCGTTTGGCTCCGGCAGCTTCTCTGCCGAGGAAGACGCCTTCTGGCGGGGCGTTTCTGATCGTCCGCGCGCCACGTTTGGCACGATCAAATACACATTCATGGATCTCGAAGAGCGCCTGAAGAATATTGAACGCACCGTGACTTCGGACGAATGGCGCCTTCGCCAGGAATTCCGCGACCTCGAGAAAGGCAACTGAGCCTTATCCCTCCCACCCATTCATCCGTACAAGGACCGGAACCATGACCAAGGGGACACTGCATCGCAACAACCGCCTGCTCGGCGCTCTGGCGCTGAGTGTTCTTATCGCAGTACTGGCGACGGCTCATTTCAGCGGCGGGATCCACATGAATGTGGGCGATGTGCATCTCAGCGTACAGTCGCATGATCAGGGCGGGCTCGTGCTGTCCTTCGCCCGCCTGCGCTAGCCGCGCCGCAGCGCCCGCAGCACGAAACGCATGGGGCTGACAGCCTCGAGCGCGCGGCGCGGGGCCGTTGATGGCGCCCCCGCCAGACGGGCTGACAGGATCGCTGCCGCCCATGGCGCCCAGGTAAATCCGCGGGCACCAAAACCTCCGGACACATATAGTCCTGTACAACAGGGCGCGTCTGCTGCTGCAGCGCGCCCTTTTTTCAGTCCTGCGAACACAGTCTCTGCGGCAGCCGAATCTGGCACCGCTCCGATCAGCGGCAAACGGTCCGGCGTTGTGGCGCGCAAGCTGGCACGCGACAGTATGGCCCCGCTCCGCACCGAGTTCAACCACCAGGGCGAAAGCTTCTCCAGAGCGGCGAAATTCTCCTGGCGGGCTTCACTGGTGCCTTCCGGCAGATAACTGCCATCCGCTTTCTTGAACGTCGCGCCCCAGAGGCGCTGATGCCCAATCGCCAGCGCATAGCTGCCAGAGGCTATGGCCGATGGAGGCACAGCAACTGATCCCTCTGACCAGTCGACCTGGCCGAGCCTTGCCTCAAGCGGCAGAAACGGCGCAATGGCCGCCGCCTGCATGCCATTTGCGAGGATCACTGCCTCGAAACTCGATCCGCAAACGGATGTTGTCTTCATGTCTACAGAAACCGGCGCACCGAGATGCAGCGTCACCCCTTCCAGCAAACGCGCGATGAGAGGGGCCGGTTTCACGATCAACGCCCGCTTGTGCAACAATGCCCCTCCCCGCGCTGCTTCAAGATCCTCCAACGGCAGAGGCGGGTCAGCGATCAGTTTCTCAAAACGGGCAACTTCAACAGCGTTACGGGGCAATTGAAGCACATCCGTCTCTTCGGCTTCAGGCAGACCGCGATAGAAGCTGCGTGCGGCGAGATAGGCATCGATCAGCAGTGCGGCTTCCCCCGTGTCACCGGCATCGAGGCGTGGCATCAGCAGGCCCAGCGGGTTGCCACTGGCACCACTGGCCGGCGTGGGCGCAGGGTCGAAAACTTCCGGTTCGAAACCATCCGCCTTCAGACGATGGGCCAACGCAGCTCCCGCGATCCCCGCGCCGAGGATCGCAATGCGCCGGGGGCGCTCTTGCGGGCTGCGAAGCCCAAAAGTATCCGGCAAAGGCTGAGGGAGCAGAGCCAGACGCGCCTCCAGGCGTTCGCGCTTGCGCCCATGCCCTTCTGCCTTCCGGACCTCGAATCCAGCCTCGGCCAGCCCCCGCCGCACGGCGCCCGCCACCGTGAACGTGCCGAGCGTTGCGCCGGGTGCCGAATGACGCGCGATCTCAGGATAGATCTGCGGGGACCACATGTCAGCATTCTTCGCCGGGCTGAAACCATCCAAGAACCAGGCATCTGCCTGGAACACGGCCTCAGGCAGCATCTCGGCAATATCTCCAAGATGCAGCACAAGGCGCACGCCATCGTCCGGAAAGCGTAACTCCCTCACACCGCGCACCGGGGCCGGCCAACGCGACAGGAGACGCGCGGAGAGGTGTTCCAACTCAGGCCAGGCGCCCAGTGCGCGCCGTGCGTCTTCCTCCGCAAGCGGATAAAGTTCAAAGCTGACAAAGGTCAGTTGCGCGTCCGGCGCCGGTCGATGCTTGCGCCAAAGCTGCCAGAGCGCGAGGAAATTCAGGCCCGTTCCGAAACCGGTTTCCGCAACCGTGAACTGCCCTCGCCCTGTCCAGCCTTCCGGTAACCCGCAGCCGTGCAGGAAAACGGCGCGCGTCTCTTCCAGCCCGTCCTCTGCCGAATAGTAGACATCGTCATGCGCCGCCGCGACTGGTGCGCCATCCGCGCCCCAGTTAATTCTCGGAAAGGTCAGCAAGCGTGCCATTTCCCTGCCCTACAGCCCCGGCTGCCTGATGGGTAGGGGCGACTACGGTTCACGATGGTGCCCGACTGCCGGAGGCCTCCCATCAACGGGAGTATTTCAAGGGCCTGGCCAGGAAAGCTGATGAAGACAGAAGGCGAAGTCCTCACCGCTGCCGGCAATGCCAGGGATGCGCTGAAGCAGCAGGCGGAAACTGACTGGGGGCTGGGACCCCTCCCGTCTGCATAACTCCTACCGGCCAGGCACCATTGCGCTTTGACAACCGAAGCGCCACCTCTGCGTCAACACCGGCCAGAGGAGCAGTCTGTGAGCGACATCACCGTGACCCGCGAGGACGGCCCGACCGGCGGGCGGTACCTAACCACGATAGACGGCCATACGGCCGAGATGACCTATTCAAAGGCCGGCAGCAGCCGCCTGATCATCGACCATACCGGCGTGCCCGATGCCCTGCGCGGCAGGGGTGCCGGACAAGCCCTGGTCAGACGTGCGGTGGAGGATGCCCGAGCCGCCGGGATCAAGATCATTCCCCTCTGCCCTTTCGCCAAGACGCAGATTGCCAAACACCCCGAGTGGCAGGATGTGCTCGCATGACGTATGTCATTACCCACGATGAGGCGCGCCAGCGCTACAGCCTCTTCGCCGACGGCGTAGAAGCCTATCTCACCTATGAGCGGCCCAGACCCGGACATCGCCAGATCACGCACACGATCGTGCCGGATGCAATCGGCGGGCGCGGGCTTGGCAAGCGGTTGGTGACGCGCGTAATGGAGGACATCATCGCATCCGGTGAAACCGTTTCCGCCTCCTGCTGGTACGCAAAAGCTCTGATCGACAAGGTACCTGAATGGGCCGCACTGGAAGCATGACCCGCCAGCCTTTCTGGAAGACCAAGACGCTGGACCAGATGACCCGCAAGGAGTGGGAAAGCCTTTGCGATGGCTGCGCGAAATGCTGCGTGATCAAATTCGAGGATGAGGAGAGTGGCGCCCTCGCCTACACCAGCCTGCACTGCCGGCTGCTGGATGGCAAGACCTGTCAGTGTTCGGACTACCGGAACCGGAAGAAGTATGTGCCAGACTGCGTGCAGCTGACGCCTGAAACCGTTGCCCGCGTTGACTGGTTGCCGGATACCTGCGCCTATCGCCTCGTGCAGCAAGGCAAGGATCTGCCCGACTGGCACCACCTCGTTTGTGGTGACCGGGAGCGGATTCACACGGAGGGGCATTCGATCCGCGGCCGCACACGCTCCGAAGCAGGAATCGCCGAGGAGGACCAGGAAGATTATGTCATCGACTGGGAAGGCAACCCGCCCTAATTGGGATGGTGGCGCAGACCTTTATCCATGCCCCTGTCACCCCGTTCCAAAATCGTCTGTATCAGGAACCTCACGAAGTCGCGCGCGCTTTCATCCACCAACCAGCGGTATGCGCGCATGAGCGGATGGTTGATTCGCTTGACGGGACCGTCGCGGAAGGCTGCATAGCCAAGGCTCAGGAGCATCACCGCCAGAGTTGACCAGATGGCCCGGGCCGGATCTGGCGCCGCAGCGGGCTCTGTCAGCCAAACGGCATACAGAATGACGCTGCCATAGCAGAAAGTGAACAGGCTGGTGCGTCCGAACACCATCCAGATCGACGTCTCATCTATGCCCGCCATTCGGCGAATGGCCGTGAAGATATCAATGAAGGCAATCGTTGCCGTGCAGCCGAAGAGCAGAAAAAGCGGGTGGTTCTGGTTGATGAGTGTGACGCGCACGGCCGGGTCCAGCAGATTGTGCTTGCCAATGATGACCCAGGCAATCGTGACAGCGACCATCAGGACAAAGACACCGCGCATGCCCCAGCCCGGACCGGAAAGCAGGAATTCCTGACCGGGCCGGGACTGCCAGACGCGGCCGAGCACCATTCCGAAGGCCACGAAGCTGAGACCATGCAGAACCGAGGGGCCGGTGTGACCCACATATTGTCCGCCATAGACGAATGCCGAGAGGGCTTCGGCACCGGGATAACCATGCATCGGCGGAATGTGCGATATCAGTGGATACGCGGCCTGAATAATCAGGCACAACAGAACCAATGGCCAGAGGCCAATCCGCGCGCTGAGACTGACGAGCAGCGGAGCGAAGAAGAGCAGAGCGGCATAGAATTTCAATATGTCCGTCAGCGGTGTCTCACCCAGAAACAGCGCGCACCGGATGAAGTATGGGAATGTCAGACCGGCAGAGAGACAGAAAGCCGCGCAGGTAATGCAATAGAGAATCCAGCATTGAAGCGCGCGCGTCAGAAGTCTCAGCGATGTCTCCGTCCGGGCGCCGGCCGCATACTGCCGGGTATAGACGAGCTGAAGCATGCAGCCGAAGAGGCAGTAGAAGACCGGTGCGGAGACACTGGTAAAAAGCCGCAAGACCTGAAGCGCCGTTCCGCCGTCCTGCACTTTCGCCGCCATCATAGCATGCCCGAGCACGACGCAGAAAACGGCCACCGACCGGGCAAGATCGATCCCAAGATACCGCATGCGTCCCCTACCCCCGAGATATCAGAACATATCATGCAATTTCTGAGCCATTGGAGAAATCTGTAATTAAGGTAAATCGCGGAGGATGGCTTGATGGATATCCTGCCCGCCTTTCTCTCCCATCTGAGCAACGAGCGCCGTATGGCGGCGAAGACGGTGGAGGCTTATGGCTCCGACCTTGCGGGCTTTCTCGGATTTCTGAGCCTCCAGGGCGGGCAGGCTCAGGACCCCGGAACCTTCGCACGTCTGAAGGCCCGCGATATCCGGGCATATCTGGCCGCGCGCCGCCGTGACGGGCTGAGCGATGCCTCGATTGCGCGCCTCCTCTCCTCGATCAAGGCCTTCTATCGCTGGCTGTCGCGCGCGCATGGCATCGAGAATGCGGAGATCAGCTACCTGCAGGGGCCACGCCGCAGTTTGCGCCTGCCGCGGCCCGTCTCGGTGGATGCTGCACGCGACATCCTGCACGAAGCGCAAACCGAACCGGACGCCGAACCCTGGGTCGCGGCGCGGGACACTGCTGTCCTGTTGCTGCTGTATGGCGCGGGCCTGCGCATTTCTGAGGCCCTCAGCCTGACAGGCGGGAACGTGCCGGCCCCGGAGCGGCTGCGCATCACCGGCAAGGGCGGCAAGGTTCGCATTGTACCGCTGATACGGCCTGTGCGTGACGCGATCGACGATTATGCCCGGCTTTGTCCCTATTCCCTGCCCCGCAGCCAGGCCCTGTTTCGTGGCACCAAGGGCGGGCCGCTCAGCCCGCGGATCATCCAGGGACGCATGCAGGCCCTGCGCGGACTGCTGGGCCTTCCGGAAACGGCAACACCGCACGCGATGCGTCATTCGTTTGCGACACACCTGCTTTCGAACGGGGCGGACTTGCGGGCCATCCAGACCCTGCTCGGCCATTCTTCTCTGTCAACCACGCAGGTCTATACTGGCGTGGACTCCAGCCAGTTGCGCGCGGCACACGCAGCGGCGCATCCTCGCGCTTAAAGCTCAAGGGCTCAGTTCGGCGGTCAGCGCATCGGCCAGAAGACGGCCCGCTGGTGTCAGGCGAAGCTCGGCTCCAACGACTTGCACCCATCCCTTCTCAGCAAAAACCGCGATCTTGTCGCGCGCAACCGGCTTGCCTGAAACCGCCTCCACGCGTCGCAGGTCAACGCCCTCCGCAGCCCGGAGGCCCATCGCGAGGATTTCGCGCGCGATGTCCAGCGCCTCAAGCTTCGCCGCATCTCCCCAGCCGCTCTTCAAAGCCTGAACGTTAGCGATATAGGCTTCAGGCCGGCGAGCAGCCTCGCTGGCATAGCGGTTGCCGCCTACGGTCACACGCCCGTGTGCTCCGGGACCAACCCCGATCCAGTCGCCGCTGCGCCAGTAAATCAGATTGTGGCGCGACTGGTGATCCTTGGAGACCGCATGGTTGGAAACTTCGTACGCCGGCAGGCCCGCTTTTTCCGTCACGGCCTGAGTCAGTTCATAAAGCTCCGCCTGCTGATCATCTTCCATGGGAGAGATGTCACCGCGTTTCAAGGCGAGCCCGAACGGGGTCTTCGGCTCGAAGGTCAGCTCATAGAGTGACAGGTGCGGCGCGCCGAGCGCGAGCGCATCATTCAGCTCCGCCTCCCAGCTCGCCGGGCTCTGGCCCGGACGGGCATAGATCAGGTCGATCGAGACAGACGGGAAAACCTTCAGCGCGCGCCGCACGGCTTCTGCTGCCGATGAGGCATCATGGTCACGGCCAAGGAAAGCAAGCGAGGCATCGCGCAGCGACTGAACCCCGATCGAGAGCCGCGTCACTCCCGCGCGGGCAAGGCCCGGCAGGTCTGCCCGCAGCACATCATTGGGATTGGCTTCAAGCGTGATCTCGGCGCCGCGTTTGATGCCGAAGGCTTCCGAGGCGGCCAGCAGGATCGTGCCGAGTTCATCGGGGCGCAGAAGGGCCGGTGTGCCGCCACCGAAATAAACAGTCTCGAGCGCACTGTGCTGCGGCAGGCGCGGGCGATGGGCATGGATGTCTGCCGCGATGGCATCAACCAGCGGCCCGCCGGCGCGCTCCTTCGCTGCATAGACGTTGAAATCGCAATACGGGCAGATGCGTGCGCAATACGGCCAGTGGACATAGAGACCAAAGCCGAAATGCGGGCCGAACGGGGCAACAGCTTCCCTCATGCGAGCAGGGCCGCACGCAGCTTTTCCACTGCCCTAGCACGGTGACTCATCGCGTGTTTGCGGTCCGGGTCCATCTCCCCGAATGTGATCGTCTCGCCATCGGCAACGAAGATCGGATCATAGCCAAAGCCCCTCTCCCCTCTTGGCGGCCAGACCAGACGGCCATGCACCTCGCCTTCGAATACCGCTTCCTGCCCATCCGGCCAGACGACAGCCAGGGCGCAGACGAACTTTGCCGTGCGGTCATCCGATCCGGAGGCTTCAAGCTCGGCTTCGACCCGCTCCATGGCGCGCTGGAAATTGCGCGGCGCTCCGGCCCAGCGGGCCGAATAGATTCCCGGTGCCCCGCCCAAAGCGGTCACCGACAGCCCGGAATCATCGGACAAAGCAAGCAAGCCGGCCGCAAAAGCCGCGGCGCGTGCCTTGAGGAGCGCATTTCCCGCAAAAGTGGTCTCCGTCTCCTCGGGCTCGGGCAGTCCCAACTCCAGAGCCGAGACAACCTCGAAACCATAAGGCGCAAAAAGAGCCGTCAGCTCATCGATCTTGCCCCTGTTATGGGTAGCCACCAGAAGCCGGCCTGGGGCGAGCCGGAGCGAAGTTTCTGCGGATTTCACCGTTTTCATGGCTCCATTCTTGCGTTATCGGCGAACTTATATATCGTTATTCGGTAATAATGGGACAATGCTGCGGTAAAGTCCTTCTTCATAAACCATCAAGGTCAGAGGGTGAAAAGTCAGAGTATGCCGAACGCAGGGCGCAATTCCATGGCAGAGATCATGACCGTGCTCGTCACGGTGGCCATGTGGATCGTCGGTGCCATGGGCGTCATCGGCCTTCCTGTCCTGTCCATCGGACTGATGGCCAGCCTGTCTGGTGGGTCGGCGGAAATCTCCGGTATCAAGGCTCTTGCGGACGGCGTTACGCCCGGGCAGCTGGCGATCGGCCTTGCCGGCCTCGCCGTGATGGTGCCCGGCGTGATCTATATCTGCCTGCAACTGCGGCGTATCCTGCTGACTCTGACAGATGGCGACCCCTTCGTGCCCGAGAACGCGAGCCGCCTGTCCCGCATCGGCATCGCCATCGCGGCGATGGAGGTGATCCGCCTCCTAGTGGTGCTCGCCGTCAGCGCTGTGCCGGAACTTGTGGCCGATGAGCCGCCACGGCTGTCGACTCAGCTCATACTGTGGATCTCGGTTGCTGCACTGTTCGTGCTTTCCCAAGTTTTCCGCGAAGGTACACGCCTGCGCGATGAAGAGAAGATGACGATCTGAGGAGCGCCCAAAGGACATGACCATTCGCGTTACCCTCGACAGAGTCCTGCTGGAGCGGCGAATGTCGCTCACAGAATTGTCCGAACGGGTCGGCGTTACCCTTGCCAACCTGTCGATCCTGAAGACCGGAAAAGCCAAGGCCATCCGCTTCTCGACTCTCGAGGCGCTTTGCCGCGAACTGAAATGTCAGCCAGGCGACATACTTGTCTTTGACACTGAGGATGAAGGCGAACAGGGCGACCGGCGCGTCGCCGCTGAATAGTTCCGTCTTCCACTTCCCCGTAAAACAATGCATCGTAAGGGCCTCTGCACGTTGCACGGGTAAGGACGATGGTGACAGCGCCGGACAGTGCATCCTCCCCGCTTGAACGCCTGCGAGAGAAGCTCGCCGGCGCAGCCGATGTGGCCTCCATCCGCCACGCGATGATGTCGTATCTCAGCGCAGCCGGCGTGAAGATGGCGAGCTATTATCATTACCCGCCGATCGGCGCTGCGGATTTCGGGCCCGATATTCCGGTCTACACACATGGCTTCCCCGAAGACTGGGTCAGCACTTACCGGCAGGAAGGCATGATCAGCCTCGACCCGATGCCGAAAGTGGCGGCACGGCAAACGGCACCTTTCCGGTGGTCTGAGATCGAGTCTCTGGCTCAGCTCAGCGCTGCCGAGCGCACCTACTTGCGCCGTGCGCAGGCTGCCGGATTCGGCGACGGGCTGGCCGTGCCGGTGTTCGGCCCGAAGGGAAGAAACGGGTATTTCGCCATCGGTTACGGCAAGGATGGCATTCTTCCGGATCGTCAGGGTACGTCCGAAATGCACTGGGCCTGTCAGGCCGTGCACTTGCGCTACTGTGACCTGATTCTGAAAGCCCTGCCGGAAACCGTCACTTTGTCGGAACGCGAAGCACAGATCCTCGGCTATGTCGTACGCGGCCTGTCGAACCAGATGATAGCGGCGAAGCTCAACATTTCCGCCAATACGGTCGACACCTACGTCCGGCGCTGTTTCGAGAAGCTGGATGTTCACGACCGGGTAACCGCCGGTCTTCGGGGGCTTGCCCTCGGGCTGGTCGCCTGAAGACAGGTTGCCGCAGGACTTTTGGCAGCTCTGTCATGGATTCCCGTGGCAAGGGAAATTCCGGCCGGGCGTATCTGACCTGCCATGACCTGGATTGCCCTTATCGAACAAGAACTGCCGCGCCTGCGCCTCTATGCGTCGGCCCTGCTGCGCGACCTCAGTGCCGGCGATACTGCCGTCGAGGAGGCGCTCAGTGAACTCGTGCGCCATCACTTGCCTTCGGCGCCTGAACGCAGCCTGATCTTCGGGCTGGTGGATGCGCAGGTGCGCGAGCTGACGGCGCATCCGGCCGAAGACAGGATCGAGCTGCTGAAACATGTCTGCGGTTTCGGCCCGGAAGAGTGTGCCACCATCCTTGGATGGGTCAGCAAAAGCGCCCTTAAATCCGCCTGCTGAGGTTCAGCCCCCCAGCGTCAGGCGCTGGGCTTCAAACAATTCGCGGCAGCCTTTCTCCGCCAGGGCCAGCATAGCTTCGAGTTCCGCACGCGTCAGCGGTCGCGCCTCACCAGTGCCCTGCACCTCGATGAACCCGCCATCGGAACTCATGACCACGTTCATATCAGCCTCGCCGGAGGAGTCCTCAGGATAGTCGACATCCAGCACGGGATGGTCCTGATACACGCCGACCGAGATGGCGGCCGCCTGCTTCAGCACCGGGTTTGTCCGGATGACGCCTTCTGACTGCAGGTAGCGGCAGGCGAGCGCCAGCGCCACAAAGCCGCCGGTAATCGAGGCCGTACGTGTGCCGCCATCGGCCTGGACGACATCGCAGTCAATGGTGATCGTGTTTTCCCCGAGTGCCGCAAGATCGATCACTGAACGCATCGAGCGTCCGATCAGGCGCTGGATTTCCTGCGTCCTGCCAGACTGTTTGCCCTGCGCGGCTTCCCGGCGGCCGCGCGTATGAGTGGCCCGCGGCAGCATGCCATACTCGCCGGTAACCCAGCCCTGCCCCTTCCCCTTCAGCCAGGCGGGTACGCCCTTTTCCCAGCTCGCGGTGCACAGGACATGGGTGTGGCCGAACTTCGCCAGGCAGGAGCCCTCGGCATACCGGGTCACTCCGGTTTCAAGAGAGATCGGCCGCATTTCGTCAAAGGCGCGTCCGGACGGACGAAGCAGGCTGGGCATTCGCTGGAATCCTCCTAGGTTGCGGCTTGTTCGCGGGTTTTATGCGGCCTGTCCACTGAAACGATGCGCCCAGGGAGGGCTGAAAGCAGTATGGCGAGTGATATCGAGATTGCGCGGGCCGCGAAGAAACGTCCGATGGGCGAGATCGCCGCACGTCTGGGTATCGCGCCTGAAGATCTGATCCCCTATGGCCATGACAAGGCCAAGATCTCGGCCCGCTGCATCCGGAGCCTGCGCCCGCAGTCCGTCGGCAAGCTGATCTTGGTCACGGCCATCAACCCGACACCGGCCGGTGAGGGCAAGACAACGACGTCCATCGGCCTGGCTGACGCGCTGAACCGGATCGGCGAGAAGGCGCTGCTGTGCCTGCGTGAGCCGTCGCTCGGCCCCTGTTTCGGCATGAAGGGCGGCGCCACGGGCGGGGGTCTCGCTCAGGTCGTGCCGATGGACGAGATCAACCTGCATTTCACCGGCGATTTCCACGCCATCACGGCTGCGCACAATCTGCTCGCCGCGATGGTCGACAATCACATCCACTGGGGCCTTGAGCCGCGCATCGATCCGGTGCGGGTCACCTGGCGGCGCGTGCTGGACATAAACGACCGCGGCCTTCGCAGCATCGTCACCGGGCTGGGAGGGCCGGGCAATGGCGCACCTGTGGAAACCGGTTTCGACATCACGGTCGCCTCCGAGGTGATGGCTATCGTGTGCCTGGCAAAGGATGCTGCCGATCTCGAGGCCCGGCTTGGACGGGTGATTGTCGGCTACACGCGCGAGCGTGTGGCGGTGACTGCCGCAGACATCAAGGCGGTCGGCGCCATGATGGTGCTGCTGAAAGATGCCATCCAGCCAAACCTCGTGCAAACGCTCGAGAATAATCCCTGCCTCATCCATGGTGGCCCGTTTGCAAACATCGCACATGGCTGCAATTCGGTCATTGCGACCCGCGCCGCCCTGCGCATGGCGGACTATGTTGTAACAGAGGCGGGTTTCGGGGCCGATCTTGGGGCCGAGAAATTCCTGAACATCAAGTGCCGGCAGTCAAACCTCGTGCCCGATGCCGCCGTGCTGGTGGCCACCGTCCGGGCCCTGAAGATGCATGGCGGTCTCGCGAAGGAAGACCTGGCGACCGTCAGTTACAGCGCGCTCGAAGCCGGCCTTGCCAATCTCAGGCGGCACATCGAGAACCTGCGCCAGTTCGGCTTGCCTGTGGTCGTCGCCGTCAACCGGTTTACTACCGACACCTCATCCGAACTCAATGCCATCGAAGCCTATTGCGCCTCGCTCGGCGTGCCGGTGGCCCTGTGCACCCACTGGGCCGAAGGCGGGCGCGGCGCGGAAGATCTCGCCCGAAAGGTGATGGAGGCCTCGGGCCGGCGCAGCCAGCCGTTTACCCTGCTTTACCCCGATGACATGCCGCTGCTGGAGAAGATCGAAACGGTGGCCAAACGCATCTACCGGGCTGGCCGGGTGGAAACGACCCGCGCCGTCCGGGCCCAGCTTATGGCCTGGGAAGCGGCCGGTTTTGGCGCACTGCCTGTCTGCATGGCCAAGACCCAGTATAGTTTCTCCACCGACCCTGCCCTGACCGGTGCCCCGGAGGGCCATGTTGTGCGGTTGCGCGAAGTGCGTCTGGCCGCCGGGGCAGGCTTTGTGGTCGCGATCTGCGGAGACATCATGACCATGCCTGGTCTGCCCCGCCACCCGGCAGCAGAACACATGTATCTCAATCCGGCCGGCCAGATCGAAGGTCTCAGCTGAGTTGTTTTGAGCCGCGCGGATATGATCCGGCGCGGATCGTTTGATGGCCCGTACCGCGCTACCCCTATTGAACCCGGCCTGCCTGAACCTTAATCCAGAGGCATGGCGGAGCGTTTCGAAACTGAATCCCTGATGCAGCGCCTCGACCAGCGCTCCCGCGACATCTTCCGGGAGATCGTCGAAGGCTATCTGGCGACCGGCGAACCGGTCGGCTCGCGCACCCTGTCCAAGTCCGGCATCGCGCTGTCACCGGCGTCCATCCGGAATGTCATGGCCGACCTGACCGAACTTGGCCTGCTGGATGCGCCGCACGTCTCCGCTGGCCGTGCGCCGACCCACAAGGGCCTGCGTCTTTTCGTCGATGGCTTTCTTGAATACGGCGAGCCCTCGAAACAGGACAAGAAAGTGATCGACGAGCGCCTGGCCGCCGCTGGAACCGATCTGGAGGCGGTGCTCGGGGAAGCTTCCAACATTCTTTCCGGGCTCACCGGCGGGGCGGGCCTTGTCTCCTCCCCCACCCGCGATGCACCAGTGCGCCATGTCGAATTCGTGCCTCTGGCCGGGGGGGATGCGCTCTGCGTGCTCGTTACCGAGGACGGCGACGTCGAGAACCGGTTCCTCAAGGTGCCTGAGGGCCTGCCGGTCACCACATTGATCGAAGCGGGCAATTATCTCTCCACCCGGCTGAAGGGGCGCACCCTCAGCGAAGCCGCTGCCGAGGTGCGCGCCGAGCTGCAGGAACGCCGCGCCCAGCTCGATGCGGCGACTGCGGCCCTCGTCGAAGCGGGCCTCGCCCAGTGGGGCGGGGAAACCCCGGGGCGGGGCCGCAGCCTGATCGTACGCGGCCGCGCCAATCTGCTCGAGGATGCGAAAGCGGCGGAGGACCTCGACCGCGTGCGTCAGCTCTTCAACGAGCTTGAACACCAGCAGAGCCTTCTCGACATCCTCGACACGACGCGCGATGCGGGCGGGGTTCGCCTGTTCATCGGGGCCGAGAACCGGCTTTTTCCGTTGTCGGGTTCAAGTGTGATCGTGGCTCCCTATATGGGGGGCACGAAGCAGGTGATCGGGGCACTGGGCGTGATCGGGCCAACACGGCTGAACTATGCCCGGGTGATCCCGATGGTGGATTATACAGCCAAGGTGGTCGGCGAAGTGCTCGCCGGCCGCCGCGCGAAAGATGGGAAGTCATGAGCGATCCGACGAATACCGGCGATACCGCCGACCTCGAGACCCCGGCCCGCGAGGCCGCTGAGACGACAGCCCCTTCCACGCCCGAGGAAACCATCCTCCGCCTCGAAACCGAGAAAGAGGACTTGCGCGGGCAATTCCTCCGTGTGCTGGCAGATCTGGACAACACCCGCAAGCGTGCCGAACGGGAAGTCGCCGAGGCGCGCGTCTATGCCATCGGCAAGTTTGCAGGCGACCTGCTCAGTGTGGCCGATAACCTCGCCCGCGCGCTCGCGGCCCTGCCAGAGGGCGAACGCGAAAAGCTCTCCGAAGCCGGCAGGAATCTGCTCGGCGGCATCGAGATGACCGAGAAAGAGCTGCACACGGTCCTTACACGGCATAACGTGGTCCAGATTGACGCCGCTCCCGGCAGCGCGTTCGACCCCAATGTGCATCAGGCCGTTGCGCAGATCCCTTCCGACCAGCCCGCCGGCACCATCGCCCAGCTGTTCCAGCCCGGCTGGCGCATCGGCGAGCGTACCCTGCGCGCGGCTATGGTTGCGGTCAGCCTCGGTCAGACCAACTGAAGGGCACCAGCACCCTATTCCGCCGGTGCCAGCGCGCTCTTGCCGTTCGGTTCTGCAATCCGAGCGCCGCCCTTGGGCTGGCGGCTCAGGTCTTCGGCAAAGGTGTGGTTCACATCGCGGTGTCCGGCTTCATCCTGACGCACCGCGATGACCACGTCGCGCAGTGTGGCGTCCGGCGATAGCTTCCAATAGCTGATGGCAAGCTCCGGCGCGGGTGGATTCGGCAGGTTGCCGGCATCGATCTCAACCAGATAGGCGGTGTAACTGACAATCGCTTCTTCTTCGAAATACCCGACCAGCCGGTGCGCCGTCCGCGGCGCAAACAGGTAAAGCAGGAAGAAGGCATTAAAGAACACCCCCTGCGCAAGAATGATCAGGCCGCGCTCGAACCAGTTGGGTTTTGCCACTGCAATGAAGGTCAACAGGTGCATGCGCTCATTCTCTGCTTCCGCGAGCAGCGTGTGAATCCAGCCCCGGTCGTCCTGAAAACGGCGCAGGCTTTTCAGATGGTTCAGCATGCCGCCAACCATGCCGGGCACGGCCGCCACGGTTTCGAGAACCACCGCCCTGTGGCCGTAGCGCTTACGGAAGAACACATCCGCTAAGAAGCGGAGCATCTTCGTCAACCCGTATGCGACACGGTCGGACAGGTTTTGCGGCGCATGGCGATAATCCAGCGGCAAGCTTTGGACAGGGGTCTGGTTCGCAGACATGGCAGTTACCTCTCCCAGGGAGATGGATGCTGCGGTGCCCGGGACAAGTGCAGTGGCCCGGACACGCCGTCGCAGGCCCCTATTGCCTGATGATCTTCCACGCCGTGACCGTGCCCGGCGCCCAGTTCGGAACGATCACGATCTCTCCGAACGCGGACAGATCGTTCTGCAGGATACCTTGCTCTTTCGTGTCAACGAGCAGCGTGACGGCACCCTCCTCGCTGACATGATGGATCTGCCCCGGCCAGCTGGAAACGAGATAGCCGCCCCCCGGGACCAGGCCGATACCGTCGGCATCGGTCATGCCGGTGGCGATCACATGCTCTGAATCAGCGCTTCGAACTTCGATCAGCTTGCCTCCCGTCATCGTCGCCAGCAGCAGCCGGTCACCATCGCCGAGGATACCGTTGAGGCCTGCCCAGTCCGCTGACCACGCAAACATCTGTGCGCCGCCCGGCGTGATCCGGTGGATCGCGCCTGTGCCGGAATCCGATACCAGTACATCGCCGCGGAACACCGTCATGTCGTTGAGGAACTGTGCGCCCTCAACCGCCACTTTACCTTTCACCTCACCGGTCACTGCATCGATCAAGGCCACGCCGTCACGATCGGCGGCATAGAGCACGCCGTCATGCACCACCAGCCCCGCAGGCCCGTGCAGACCAGCAGCAAACCTGGCGTTGGCAATCGTGCCATCCGCGTTCAGCCTCGTGATGTAGCCATTGCTGTCCAGGGCTTCAGCCTCGCCCGGGCCGATATTGGAGATGAAGTACCCGCCGCCCGGCGCCAGAGCGGCGCCCTCAGGCTGCTCGAAGCCCGAAGCGGTCCACACGACCTCCAGCGACTGACTGCCCGTAGCTTCTTCCGGCACCGGCTTGGCGACCGGCGGTACGCTGGTATCGCCCGGCCGGCTTTCGCTGCATGCCACCAGTGCCAGAGCGGTCAGCCCGCTCAGAATGATCCTGCCCATGTCTGTAGTCTCCGCCCTATATGGCGCAACTATCGCACGAAGCCCGCGCGATTGGCCAGCCGGCTTGCGTGAGGGGAAATCACGGGCACCACCCAGGCCAGCAGCAGGCCAGAGAGAACAACCGGCGGAAGCATAAGCAACAAGTCTGGCCGCCCGGTCAGCGGTGTCCACAGCGGCAACGCCAGCACGCCCGCGCCCAGCAGGACGCCCGGCCAATCCCGGTCCGGGTCGTACAGCCACCAGATCGCCGCGACGGCGAGCAGGGCGCCGAGATCATAATTGAAGGCGTAGGGTGTCAGTACGAAGGTTCCGGCGAGCAGCAGTCGCATGCGAACTGTCTCATCCTTTGCCAGCCAGATCCCGGCGAGGCAAAGGGCGATCATGGGCAGCACAAGGGCGCCGTGCACCAGCAAGGCTGATTCATACGGTATCCCGGAGGCCCGCAGCGCGGCAAACCAGGTGGGCATCATGTACAGAAACAAGCCTACCCAGCTCGAGGCGACAAACTGCTGATAAGGCAGTGTTTCCGAAAAAAAGCCGCGCCACGCTTCAGGACCGAAAATCAGACCCGACAGAGCGACTAGACCAGCCGTCATCCCGGCGGCCCAGCCCATCAGTGCCCAGCGTCTCTCTGCAACCAGAAGGAAGGGTATCAGCAGACCGAGTTGCGGTTTCATGGTGAGCAGGGCGATCATGAACGCCGCCGCAACTGGCCGTCTCTGCCGCCAGATCAGCGCCTGCAGCATCGCCGCACCAAAGAAGAAACCATTCTGCCCGGCCAGCACCTGCAGCAGCATGAAAGGTAGCAGCAGTACGGCCACAAGCGCAAACGCGGTCTTCCCTGCCGCTTCGTCAAACGACTGAAGCACACTTCTCACCGCAAACAGGAACCAGGCACCGGTAGCGATCAGGAATGCCGCATAGGCCAGCGGATAAGGCATCCATCCCAGCGGCCAGGTGATCAACAGGAAATGCGGCGGGTAGGACCAGTTGCGGATTTCCATGCCTTCCAGACCAAAGGCCGCTTCCAGTGCATCCTGATAGGCATGCTGATCGTACAGGGGTGCAAGATCGCCAGACAGCGCCAGACGCCCGGAAAGCCAGTAGTTAGCCAGATCGCGATTGGCAAAGGCTGGAAAGGACTCACCACGGATCAGGCCCTCGAGCACGGCGGCAAGTTGCGGCCCCCAGAAGCTGGCATTCAGAGCACACAGCAAAAGCATCGCGAGCAGCAGACGAGGCGCGCGCATCGGCAGTCTTTGGGGCTGGGAAAGGTCCAAGGCTGCCTCCACTGAGGCTGAGACCCTACGCCGCCGGACTTAAGATTTGCTGATCCGGATCCCGCTTTCCGCGCTGCCTTCCCAGGCTGTCCCATATCCTTTCATGCAGGGCATAGGCCGCAGTCTGCACCACCGGCTCGATCAGTCCGATGGCCAGCGCCGCCTGCCAGCTGCCGGTCAGTGCGAAGGCGACGCTGATCGCCACGGTGAAATGGGTCAGGCTGTAGGTCAGGGTCTTGAGGGCCGGACGCGGCAGGGCCGGAAATTTCATTCGCATGCTTCCTGAGATCGGCACTTTGCGATTCGTTTTCAAATCGATTCGGTCCGGTGGCGGCATTGGCGCCGCCTATGTCACCCGGACTACCGGAATCTGCGCCTGCCCCTTGAGCCCTGCCCTACTCTTCCCATATCGCAGTCCGAACAGGTAATCGGGGTCCAAACCCGGTTTCACCGGCTCAAACATGCAACTTGAAGAGCCTATGGCGGCGCGGGGCTGCTGAGCAGACCGGACCCAAACGAAGCCAGAGGCGGCTGAGAAAAGAGAGAGACATACATGAGCAAGATCATTGGCATCGACCTCGGCACCACAAACTCGTGTGTTGCCGTGATGGAAGGCGGCCAGGCAAAAGTCATCGAGAACTCGGAAGGCGCACGCACGACCCCCTCGGTCGTTGCCTTCACCGAGAGCGGCGAGCGCCTGATCGGCCAGCCCGCCCGCCGCCAGGCGGTCACAAACCCGGATTTCACCTTCTATGCCATCAAGCGCCTGATCGGCCGGACCTTCGACGATCCGACCGCACAGAAGGATGCCCAGCTCTCCCCCTTCAAGGTCGTGCGCGGCCCCAACGGAGATGCCTGGGTGAAAGGCCGCGACAAGGACTATGCGCCGCAGGAAATCTCGGCCTTCGTCCTGCAGAAGATGAAGGAGACGGCCGAAGCCTATCTCGGCACGAAGGTCACGCAGGCCGTTATTACCGTGCCGGCCTATTTCAACGACGCCCAGCGGCAGGCGACGAAGGACGCTGGCCGCATCGCCGGCCTCGACGTGCTGCGCATAATCAACGAGCCGACTGCTGCAGCCCTCGCCTACGGTCTGGATAAGTCCGGCAACAAGACGATCGCGGTCTACGACCTTGGCGGCGGCACCTTCGATGTCTCGCTGCTCGAGATCGGCGACGGCGTGTTCGAGGTGCTCTCAACCAATGGTGACACTTTCCTCGGCGGTGAGGACTTCGACCTGCGCATCGTCGATTTCCTCGCAGGGGAATTCAAAAAGGAGCAGGGCATTGACCTGAAGGCCGACAAGCTCGCATTGCAGCGCCTTAAGGAAGAGGCCGAGAAGGCGAAGAAGGAGCTGTCGTCGGCCACCCAGTACGAGGTGAACCTGCCCTTCATCACGGCCGACGCCACGGGGCCGAAACACCTCAACATGAAGCTGACGCGCGCCAAGTTCGAAAGCCTCGTGCAGGACCTGATCGACCGCACCATCGAGCCGTGCCGCAAGGCGCTGAAAGATGCGGGCAAGACGGCCGCGCAGATCGATGAGGTCGTCCTTGTCGGCGGCATGACCCGGATGCCCGCCGTGCAGGAAGCGGTGAAGAAGTTCTTCGGCAAGGAACCCCACAAGGGCGTCAACCCCGATGAAGTCGTCGCCATCGGTGCGGCGATCCAGGGCGGCGTGCTGCAGGGCGACGTGAAAGACGTGGTCTTGCTCGACGTGACGCCGCTGTCGCTCGGCATCGAGACACTGGGCGGCATCTTTACCCGTCTGATCGAGCGTAACACCACGATCCCGACGAAGAAGTCCCAGGTCTTCTCAACCGCCGAGGACAACCAGCCGGCTGTGACCATCAAGGTCTTCCAGGGCGAGCGTGAGATGGCGGCGGATAACAAGATGCTTGGCCAGTTCAACCTCGAAGGTATCCCGCCGGCCCCGCGCGGCCTGCCTCAGATCGAAGTGACCTTCGATATCGACGCCAACGGCATCGTTTCGGTCTCGGCCAAGGACAAGGCCACAGGCAAGGAACAGCAGATCACCATCCAGGCGGATGGCGGCCTTTCGGAAGCTGACATCAAACGCATGATGGCCGAAGCCGAAGCCAATGCCAGCGCCGACAAGGCCCGCCGCGAACAGGTCGAAGCAAAGAACCACGCCGAAGCGCTGATTCATCAGACCGAGAAGCAGCTCGCCGAGCATGCCTCGAAAGTCTCCGACAGCGTGAAAAGTGAGATCGAGAAGGCGATCGCTGACCTGAAGAAAGCGGTCGAAGGCAGCAATACCGCCGACATCACGGCGAAGCACCAGGCGCTGATGACAGCCGCGATGAAACTCGGCGAAGCCATCTATGCAGCTCAGGGCGCTGGCGCGGCAGGTGACAGCACCAAGGCCGATGACGGCGTGGTCGATGCCGACTTCGAAGAAGTCGACGGCGACAAGCGTAACTGATCACACTTTCTCCGTAAATAGACAAACCCTGCCGGGTCGCTCCGGCGGGGTTCTCATTTGTGGAGACACGAAAATGAACAATCGATTCTAGGCATTCAGGACATCATTGACCCAGCGCTTCACCAACCCCGGCAAGGCTTTCTTTGCTGCCGCGACATCGTCCATGCAGCGGAATGCCGCGATCGCGCGTATATCCGACTGCCAGGAAAGTAGCTCCGTCTCATCGGCAAAGGCAGGTGGTGCCCCCTTTGTTTCCTTGCGCGCGGTATCGCAATGGAAAACCAGGCGCACAGACTTCTTGTCACCGAAATTGAATGTCAGGAAGTGTACCCCGCCCAGCGCATAGCTCGGCGCATTCCACTTGACCGACTCATCCAGCTGCGGCCTCTTCAATCCACGAATGATCGTCCGCAGGGCTTCGGCCTCTGGCTTGAGCGGATGCTCCAGCGCGGCCATCAGCGAATCCGGCGAGACAGGCGCCTTCGCCATGAATCACACAAGCACCACGACCTTGCCCTGCGCCTTGCGGTCCTGCAGTTCGCGGATCGCATCTGCAGCCTTGTCGAGCGGGTAGGAGCTGGAGACATGCGGGCGGATCTTGCCGGCCTTGTAGAGGTCGAAAAGTTCCTTGCAGTTCTGCGCATGCGCCTTCGGATCGCGCGCCACCGCCGCGCCCCAGAACACACCGCGCACATCGCAGCTCTTCAATAGCGTCAGGTTCAGCGGCAGTTTCGGAATCCCCGCCGGGAAGCCGATCACCAGGAAGCGTCCCTCCCAGTTCATCGCGCGCACGGCAGGCTCGGCATAGTTGCCGCCCACGCCATCATACACGATGTCCACCCCGCCGCCGGAAACCGCCTTGATCTCGTCGGCGAACTTCTTCTGCCCGTCCTTGTCCAGCTCGCGCGGATAGACCAGGCCCTTGTCGGCGCCCTTCGACAGGCAGAAATTCACCTTTTCCTGGCTTGAGGCGGCCGCGATGACTTCAAGGCCCATCGCCTTGCCCAGTTCCACCGCCGCGATGCCCACCCCGCCGGCCGCGCCAAGCACCAAGAGTTTCTCACCCGGCTTCGGGTCCGCCCGGTCTTTCAGGGCGTAATAGGAGGTGCCATAGGTCATCAGGAAGGCGGCCGCCTCGTCGAAGGGCATGCCTTCGGGAATCGGCATCACGCTATGGGCAGCCGCGAGGGCAAATTCCGCCATGCCGCCATTGCCGGTCGAGGCCAGCACCCGGTCGCCGGCCTTCACATGGCTGACGCCTTCGCCGACGGCCGAGACGATGCCGGAAATTTCGCCGCCCGGAGAGAACGGCCGCGGCGGCTTGAACTGGTACATGTCCTGGATGATCAGCACGTCCGGATAGTTGACCCCGCAGGCCTTCACTTGGATCAGCACCTGGTTCTTGCCCGGCACAGGCACGGCCACATCCTCGATCACGAGCACTTCAGGCCCACCCACGGTTTTCGACAGCACGGCTTTCATGCGTCACTCCCTTCCCGGCTTGTTGTTTGTCCGCCCTGACGGTAGCCATGCGGCACTGCCCCGCCAAGCCTGACGCGAGGGGAAAGAGGAACCGAAATGGCGAAAATCTGGGCCCTTGCGCTGCACGGCGGTGCCGGACCGATATTTGGCCGGGACTACACGCCGGAAGAGGAGCATATCCGCGGCCTTCTGCGCGATGGCGCGGGCCGTCTTGACCATGGTGAGGCGGCGTTGGATGTCGTCGAGGCGATGGTCATGGAGCTGGAAGCCTCCGGCCTCTACGTCGCCGGGCGCGGCGCGAGCCCGAACACGGCCGGCCAATGGGAACTCGACGCCGCGATCATGGACGGCCGCACCCGGCGCGCCGGTGCGGTCGGCGCCCTGCAGGGCTTCGAGAGCCCCGTGCAGGCCGCCCGCGCCGTGATGGAGCGCACACCGAATGTGATGCTCGTAGGGGACGGTGCAGCCACGATTGCGGCAGCGGCAGGCCTGGTGCGCATCGGCGATCCGCACACGTATTATGGCGCTGTTGCTGAAGACACGGTCCAGGAAGAGACCCCCTCTATGGGTACGGTCGGCGCCGTTGCACTCGACATCTATGGCGACCTCGCTGCCGCCACCTCCACTGGCGGTGTCCTGTCGAAGACTCCGGGACGCATCGGCGACACGCCAATCATCGGCGCGGGCACCTGGGCCGACGAGCGCTGCGCGGTCTCCTGCACCGGCCTCGGCGAGTATTTCATCCGCGCCAATGCCGCAGCCGATGTCTCCGCCCGCATCCGCTATGGCGACCAGCCTTTCGCTGCTGCCGTTCGCGGCGCACTCGATGATGTCAAACGCCTCGGCGGCAATGGCGGCATGATCGCGGTCTCGGCCAAGGGCGAGCTGGCCTTCGGCTTCAACTCCTCCGGCCTCAAGCGCGGCCTCGCAGACTGGAAAGGCCGCTTCGACGTGGCAACTTTCGTATGACCATCTTCTTCTGGATCCTGCTTGCCACCGTCGCTTTCGCCATCCTGCTGGCCGCGCAGATGCGCATGCTGCTCTCGATTGCGCTGCGCCGTGCGCTGGCTGCGCGTTTTGGTGGCAAGCCTACCGATTCCGCCTATCGCAGCGCCATCTATCTCGCGGGCCGCGACGAGCCGGATATCGACGAGACGAAATATCTGCACACGGAGTTTCCCCGCCCGCTGGCGCACCTCACGCTGGCACGCCGCGTATCGCTGGTTGCCCCTGCCCTCCTGCTCGGCGTCTTTCTGCTTGGGCGTTTTGGTCTGGGTGTCGTCTGATGCGGGGTTATTTCGCCATCGGCGCCGAACGTATCTCCAAGCCGATGAATCTCGGCGCGCTGATGCGCACAGGCCATGCCTTTGGCGCGAGCTTTGTCTTCTCGATCCGGGCCGCGCAGAACATCAAGGAAGGTCACTGGGCCGACACGTCCAAGAGCGAGGGCCAGATCCCCTTCTACCAGTGGGACTCGATTGACGAGATGCAGTTGCCGCGCGGCTGCCAGCTGGTTGGCGTGGAACTGACCGAAGATGCCGTGATGCTCCCGGTCTTCCGGCATCCGCCGCAGGCGGCCTACATCCTTGGCCCGGAGAAGGGCAGCCTTTCGCCCGCCATCCTCGAGCGCTGCGCACATGTCGTGAAGATTCCGACCAAATTCTGCATCAATGTCAGTCTGGCCGGCGCGCTCGTGATGTATGACCGGCATCTGTCGATGGGCGGCTACGCGCCGCGCCCGATCATGCCCGGCGGGCCGGAAACAACCACTCGCAAGCATGTTCCGGGTCCGGACAGGAAGAAGCCGGCTGGGTAAACTGGCGGGAGCAATTTCCGCTCAGGCAGGTCCCGGTTGGACGGCTGAAAACACGGAAAACCGGTGCAGGCGATCTGTCCTGATCAGATCACAGCCACTCTAGTGCCGGGCGAAGATCCGTTGCAGCGTGCCCAACATGCCCTTGAACCGCAGCCCGCCCTCGCGCACGGCCAGCGCGTAGCAGACCCCGTCCTCATCGGCGACCGGAGTATGGGTATCTTCCGGCCCGTTCCTGCAGACATCGCCTGGCCCATAGCTGCCGCGCTCATCCGTGAAGCCGCCAGCGACCACCAGCGTGTATTCCGGTCCGGCATGGGTGTGGCGAGGAATACGCGCGCCCGGCTCAATCCGGTAGAGCTCGGTTTCGAGGTCCGATCCGGCATCGATACGCAGGCGCTTGAGGCCCTTGCCGAGCACCTGCCAGCCCCTCTGGCCAATCGCTTCCAGCGCGGCGCTGCGCAGGGGCTCTGGCAGCGCCAGAACCTCTTCCATGGCCGCCCCGGCCGCCTTGCCAGCCTGCACCGAACTGGTGGGACCCGCATCCAGGGCGTCGATCATCGCCAGCGCCCTGTCGAGGGCCCGGTCACTTACCTCGACGCCGCCGGCTGCTTCCAGCAGGCTGGCCGAGACGATCTCGCTTTCGGCCAACGACCGGCCAACCTCAGGCCGCAACGCGCCCTGGGTCTCGACCATCAGCGCGAAGGCCGGGTCCAGACTGCCGGCCGCATAGGCCGAGTAGAGGTCACTGAGGGGCGGGTGAGTGGTGGTATTCATCTGGATCTGGTCGATTGCGGTACTACAGGCAAACATTGTCCGGCACGGGTTAAGGTCAAGGAATCAGGGCTGCAATATTCTGCAAGCCGGGTCACATCTGCTGTTCGATCTCCCCTTTCAGGCGCTGGAAGGCGAGGCGGATGCGGGATTTGACCGTGCCAAGAGGCAGGTTGAACACCTTTGCAATCTCCGAATGCGAAAGCCCGTCATAGAAGGCCGCCTGCACTAGGATCAGCTGCTCTCGCGGTAGCCCCTGCAGACGCTCACGCACGATGCCCTCCAGCTGTCCGCGCGAGACGGCATCGTCCGGCGCCTCGACCCCGGCCGGGCTCAGCAGCGGGTCGTCCGTAACAAGGTCCGGTTTGCGCTGGCGGCGTTGCAGGTCGATCCGCCGGTTACGGGCGATGCGGAACAGCCAGGTCGACACTGAAGCCTGCCGGCGGTCATACATTCCGGCCTTCTGCCAGGCAGTAACCATCACGTCCTGCGCCAGCTCCTCAGCCTCGCCATCAGTGGCACCGAGACGCAGCATGTAACTCTTCAGGCGCGGGGCATAGAACGCGAACAGCTCGGCGAACGCTTCCCGCGAGCGCTGCCCCGCGATGCGGTCCATGCAATCGGCGAAATGCTCCCGCTGAGCCGGGTCGAGGGCACGAACTGAACTGTCGGACACGCGCCGCGTCTCTCCCGTACTACGGGCCGGACTCTTGCCACTGTCGCGCGCCAATGCAACCATGACCCTCAATCTCTCCTGCATTTTGCGTTAGGTGTTGCCGGTGATCGCCTCAGCCCTGTATTCCCTCTAGGATCAGAATTGCAGCGACCTTGGGGATCTAGTCTTGAGCCAGCGAAGTGTAAGCGTTCGTCACCAGTTTCTTCTCGCGATTGTGATTGCCCCCCTGCTGGCAGCAGCTCCGGCTCATGCCGAACGCCAGGCGCTCGGCCGGTTCAAGGACTGGGTGGTGTTTACCGATACGGTTGGCGGCCAGGACCTCTGCTATGCAGCCACCGAAGCCACCAGCAAATCGCCGTCGAGCGCCAATCACGGGGCGGTATGGTACTACGTCACCACCTGGAAGTCGGGCGCAGCCACCGCCCAGCCGAGCGTGCGCGTCGGCTATGATTTCCGCGAAGGCTCAAGCCCGAAAACCAGGATCGGCCGCTCAAGCTGGACCCTGTTCACGTCAGGCCGCGAGGCCTTCGCAGAGGATGCTGACGACAAGGCCATCGTCGAGGCGCTGCGCAAGGGCGCCAATCTCAGCTTCGAGGGCACATCCGCACGCGGCACCAGTGTCAGCTACAAGTTCTCGCTCAGCGGTTCGGCGGCCGCCATCGACAAGTCGATCGAGGCCTGCCGCTAGCTCTGGTCCCCCGGCAGGACGAAGCGTTCCGGATACTTGCCCTCGGCGCCGCGATAGCTTTCCAGAATGCGCGCCATGTCGGCCGCCATGTCGCCCGTCAGCGCCATCGGCCCGTCTAGGCGGACGATCCGCGTGCGGTAATCGAGTACCGACATGATCAGCGGCACCCCCGCCGACCGGGCTATGTGATAGAAGCCCGTCTTCCAGTCCGGATTGGCCTTGCGCGTGCCTTCCGGCGCGACGGCAAGATGCATCACCGGACGCTGGGCAAATGCGGCCCGCATCTGCTCAACCACATCATGCGAACCTGCCCGGTCCACCGGCACGCACCCGGCACGGCGCACCAGCCAGCCGAACGGGCCTTTGACCAGCGAGGCCTTGCCCATCCAGCTCAGCTTCACCCGGTACCAGCCGGCCACCGCCAGCATCGCCAGCCCGTCCCAGTTGGAGGTGTGTGGCGCCGCCACGATCACCGATTTCGGCACATCCGGCCAGTCCGATCCGATGTGCCAGCCCGTCGTCTTGAGATACAGCCATGAAACGCCCCGCACGATTTCCGAACCGGCGCCCCGGAACGGCGCGCTGCGCCCGAACGGGCCGGATCGGGAGGGTATGTGCGCATCTCCGGCTTGCATCCCGCCACGTTCAGGCATTCGCCGCGCGATTCCACCGACTTCTGCGGGAAACAGGCTCTGAATTCGCGCCAGCGCCCCAAAGATAACGGGCGGCAACCCCCCGGCTGCCGCCCGCCTCAGTTCTGCCCTTGTGGACCGAAGGGTTATTGAGAAACCGGCGTGAGGATGATTTCGACGCGGCGGTTCTGGATGCGGCCGGCCTCGGTCGAGTTATCCGCCACCGGATAATCTATGCCCATGCCGATTGCGGTCATGCGCACCGGCTGGACGCCCTGGTTGGCAAGATAGTTGCGCACTGCATCCGCGCGCTGCTGCGACAGGCGCTGGTTGAAGTCGCGGGCTCCTTCCGAGCTCGCATGGCCGCGAATGTCCACGGCGGTCGAGGGGTACTCGACAAGGGTGGCGGCGACGCTGTTGAGCGCCTGGTAGAAGGCCGGCTGGATGGTCGCACTCGACTGGGCGAACGTGATGCCTGACGGCATGGTCAGGGCAAGCTGGTCACCCTGGCGCTGGACTTCGATGCCCGTGCCTGCGGTCTGCTGACGCAGCTTCTCTTCCTGCTTGTCCATGTAGACACCGACCGAAGCCCCTGCGATGGCGCCGACCGCCGCACCGATGGCAGCGTTGCGCTTGTCATCACCGCCGGCCATCATGCCGGCGCCGGCACCGATGATCGCCCCAGCCGCCGTGCCGGTCAGCACGCGCTGGCTGGGGCCGCTTTCGCAGGCCTGCACGAGGGGCAGCACCAGCGCTGCCGCGAGGAGGATGGATTTCTTCATGAGGTAGCTCCCTTGTCATGAACTGGTCGCCGGGTGCCTATGCCGCACCGGCGATGAACATACGCCAACAGGGCAGGCGTTTCCCGCAATTCGGTGACAAAAAGAAGGGAGATTCAAGCTTTTGCTCCCTTACAATCCGTCCATGTACGGCGCCGTTTTCCTTAACCCGGCCCCCATGCTATAGGCCCGCCGATGAGCGTATCCCTCGATCTTTCCCGGCGTCCGGCGCCCGACTCCGGCCCGAAATCGCTGGCGGGCCTGTCTATTCCGGCCCTGAAGGCCGAGATGGAAGCCCTCGGGCTGGAGCCCAGACAGGCTGGCATGCGTGCCAGGCAGCTGCGCCGCTGGATTCACCATTTCGGCACGGATGACTTTTCCGTGATGACGGACATCGCCAAGGAACTGCGCGCGGCCCTGACCGGCAAATTCGTCCTCAGCCGCCCGGAAATCGCCAGCCATCAGGTCTCGAAGGACGGCACGCAAAAATGGCTCACCCGCTTCGCCCCGGGCGTCGAAGGCGAAAGCGTCTACATCCCGGATGTCGGCAAGGCCGGCGCCCTCTGCGTGTCCAGCCAGGTCGGCTGCACCCTTAACTGCACCTTCTGCCATACCGGCACGCAGGCCCTCGTGCGTAACCTCACCGCCCAGGAAATTGTCCAGCAGGTGCTGATTGCCCGCGACGCGCTTGGCGAGTGGCCGAGTTCAATGGAAGACCGTCAGCTCACGAACATCGTGTTCATGGGCATGGGCGAGCCGCTCTACAATCTTGACAATGTCGCTGAGGCCATCGACACGATCTCGGACGGCGACGGCATCGCGATCAGCCGGCGGCGGATTACAGTCTCCACAGCCGGCGTTGCCCCGAAAATTCCCGAACTCGGCCAGCGTACGGGCGCCATGCTTGCCATCTCGCTGCACGCCACGAATGACGACTTGCGCAACGAACTCGTGCCCCTCAACAGGAAGTATGATCTCAAAACGCTGTTCGAGGCAATCCGCGCCTATCCCGGGCTTGGCAATACCAAGCGCGTCACGTTCGAGTATGTCATGCTGAAGGGCATCAACGATACCCTCGCCGAAGCGCGCGATCTCGTCCGCCTCCTGAAGGGCGTGCCCGCGAAGATCAACCTGATCCCGTTCAATCCCTGGCCTGGAGCGCCGTATGAATGCTCCGACTGGGAAACCATCGAAGCCTTTGCCGAAGTGGTGAACCGCGCCGGTTATGCCTCGCCCATCCGCACGCCCCGGGGCCGCGACATCCTCGCCGCCTGCGGCCAGCTGCGCTCGGAAAGCGTGAAGGTCCGCGCCAGCGAACGGCGCCGCCAGCAGCAGGCAGCCGCCGGCGGCTGAACCGGCCCTTTGGCGTCAGGGACGCTTGTTCACCTTGGCATCCCAGAACGCACCAATGACGTTAGAATAATCATCCGTCCACGGCCGTTTGTCGCCAGGCGTCAAAGCTGTCCAGCGGCCGTTACCGGGCAGGGCGTCCAAGGCTGCCTCATTGTGCGCAATCGCTACCACGCGGCTCGACTGTACGGCAAAGCCGCCGCGGTCATCGCCTGCTGCCTTCAGGAACTGCACGCGCGCCGGCACCCCGAGGCTGCCGGTGATCCCCGCAACGACCTTTTCCAGCGCCAGATGCCGGTTGGAAATGTGCAGCAGAACGATCCCGTCTTCCGCCGTGCGGGACAGATACAGCTGCAGCGCCTCGCGGGTCAGCATGTGCGCAGGCACGGAGTCGGAGGAGAAGGCATCGATGAGGAGCAAGCCGAACGTGTGCTCGGGCTCCTCTGCCAGCGTCAGGCGGCCATCGCCCAGCACCACCTGTGCGTCCGGTGTGCACGAGGAGAGATAGGTGAAATGATCCGGGTCTTTTGCGAGGCGTGCCACGATCGGGTCGATCTCGTAATACACATATTCCTGCCCGGGGCGCGCATAACAGGCGACCGAGCCGACGCCGAGGCCGACCACGCCGACGCGGCCGGGCCGGTCGTGCGCGGCAAACACCTGCCCGATGGGCGCAGTGGGGGCATAATAGGTCGTCGGGGCGAGCGTGTCTCCGGAGGTTGCCTGCGCGCCGTGCAGCGTCGTGCCGTGCACCATCAGCCGGTAGCCGTCGCGCTCCAGCACTTTGACCACGCCAAAGAATCCACGTTCAGACTTGCCGCCCGCTATCGGGCTCGAGAGCGCGCCGATGCCCCAGATCGCCGCTACGGCCAGAGCTCCGGCGATGCGGGACTGGCGCGCCATGTAGACAGCCACTAGGGCAGTCAGCAGCAGGATGAAATAGGCCCGCACCGTATGTCCGCCAAGCCAGCCGTCCGCGCCAACGAACATTGCCGCCACCAGCGCCGCCAGCGCCAGAAGCCCCCATATCCGTACACGGAAGGGGCCGAGGCGCCAGCGCTGGGGCATCAGAAGCAGCGCCGCAATCAGCATCAGCGGGTATTCGGCCACCGTGGTGAAGATCACCGGCACCAGCAGCGCATTGAAGGCCCCGCCCAGCACACCGCCCAGCGACATCAGCAGGTAGAACTCGGTCAGCCGCCCGGTCGCCGGCCGGTCCGCCACCAGCAGGCCGTGGCAGCCGACAGCGGCAAGGAACAGGGCTGCGAGGTGCACGCCAAAGCTTAGCAGGGTCGGCACGTTCGCCGCCGGCGACATCGTGAACAGCGCGGCGCCCGCGATCAGCGGCATGACGCGCGCCACCTGCTCCGTGGTCAGTCCCGGCCGTTTGGCGAACACCACGATGAAACTGCCGATATACAGCATCAATGGCGGCGCCCAGAGGAAGGGCGCGCTGGCCACATCAGTGGAGATGTGCGTCGTCACGCCGACGAGCAGGCTGGACGGCACGAAGGCGAGGGTCACCCACCTGAGCCGCTGGCGCCAAAGTTTCACAGGCGAACGTTCCTCCGTCTGCGCTGCAGGCACAGCGCTCGTGATAGTCTGCGGCGCGCGCGCCGCCAGCAGGCCGCAGGCAATCAGGCACAGCGCCAGCACGACATAGCCCGCCGACCACAGGCCCGCCTGTGTCGCCAGCGGGGCCAGTGGCTCCATCAGCAGGGGATAGGCCGCCAGACCGAGCAGTGAGCCGGCATTCGAGGCGGCATAGAGGTGGTAAGGGTCATGCGCATCCGGCCGGCCTGTGCGCGCATACCAGGCCTGGATCAGCGGTGCGGTTGCCGAGATGATCGCAAAGGGCGGCGCAATCGATACACCGAAGGTCAGGATCAGCCATAGCGCCGGACGGGCAGGGTCCGGCGCCCCGAACATGTCCGTCAGCTGGAACGGCAACACCAGGGCGCACAGCACCAGCAAAACGCCGTGCAGTATCACCTGCGACTTCACCGTCTTCAGGAAATGCGCAGAGAGGTGCGCATAGGCATAGCCCGCCAGCAGCGCAGCCTGGAAACAGACGAGCGACACGTTCCAGACGTTCGGCGAGCCGCCCAGCAAGGGCGTCGCCATGCGCGCGAACATCGGCTGCACCAGGAAGACCAGCGTGGCCGACAGGAAAACGGTGGCAATGAACGGCACATCGCCGTACCGGGCCGGCGCGCGCGCCGCTGCGGCCGCGTTCAGGTTCAGAATGTCGCTCATCACAGGGCTCCCGTTTGTACCGAGGCCTAGCAGAGCGGGGTAAAGACGGGCTTTCACAGCCGCCACCAACCCTTAAAACCTGCCGCCTTCCGGTTCAGACTCCGGAAACCATAGACACGACCAACACCTGCAAGCGTATGCCTCCCGTTTGCCGTCCATGACGCCGCCCGCGGCGCATTTGCCAGCCGCTCCGTGTCTTGCCGCGTATCAGAGGGATATGGACCACAGACCCGCCCTGTCCCTGGGTCTGATAGATCAGGTTTTCTCTTTTCGGTGTATCTGAATGTCAGGATCAGACATATCGAGTAATCCCAAGGCGCCCGGACATCCGACAGATTCCACACCCGATCACAGCCTGTTGTTTGCGAATCTTCTCCCGCTGGTTAGGTTAACCGGATGATCCGGTACCTCCCTTTCCTGGCACTCGCAGCGCTGCTGGCGGCTTGCAACCCGGCGCGGGAAGGCCCGTGCGAGACCCGCCTGTTCGAATCGATGCCATATCTCGTCTGCCAGTTTGAACCCGCACGCGATGACATCCGCCTGTTTCTGCGCGACGACACAGGCGCGCCCTTTGGCCAGTTCGACCGGCTCGCCAATCATGTCGCGGCCGAAGGCGGCAGCCTGATCTTTGCGATGAACGCGGGTATGTATCATGACGACCGCCGCCCGGTCGGCCTCTATGTCGAGGACGAGAAGACCGAGATGGGCCTCGTGAAGACGCCCGGCCCCGGCAATTTCGGCATGCTGCCGAACGGTGTGTTCTGGATCGACCGCGATCGCGCCGGAGTCACCGAAACCCTTGCCTATGACGAGCGCTTCGCCGGGTCACCGCCGCGCTTTGCCACCCAGTCCGGCCCGATGCTGGTCATCGATGGCCAGCTGCACCCTGAACTCAATCCGGACGGCACCAGCCTGCGTCGCCGCAACGGAGTTGGGGTCAGCGCCGATGGCGAGGAAGTCTTCTTCGTCATCTCGGATGCGCCCGTGAATTTCCACTCCTTTGCCCGCCTGTTCCGCGACGAGCTGCACACGCCCAACGCGCTGTATCTCGATGGCGCGGTTTCGAAGGTCTACGTGCCCGCGCTCGAACGCAACGAGGCCGGGCTCGACATGGGTCCCATCGTCGGGGTGGTGCGCCGCTCAGACCGCAACTGAACTGATTCGGGTGTTTAGCGCCTTGCGCTGCCCCCGTCTGGATCCATACTTCCGGTCCTGCAGGCAGGAGACCTACCCCATGACCCTCAGGATATATGGCCTGAAAAACTGCGACACCTGCCGGACAGCGGTGAAGGAGCTCGAAGCCGCCGGCCATGCGCCCGAGCTGGTCGACATCCGCACCGGGGCCGATCTCGCAACCCGGCTGCCGGGCTGGATTGCTGCGGTCGGCGACAGGCTGGTCAACCGCAGCTCCACAACCTGGCGCAACCTCCCGGATGCCGACAAGGCCCGCGCCAGCGGCGTCAGTCTGGAAGGTCTGCTGCTTGGCAACCCGACCCTGATTAAGCGCCCGGTGATCGAGACGGACGGTGAAGTCCTCGTCGGCTGGACGAAGGAGACGAAAGCCAGAATCGGCTGAAAGCCGGCAACGGATTCGAAAAGCACCTGCGTTTAACTCCGGACTGTTTCCTCCCGGAGCTTCCAGAAATGCGGACCGTATTCGCCCTTTTCCTCGCCGCCAGCCTTCTCTTCTTTCCCGCTGCGGCGGCCGCTCCCGGCCGCGCCCCTGAAGGCGAGACCCTCACCACCGGCAAAGGCAAGTCCGCCCGCGAGTTCATCCTCTACCGGCCTGCAACTGTGTCCGGCCCGGTGCCAGTGGTCATGGTCTTCCATGGCGGCGGTGGCGGAGACGGATGGATGGCGAATAAGTCGCGCGACCTCACACGCACACTGACAGATGCCGGCTACGCCGTCGCCTACATGAACGGGTCTGCCCGCCGCGACAGCGAAAAGCTGCGCACCTGGAACGCCGTCCACTGCTGCGCCTACGCCGCGAAGAAAAAGATCAACGACGCCGCCTATGCCGACGCCGCAATCGATCTCATTGACCAGCGGCTCGGGATTGACCGTTCACGGGTCTTCCTCACCGGCCATTCCAACGGCGCGATGCTCAGCTACCGGCTCGCCGGCCAGATGAAAACCGCGCCCCGTGCCATAGCCCCGGTCAGCGGCGCCATCTTCGCCGACCAGCCGGCCATCCCTGCCCGCACGTCCATCTTCATGTACCACGCAAAGAACGACGAGATTCTCAGCTTTGACGGCAACCCTGACGGCAAGGCCGAACGCTGGCGTACCGCGCCGCATGTCGGCTTCGTCAAGGCCGAAACGAAACTCGCAGACCTGAAATCCTGCGGTCCTGCCTCGCCCGTCTCCGCCCCCATCGGCATCAGCACCACCACCCGCACCTGCGCTGGCGGCTCAGTGCTCATCGCCACCGCTGCCGATACCGGCGGCCACGAATGGCCCGCCCGTCCGCAGGCGGATTACCGTATCGAAGACGCCCTCCTCGCCTTCTTCAACAGCCAGCGCTGACGCCGCCTTACTCCTGCGGCGCCTTCACCAGCGTCATGCCCATGACGGACAGGCGCACATCGCTGCCGCTGATCTCGTAACGGATCTCGAACCCGTCTTCCGGGCTGACCAGCGCGCCGCCCTCCACCGGAACCGCGCGGAAGTTCCCCGCAATCGGAGACGCGCCTAGCAGCTCGCCCTCGCCTGCGCTGAATTCCAGGATCATATTCGGCGTGCCCTCGACAACATATTGCCCGGCCAGCATCGCCAGCACCTCTGCGCTCAGCTCCTCTCGCTGCCTCGGCGCCGGCCCTCCCGGCGGCCAGCCGTACAGCGCGCCTGCGGTCTCGACGATATCCCGATAGAGCCGGAACCCGTTATCGGCGTTCGTCATCACCACAATGGCATCGCCCCGTGCCGGCCAGACCAGCGCGTAGCAGGTATAGCCCGCATTGCCGCCGCTATGGCGCAGAGACACTTCCCCGTCATTGGAAACGATGCCGATGCCAAGCCCGTAATCGCTGACCACGGGCCGCGTCACTTCTGCCGCCACCGCCGGGTCAATGCCCTCCGCTCTCCCGGTCAGCGCCATCAGGAATCGTCCGAAGTCGGATGATGTCGTCCACAGCCCCGCCGCCGCGAGTTCCGGATAGGTATGCCAGCGCCCAGGAATTTCCGCGCCCTGACTGTCATGCGCCGCCGCGACATTCCCACCCGCCAGCGCCTCCGGCAGCGGCTGCACGAATATGCTCGCCTCCATGCCGACCGGGTCCAGCACAAGACGCTGCATCAGCGCCGCAAAGTCCTCGCCGGAAACCTGCTCGGCCCAATACTGCGCCACCGTGTATCCGCCGCCCGAATAGGAATATGGGTTCGCCGCATCCGGCCTGCGGATCACAACGGCAGGTGTGTTGGTCCGCGCCGATCCCGTGATCACTTCCAGCGTCGACGGCACAGGTGCGCCCGCCGCATAGCCCGGAAAGCCGCTCACATTCGCCCCGTTCGTATGCGACAGCAGCGCGCGCAGGGTTATCGGCAAACCTTCGGGATTCAGCGCCGCCAGATCAACACCTGCCAGCGCGCCGGAAATGTCCGTATCCAGATCAACGCCCTTCTCCTGCGCCAGCGCCACGATGCCCACCGAGGCCACCATCTTCGACAGCGACGCCGCCTGGAACAGCGTGCCGGCATCCACGCCCTCTCCATACCCCGCCGCCCAGTCCGGCGCGCCGTCGCGGTAGACCGCAATCGACACGCCGGGCACACCCAGCGCCGCCATACGCTCCGCCAGAAGCACAGCCTTCGGCGTCTCGCCCGTCACCAGCGGTACGGGCGAAATGCCCGCCTCCAGAGCAATCTGCTCCGGCCCCTTCTCCGGCGCGGCAGGCGTCACCACCGCCTCCGGCGCACACGCGCACATCAGCATCGCCAAGCAGACAGCAGGCACAAGAAAATGGCGACGCAGCATCATGGCAGGCTCCTCAAATCTCGCTGCACAATAGCAGCGATCACCCACGCGCCTAGCCTTCAATTCACCGCCTTTTCACCTGCCCGCTTCTGGTCTAAGGATGGGTCATCCGAGGGGTGTCCGGCATAGGGCCGGGCTGAGAGTTACCCTTTGAACCTGATCCGGGTCATGCCGGCGCGAGGGACGGAAAACCGAACGCTAGATTATCCCGGGTCTTCCGCAGTCTGGAGACCCACATGAACAAGCCCACCAAGCCCGGCGATTTCACGCCCCCGACAGTCACCACCGGCCCGCTGCCCGCCAGCCGCAAGGTCTACACCTCGCCCGTCCCGGGCCTCGCCGTGCCGCACCGCGAGATCGACCTTCATCCGTCTGCAAACGAACCACCGGTCCGGGTCTACGACACGTCCGGCCCCTATTCCGACCCCGCCGCCAGCATCGATGTCGAGAAGGGCCTGCCGCGCCACCGTCGCGCCTGGGTGCTCGAGCGCGGCGGCGTCGAGGAATACGAAGGCCGCCAGGTGCGCCCCGAGGACAATGGCGGCGCCACCGGCAAATACCTGGCGCGAGAATTCCCAGTGAGGCACAAGCCGCTCAAAGCGGTCGGCTTTGACCCCACAAGCAAGGCGCAGCGGCCCGGCGCCGAAGGCGGCGGAACAGCCGCGAGCAATCACAAAAAGCCCGTCACGCAGTATGAGTTTGCCCGCGCCGGCATCATCACCAAGGAAATGATCTACGTCGCCGAGCGCGAGAATCTTGGCCGCCGCGCTGCGCTCGACAACGCCGCACAGAAAATCGCGGAAGGCAACTCCTTCGGCGCCGCCATCCCCGAACACATCACGCCGGAATTCGTCCGGTCCGAGATCGCCCGCGGCCGCGCCATCATCCCGGCCAACATCAACCATGCTGAGCTCGAACCCCAGATCATCGGCCGCAATTTCCTCGTCAAGATCAATGCCAACATCGGCAACTCGGCAGTCGCTTCCTCCATCGAAGAGGAAGTTGACAAGATGGTCTGGGCGATCCGCTGGGGCGCCGACAATGTGATGGACCTCTCCACGGGGCGCAACATCCACAACACCCGCGAATGGATCATCCGCAACAGCCCCGTCCCCATCGGCACCGTGCCGATCTACCAGGCGCTCGAAAAGGTGAACGGCGTCGCCGAGAACCTCACCTGGGAGATTTATCGTGACACGCTCATCGAACAGGCGGAACAAGGCGTCGACTATTTCACCATCCATGCCGGCGTCCGTCTCGCCTATATCCACCTCACGGCAAACCGCGTCTGCGGCATCGTCAGCCGCGGCGGCTCCATCATGGCAAAATGGATGCTCGTGCATCACAAGGAATCGTTCCTTTACGAACATTTCGAGGAGATCTGCGACATCATGCGTGCCTATGATGTCTCCTTCTCGCTCGGGGATGGCCTTCGTCCTGGCGCCATCGCGGATGCCAACGACGCAGCCCAGTTTGCAGAACTCGAAACCCTCGGCGAGCTGACAAAAATCGCCCATGCCCGCGGCTGCCAGGTGATGATTGAGGGCCCCGGGCACGTGCCGATGCACAAGATCAAGATCAACATGGACAAGCAGCTGAAGACCTGCGGCGAAGCGCCCTTCTACACGCTCGGCCCCCTCGTCACCGACATCGCCCCCGGCTATGACCACATCACCTCCGGCATCGGCGCCGCCATGATCGGCTGGTTCGGCACCTCCATGCTCTGCTATGTCACGCCGAAGGAACACCTCGGCCTGCCGGACCGCAACGACGTGAAGACCGGCGTCATCACCTACCGCATCGCCGCCCACGCGGCCGACCTCGCCAAGGGCCACCCCGCCGCGCAGCTGCGCGACGACGCCCTCTCCCGCGCCCGGTTCGAATTCCGCTGGGAAGACCAGTTCAACCTCGCCCTCGACCCCGAAACCGCCCGCGACTTCCATGACCAGACCCTGCCAAAGGACGCCCACAAGGTTGCTCACTTCTGCTCCATGTGCGGCCCGAAATTCTGCAGCATGAAGATCACTGCCGAAGTCCGCGACTACGCCGCCGGCATGACAGAGAACGAACGCCTGAGCCTCGAACGCCAGGCCGCCGAAGCGGAAGAAGGTATGCGCGCCAAGAGCGCCGAGTTCGTGGAGAAAGGCGGGGAGATTTATCTGTCCGCCAGCGGACGAAAGCGCGAGGCGATAGATTGACCCCACACCACTCCCCGCGCGCGGAAAAGTGTGGCCATAACCTAAATCAGACTGGATGCGCGTCGGGTGTCACAGCACACAAACGCAGCTTAACTGACACTGGAAATCTATGTCTCGTGACCCAATGACCCAGCACCCCCCGGGAGCCCAGCCTAAAATCAAGGTGAGTGGTTTCAGCGGCTTGTGATTCTCTGTGGTTGCGAAGCTACGGAGAGGGAATTCCCTCCTTTCACCACTTTTCAGTACTATTTCTACAAGCTACGGACATCGGGGTGCTGGACCTGATCAACGAAACGCTGGCCTGAGCTTGCCGTGTTCTGTCAGGCCGTGCGGCCGGACCGAGGGCGGGGGTGATCGACAGCCAGTTGGTCAGGATAATAGAGAGCGCCGGGTCACGCGGGTTTGATGCCGGACAGAAGGTGAAGGGCCGCGAGCGCCACATTTTCACCGACACGGAAGGAAACCTTCCGGCGGCCGGCGCTCATACCACCGACGTTCAGGGCCGTGAGCAGCAGCAAGGGACCCTGAAGGGCGGAGATTTCCTGCCATCCAGCGACGGACCCGGCGGCCTCAACCGTTTATCCTCTAACCGCAAGGCTTAACCGGCCCGGGCAGGCGATTGGCTTGATCGGTAAGGTTCTCCGTCTATCTGTCGAGGCAAATGACACCGAAAGACCTGATCCGGCCCGTCCGCTCTGCAGGATATGCGCTGGCCGCAGCTTTGCTGGCCGGCTGCGCCAGCGTGCCGGAGGCCCCGATGACACCGGCCACGGTGGTCTCATCCGGTCCCGTCTTCCCGGCCCTGCCCGGAGGCCCGGCCCCGGCTTCGGCCTGGTGGACCGGCTTCGACGATCCGGACTTGCAGCAGCTGGTCGAGAAGGCCCTGGCCGCCTCTCCGGTGCTGCGCGGTGCCGATGCCTCGGTCGACGAAACCGAAGCCCTTCTGCGTCTCGCCCTGCTCGGCCAAAGCCCGTCCACGGCCACCACCGCGAGCGCAACGGCCAGCCGCCCGGCCGGCGGCGATGATTTTACCGCGAGCGGCCGCGCCGGTCTGGCCGCTAGCTGGGAGCTGGACGCCTTCGGCCGCCTTGCCGCCGCCCTCGAGGCTGCCCGCTCCGACCGCATCGCCGCGCGCGAGCTGCGGCGCGACCTTGCCGTGTCGATCGCCTCGGAAACCGCGCTTGCCTATATCGACCTGCGCAGCGCCGAGGCACGCCTGCGCGTGGCCGAACAGAATGCCGCCGTCCAGGCCGAAAGCCTCGCCCTCGTGCGCACCCTCGCCGAGAATGGCCGCGCCAACGATCTCGACCTCAGCCGGGCGGAGACGCAGTACCGCACGACGCTCGCCTCGATCCCGGTCTTCCGCGCCGGAATCACGGCCGCCTCGAGCCGCCTTGCCGCGCTCACCGGCACCGCCGCGACGTTCCCTGCCCCAGGCTATGAGCCCGGCACGGGGCGTATTCCACGCCTGACCGCCAGCCTCACCTCCGGCACCCCGGAAGACATGCTGCGCCGCCGGCCCGACGTGCGCCGCGCTGAGGCGCGTATCGCCTCGGCCCTCGCGCTCGGCAACGCCGCCCGTGCCAATCTCTTCCCGCGCATCACGCTGAATGCCGACCTTTTCGGCCTGATCCGTGATACCGGCGTGGCCTTCAACGAGGACTCCATCGGCCTCAGCGTCGGGCCTGCCATCAGCTGGGCTGGTCCGGACCTGCGGCGGATCTATGCCGACATTGATGCGGCTGACGCCCGCACGCGCGCCGCGGCTGCGGATTATGAAGCCACCGTGCTGGACGCGCTCGCTGAAGCGGAGACGGCCCTGTCGAATTATGTTACAGAGCGTCAGCGGCGGACGGACCTCGAAGCCGCGCTGACCTCGGCCCGGCGTGCGCTTGATCTGGCGCAGCTGCGCTTCGGGCAGGGGCTCGACTCCTCGCTCGATGTGCTGGATGCCCAGCGCACGCTGCTGGCAGCCGAAGACCAGCTCGCGGTGAATGAAGCCGAGGTCGCCCGCCGGGCCGTTCGCGCCTACCGCAGCCTCGGCGGCATCTGGACCGATGAAGAACTCACCGCCTTCCGGGCGGCACAGGAAGAAGCTCCATGAAATCCCTCCTTTCCCACCGTCATCTCCGTCCGGCCGCGATTGCAGCCGGCGCTGTCCTTGGACTTGCCCTCCTGGTCCTTGGCCTTGCCTCTATCCTGCCGCAGCGCTCGATCGCCCAGGGCCGGCCCGGCGGTGGCCCGCCACCTGCCACGGTGTTTGCCGAATCCGTCCGTATGCAGACCTTCGCCAACCGGGTGGAGGCGATCGGAACACTGGAGCCCAACGAGCGGGCCGACCTGACCCTCTCTGCCTCAGACCGCGTCACCGCTGTCTATTTCGAGGATGGCGAGCGCGTCAAAGCCGGCAAGACCCTCATCTCCCTCGCCCAGCGCGAACAAGGCGCGCTCGTGGAGGCAGCAGATGCCCGCTTCGAGCAGGCCCAGCAGGAACTGGACCGGCTCGAGCCTCTCGCGGCGCAGGGGGCCGTCTCGAAAGCCGAGCTGGACGTTGCGCGCCGCAACGCCGCGGCCGCCGCCGCGGAACTGCGCGCCGTCCAGTCGCGTCAGCGCGACCGCGTGCTGGTCGCGCCCTTTGACGGTGTGCTTGGCTTCCGTCAGGTCTCGGTCGGATCCTTCGTGCGACCCGGGGATGTCGTCGCCACTCTAGTAGATGACAGCGTCATGCGTCTCGACTTCGCAGTTCCCTCAACCTTCCTCACCAGCCTGCGCCCCGGCCTGGACATCGAGGCCCGGTCCAGCGACCTGCCCGGACGCACCTTCAAGGGCACCGTTTCCTCGATCAACAACCTCATCGATCCTGTCACGCGGTCCGTCCGTGTACGGGCCATGATCCCGAATGCCGATGGCGCGCTCAAGGCTGGCATGTTTGCCAGTGTCACCCTGCTCGCCCAGCCGCGCGAGGCGCTCTCTGTGCCGGAAGTGGCGCTCCAGCCGCTTGGTCCTGATACGTTCGTCTGGGTGGTCAGCGACCGCGCCGGCGGGACCAGTGTCACGCGCGTCAAAGTCGATGTGGGTGTGCGCCAGGGCGGTCGAGTGGAAATCCTTGCAGGTCTCACCGCCGGGCAGAAAGTCGTTACGGAAGGCGCCCTGCGCCTGCGCGAAGGCGCCTCTGTCATTGTGAAGGATGGCACTTCGCTGTCGCCCAAGCTTTCCGGCGGCGGCGGCCCGGCTTCGGCAAACCGGGATTAGGCACCGATGCTTCTGTCCGACACCTCCATCAAGCGGCCGGTCTTCGCCTCGGTCCTGGCCCTGATCCTGATCGTATTCGGGCTCGTCTCTTTCACGCGCCTGTCCCTGCGCGAGTATCCCGATATCGACCCGCCCGTGGTATCGATCTCCACCACCTATCCCGGCGCCTCCGCCTCGGTGATCGAAACCCGCATCACCCAGGTCATCGAAGACCGTATCGCCGGTATTGAAGGCGTGCGCTTCATCAACTCGCGTTCGCAGGACGGGCGCTCCAACATCTCGATCGAGTTCCGTATCGACCGCGACATCGAGTCAGCCTCCAACGATGTGCGCGACCGCGTCTCCGCCATCATGAACCAGCTGCCACCCGAGGCCGATCCACCACGCGTGGAGAAGGCTGACGCCGATGACGAAGTCATCATGTGGCTCAACCTCGCCAGCGAAAAGCTCTCGACGCCGGAACTGACCGATTATGCCAACCGCTATCTCGTCGACCGTTTCTCCGCGCTCGACGGCGTTGCCCGGGTGCAGGTCGGCGGCGCCCGCGACTACGCCATGCGTGTCTGGATCGACCGGCGCGAGCTGGCGGCGCGGGGTCTTACCGCCAGTGACATCGAACGCGCGCTGCGTGCCGAGAATATCGAGGCGCCCGCCGGCAATCTCGAATCCGGCGACATTTTCTATTCACTCCGTCTCGACCGCGCCTTCCGCACCGCAGAGGATTTCGCCGGTCTCGTGATCGCGCAGGGCGACGGCTATCTCGTCCGGCTGAAGGATGTGGCGCGTGTCGAGCGCGGAACGGTCGACGACCGGACCACCTTCCGCGGCAATGGCGAGCCGATGGTCGGTCTTGGCATTGTCAAGCAATCAACCGCGAACACGGTAGAAGTTGCCCGCGCCGCCAAGGCTCTGGCGCAGACCCTAAACGCCACGCTCCCGGATGGCATGCAGATCTACCAGGCCTTCGATTCCTCGGTCTTCATCGAGGCCTCGATCCGCGAAGTGTGGACCACGCTCGGCATCGCTGTCGTTCTGGTGACGCTGGTGATCTTCCTGTTTCTCGGCAGCATCCGGGCAACGATCATCCCGGCCGTCACCGTACCGGTTTCAATCATCGCTTCCTTCATCATCCTCTACACCCTCGGCCTGTCGCTCAACCTGCTTACCCTGCTCGCGCTTGTGCTCGCCATCGGCCTGATCGTCGATGACGCCATCGTCGTTCTGGAGAACATTCACCGGCGTATGGAAGAGCTGGGCGAAACGCCTCTTGTGGCAGCCTTTAACGGCACCCGGCAGGTCGGATTTGCTGTCATCGCCACCACCATGGTGCTGATGGCGGTGTTCATTCCCATCACCTTCATGCAGGGCAATACCGGACGTCTGTTTACGGAATTTGCCATCGCAATCGCTGCGGCGGTCGCCTTTTCCAGCTTCGTCGCGCTGTCGCTCTCGCCGATGATCGCCTCGAAGATCCTCCAGCCGCATGGCGAAACGCGCCGCGGTACGCTGGCGCTGCTGCCGAATGCCGTCGATTACATATTCAGACTGGCCAAGTCCCTCTACGGCATTGTCTTCGACATCATCGTGAAATGGCCGGTCATCATGATCCTGGGCCTGGCCGCAGCCTTCGTGGCCATCTGGCTTCTGTTCACCACACTGGGTCAGGAGTATGCCCCCCGGGAAGATCGCGGAGCGTTCTTCATCCAGGTTCGCGGGCCGGAGGGCGCCTCCTTCGAATACATGTCGAAATACATGGACGAGATTGAACGGCGGCTCCTTCCGTATACGGAGACGGGCGAGATCAGCCGCCTTCTCGTCCGTGCGCCTGGCTTCGGCTCCAACGCCTACAACCAGGGTAGCGTCAGCGCTTTCCTGATCGACTGGTCAGAGCGCCGCCCGGCCGACCAGCTGATCGGCGAGATCAACCGCAGCCTGTCCGACCTGCCCGGCGTGCGCGCCACGGCCATCATGCGCCAGGGCCTCGTTGGCGGTGGTGGTAAGCCGGTGCAGTTCGTCATCGGCGCGCCCTCTTACGAGCAGGCCGTGGAATGGCGCGACACGTTCCTGAAGGCCGTGGAGGCGAATAATCCCGGCATCACCGACATCGACTGGGATTACAAGGAAACCCAGCCGCAATACCGGATCGAGATCGACTATCAGCGCGCCTCCGATCTCGGCGTCACCGTTTCGGAGATCGGCTCGACCCTGCAGACCATGCTCGGCTCGCGCCGCGTGACCACCTATATCGACAAGGGCGAGGAGTATGACGTCATCCTCGAAGGCCTGCGCTCGGAACAGAACACGCCCAACGATGTGCAGAACATCTATGTGCGCTCGGCCCGGTCCGGCCAGCTGATCCCGCTGGCCAGCGTCATCACCATCAAGCCCTATGCCGACAGCCCGACCCTCAACCGCTACAATCGCGTGCGCGCCATCACCATTGATGCCAACCTCGCGCCCGGCGTGAACCTCGGCGCCGCGCTCGACGGCATGGAAAAGATCGCCCGCGATGTGCTGCCGCAGGAAGCGACCATCGACTTCAAGGGTCAGTCGCTGGAATTCCGCTCCTCCGGCCAGTCAATCCTTTTCGTCTTCGCACTTGGCCTGCTGATCGTCTTCCTCGTGCTTGCCGCGCAGTTCGAGAGCTGGATCCACCCGCTGGTCATCATCCTCGCTGTCCCCGCCACCATTGCCGGGGGCATGTTCGGTCTCTGGATCACCGGGCAGACGCTGAACATCTATACCCAGATCGGCCTGATCATGCTGATCGGGCTTGCCGCGAAGAACGGCATCCTGATCGTCGAGTTTGCCAACCAGCTGCGCGACCAGGGCAAGCCGTTCGGCGAGGCCCTGAAAGAGGCCTCCCTCGCCCGCCTGCGGCCCATCCTGATGACCGGCCTCACCACTGCCGCCGGCGCGGTGCCGCTGATCCTCACCTCCGGCGCCGGCGCCGAGACCCGCCAGGCCATCGGCATCGTCATCCTGTTCGGCGTCATGGCCGCCGTCTCTGTTGCCCTTCTGGTCGTGCCCGCGGCCTACAGCCTGCTCGCCCGCCGCACCGGCTCGCCCGGCGATGTCGCCCGCAGGCTCGATGCGGAAACCGGAGCCCTCGCCCAGCCGGCCGAATAGGCCGGCGCCCATGCTGCATTGCGGCTTGATGGCGTCTTCACGCTTCGCATAAACATGGGCGTTACTCCTGAAACGGTGATCGAGGCCAACCGGCCCGATCCGCGAAGATGCTCGGGAGCAACAAACCCATCAGGCCGGCCCATGAACCTTTTCTTCCGTTTCCTCCGCGTCTTCCTGCCTGCCTTCTTCTCGCGGGTGAAGACCGGCCTGCTCGACCTGCACATCATCCGCTCTGCCGTCTGGCTCGGTGACCAGGACCCGATGGGCCACATGACCAATTCGCGCTACTCCTCGTTTACAGATCTCGGCACGATGAACTTCATGGGCCGCACCGGGGCATTGCGGGCTTACCGCAAGCGCGGCTGGGTGCCGGTCGTGCAGTATGAATCCTTTCATTACATCCGTATGCTGAAATACCCGCAGAAGTTCGAGCTTCATACCCGGCTGGCCGGCTGGCAGGATGTCTACATCTGTTTCGAGCACAGCTTCATCTCCCGCGGCACGGTCTGCGCCACCAGCCGCATGGTCGCCCGCCTTTATGGCCGCCGGCGCGCGCGGGTGACCGCCGCCGAAGCCATGGACGCGCTCGGTGTGCATCTCGAAAGCCCGCCCCTGCACCCCGCCTTCCTGCGCACTCTCGAAGAGCTGAAAGCGCGCGACGCATGACGGCCCCTGCCCGCCCTGTGATCATCGACTGTGATCCCGGCATCGATGATGCCGTGATGCTGGTCATGGCGCTGCGCTCGTGCCGGCTGGATGTGCGCGCCGTCACCACGGTGGCCGGCAACGTGCCTCTGCGCCTCACCAGCCGCAATGCCCGGATGATCTGCCAGCGTCTCGGCCGCACGGATGTCCCCGTCTTCGCCGGCTGTCCCCGCCCGATGCTGCGCGATCCGGTCACGGCGGAAGACTTCCACGGCGAATCCGGCATTCAGGGGATAGACGTCTTCGAACCGGAAGTACCCCTCGCCCCCGGCCATGCCGTCGGCGAGATCATCCGCCAGCTGAAGGCCTCTGCGCCGCGGTCGATGACCGTCGTCGTCACTGGTCCGATGACCAACATCGCCTGCGCCCTTGTCATGGCGCCGGAGATCGCCGCAGCCATCGGCGAGATCGTCATCATGGGCGGCGCCGATCTTGAAGGCGGAAACATCACGCCCAGGGCCGAGTTCAACATCTACGCCGATCCCCACGCCGCCGCGATCGTGCTTGGCGCCGGCATCCCCGCCACGCTGCTCAGCCTCGACGCCACGCATCAGGTGCGCGCCACCGGCGCGCGCATCGCCCGCATCGCCGCCCTGTCCGGCACGCCGGCCGCCCTCACCGCCTCGCTCCTCACCGCTGCAAACAGGCTCGAAGCGCGCGCGCGTCCCGGCACAACGGTGCCAATGCACGATCCTTCCACTGCCGCCTGGCTGCTCGCCCCGCATCTCTTCGAGGCCAAGCCCTGCCGCGTCAGCGTCGTCACCCGCCCCGGCAAGGAGTTCGGCCGCACGACGGTCAGGGACATGCAGCGCGGTCCCCACCGCTGGGTCACCAAAGCCGATGCGGATGGCTTCTTTGCTCTGCTCGAGGACTTGCTGAAAGGCACGGCATGATCACCGTCATCGGCTCGGTCAATCTCGATCTCGTCGCTACGGGCGCGAAGCTGCCTGCGCCGGGGGAAACCGTCACCGGCGCCCGGCTTGCGCGCTACCCCGGCGGCAAAGGGGCCAACCAGGCCCTCGCTGCTGCGCGCCTCGGGCAGAAAGTCCGCCTGGTCGCCGCCGTCGGCAATGACGACATGGCAGAGGAAGCGCTCAGACTCCTCCGCGCCGGGAGGGTCGATCTGTCGGCCACCCATTTCCTGAATGGCGAGACCACCGGCGTTGCCCTGATTGCCGTCGATCCGCAGGGGGAGAACCTGATCGTCGTCTGCCCCGGTGCGAACGCGAAACTCTCCGCCGCCGATGTCGACGGCGAGACCATAGAGCATATGATGGGTGTTCTCGAAGTCAGTCCCGACGCTTTGCTCGCCGGTGCCCGGCGCGCCACCGGCTTCGTCGCGCTGAACCTTGCCCCTGCCGCGCCGGTCCCGGACGAACTTCTGGCCGGGGCCGACCTCATCGTCGTCAATAAAGGCGAGGCCGCCTTCTACGGCGCTGCCCTGCACGCGCCCGGCCGTCTTGTCGCCATCTCGCTGGGCGCAGACGGCGCCGAACTCTGGAAATCCGGTGCGAAGATCGCTGCGGCGAAACCGCCGGACATCCAGGTCGTCGACACCGTCGGCGCCGGCGACACGTTCTTCGCTGCCCTCACCACCGCCCTGATCGAGAACATGAGCGCGCCGGATGCCCTCGCCTTCGCCGTGGCGGCCGGAGCCGCCGCCTGCACCCGGCCCGGCGCTCAGCCCTCGCTCCCCTTCCGGGCGGACGTCGAAGCCCTGCTCGACACCGGCAAGAAACCCTGACTATCTGCAATCGCCCTAACCGCCGCAAGTATCCTTACGCCCGGCCCCTGGACTACGCTTCACGGCCCGCTTGCCCCTCGCCCTGCGGGGGAGACGGCGTTGGGGCTCAGCCGTGCAAGGCCCCGCCGCTGTTGCATACGTTCCGGCTTGTGCAACACGTCCGGCCTGTCCGGCCGGGAAAAGCGCGCGCGATATCAGGGCGATGCGGAATTTTCCGCCGGCTCCCATCCGGCCGGCTCACGCAGGGGGTTAGTCTCCCGCCCATGCACTATTCGCTGCGCCATCCCCCGAAGGGCATCCCCCTCCTTCACGTCCTCCTCTGGCCGTGGATCTGGGCCCAGCTTGCCGCCCTGAAACTCTGGGTGCGCGCGCACTATGGCCGCGGCGTGCCCTACTGGGTCGAGGTCTCGCCCCTCGGCCGTGTCCGCCTCCGCCGCATGCCCATGGACCTCACCCGCGGCCAGGCCGCCGGCGCGCCGCGGCTCGCCCCCGGATTCACCTTCACCACCGCCCTGACGCGCCCGGCCCTTCGCGCCGCGCTGACGGCAGAAGACCCCCCGCGCGCCCCCGCACCGGTGCGCCGTGCCGGAACCATCGCCCTGCCCGCAGCCCCCTTCCCCGCCGCGCCGGCCCCCGACACCTCTTAGCCGCCCTCTCCCGCCCCGCAGACCTCACCCCAGACCGGACGGCCCCGCCGCGCCGGACACAGCTGCTGGGCGCAATACAGGACACCCCCGGGCACCCCGAAGGCAAAGACGCCGCGCCTGGGGGCACGGAAACCGCCGCGGGCAGGAAAATTCGGTCGGCATCGGAACCGGAGCGTGCCTATACGGGTGGCGGAAATGTCCCTGCCCGGCTGAGTGCCGAAGCCACCTTGTGGCCTAGCACCGTCTCCAGCCATTTTGCGGTATCCATCAGCTTTGCCAGATCCAGCCCGGTCTCATAGCCCGCGCGCTCGAGCATCCAGACGACATCCTCGGTCGCCACATTCCCCGTGGCCGCCGGCGCGAAGGGGCAGCCGCCGATGCCGCCGCAACTCGCATCGATGACATCCACACCGGCCTCTACCGCGGCAAACACATTCGCCAGCCCAGCCCCGCGCGTATCGTGGAAATGCATCCGCAGGAAAACATCCGGCGCTTCGATCCGTACGCGGTCGATCCGCCTGCGGACGTCCCAGGGCGTTGCTGCGCCGATCGTGTCGCCCAGCGCCAGCTCGCCCACCCCCGCCCGCTGCGCCTGCGCGGCAAGGCTGCCGACCACTGCGATATCGACATCACCGTCATAAGGATCACCGAAGGCCACCGAAATCGTCGCCGAAAGCGGAAGGCCGGCCTCATGCACCAGCGGCGCACATTTCGCCAACATGTCGGCGCTCTCCTGCGGACTCATGCCCTGATTGCGCCGCCCGAACCCCTCACCGGCGACAAGCACGAAATTGATCTCGTCGGCCTTCGCCTCAATCGCCCGCCGGACGCCGGTTTCATTCAGCGCGAGCGCGATGTGCCGTGTTGGTTTCGACCGGTCGAGACCCGCGAACACCGCCGGAGAGTCCGCCATCTTCGGCACGGCCCTGGGCGAGACGAAGCTGCCGGACTCCATTCTGTTGACGCCGGCCGCCTCAAGACGCGCGATAAACTCCAGCTTCTGCCCGACCGTCAGGTTGGCCGGGTCATTCTGCAGCCCGTCACGCGGGCCGACTTCGACGATATCGATGCGGCGGGCCATGAGGTGTCTACCGGCCGGTGAAGGCCGGCGCGCGGCGCTCGACAAAGCTCGCAACGCCTTCCTTGAAATCATGCGTGGTGAAGCTCTTTTCCATCTCCGCATCCGCCACCGCCAGCGAATCGGCATAGGACTGGAAATAGCTCTCGCGGATCTGGCGCTTCATGATTGCCACCGAGCGCGGCGAGACCTGTGTGGCCAGATGGTGCGCGAGGCCATTGACGAACGGCATCAGGTCATCGCCGGGCAGGGCCCGGTTCACGAGGCCAAGCCGTTCGGCTTCGCGGCCATCGAACTTGCGCGCAGTGAACAGCAGGTCCAGCGCATTCGCCTCGCCTACCAGGCGCGGGAGCTGCCAGGCGATGCCATGCTCGGCGATCAGGCCACGCTGCGAGAAAGCGGTGGTGAACTTCGCGTCCTCGGCGGCATAGCGCATGTCAGCGAATAAGGTGAGGATCAGGCCGATCCCGGCACACGGCCCGTTGATCGCGGCGAGGATCGGCTTCGGGCAGGCAAACATGTGCCCGAACCGTCCGGGAAAGGTCTGCTCGAGCGCGGAAGGCGTCTTCGGCTTCAGGTCCGGAATCTTCGCCTGGTACTGCTCGCCACCACTCGCCTGGATGGTCTGGAGATTGTTCATGTCCGCCCCGGCACAGAAGCCGCGCCCGGCGCCGGTGAGGATGATGCAGCGCACATCCTCATCCGCCCCGGCCGCCCGGATCGCGGTTTCCACTTCCGTCTGCATGATCCCGGTCCAGGCGTTCAGCCGCTCCGGACGGTTCAGAGTGATCGTCAGCACATGATCCGAAACCGATGTCAGGATCTCCCGATAGGCCGCCATGAGTCTCCTCCTCTTTGTCGGCTTGCAGTCTAGTCCTGTTTGCGGGCGCTTGTCAGCGGGCCGGGATGCCGCTTGACCGGGAAGAGTGGGGCTCTTACCCCTCGGCAGGATGACCGGTTTTCCCCCTCCCCTGAACGCCAGCGCACAGGACGAAACCGCCGAGCTTAGGCCGGCTTTCGATGCCAGTGGCCTGATCGCCGCGATCGCGCAGGACGCGGAGACCGGCGAGGTGCTGATGCTGGCCTGGATGAATGCCGAAGCGCTGCGCCGCACGCTGGAAACCCGCCGTGCCACCTACTGGTCGCGCTCGCGTGGGCAGTTGTGGGTAAAAGGCGAAACCTCCGGCCACGTGCAGGAAGTTCTGGAAGTGCGCATCGATTGCGATCAGGACGCGGTGCTGCTGAAAGTCCGCCAGACCGGCGGCGCCTGCCATACGGGCCGGGCCAGCTGCTTCTACCGGATCGCGCGTCCCGGCGGCCTGAGCTTCGAAGACTGATACGCGGCCACAAGACACGAAAGGAAACGCCCATGCGCCTTGCTCTTCTGCTTACCTCAGCCGCAGGAGCCGCCTTGCTCGGCGCGTGCGCTCCTGCCGCTCAGGCACCGGCCGGGCCGCCAGCCGCTGAAGTGGCGGAGGTTCCGCCGCTCACGGTCAATGTGCTCGATTGCGGCACCATCGCCATCTCTGATCTCGATGCCTTCTCCTCGGCGGGCGACTATGCCGGCCAGTCCGGCGAGTTCACCAACACCTGCTATCTGGTCAACCATCCCGATGGCCGCCGCCTGCTCTGGGATACCGGCCTGCCAGGCATCCTCGTGGACTCTGGCCCGGCCACACAGCAGATCTTCACCGTCTCGCTGGCCTCGACCCTGACCGACCAGCTCGCAGGGCTGGGCCTGACGCCCGCAGACATCACCTATGTGGCTGTCTCGCACAGCCATTTCGACCATATCGGCCAGATCGACCAGGTGCAGGGCTCAACCTGGCTCGCGCATCAGGCCGAACTCGACGTGATTATTCCGCCTGATGGATCTGCACCGCAGGCCGACCCCAGCCAGGCCGCACTGTTCCAGGCCTTTGGCGGGATGAAGCGCGAAGCCTTTACCGGCGAGAAAGACGTGTTCGGCGACGGCACGGTTGTCATCTTCGAGACACCTGGCCACACACCCGGCCATACCTCCCTGCAGCTGATGATGCCGGAATCGGGACCAGTGCTGCTGACCGGCGACCTCTATCACCGGGCGCAGAGCCGCCCGCTGGCGCGTGTACCCCGCTTCAATTTCAATGAAGAGCAGACCCGTGCCTCGATGGCGGCCTTCGAGGAACGCGCGCAGCGCCTTGGCGCAAAGGTGATCATCCAGCACGAAAAGGCCGACATCGCGCCTCTGGGCGGCGTGATCCGTTAGTCTGCAGACGGACGGATCACAATCTCATCAGCGGGGCGCAGCGAGGCTCCACGGTCCTGCGCCGCGTCTCCGGTCGTACGGAATTCGCCCGTGATCGTGAAGGCGATGCCCGATTTGGAGAGCTCTGCGCCAATGACCGACGCGCGGCGATGACCGATGCTTGCTTCGTTGAAAGATTCTGCGGCGCGCGCAGTCGGAAGAAAGACCACGATATCAACCTTATTGACGTTCCAGCGGGACAGGGCCCAGACGATGTCGGCGATCGCACTGCCATGGCCTGCGCCGAGACCGGCATCATCACCGGTATACACGAGCGGGACAAAATCCGCTTTCGGAGGATCTACACGGATATCCCAGTCTGCATAGTTGCGTTGCAGGCCTGCCTCCAGCCGGCGGAACGCGGACAACGAAACCCCTTCTGTCGGCGCTGCGGAAAAGACGGCGCGGCGCAAGGAAGGATTGATATCGGCAGAGGCCAGCTCGAACGGGAAGGCAGCGCGCAACTCCCGGTCCATGCGGCGGTCGGCAGCGGCTGCCTCAATCTGCGCCATCTGCGCCCGTATCGGTGCGCCGAATGACGATTCCGCAACTGCAGCAAGGCGTGCATGTTCCGATCCGATATCATCATCGATGATCAACTGGTCGAGCGTGACGCCAACAGAACGGCGAAACCGTTCACTGAGTTGTTCCGACAACTGAACTTCTGCCGTTGGCACTCGCTCAGGGGTCAGCACGGTTGCCCGCACGGCGATGCGATGATCGCCTGATCGGGGAAACGTAACGTCGAAATCAGAGATGCGCGCTTCCCTCTCACCGAAAGGCGACAGCATCGCCTCGCGCGCCACATCGCGCACGCGAGCTTCATAAGCGATATCGCGCAGCGACAGACCAAGCGGAATCGACAAGGCAAGGAACACCGAGACGATCAGCGCATTCTGCCAGGCCGCATGTTTCGGGCTATGACGTTCCCCGAAGCCGTAAAAGCGCGCAAGGATGGTGACGGAAAGCGCTATGGCCAGCAGGTTCGTCATGAACAGGAAGAAGGCGCCGCCAGCAAAAGGGAAATGCCCAGTCGCAAGGCCGTATCCTGTTACGGCAAGTGGCGGCATCAGCGCGGTGGCGATGGCAACGCCGACGATGGTTTCACCTTTGCGGTGGATCACTGCATAGCCTCCGGCCAACCCGGAGAAGACCGCAACCAGAAGATCAAAGAAGTTCGGCCGCGTGCGGGCGAGTATCTCGGGCGTCACTTCCGTGAGCGGAGAAACGAGGACGATAAGGAATGCCGTCACGAGTGCGACTGCGCTGCTCACTGCCAGCGATATCACCGCCTGTCGCAACGCGGCGAGATCAAGGATCGCGAGCGAGAAGCCCATCAGCATGATCGGTCCCATCAGCGGCGAGATCAGCATCGCGCCGATGATGACAGCGGGCGAGGACAGCAGAAGGCCGAGGCTCGCGATGCCGCAAGACATCACCGTCATGAACACATAGCGGCCTGTCAGTGCCCCCTCACCGCGTACATGTCCGACAACGTCCTCATGATTAATTTCGCGGATGCCGCGCCAGCGCGCCACACGCAGACGGCGCCGCCATTGTGGAGGGCGCTTTCCGCGTTCCGGCACGTTTTGAACTTCCGTCTCCATCATGAAGCATCCTCCATGCCTGCCGTTGAAAGCAGATGCCCGGCAGGATTAACATAAAAGCGCCGATGCGCCTGTATGTGCGGCCTCAGTTGCCGCCTTCGATCAGGCGGCGGGCAATCACCATTGCCTGCACTTCACCAGCCCCCTCGAAGATATTGAGGATGCGTGCATCCTGAAGCACGCGGCTGATCGGATACTCGAGTGCAAACCCGTTGCCGCCATGAATCTGCACGGCATTGTCCGCAGCCGCCCAGGCGACCCGCGCGGCCAGCAGTTTCGCCATGCCGGCTTCAAGGTCACAGCGCTTGCCGCCATCCTTCTGGCGAGCGGAGAAGTAGGTAAGCTGACGCACGCCTACGAGTTCTGCAGCCATCATCACCAGCTTGTTTGAGACGCGCGGGAAGCCGAATATCGGCTGACCGAACTGGTTGCGCTCGAGCGCATAGCGCAAGCCAATCTCGAATGCGTTCTGGGCCACGCCGATGGCGCGCGCGGCGGTCTGGATGCGGGCGCTCTCGAAGGTCGCCATCAGGTGTTTGAAGCCCTGTCCTTCCTTGCCGCCGAGCAGGTTCTCTGCCTTCACCCTGAAGCCATCGAAACCGATTTCGTATTCCTTCATGCCGCGATAGCCGAGCACTTCGATCTCGCCGCCGGTCATTCCCTCTGCCGGGAAAGGATTCTCGTCGGTGCCTCGCGGCTTTTCGGCCAGCAGCATGGAGAGGCCGGAGAAATTGCTGGTGGCCGGATCGGTGCGCACCAGCAGCGTCATCAGGTCGGCCCGCACGGGGTGCGTGATCCAGGTCTTATTGCCGGTCACTTCATAATATTGTCCGTCTGCGGACTTGACCGCGCGGGTCCGGAGGCTGCCGAGGTCTGATCCGGTGTTCGGTTCAGTGAAAACTGCTGTCGGCAGGATGTCGCCGGCGGCGATGGCGGGCAGCCACCTGTCCTTCTGTTCCGCCGTGCCGCCGATCAGGATCAGCTCGGCCGCGATCTCGGAGCGCGTGCCCAGCGAACCGGTGCCGATATACCCGCGCGACAGCTCCTCAGAGACAACGCACATGGCTGTCTTGCCCATGCCGAGGCCGCCATACTCTTCCGGGATGGTCAGGCCGAAGACGCCCAGCCCGGCCATCTCATTCACCACATCCATCGGGATGTATTCGTTGCGCAGGTGCCAGCCATGCGCGTGAGGCTTGATCCGTGTGGCGGCAAATTTCGCGAACTGGTCGCGCACCATCTCCATCGTCTCGTCGAGGCCCGTGCGCTCGGCCGTATGGCGCGTCAGCGCGTCCGGCAAAAGGGCAGCGGCCGCCGCCATCGCTTCCGGTGTCCGGCCCTCGGTGACGAAGCGCTCGATGCTGGGATGCGCCAGAAGGGCAAGTTCACCTGCGCCGCATCCGAGATCCGCGGGGCGCACCATCTCGCCCTGGTTCATCGGAATGCCGCCGCGCAGCTGCGCGCAATATTCGCCGAACAGGATCTGGGAGAGCAGGGCCTCGACCTCGCCGAACTGGCCTTCAGCATCAAGGCGCCCGGCCCAGCCGGCGGTCTGGCGAAGGGTTTCGAGATAGGTCGCAACCCAGGAGAGCCCGTGAGCGCGGTGCTGGTGGCGTTCGAAGGCCGCGCGGTCCGGCTTGCCATCGGGCAGCAACAACGAAGCACGCGCCGCACGGGTTGCGGCATCGACATAGGCTTCGATCGCGGTGACCGCCTCTGCCATCGCCCGGACGAGGCCCTTCATCTGTACCGGCGCTTCCAGTGTGCCTGCCTCACCCATCTGCCACTCCCTCGCATGTCTCTGTCCGGAGAACATTATAGACCCGGACGGCGGCGCTTCCAGCCTGAAATTGTGCGGCGCAGCATCACGGGCGCGGCCGCCCGGAACAAGGACCGTTAACACCGCCATTGTGTGCGTTAATCAGCCGGCAGTTGAATAAGGTTTCATTAACCTTCAGTTTCTTAACAGAATATTGGGGCGAGAAGCTCTATCTCCCTGACACTGGTAACACGTCACAAAGGAACCGGCCGCCGGATGACCCCCTATTCCCGCTTCAGGACGATCTCGCATGTCACCACTACGGCGCTGGTGCTTGCCGGCGTCTTTGCAGTTTGGCCCACCGGGGCCGGCATGATTGCTGCCGCCACCGGCGGACTGAGCCCGGCCTACTGGCTGGCCACGGCCGGCGGGGCACTGGGGGCGCTGCTGGTCTCCCTGACGCTGAGCAGCGCCATCTTCCCGCTGCTGTTCCGGTTCGGCGTTCTGCGCCGCCTGGTGCTGGGGCAGCACTATCTTGAAGGCCTGTGGGTCCAGGCTGAACATGATGATGAGAACGGCAACCGCCTGACCCTCATTCAGGTGCGCCCGCAAGGCTATGGTTATGCCTTCTCCGGGCAGATCTTCGACCGCAACCTCGCCGTGATGAGCCAGTCGCCGCTGGAAATCATGCGCGCCGGTCCGCTGGACATCAGCTATTTCTATGCCACCCTGCCAGGCAGCGATGGCGAGCGGTCGGATTCCGGCCGCGCACACCTGAGCTTCCGGCCGTTCCGGGGCCGGGCGCTGGCTTATACCGGACACGGACAATCCGACCTGATGCGGCATACCTTCCGGATTGAGGGCGTCAAAGTGCGTAAGTGGTCGGAGATGCGCCGCCTGCTGAACCGCGACCGGCGCAACGAAATCCTCGCCGCCTACTGGGAAATGTTCTTCAACGAAGCCGTGACCGAGCCGGAGGATCTTCCGGAAGTGCCGGAACTGGAAGACCTCGAGGAAGCCTTCGATCCGCCCGCCATCCGCCGCCCTGTGATCGTCGAGACCGGCCGCAGCGTCTTCACCGAGCGCCGTAACCCCGACAGCGAAACCCGCATGGACGGGCCTGTCATCCAGCGCCGCCGCGCCAGTGACTGGCGCAGCGGGGACACCACCCCGACAGCCGACCGTATCCGTGCCCGGATGATCGCCGGCGCTAGCGAGGCGGATGACGATGCGGATGAGGCCATGGCGGAATCCGGGGCCTGGGAAGATGACAGCTTTACGGAGCAGGATGCCGTTACAGGGGAAGAGGCCTGGGACCAAGATGAGGCACGCGACGACGATCACGACACCTCTGACGGCGAAGACCTCTATGAGGCCGGAGAGGACGACACGTTCGAAGCCGGGGCCGACGAGGATGACGAGGATTACGAAGCAGACGACGAGGATGGCAGAACGGAGCCCGGAAAGGACCAGCCTGTCCTGATCCGCAACCGTTACGCCCGGCGCTGACAAGGCCCACCAGAATACTCTATGCGGCCTCTCTGCGGAGGGGCCGTTCCCGTTTCACAGCTTGCGATAACGCGAGGACTGAGCGCGCACGATCGCCCGGCCCATGGGTTCCGGCAGGATCCGCGTCAGGGTCGCCAGGGTCTTGTTGACGGCACCGGGCACGACGACCGGCTGTCCCCGGTTGACGGCCTCGATACCCGCCCTGACCACCGGTTCTGCCTCCATCCACATCCACTTCGGCATCTTCCGGGTTGCCTCGCGGGTGCCGTTGACATCGTGGAATTCGCTCCAGGTGAAGCCCGGGCAAAGCGCCGTACAGTGAATATCGGTATGGCCGAGTGCCTCACACTCGGCCTGGATGCTCTCGGAGAATTTGATCAGGCCGGACTTGACGCTGGCATACAGCGTGTGGCCGGCGCTGCCGGCGGTATAGCCCGCCAGCGAGGCGACATTGATGATGCGCCCAAAACGGCGGGCAGCCATGGCAGGCAGCACGCGATGCGTGAGCTCCACCGGGGCCACATACAGCACCTGCAGGAAGGCTGCCTGCTCTTCCCAGGGCGTCGAGAAGAATGTTCCGGGCAGTCCGTACCCGGCATTGTTGACCAGGGCGTCGGGGCTGAGGCCCCTGCTCTCGAGCGCGGAGAGGAGCCGCGCGGGCGCGGCAGGGTCTGCAAGGTTATCTGCGAAGACATGCACCTGAATGCCATGTGCGGCGTGCAGCTCGGCGGCCAGCGCATCCAGCCGGTCAGCCCGGCGTGCGGTCAGCGCGAGATTCCAGCCAAGAGCCGCATACTGCCGCGCGAACTCTGCGCCGATCCCAGCTGAAGCCCCGGTAATCAGACATAGTCTTCTGTCCATGGCCGGAAAATCACCTCAGATGCGAAAATGTGACAGAAATACCACAAATGACAGGCTAAAGTGTATCGTTAGCCGGGCCGCCTTGTTGCGCCGCCGCATTGGTCCAACTTACGGTTCTACAGGGGAAACACAATGCCGGCGGGCATTCCCGCCACTCATGCAAGGACCGGACATCATGACCTATCGCCATCTTCTCTTCGCCGCAGCCGCCACCGCCGCGCTCTCGGCCGCCTCGGCCCCCGCCTTCGCCCAGGAAGACACACCTGCAGCCGATGACTCTGCCCGGACACTTGAAACGGTCGTCACCATCGGCACGCGCGTGGCCAACCGGTCGGCCCTCGATACCGCCGCTCCGGTCGACGTGGTTTCTGCGGAAGCGATCCAGAACATCGGTATCGGCGAACTGAACCAGGCGCTGTCGGTGAACTTGCCGGCCCTGAACTTTCCGCGCCCTGCCCTTGCCGATGGAACGGACTCGGTCCGCCCGGCTGCGCTGCGCGGCCTCGCCCCGGACCAGACGCTCGTTCTTGTTAACGGCAAGCGCCGCCACCAGGCCTCGCTCGTCAACGTCAATGGCACGATCGGCCGCGGCTCTTCGGCGGTCGACCTGAACACGATCCCGAACCTTGCAGTCGGCGGCGTCGAAGTGCTGCGCGACGGTGCCTCCGCGCTTTACGGTTCGGATGCGATTGCCGGTGTGGTCAACGTTCGCCTGCGCGAAGCCTCCTCTGGCGGCGCGGTCTCGACCAGCTATGGCTGGCGCGAGACGGAATACACTGTCCCGGTAATTCAGCCGACTGCCGCCGGCGTGCCTGATCCCGGCCGGTCGGTCACGCGCGAGCGCTCGGATGGTCATGTCTTCACCCTCGCTGGCTGGAAGGGCCTCAGCCTTGGTGACAGCGGGTTCCTGACCGTGACGGCAGAATACAAGGACCAGCGCCACACCGAGCGTCCCGGCTATGACCACCGCCAGCAGTATCCGGGCTCGCAACCCGCCGCAGAAGCCATCATCAACCGGTGGAACGCATGGACCGGCGAACCCGAACTCGAACAGTTCAGCCTGTTTGCCAACGCGGGCTATGACCTTGCGAATGGGGCAGAACTCTACGGCTGGGCGAGCTTCCAGGACCGCGAAACCATTTCGGCGGGCTTTTACCGCCGGGCACTTGATGATCGCAACGTGATCCAGATCTATCCCAACGGCTTCCTGCCGAAGATCAATCCGACGACCACGGATTATTCGGCCCTCGGCGGCGTGCGCTTCGGCTGGGCCGGATGGGATGCCGATGCCTCCATCGGCTATGGTTCCAACAAGATGGACTTCCGGATCATCAACACGCTGAACCGCTCGCTCGGCCCTGCGTCCAAGACCGAGTTTGATGCTGGCGGCTTCGAGCACACCCAGCTGGTCGCCAACCTTGCCTTCGTCAGAGGCTTTGCCGTTGACAGCCTCGCCTCTGATCTGAACGTGGCCTGGGGTGTGGAAGCCCGCCGCGAGACCTATGAGATCTTTGCCGGTGAGCCGGACTCCTACCGCAATGGCGGCGTTCTGCTGAATGGCAACCCGACGGCTTCCGGCTCGCAGGTGTTCCCCGGCTTCCGTCCGGCAAACGAACTGGAAGAAGACCGCACGGCCGTCGGCGTGTATCTCGACCTTGAGGCCAATCTCACCGATGCCTTCCTGGTGTCCGGTGCGGTACGCGGCGAATCCTATTCGGATTTCGGCGAGACCCTGACGGGCAAGCTGGCCGCCCGCTATGACATCAACGAGAACTTCGCCATCCGCGGCTCCGTCCAGAACGGCTTCCGGGCACCGTCGCTGCAGCAGCAATACTTCACCACGACATCGACGAACTTCATCAACGGCGTGCCGTTCGACATCACGACCTTCACGGTCAATGATCCGATCGCCCGCGCTCTGGGTGCGCAGGACCTCGATGCCGAAACGTCGGTGAACTATGCCCTTGGCGCCGTGTTCCGGGCCGGTGACTTCAACCTCACGATTGATGGCTACCGGATCGACGTGACCGACCGGATCGTCCTCTCCGAGAACCTGACCGCAGCGAACGTTCAGGCCTATCTGCAGAACCTGGGCTTCATCGGTGCAGGCGGCGGCCGCTTCTTTATCAACGGCGTCGATACTGAGACAACCGGCGTCGACATCATCGCCAACTACACCTTCCCGGAAACCGCCATCGGCCGGTTCAATGCAACGCTCGGCGCGAACTTCAACGAGACCGACGTGACGAAAATTCCGGCGGTCCCGCAACTTTCGGCGCTGACGCCGCCGCCGGTGCTGTTCGCCCGTGTCAACGTCCTGACCTTCGAGAAGGGGGCACCGAAGGACAAGTTCACCGGCCAGCTGAACTGGGATCACGGCCCGTTCGGGGCCACGCTGCGCGCCGTACGCTATGGTGAGGTGCTGGTGCCGCAGACCAGCGCGGCACTCGACTACACGCTGTCGCCGAAGACGCTGATCGATCTCGAGGCCCGGTACACCTGGCGCGAGAAGGTGACCGTGGCTCTGGGTGCTGACAACCTGCTCGACGAGTATCCGGATGCCGCCCCGCTCGGGCTCAACACGACCGGCAACACGCCGTTCTCGACCTACTCACCGTTCGGCTATTCGGGCCGCTTCGTGTATGCCAAGGCGACGCTGAATTTCTGACCGGTGTTTCGGCTTTCCTCAAGGCGCCGCCCCTTTCCGGGGCGGCGTTTTTCTTTACGGTCGCCAGAGAAATGACGGGGAGGCAGCATGCCGCGCGCAAAAACCAACGGGATCGAGATCGAATATGAGACGCTGGGCAGCCCCGCTGATCCGGCCGTGTTGCTGGTGATGGGCTTTGCCCTGCAGATGACGCGCTGGCCGGAAGGATTGCGGCGAGGCCTTGCCGACGCTGGCTTCCGCGTGATCTGGTTCGACAACCGGGATGTGGGCCTCTCCACCGAAATCGCGGAGGTCACGCCGCCTTCGCCGGCGGAAGTGTTGCAGGCGGTGATGTCCGGCACAGATGCCTCACGGCTCGTCCCCTACACGCTGGACGACATGGCTGCCGATACAGCCGGCCTTCTGGACGCACTTGGCATCGGGCAGGCCGATATCATCGGTATGTCGATGGGCGGCATGATCGCACAGCTCATGGCGCTCGACCATGCTCACAAGGTGCGCCGGCTGATCCCGGTGATGACGACATCGGGGGACCCATCCCTGCCGCCGCCGGCGCCCGAAGCGGTCGCGGCGCTGACCGCCCTGCCACCCGTGCGCACGGCCGAGGCCATCGGCGAGATTGCGGTGGTCGCGCAGCACGGCATCGGCTCACCACCCGGGGTGCGTAATCCGGCTGAGATCATCCGGGCGCGCGCGATCGAGGACTTCCACCGCTCCGACCGCCCCCTTGGGCTCCTCCGTCAAAACGGTGCGGTACTGGCCCAGAAGCGCTGGCACGAGCGGCTGGGCAACGTGACGGCGCCAACCCTGGTTCTGCACGGTGCAGCCGACCCGCTGATCCGCCCCGCCTGCGGGGAGGATATCGCCCGGCGCATCCCGGGGGCCAGGTTCCGCGCGCTCGACAACTGGGGTCATGACCTGCCGGACAGCCTGGTCGGCACACTGCTCGCCGAGATCGTACCCTTTCTCCGGTCGTGAGCGGGTCAGCCGCTTGCAACGTCCCGTCCGGATGATAGCGTCCTGTCGAGGATGCCCCATTGCCGGGCCTGCGGCTCTCGAGGACTGATCATGGCCGATACGACAACTGCCCTCCCCTGGCACCTGCGCGGCAACTGGGCACCCTTGCCCGACGACCGCACCGAGACCCAGCTCGAAGTGGAAGGCGCGATCCCGCCGGAACTGAATGGCACCTATATCCGGACGGGTCCCAATCCGAAGTCCGGCACATCTGCACACTGGTTCCTCGGGGATGGCATGGTCCACGGCATCCGTCTTCGCCAGGGGAAAGCCGAGTGGTATCGTAACCGCTTCGTGCAGACACCCAACATCACGGAACCAGAGGGTCGTGGAAAGAGAGGCGACCTGAGGCGGGGAACGGGAAACACGCATGTTCTGGTGCATGGCCAGGAGATTCTCTGTCTCAACGAAAGTGCCTGGCCCTGGAGGATTGACCAGGACCTGAACACTCTGGGGGTCCAGAACTATGGCGGCGCGCTGACTTCGTCGATGACGGCGCACCCGAAAGTCTGCCCGGAGACAGGCGAGTTACTCGCGTTCTCCTATTTCTCCTTCACGCCCCCCTATCTGCACTACATCCGGGTGGGCGCAGACGGACAGCTCAAACAGCTGGAAGGGATAGATGTCCCGAACATGGTGATGATGCATGACTTCGCCATAACCCGGAATTATGTGATTTTTCTTGACCTGCCGCTGGTGTTCAAGCCGGAGTTGCTGGCCAGCGGCATGCCGTTCAAGTTCGACCCCTCTGCAGGCGCGCGCATCGGGGTGATGCCCAGAAACGGCAGCAACCGGGATGTCCGATGGCTGACGATCGATCCCTGCTATGTATTCCATACGGTCAATGCGTATGAGCAGGGCGGACGCATCGTGATGCACGTGTCGAAAATGGCCTCTGCCTTCGGGGCGAACTCCAACGACTTTTCCAATGTAGCCCGGCTCTGGCGCTGGACGATTGACCTTTCGTCAGGTGTCGTGAAACAGGAACAGCTCGACGACATGCCCGGTGATTTCGGACGCGTGAACGACTCCCGGGTCGGACTTGAGGCGCGCTACGGCTATCTCATGTCACTGGCCGGTGAAGGCGATGCGGAAGAGCCCGTCTACGGACCACAGCTCCTGAAATACGACCTTCGATCGGGCGCACGCGTGACGCATGAGCTTGGGGCAAATGTGCGCGGCGGCGAGCCCGTCTTCGTGCCGGGCGGGACAGGGGAAGATGAGGGCTGGGTTATGGTCATCTGTCATGACGAAGCGCGCGGGCGGTCGAAGTTCCTGATCCTCGATGCGCGGGATTTCAGCGCAAAACCCGTTGCCGTCATACACCTGCCCCGCGTGCCCTACGGCGCCCATGGCAGCTGGGTGCCATTTCAGGAATGAGCCTCGGGCTTCCTGCAAAGTCTGACTTTTGGCCTGGCCCTCTTGAGCGGACACGGGCCTAAAGCATCGCTCGATCAGATTGAATCAATCTGATCGAGTTACGATGCTTTCGCTTCTGAAATGTAGAGCATGATTCAACGATCAGCTGGTTCCAGCTGATCGCATCATGCTCTAGCGGATCGCCACCGGATTGATGATCGCCTGAACCGAGCCTTCCAGGCGCGGGGTACCGAGCGTGAAGAAGAACTCCGACACGCCGTCTTGCGCCAGCTCATGCGTGACCATGTTCTCGAGGATATAGACACCATTCTTGGCGAGCAGCGTAAGGTGCACATCGAAGGGTCGCGCTTCATTCTCGAAGGGGATGACTTCCAGCGCCCAGGTGTCGGCACCGACAGCCACCACACCGAGATCCGCCAGGTATTGCGCGCCGCCGACCCCGAGTCCCGGCTCGACTGGCGAAAGTTCCTTCGCGCCTTCCTGTGCCTTCATGGTGCCGGTGTGGAACAGCACGATATCCCCCTGCCCGATCGTGACACCCGCGGCTTTCGCGGCGGCATCGATCTCCGCCCGGTTAAAGGCCGTACCCGGAGCAACAGGGTCGCCGAACTGTTTGGTCATGTCGAGCAGAACACCTCGGGTCGCAACCGGCGGCAGGGTGTGCGTGCCGAACTGGGTGAGCCCGGCGGTGGTGACAAATTCCGAAACCGGGACACCGTTATAGTAACGGTGGTTGATGCCCATATGGCCAAGTCCGTCGAGCTGGCTGCCGATACCGATATAGGTATTGACGAGATCATCATTGCCGACCGCCTTGTTCTCGCCGAGCGGCGTGCCGGAACCATCCGACAGCTGAAGGATGGTCATCGAGAAGGTGCGCGGACCATAGGCCGGCGTCTGGCGTCCCGTCACCTGGCCAAGGGCATAGGTCTTGCCGGTGGTGATCAGTCTGGCCGCCTCGGCCGTTTTTTCCGGAGAGAGATTATTCATCGCACCGAGCCGGTCTTCCGGCCCATAGCGGGACGGATACCACTCCTCCCTGGCCGCCGCAGTGCCGGTGGTTTTCGGCTCTGCAATGCCACTGGACAACTGGCTGCACGCCGCCAGAAGCGCGGTCGTCGCGAGCAGGATGCGTTTCATGATGTCTCCTCCCTGTCTTATGGGGCGGAGCCTAACCGCATGACACGTCTTGGCAAGGCGGTCAGGCGCGGCGCACCAGGAAGCCGGCACGCGGGAAGTGCACATGCACCGTTTCGGCCTCCGGGGTGAAGCGTTGCAGGATGATGCGCTGGGAATCGGCGTGCACCAGCTCGCCCTCGACCCAGACCATGCCATAGTCGTCCGGGGCAACGGCCACCTTCTCGCCGGGGGCAAATTCCTGCGGCTCATTGCGTGTCGTTGCCGCGACCAGACGCGGGGCGGCATTCTTAGCAATCTCCAGCGCCTGTTTCGACGTGATCGTCTCTGGCGTCTGGCCCTCGACTTCGGCGAGGCGGTGGTACCAGGCCGCGGTCAACGGCGCACTCTCGAAACAGGCATTGGCAAACTCCGGGACTGCCTGTTTCATCCACCAGACGTTCATGTAGGCATGCACATCGACGAGGCCGGGCTTCGCCCCGATAAGGAAATTGCCGCTGCCGGCGCCCTTGCCACCGGCCAGGCGCTCTTCCAGCAACATCAGGCGTGCGCGCCACTGATCGCGCATCATCGGCGCCGCGGCCTTCATGGCCTCCAGGTTGAACGGCCGGCCGGAGAGCTGCTCGCGGTCCTTGATGAAGGCTTCCGGCACGCTGTCGCCCATATGGCCGAAAATCACCGCCACCGAGGACTGGAACCAGCGTCCGTCTGCCCAGCCGGCGACCATCTGCGCCAGGCCCTCGTGTCCCGGCAGTTTCAGGGAATAGAGCGGATAGCGTGCCTCGATCTCCCGCAGGATGATCGCCGTGTCGCAGAAGATGTCCGCGCCGATCTGCATCACCGGGGTGCGCCGGTAGCCGCCGGTCATCGGCATCAGGTCCGGGCGAGGCATGATCATCGGTATCTCGACGCGGGCATAGGCGAGATTCTTCAGACGCAGGGCCAGGCGCACTTTCTCTGAAAAGGGAGAGGAAGGATATTCGTGCAGGATAATGCTGCGCGCGTCCGCCATGGTGGTCTATCGAACCTCCCCATTCCAAAGCGCGCACTCTGAGCGGTTTCGCCACGCAAGGTAAAGGGGGCTTTTGGCCCTGCCGCAGCGCCTTCGCAAGTTTCGGGTGGCACTGGCCGCGGGACGGGGCCAGATTACTCCCATGTTTGACACAGCTCCCCTCCACGAACGTGCCAGCGCCTATGAGCGCATCGGCAAGGCCCTCGAATGGCTGGGCGATACCTGGCAGGACTGGCCGGACCTTGACGCCGCGGCGCGCGCCGCAGGCCTCTCGCCACACCATTTCCAGCGCGAATTCACCCGCTGGGCCGGCGTCAGCCCGAAACAGTATCAGGGCGCCCTCGCCCATGGCGCCGCCGGCGACCTGTTGCGGCAGGGCGCGAGCGTGCTGGAGGCCAGCCTGGAAACGGGTCTTTCCGGACCGGCCCGCCTGCACGACCTGTTTATTGCGCATGAAGGCCTTACGCCCGGCGAAGCCAAGGCTGGCGGCCGGGGCGCAGAACTCCGGCTTGGCCGGGCCGCTACGCCCTTCGGCCTGGGGGCCTGGCTGATCGGGCCGCGCGGGCTGGTCGCCCTCGGCTTCATCGATGACGGCGCCCCGGCGCGCACCGGTTTCGAACATCAGGGCCGGGGGCAGGAAGAAGCCTTTGCCGACCTCGCCGGGCGCTACCCCGAAGCTGCCATCCGCCGCGACGATGCCGCGGCTGAACAGATGGCGGCGGCGGTATTCGAAGGCGGCGAGGCGCTGCCCGTCTGCCTGTATGGCACGCCTTTCCGCCGGCAAGTCTGGCGCGCCCTGCTCGATATCCCGCCGGGGGAGACCCGCACTTATGGCGACCTTGCCGCAAGCCTCAGCGCCCCGAAAGCCGCACGGGCGGTTGGCGCGGCGATCGGGGCCAACCCGGTCAGCTGGTTTATCCCCTGCCACCGGGCCCTTGCAGCCGATGGGCGTCTGCATAACTATCACTGGGGTGTGGCCCGTAAGCGCGCCATGCTTGTCTACGAACGCGCACATTCCGCCTGAACCCGTCGGGCCGGGCCCGGTGCGCCAGCCCGGATGGTCTGTAAGTGCTCGGCATGTTCTTCTATTATCTGCTCCTTGTCATTGCCGTGGTAGCCTGGGGCCTCCACCTGGCCTGGCGCTGGCGGCAGACGAAGGCCTTTGCACCGGAGCTGCTTAAGGCCCGCAAGGCCAGCGGCGAACTGCCGGAAAGCGTGGACGAGGCAGTGTTCACCGACCTCTATGTCCGAGCCGAAGGGCCGCGCGCCGGGACCTATATCTATGCCTGCGGCGCCCTGATGACGGTCGGCCTGGCGCCCCTGTCTGCGGTGTTCAACGCGGTCTGGGAGACATTCTGGAAACTCAGTGGCGGCTCGCCGGTATTCGAGCAGGGCACACTGATCCATACGTTCAGCTTCTTCCTGGTGATGATGGGCCTTGCCATCGGCCTGCTGGCGCTGGCGCTGCACCGTTACTACACACTGATGCCCCCCAACCTCAGGCAGATCATCCGTAGCCTGAAGGACTCGCATTCATGAGCGCCCCGCAATACCTGCATACGATGGTGCGTGTCGGCGATCTCGGCGCGGCGATCCGGTTCTACTGTGACGGCCTGGGCCTGACGGAGATCGCACGCTTTGACAATGAGGCGGGCCGGTTCACGCTGGTCTTTCTTGCCTCCCCCGCAGACATCGCCCGGCGGGGCGGAGTCCCGGCGGGCCGCCGGCCGACCGAAATGGACATCCCGATGATCGAGCTGACCCATAACTGGGACGAGACGGACTATGCGGGCGGGCGCAATTTCGGCCACCTCGCCTACCGCGTCGACGATATCTACGCCGCCACCCAGCGCTTCGTGGATCTCGGCGTCACCATCTCCCGCCCGCCACGCGACGGGCGCATGACCTTCATCCGCTCACCGGACGGCATCTCCATCGAGCTTCTGCAGAAGGGCGACCCCCTGCCTCCGCGCGAGCCGTGGGCGAGCGCGCCGAACATAGGCACGTGGTAGCCTGGCCCCTTCGCTCCGGCTTGTTAAAATCCTCACACGCGTGTTAGCATTTTCCCGCCTGCCTGAGACCGGAGGGGAGACATATCCATGCGCCACATGCTTGCTGCGGCCATCCTGGGGACCGGCCTTGCCGCCTGCACACCAGCCCCGGCACCCGCGCCCGAAACTGCAGAGAAAGCCCCTGCCCCCCAGCGGACATGGACATTCGCTGACGGCACCCTCTTCCCTGCGGATCGCAGCCTGCAGCGGCCGGAATCCGGCGTTGTGCTGGCAGACGGCACCCTGGTCGTGGTCGACCAGCGCTATGGTCTTGCTGCGATATCGCCAGATGTCGCCGTACGCCCATACGGCAATTTCGCTGCCGCCGGCTACGTTCACGCGCCGCCGGGCAACGCGGCCGGGCCGAACGGCGTGGCCTTCGAGCCGGATGGCCGCCACCTGCTGACCGCGGACGTCTTCACCGGCAGCCTCTGGCGCACGGATACAGAGACCGAGACCACGACCCGCCTCTACCAGCACCCCTTCGGCATCAACTATGCCCACCGCGATTCCACAGGCGCGATCTGGTTCACTCAGTCCACGGAGAATGCGCCGCCGGAGTCTGACGCCCGCCTTTTCGGCGCCCTGAACCTGCCCCTTCCAGACGGCGCGCTGTTCCGGATTGCCCCGACACCAGATGGCGTACCCCTGCCGCCGCCGGAACGCATTCTGGACGGCCTCCTCTTCGCCAATGGCTTCACGCTGGATGAGGCGCGCGGCAAGCTGTTCCTCGCCGAAACGGTAGCCGGACATATCACCAGCTACACCGTAGACATCGCCACGGGCAGCCTGACGGACCGCGCGGTGCTCACCACGCTGACCTCGCCCGACAATGTCGAGCAGGCCGCCGATGGCACGCTCTGGGTCGCCATGCCAATGGCCAACCAGGTGCTGGTCATCAATCCGGATACGGGCGAAAGCCGGGTCGCCTTCTCCGCGCAGTCGGAAGAGGCCGCTACCCTGGCTGCCGAGTTCGACCGGCGTGCTGCCGCCGGCGAGCCGCGCCTCGAGCTTCTGTCTCCCGTTGTCTGGGACCCCATGCCGGGCCTCGTCACCGGCGTGATCCACACCCCCGGCGGCGGTCCGGTCTACATTTCCAACCTCGGCGATGCACTGCTCAGGATCGAAGCGGCAGAATAGTCCTCAATCGAGCGCGCCAATGAACGGCAGGCCGCGGTAAAGGCCTGCATCGTCCATGCCATATCCGACAAGGTAGCGGCCCGGCGCATCAAAGGCGCAATAGTCGACACCGTCCGCGCCGCGCGGCGCCCAGGGCTTCTGGGTCAGCGCGACTGTGATCACTTCCCGCGCGCCCTTGGCCAGCACGTGACCCTTGGCAAAGTCCAGTGTGCGTCCGGTATCGAACACATCGTCGATCAGCACAACGCCCCTGCCCTCGACGGGACGGGCAATGTCGGCGCGCACGACCACACGGCCGGAGCTTTCACGGGCATCCCGGTAGCTTTCCAGCCAGAGGACATCGAGCACCGGATGCACATTGCGGCGCGCCAGCGCCTTCATCAGGTCGGACGTGAAGGGCGTCGCCCCGATCAGGATCGACACCGCCGTCCAGTCTCCGTCCGCCAGACGCGGGGCGAGTCGGGCGGCGAGCTCATCCACACGCACCATCAGCTCGTCCTCGGAGAGGACCACGTCGATCCTGGGCAGCTCGGTCATCTCAGACAGGGTCCTCGGCAGGATCTTCAGGCGAAACCAAATCCTCCGCAGGCGGATCTTCGCGCGGGGGCTCCGCGGGCACAGCGCTGCGATCAACGAAGCTGACCACGATCTCGAAACTCTCCACCGGTGCCGGCTCGACCACCACGCCGAACTGCCCGGCTTCGCCCGGCTCCAGGAACGCAGGCGTCACGAAGGCATAGCGTGTGGCCACGATCTTGCCGGCATCATCGCGCAGGTCCACCCGTACGCCGGGCGTATCCACCGTAGTGCGCGCCACGTTCACGGCCCGCCCTGTGACGGTAACGACCGGGATCGTGTCATTGAACGTGCGGGCACGTTCGATATCGGCGAAATCGAGTCCGAACCGGTTCACCTCGAGCCCGGCCAGCCGGTAAGCCGCGGCCGATTGCGGCCACACTTTTACGACATCGTTGCGGAACATGAACGCGGCAAAGGTGCCGGCCGCAAAAAGCCCGCCGGTCAGCACCCAGGACATGACGGCGGCCAGGCGGCTGCGCTCCCGGCGCTGCTCACGCAGCCTTTCGCGGTAGACCTCGTGCGCCGGAAGAGACGGTTTCTCCTCGGTCAGGGAGGCGGGCTGCACGAACCAGGAATGGCCGCAGGCGGCGCATTTCACCGTGCGGCCGCTTTCACCGATTGTTGAGTCATCAGCGAAATAATGGGTGCTGCAAGAAGGACAGGTGAGGATCATTCCGGCGTCTTTCCTGCTGTTCGCCCCGCTCGACCAACCTCGGACCCCGGACCCCGCCTTTCATGACCCAGCTGCGCCCGGACATGTTCACCAGCGAAGAGGCGGTCCGCCTGGACCGGGTGTCCCTTCGTTACGATTCGTCCGAGGAGATACTTAGCGGGATTGATCTCGTCCTGAAACCCGGCAGCTTCAGCTTCCTGACGGGCGCGTCCGGGGCGGGGAAATCCAGCCTTCTCAGGCTGCTTTACCTGGCACATCCGCCCTCGCGGGGAGAGGTCTGCCTGTTTGGACGCCCCACCAGCCGGCTGAGCCGCGACCAGCTTTCGGCCCTGCGCCGCCGCGTCGGCGTGGTGTTCCAGGAGTTCCGCCTGCTCGGCCACCTGACGGCCTATGAGAACGTCGCCTTGCCCCTGCGGGTGATGGGCCGCAAGGAGACACAGTACCGCCGCGATGTCGAGGAACTGCTGGCCTGGGTCGGTCTGGGCGAACGGCTGCACAAGCGCCCGGAGACCCTGTCCGGTGGAGAGCAGCAACGCGTCGCCATCGCCCGCGCGGTCGTCACCCAGCCCGACCTGCTGATCGCCGACGAGCCGACCGGCAATGTCGACCCCGAGATGGGCGCTCGGCTGATGCGCCTGTTCTGGGAACTGAACCGCCGTCTCGGCACGACGGTCATCATCGCTACGCATGATCTCGGCCTGATCCGCCAGATCGAGGCGCCGGTCTACCACCTTGCCAATGGCCTCCTGGCCAGGAAGAGCGCGGCAACCTCGCCTTCGGCCCGCCGGCGCACTGACCCCCTGGAGGCCGATCCATGAAGGCCCGGGAAAGTTCGCTCCTGCCGCTGGAAGATGCCCGCGAGGCCGCGCTGTTCTTTGTTGTCGGCGCTTTGTGCTTCCTGGCCGCGCTGGCCGCGCTGTCGGCAAAATCCACCTACGGCGCGGCGCGCGCCTGGACGGCGGAGGTCCAAGGCGAGTTCACCGTGTCCCTTTCGGGGGCCGATGCGGAAACCGCTGCCCAAGCCGCGCGCCTGCTCTCCGGTGTTGAGGGTGTGCGGGCGGCGCGTGTGTTCACGGATGCCGAGATCAACGCCCTGCTCGCCCCGAATTTCGGCCAGAGCGGCCTGCCTCCAGACCTGCCCGTGCCACGCCTGATCGCGGTCACCGGAGAAGGCGATGCGCAAGCGCTCGGTCAGCGCATGAGCCAGGCACTGAAGGGCGCAGGCCATGATGCCGCCGTCGACGCGCATACCGAATGGGCCGGTGATGTGCACCGGATGCTGGGCATTGCGCGGCTGGCTGCCCTGTCCATCGTGGCCCTGCTGTCGGCATCGGCTATCGCGGTGATCGCCTTTGCCACGCACGCCGCCCTGCTGGCACGGCGTGATATCGTCGATGTGCTGCATGTGGCCGGTGCGCGAGACCGCTTCATCGCCGGCCTGTTCGAGCGCCGTTTCTGGTTGCTGGGCCTGCGCGCCGGCACGGTTGGCGCACTCGTGGCGCTCGCCACCGTGGCGATCCTGATCGCGCTTGGCCGTTCCGGGGCGGAACGCTCCGGCCTTCTGCCCCAGCTGTCCCTTGATTTCCCGGACCTGGCCGTCCTCGTTGTCACCCCCTTGATCGCGGGCCTTGCCGCCCGGATGGCCGCCGGCATTACGGTCATGCGTTCGCTGAAGTCCGTGATGTAGTGACGCGCGCCTGCTGAGCCGCTAGAGGCTGGCCGATGCAGACCATGCGCTCCTTTCTCTTCGTGATCTGGCTGTATGGCTGGATGGCGATCTGCGGCATCCTCTACCTGCCGGTGATGCTGATGCCGCGGGTGGCGGCACATCGCGCCATCGGGTTCTACGCCAGTATCGTCCGCTTCGGCCTGAAGCTGATCTGCGGCATCGACACCGAAATCCGCGGGCGCGAGCACATGCCTGAAGGCGCCATCATCTATGCCGGCAAGCATCATTGCATGCTGGACGTGTTCATCCCCTTCCTGGTCTGCCGCGACCCGGCGATCATCCTCAAACGGGAATTGCTGTGGACTCCCTTCCTCGGCTGGTATGCCCTGTCGACCCGGATGATCCCGATCGACCGGGCCGGCACCTCGAAAACCCTGAAGGCCATGGTGGACGCGGCCAGGGACCGCGCCGCCCGAGGCCGGCAGATCGTGATCTTCCCTGAGGGCACCCGGCGCCCTGTGGACGCCCCGCCGGCATACCAGGCTGCGGGCATCTCGGCCTTCAACAAGGCCCTGAACCTGCCGGTTGTGCCAGTCGCCACCAATGCCGGCCTCTGCTGGAAGCCCAAGGGGCTGAAGCGAACCCCCGGCCGCATCGTCTACGAGATCCTGCCGCCCATCGAAGCCGGGCTCGACCGCCGCACATTGATGGCGCGGCTGGAAGCAGACCTCGAGACAGCCTCCGCCCGCCTGATCGAAGAGGGCCGCGCCGTTCAGGCTGCCCGGGGCATCCGGTGACGGCGCCGTCGAAGCGCACGCTGAAGGCTGCCTGCGAGCACCTCGCCACCACCGACACGGCCCTCGCCCGCGCCTATGAGGTGATCGGCGTGCCGGTCTGGCGGACGGCTGCGCCCAGTTACAGCATGCTCGCCCGCATGATCGCCTACCAGCAGATCACGACGAAGGCCGCCGCCACGATCTGGGGCCGCGTGGAAGACTTTCTCGGCGATGTGACCGCCGAAGCCGTGCTGGAAGCCGACCCCGAAGCCCTGCGCGCCTGCGGCCTGTCGCGCCCCAAGGTGAGTCACCTGACCTCTATCGCTCAGGCGATGGTTTCCGGCGAGCTGAACCTCGACCGGGTGTGTGCTGCTGACCTCGGGTCGGCCCGCCGGGAGCTGATCGCGGTCAGGGGCATCGGCCCGTGGACGGCCGAACTCTTCCTGCTCTATGCCGTCGGCGCCATGGATGCCTTCCCGGTTGCCGATGTCGGCCTGATGGAAGCGCACAAACAACTTGGGCGATATAAAATACGCATGGAATCAAAGGCATTCACCGCCCACGCCGAACGCTGGCGGCCCCACCGGGGGGTGGCAGCCCATCTGCTCTGGGGCTGGCTGAACGCCGAACGCGCCCGCGATGCGGCTCCGGAGGCCGGATGAACCCTGCCCCTTGCGCTCGGGGCGGACTGTCATAATCTGATCAAGGGAATCGGTTAAACATCGCCCCGAAATGCAAAGGAGCCTGCGTCTTCTGTTGTAACGTACTGATTTCTGAGGTGCATCGCCGCCCCGCGGACTGTCCCGGAGGCCGGCATGGCTGAGATCATTACGGCACCTCCGCATGGCAAGCCGGCGCTGGTTCTGAATGCGGATTTCCGGCCCCTTTCCTACTATCCGCTGTCGCTCTGGCCCTGGCAGGAAGTGATCAAGGCCGTGTTCCTCGACCGCGTCGATATCATTGCCGAGTATGACTATGTCGTGCGCAGCCCCAGCCGCGAGATGCGCCTGCCCTCGGTCATCGCCCTGCGCGATTTCGTGCGGCAGGACCGCCCGCCGGCCTTCACCCGTTTCAACGTCTTCCTGCGCGATGGCTTCCAGTGCGCCTATTGCGGCGCGCATGACAACCTGACCTTCGATCATGTCATCCCGCGCTCGAAAGGGGGGCGCACGACCTGGGAAAACATCGTGGCGGCCTGCAGCCCCTGCAACCTCGCCAAGGGCGGGCGCCTGCTGCGCGACACCGGCATGCACCTGCAGCGCCGCCCCTTCCGCCCGAACAATTACCAGCTTCAGGAGGTCGGCCGTAAGTTTCCGCCGAACCACCTGCATGAAACCTGGATGGATTACCTCTACTGGGATGTGGAACTGGAGGGGTAGTCCGCCTACGGACACCTGCCCCAGTCAAACCGCCATGCCCTGAAATGTACCGGGTCGCCGTTGGAATAGTTCAGCGCGTAGTGCGAGCTGCCTTCTGTCAGGCAAACGCCGAGCGCTTTGGCTTCAGCGCGAAGCCGCGCTGCCGTCTCGGTGATTGGCTCGGCCGCCTTTCTGTCTTCGAAATTCAGCAGATAGACGACCGGATAGGCCGCCGGATCTGACGGCAGATCCAGCGGCGTCTGAGGCGGATGCAGGTTCTGCGTGCCCAGCGTCATAACATAGGACGGCTCCGCATAACCGAGCGCCAGAACCCGCGCGGGCGTCTTGACGTTGCAGACATCATCCTCACCCGGAACCCCGCAGACATCCTCCAGCGCCAGGCGCGCCGTCTCGGTCGGCTGCACCCAGACCTGAGAAGGCAGCATGTAGATGCGGATGTGCCAGCCGATCGCGATGCTCGACAGAATGGCGAGCAGGATCGCCGCAGCGTGATGCCGGCGGACAAACTCGATCATGGCAAGGCCGGCTGAGGCAAAGCCTGCAATCCAGAGCCAGACCGGATACTCCCGGTACGGCGCCCAGGCCGCCAGCACCTCGCCCGCGGACACGGTTCGGAAATCGCTCGCCGTCCCGGCCATGAAAGACTGCGTCACCTGCGGCCAGGACGCGGCGAGCAGGATGATGGCGCCGAGCGCGAAGAGGATGAGGCCTGCCGCGTTCACTTTCGGCATCCGCGCGCCGTCCATGATCTGCACGGCGGCATAGCCGCACAGCAGGCCCAGCGCCGGATAGGCCGGAAGGATGTAGTGGCTGAGCAGCGTCGGCATCAGCTCGAAGAAGGCGTAGGTCAGCAGCGACCAGGACAGCAGGAGCCGCAGGCTCTTCTCCTCATCCGTAGGCGCGCGGCCTGAAGGCGCCCTGCCGCGCGACAGATACCAGACTGCCGCGATGAACAGGAACGGCCAGGCCGGCAGCGGCTTCAGTGTGCGGAGGGTTTCGGCCACACTGCCCTGCTCGAAAGGGGGAACGAGTGCGAGCAGGTAATTCAGCGCTAGCAGCACCGCAAAGATGACCACGCCTGCAATCGCATGGCGCCGGCCTGCGATCAGCCCGCCCACCGGCGTTGCCGCTTGCCTCACAGAGGCGACGAGGCCCGCAAGGAACAGCAGCGTCGCCGGGAAGAACCAGGCGGGGATATGGCTGAGATGGTAGAGGAACCAGCCGGCATGGCCTTCGGAGGCGCCGGTAAACTTGTCCTTCAGGTCCTTGCCGACCGCACCTTCGATATACTGGCCATCAGTGGCCGCCTGGATCCACAGGAACCAGGGCAGCACCATCACGATGAACAGAGCCGGCCCCTTCCAGTCTGCCAGCGGGCGCCACCAGTCTGAACTTTGCCCTTCGGCCGCCCGGCTCCAGGCCCACACGCCGAACCCCGCGAAGGCAACGACCATCATCGTCACCGGACCCTTGATCAGGAACGAGGCCGAAACCGCCAGCCAGACGAGAAAGGCCATACGGCCCGGTTTATCCGTACCAAGATAAAGCCGCCCGAGCGCGCCGACACCGAGGGTCGTTAGGAAAACGAGCACGCCGTCGGTCTTCGAAATGTGCGCCTCAGAGGTCAGCAGAAGAGTCGCGCCGAACAGGGCTGCACCGATGAAGGCGGCGCGCCGTCCGATGAGGGGAATGCCTGCCCAGAAACAGGCGAGCGTGGCAAACGCCGCCCCCAGCCAGCTCGGCACGCGGTAGGTCCATATCTGCTTCGCTTCTGGCCCGGTCAGCAGCGCCGTGGAAGCGGCCTGCAGCCAATGGATACCGGCCGGCTTCTTGTTGCGCAGCTCATCCTGGTACTGGATGACGATATAGTTGTGCTCCTCCAGCATCTCCTTGGAGGCCTGCGCGAACCGGCTTTCGTCGCGGTCGAGCGCGGGCAGCAGGAACACCCCCGGCGCGGCGGCGCCAAAGGTCAGCACGAACAGCAGAATCCAGGCTTTCCAGCCGGTCGAAAGGCGGTCGAGAACGGTCATGGCCGCCTTTTAGCGGCGCTTTGGGCGCGCGTCTTGCGGATTTGGCGGCCAGGTGCCTGCCGGGTCTCGATTTTGCGGGCAAGGCCCGGTATGACGCCCGCTTTGAGACAACCGCCGGAACCCAGACCCGTGACCGAAGCCCTTGAATTCTCTGTTGTGGTTCCCGTGCACAATGAAGCGGGCAACGTTGCCACTCTGGCCGGTGAGATCGCCTCGGCGCTCGACGGGCGGGCCTTCGAGATGGTGTTCGTGGACGATGCCTCTACTGATGACACACGCGCCCGGCTGGTGGAACTGAAGGCCACCTACCCGATGCTGCGCGTGGTCGGCCACCGCAGGAATGCCGGCCAGAGCCGCGCCATCCGCACCGGAATTCTCGCCGCCCGCGGCCCGGTCGTCGGCACGCTCGATGGCGACGGCCAGAACGATCCCGCTGACCTGCCCGACCTCTACCGCCAGCTGACCCGCGCCGATGCCCCGCACGGCCTTAAGATGGTTATGGGTCGGCGCGCCAGCCGGAAGGATTCGGCCTGGAAGAAATTCGGCAGCCGCTTTGCCAACAAGATCCGCCAGCGGATGCTGCGCGACGACTGCGACGACAGCGGCTGCGGCATTAAGGTAATGGACCGCGATGCGTTCCTGAAGCTCCCCTATTTCGATCACATGCACCGCTACATGCCTGCGCTGATGAAGGCCGACGGGCACATGGTCGAGTTCCGGAACGTCAATCACCGCCCGCGTGGGGAAGGCAAATCCAACTATACGAATTTCGGCCGCCTGCGCGATGCGCTCTCCGACCTTCGCGGCGTGATGTGGCTGATCCGCCGCCGGCGTAACCCGGACGGCTTTGACGAATACTAGAACAGTTTCTGCAGGCAGGCTGCGATCGTGTCCGGCGTGTCGGCATGCGTGAAGAAGGAGCGGATCTTCCAGTCTTCATCCATCACATAGATCAGGCTGGTATGATCCATCGTGTATTCCGACAGGCTTTCCGGCTGCTCGATGCGCGAATAGTCCGCCTTGAACGCATCGGCAGCGGCCCGGATTTCCGCGTCCGTTCCGGTCAGGCCGGCAAGACCTGGCGGGAAAGCCTTGCTCGAGACATAGGCGGCCAGGGCTTCCGGCGTGTCGCGGGCGGGGTCGACCGTGATCAGCAACGTCTGCGGCGGAATCTCACCTGGCGGCAGTTTCCGGTAGGCCGAGGCGATCGAGGTCAGGGCCAGCGGGCAGACATCCGGGCAATAGGTGAAGCCGAAATAGACGAGCGCCGGCCGGCCTTTGAAATCGGCCTCCGTCACGCGGCGGCCGGTATGGTCGGTCAGTGAAATCGGACCGCCCAGTTCCGGATAGGCCCGGGTCGTACAGTCGGACTGGACACCGCCTGAACGCACGCCCGGACTGGCCTTAGGGCTGGCCGGCTCGTCCGCTGGGGAACAGGCAGCCAGCAGGCTGGCCAGGGCTAGGGCCAGGGCCAGGAGGATGTGGAAGCGCATACCCCATAAGCGCCCAAACCATCGCTTGGCGCAAGGGACAGGCTGCCGCATAAGTCCGCGGATGGATGACCCCCAGCGCGACCCCCGCCTCGGCTTCGAGGACGCGATCTTCACCCTCGCCCCGGAGGGGCTCGGCAGCGCGCAGTCTGCGCTTGGCCGCACGCGCCTCAGAACGTTCATCACCCTGCGTTGGCTGGCTGTGGCGGGACAGACCGCCGCTGTCCTGCTTGTCTACTTCGGGCTCGGCTTCCAGCTGCCGCTGGCCTTGTGCCTGTCGATCATCGCCGCCTCGGCCTGGCTCAACGTCTTCCTCTCCTTCGCCTTCCCGTCGCAGCGCCTGACCCGCAGCTGGGAAGCGGCCCTGCAGCTGGGTTTCGACACGGTGCAGCTGGCCCTGCTGATCGGGGTGACGGGCGGCCTGTCGAACCCGTTCCTGCTGCTGCTGCTGGCCCCGGTCACGGTCGCCGCCCTCAGCCTCAGCCTGCTGTGGGCCAGCCTGATCGCAACCCTCGCCCTGATCCTTGCGGCACTGATGCCGGTTGCGGCCCTGCCCCTGCCCTGGACCGAGGCGGGCGGCACGCACCTGCCCATCCTCTTCCAGTGGGGCCAGTTCGCCGCCCTTGCGGTCGGCACCGTGTTCTTCACCGTCTCTGCCGGCCGCGTCAGCCAGGACGAAGCGCGTCTCGTGCGGGCGCTCGATGCCGCCAGCGTGGTGATGGCGCGCGAGCAGCGGCTGTCCGCGCTCGGCGCGATGTCGGCGATGACGGCGCATGAACTGGGCACGCCGCTCGCCACCATTCACCTTGTTGCCAAGGAGCTGGTGCGTGACCTGCCGCCGGATGATCCGAGAGCGGAGGATCTGCGCCTGATTGCCGATCAGGCGGACCGCTGCCGGTCGATCCTCTCGGCGATCCGCGAAGCACGCGAGGCCAGAGACATCGTGCATGCCCGGACGCCGCTGGATGCGCTGGTGGAAGAGGCCGCCGCGCCGATGAAAGGGCTGGGGGTCAGCGTCACGGTCCGTGCAGCGCCGGGCGAAGGCGGCGCGCCGAAGCCACCCGTGATCGAGCGCAGTCCGGAAATCCTGCATGCTCTCGGTGCGTTCATCGAGAACGCTGTCAGCTTCGCCGCCAGCCGGGTCGAGGCGACCGCCAACTGGACTGCAGATCAGGTGATCATAACCATCCTGGATGACGGTCCCGGCTTTTCTGCCGAAGTGCTGCCGAAGCTGGGCGAACCTTATATCTCCGACCGGTCCGAAGCCCGTCTCGGCGGCGGTGACATGGGGCTCGGCTTTTTCATCGCCAAGACACTGATCGAGCGCACGGGCGGGCGGGTTGCCCCCAGAAACCGCACGCCGCCGGCCACGGGAGCCGTGGTTCAGGCAGTCTGGCCCTTGCAGGCCCTGCTCCCGCATGATTTGGACTAGCCGGGCTTTTCGGCCTATATTTGCACCCGGATAAAGAGAAACCTCTGGAGACTGCCCGAATGGACCGTCCGGCCCCCGTGAACCTGCATCCGAGCCTAGAGGGCGTCGAGGACAAGTCCTGCCTGGTGATGGACGATGACGGCCCGTTCGTGCAGCGGCTGGCCCGGGCCCTGGCGCAGCGCGGGTTCGTCGTTTCGGCGGTCTCCACCGTGGCAGAGGGCAAGGACATCGCCCGGCTGAACCCGCCAGCCTACGCGGTTCTCGACCTGCGCCTCGAAGATGGCAGCGGGCTGGAAGTCGTCGAAGTTCTCCAGAAGGCCCGGCCTGGTGCCCGCGCCGTGATCCTGACCGGATATGGCGCCATCGCTACGGCGGTGGCCGCCGTGAAGGCCGGCGCGGTCGATTACCTGTCGAAACCGGCCGACGTTGAGGACATCATCCGTGCCCTGACAGCTACGCAGGACGAGCGCCCGGCCCCGCCGGAAAACCCGATGTCCGCCGACCGTGTGCGCTGGGAACACATTCAGCGGGTGTATGAGCTGTGCAATCACAATGTCTCAGAAACCGCCCGCCGCCTGAACATGCACCGCCGCACGCTGCAGCGGATCCTCGCCAAGCGGGCCCCACGCTAGATGGATGCCGCGCGGCGATCCGGCTTCAGCGGGAACCGCTCTGGGAGATCACCGCCGTTACCGGCACCACACTTCAAACGGCGTTTTGAGTTCGAACAGCTCCGGCTCGCCTGATTAACGTCAGAGCTGGAGCTGATGGCATGCTTGCCTGACCGTTGCCAGTGAGGCGGCCATCAGAGAGCTGGCGGAGAGACAGGGATTCGAACCCTGGAGACGGTCTCCCGTCTACACACTTTCCAGGCGTGCGCCTTCGACCACTCGGCCACCTCTCCGCACCTGCCCTGCGGCAGGAAGCGAGCCAGA
>JBKBJF010000028.1:0-22825 GCA_046293935.1 Hyphomonas sp.
GTATCGGCCACGCGCATGGTGAGCATCAGGTCTTCCGGCGCCGGTGACGTGGCAAGGGTCACAGTGACCTGGCCCCGGTCGGTGAACTTCATGGCATTGGAGACGAGGTTGAACAGGATTTGCCGCAGGCGGACGGCATCACTTTCGATGCGCCGCTCAGCCCCGGTGGCAACCCCGATACGCAGGGTGATACGCTTCTCGTCGAACTGAGGCAGCCAAAGATCGCGCGTCTCGATGGCGAACTGGCGCAGCTCGATCGGCTGGTTGGAGACCGGCAACTTGCCCGCATCAATGCGCGAGAGGTCGAGCAGGTCGGTGAGCAGGCGTTCGAGATGCTGGCCACTCTGCGAGATCGTGCGGGCCAAGCGCTTCGGCTCGCCGGAGGGCAGCTGCGAGGCCAGCAGATCGGCCACACCCAGAATACCGGTCAGCGGCGTACGGATTTCGTGGCCGATGAAAGCCAGTGTACGGGCGCGTGTCTCGGCGAGGCGAGCAACTTCCTTCGCCATGCCGTCCAGCTTCTTCTGAGCTGACTGTTGCGCGCGGGCGCGGCTGGCATTCTCTTCCGCCACAGCCTTCAGCAGCGCTGCCGGGGAGACTATGCCGGAGTAGATGCCCTCCTCCAGCACGATGACGCCGTCGGTCAGCGCGCTGCTGCCGGTCTCTGCGGCGGACTTCGCAATCTGTGAGGCGAGAACCTCACCGGAGGCAATCACCGGCTGAGGCCCGGCCAGGTGTGCGACCGAGCGCACGGCATAAACATCGCGGCCGTTGGGACCGGCGAGCGCCTCGGCGATCCGTTGGCGCGTGACCAGACCATAGCTGGGGACCTCGCCGGCCGAGACCTGGACCGGGATCGCGAACAAGGCCGGATCATTGAGGAACAGCGAGAACGCGGCCGCCGCAGTGGTCGCCGGTGTGACCGGCGAAACCGGGAGCGCGATATCCTTCAGGCGGAGAGGCATGGGGGCGTGCGGAACCGGGCTTATGGTTAAGCCCGGAGCATCGCCGATAAACCTTACCGGGAGGCAAACACCGCCTGCCCGCAGACCCCTGAAATCTAGACGATTTCGTTGCGGCTGCGGACGATCTTGGAGACCAGGCCGTACTCGACGGCTTCCTGCGCGCTCATCCAGAAGTCCCGGTCCGTATCCTTCTTGATCTGCTCAAGCGATTTGCCTGTGGCCTCGGCAAAGATGCGGTTCAGGCGTTCGCGCATCTTGATGATTTCACGGGCCTGGATCTCAACGTCCGTGGCCTGGCCGCCTACCCCACCGCGCGGTTCGTGCAGCAGGTAGCGGCAGTTTGGCAGGGAGTAGCGGTTTTCCTTCTTCGCGGCCGAATAGATCAGCGCGCCGGCCGAGGCGACCCAGCCGGACCCCAGCACCTTCACCGGAGCGGACACGAACTTGATCATGTCATGGATCATGTCGCCGCTTTCGACATGGCCGCCGGGAGAGGAAATGACCATCAGGATAGGATCATTGGACTCAGCCGACAGGGCGAGAAGGCGCTCACACACGGCGCGGGCCTGCTTGAAGTCGATTCCACCGGTCAGCAGGATCGTGCGCGACTTGAACAAGGCGTTCTCGATCAGCGTGTTGGGCGCGATGGCCGGGCTAGTCTCGTTGTCGTCGTCGAGGCGGGTCATTCAGGCTCCGGATGCGGGAATCTGCGGGATTTCAGGGTTCATAGGTGCGGCGCCACAGGCACGGGGTCAAGGCATGGGCCGCACTATTCCCCAGCCCTGTCATCGTCGCCAGACCTGGTGCCGCCGGTTACATCACGTTCAGCATTCATGCACAAATCGCATGAATGTCATCGGCGCGGGCGACTTTCCGGACAGATCCCACCCCGCCATATACCTGCCAACAGCAACCCTTCCGATGGAGGCTCCGATGATCGACATCCGCCCCTTTGATAAGCTCGGCCGGTTCCGCAATGACTGGCTGAACGCCCGTTACCATTTCTCCTTCTCGCAGTATTATGACCCTGCCCGTGTGCATCATGGCGCGCTGCGCGTTTGGAATGATGACGAGATCCAGCCCCATACCGGCTTCCCGCCGCACGGCCATGATTCGATGGAGATCATCACGTACGTCCGCAAGGGGGCGATCAGCCACCGCGACTCGCTGGGCCATTCCGGCCGCACCGAGGCCGGCGATGTGCAGGTGATGAGCGCGGGTTCCGGAATCCAGCACTCGGAATGGAATGCCGAGGATGTGACGACAGAGCTTTTCCAGCTGTGGATCCTGCCGCGCGAGCGCGGCGGCAAGCCCAGTTGGGGCGCGAGGAAGTTTCCGAAGGGCAACCGGTCCGGCCAGTGGGCCGTCTTCGCCTCCGGCACGGGGGAGAATGACAGCCTGCGGATCAATCAGGACGTCAAGGTTCTGGGCGCCACCATCAAGGCCGGCGAGATGCTGACCTATACTGTGCCAGAGGGCCGGTATGGCTATCTGGTGGTGGCAGACGGCGCGGTGAAGCTCAATGGCAAGACGCTGAACACGCGCGACGGCGCAGCGATCAGCGGCGGCGAGACGTTGACCTTCGAAGGCCTCAGCTCGGCCGAGCTGGTGCTGGTCGATACCGTCTAACCCCTCACGCCCCCGTGACTTTGTGGCCCGGAGGGGACCTGTTAGGAGTGATGCTCTCGGGTTCCCGCCGGGTTCCTTCTCTCACGAGGCCATGCCATGCACTTTCATCCGCTTCCGGACTATTTGGCGAAACTGGGCGTACTGCTGCTGAGCGCCGGCCTTGCGGCCTGCGGAGTAAGCACGGCAGAGACGGGCAAGGCCGGACCGGCGAAGGCGCCGGTGACCTCTACAGGCATGGACGCTTCGCATCTGACGCCGAAGCAGCAGTACGTGACCCTGCACGATGGCACCGAGCCGCCGTTCGATAATGCCTACTGGGACCACAAGGAGGCTGGTATCTATGTCGATGCCATTTCCGGCGACCCTCTGTTCTCCTCCACCGACAAGTTCGATTCCGGCACCGGCTGGCCGAGCTTTACCAAGCCGATCAACCCGAAGCTCGTCTCCCGCTTCCAGGACGATTCCCTCGGCATGAGCCGGATCGAGGTGCGCTCCTCCAAGGCGGATGCGCATCTCGGCCACCTGTTCGATGACGGACCGGCCGAGAGCGGCGGCCAGCGTTACTGCATCAATTCCGCCAGCCTGAGGTTCGTGCCGAAGGAACAGATGGCGGCCGAGGGGTATGCGGATTACCTCTATCTGTTCGGCGAATGACGCCGGCCCGGCACGTCACGCAGGTGTGACTTCTGTTCCTGCCCGGCAAGGCGTATATTGGCGACATGGATTTCTCCTTGTGCACGTAACGTGATGGAGTGATGCGATGAAACATCTGATGATCATGGCCCTGCTTGCAGCTGCGCTCGCACCGGTGGCACAGGCGGCGGAGATCAGCGTTTCCTTCAGCCCCGACCTCGCCGAGAAGCTGGCCGACGATTATGGTCTGCGGGAGGGCACTTACCTGTCCGAGCAGGTGAAGAAAGACCTTGAGCGTGAACTGGGCAAAAGCGGCGTGGACGTCGCACGGGTTGATGTGACGATCCTCGACGCCAAGCCCTCGCGGCCGACCTTCAAGCAGGCCGGCGACAAGCCGGGCCTGGACATGCACCGCTCCGTCAGCCTCGGCGGCATGAAGCTGAAGGCAGTGGCCTATGACGCTGCCGGCAACGCGCGCGAGCCGTTCGAATACAAGTGGTATGAAAGCGACATTTCCCAGGCAGGTATCACCACCTGGCATGACGCCCGCCGCGCCTCGGCCCGGTTTGCCACCCGCTACGCCAAGGCCCTGGACTGAGGCACCCCCCTGCCCTCAGCAAAGCCTTGACGGCGCCGCTTCCCGGACGGGGAGCGGCGCTTCGCGGTCAGCCGTTGCCACCCCCGGAGGGTTCGATCCGTACACTGAGCGTATCTGGTGTCTTGAGATGCAGGTCGCGCTGCGGGTGGGGCACATGCACACCGTGGCGCTCCAGCGCGGAATGGATTTCCCATACATAGTCGGCCATCACCTTCTGCGGCTTCAGCACGGCTTCATCGGTGAGCCAGACGATCAGCTCGAACTCCAGGCGGAACTCGCCGAACTTCACCAGCCAGACTTGCGGCTTGCGTTCGCCCTTATCATCGAATGTCCAGGGCAACGCGGCAGCGGCTTCCAGGCCGGCCTTCTGCACCACCTCTTTCGGTGTGCCGTAGGCAACCCCGAACGGCACATGGATCCGGCGCTTGGCATCCATGTGGGTCCAGTTGATGAGCTGGTTCTTGATGAAGGCTTCGTTGGGAACAATGATGTCGATATTGTCGTTGGTGGTCAGCACCGTGGAGCGGAAGTTGATCTCCTTGACGAGGCCGCTGAGCCCCCCCTGCAGCTCGATGAAGTCGCCGACCTTCAGGGTCTTTTCCATGAGCAGGATGACGCCGGATATGAAATTCGAGAAGATCGACTGAAGCCCGAACCCGATGCCGACACCGAGGGCACCGGAAAAGAAAGTCAGCGCGCCAAGATTCACGCCGAGGACGTTCAGCGCGACGAAGACGGCGATGATGATCGCGGCGATCTTCATCGTCTGGCCGAACAGACCGCCGACCGAAGGCGGCAGATTGTTCGCGGTGCGCAGCTGCGACTGGGCGAGATTGCCGATCAGCCAGCCGGCCCAGAGCGCAATCGACGCGAGAACGAGATTGGTGAGCAGGCCGAGCAGCGTGATCTGCGACTTGCCGAAGGTGAAGACGACGGAGCGCAGCGCATCGTTCACCGGGCCAAGCCAGCCGACGATATACAGGGCGGCGACCCCCCAGAGGAGATAGGCGACGGATTTTGAGACGACGCCGCGCCGCATGCTGGCGGTGACGATCTGCACCGCGATCCAGGCGATCAGCAGGCTGGTGGCAATGTGCAGGGTGCGGCTGCCGAGGCCAGCCTGTTCGAAGACAGCTGTGATGCCGATCAGCAGGATCACTGTGAAGGCCGGCCAGAGCACGCGCATGACCGCGACGAGCGCCAGCAGCACGAAATCGATGCGTCCGCGCGCTTCAGCTGCCTCGATCAGGCGTTTCTTCGGATAGCGCGACATCAGGTAGCCGATGGCCGCCGCCCCTGCGACGGCGCCGATCTGCCAAAGGGTTCGCGGGGCCGTGATGTCGACCAGCATCTCCTGCCCCCACAGGATGAGCGCCTGCACCAGCCTTTCCACGGCCGGCACGGCGGCCGGGAGCGGCAGGGATATCTGATCGAACACGCTGGCCCTCACGGTGACTCGGGACGGAAGCCTGACCTTACCGGGGTGCCTTGCCGGTGCAAGCCTTAGGGCCGAGCGGCGCAGATCGAGCAGCGTCGGCCCGGCGGCCTGACCTCCGGACGATTCTGTTCAGGCCCTTCAGAAAGGCAAGGCTGAGACGACGCCCGCCGCGGAACGAGCCGGAACTGGATCCTGTGGAACGTTCCGAAGCGGAGGGCGGGGCGGCAGTTGGAGGGCGCTCGGGCTGATTCCATCACGGTCGGGGCGTTCCTCGGGAAGGCAGGGAGAAGGTGCAGGAGGGGGTGGCCCGCGTTGCTGCGGCCCCCACTGCGCCTGCTGATCTGCACTCCCGCCCGTAAAGGTTGCCGGAGGTGGGGCAGGTTCTGGGCCTTAGCCCTGCTTCAGCACCAGCTCGCAGCGCTCATTGAGGCTCGGACGGGCGAGGGCCACGCGCGCCAGGCCGGGCAGACCGGGCTTGAGATCGGCAGCGGCCCAGAGGCAGAGACGCTCGAGCGTGGGCACTTCCAGGCCCTCAATCTCGTTCAGCAGGCGGTGATCCAGCTTGGCTGCGGTCGCCTCCAGGCAACGGGTGAGGTGCGAGAAATCTTCGACCCATTGCTCACCGGGCCTTACAACACCGGCAATGGTGGCCTCGAGGCGGAAGGAATGGCCATGGATCGCGCGATAGGGATGACCTTCCGGCTTGCCGCCCATGTAATGGGCCGCCTCGAAGGTGACTGCCTTGGTAATCTCGAATACCCGGCCTTCCGCGCTCAGGGCAGACCGGTCAGTTTGTGGGTTTGCAAGCTCAGTCGCCATTTTGGATTCTTCAGGCAGTAATCAGCCGTGGCCGCCACGTTCGAGGTGCCGGGCCCGTCGTCCCTCGGTTGGAGGAAAAAGTGCTGGAAGTCCAGCGAAACGAACCGTTCCGGCTGCGCTTCGGGCTCGTCCTGAGGATAAACGAGCTTGAGCTCGTTGCCCCGGGTCTGGACGAGCGCGGCATTTGCCTTGGGGCTGACACATATCCAATCAATACCACTGGGCGCAGGCAGTGTGCCATTGGTCTCGATAGCGATTTCAAACCCAGCCTTGTGCAACGCCTCGATCAGCGGCGGATCGAGCTGAAGCAGCGGCTCGCCGCCTGTGCAGACCACGTAAGGTTTCCCCCCAGGCGAGGCGTGCGTGCGCCAGATCGCGGCGATGTGGCCCGCCAGAGCGGCCGGGTCAGGGAACTTGCCGCCGCCTTCGCCGTCCATGCCGACAAAATCGGTGTCACAGAAGCGGCAGACGGCGCTGGCCCGGTCCCGATCCAGCCCGCTCCACAGGTTGCAGCCGGCAAAGCGCAGGAAGACGGCAGCCCGGCCGGAGTGGGCCCCTTCCCCCTGCAAAGTATAGAAGGCTTCCTTGACAGAATAGGTCATCGGCCGGCCTGCCAGCGTTGCCAGCCCCCGGCGCGCAGATCGCAGGCCGGGCAGGCGCCGCAGCCATAGCCCCAGGGATGGCGGACGCCACGTTCGCCGAGATAGCAGGTGTGTGTGTCCTCGACGATCAGGCCGACGAGGGCATCGCCGCCGAGATCGTGGGCGAGCTGCCAGGTGGCGGCCTTGTCGAGGTGCATCAGGGGCGTGGCAATCGTAAAGGGCGCATCGAGGCCGAGGCGCAGGGTCTGTTCCTGCGCCTCTATCGTGGCCGCGCGGCAGTCCGGATAGCCGGAAAAGTCGGTCTCGCACATGCCGCCGACGAGGGTGGTGATCCCCCGGCGCACCGCCAGGGCGCCAGCCAGGGTGAGGAAGAGGAGGTTGCGCCCGGGCACGAAGGTGGTGGGCAGGCCTGAGGCGGAGGTCTCGATGGCCACGTCATGGGTCATCGCGGTTTCGCCAAGAGCGGACAGGACGGCGGCATCCAGGAGGTGATCCGGACCGAGCCGGCTCGCCCAGGCGGGGAAATGCCGGGCGAGACCTGCGCGCAGGTGGCCGCGCTGGGCCAGTTCGATGCGGTGGCGCTGGCCATAGTCGAATCCTATCGTCTCGACCCGGGCGAACCGGTCCAGCGCCCAGGCGAGGCAGGTGGTGGAATCCTGTCCTCCGGAGAACAGGACGAGGGCGGACGAGGCGCTTTCTGCCGGCATTTGCGGGCTCTACCAGCCCGGCTGCCAGCGGCCAAGCCAGCCCCTCAGCAAGCCGTTACATTTTTGACACCCGCGCAAAGTCTTTCACCCCCTGCCCTGCGTCAACAATTGACAGGGCACACTTCCTGCACTTGTGATGGCATTGAAGCTGTCCCGCCAAAGAGGACGCTCAGCCATGAATCAACAGTATTCGGTGCACGCCATCACGCGGCCCGAGGGGAGGAAAATTCGAATGACCCGAAATTCAGACTCGAAGTTTGTCCTGCTGGCAGGCGCTTCCGTGCTTGCGATGAGCATGTTCGGACAACTCGCCATCGCCCAGGAAGACACGCCAGCTCCGGATGAGGCTCGCCGCCTCGGCACCGTGACGGTGACGACGCAGAAAGTCGAGCAGTCGATCCAGGACGTTCCGATCGCCGTTTCGGCATTCGATGAGTCCGCCCTCGACAAGATGCAGCTGACCGGTGGCCCGGACCTGCTGAAAGCCATCCCGAACACGGTGTTCACGGCCGGCAACTTCGGCGGCTTCAACTTCCGCATCCGGGGCATCGGTGTCGATGCCGTGGCCCAGTCGAGCGATGCCGGCGTCGGTATCCACCAGAACGACGTGCCCCTGCAGGGCAACCGCTTCCTCGAAGCCGAGTTCTACGACATGGAGCGCGTCGAGGTGCTGCGTGGCCCGCAGGGGACGCTGTATGGCCGCAACGCGACCGGCGGCGTGTTCAACGCGATCACCGCCAAGCCGGTGCTGGAAGAATGGCAGGGCAACATTTCGGCGACCTTCGGCAACTATGGCACCGCGAAATTCAAGGGCATGCTGAACGTGCCGATCGGCGACAAGATCGCTGTGCGCGTCGCCGGCTCCAGCCTGCAGCGCGATGGCTACGCCACCAACACGGTGACCGGCGAGGACATCGACGGCCGCGAGATGTTCAGCGTGCGCGGATCGGTGCTGTTCGAGCCGACTGACAATTTCCGCGCGCTGTTCATCGCCGAGCATTTCGAGGAGGATGACAACCGCCTGCGCGCAGGCAAACAGCTCTGCACCAAGGACCCGCTGAAGACCTCGTTCAACAATATCCCGATCGGACCGCTTGACCAGCTGGTCACCTCGCTCGGCTGCCGGGATACGGCGCTCGGCGCGATGAATGACCGGGTGAACTCGGTGGCCACCCTCGGCGGCGGTCTCGGTATCATCGCCGGCTTGCTGAATGGCGATGCTTTCACCGCACCGGTCGACCGCAACCTGCGCAATATCGAATCGGCCTTCGATCCGAGCTACTTCGCCGACCAGACCCTCTACACCTGGAAAGGCGAGTATGACATCAGCGATTCGCTGAAACTCACCTATCTCGGCAGCTACAGCGAGACGAACCTCGACTCACGCGAGGACTACAACAAGATCGCACCGACGATCAATTTCAACGCCACGGCTGGCCCGTTCGCCGCCATCCCGGCGCTGTACCCGCTGCTGTTCCCCGGCGGCGTGGTCAATGATCCGCAGCTTGGTGCTTCCAACCGCTTCCGCACCTTCGACATCGCCGGGGGCGGCAGCGAGCAGACCACGCACGAACTGCGGCTGCAATCGTCTTTCGATGGCCCGTTCAACTTCAACCTCGGCGCCATCAAGGTGGAGTTCGAGTCGATCGATCAGACGATCCCGACACATGGCTATCATGTGCTGTCCAACTCGCTGACCGCTCTGACCCAGCTGAACAATGCGGCCGGCGGCGCCCTGTTTGGCGGCATCGTGCCGCTCGACACCGGCGTGGGCGGCGTGCCTGTCTTTGGCGGGGCAACGACTGGCACGGGCGGCAACTATTTCCGCTCGCTGTCGCCCTATGAACTCGACTCCTCGGCCGTATTCGGTGAGGTCTATTATGACCTGACCGACAGCCTGAAGTTCACACTCGGCCTGCGCTATACCGACGACAAGAAAGAGCAGGAGGTCGTCCCGACCTTCCTGTTCACGCCAGCAGCCGCCATTCCGGGCGGCAACCCGCTGGCGCCGCGCCCGATAGTTGGCGCCAGCGATGACGATGGTGGCGATGGCACGATCAACGCCAACTTCAAGGAAACCACGGGACGCGTCGGCTTCGACTGGCGGCCGGATCTCGCCTTCTCCGAAGACACGCTGATCTATGCCTTCTACTCCCGCGGCTACAAGGGCGGCGGTATCAACCCGCCGCAACCGGCAGGCGCCAACCTCTTCCCGCAGGTCTTCGATCCGGAGTTCATCAACTCCTACGAGATCGGCACGAAGAACACGCTGGCCGGCGGCCGTCTGCAGGCCAACGCCACGGGCTTCATGTACGACTATGAAGGCTACCAGATCACGCAGATCATCAACCGGACGTCGGCGAACTTCAACATCGACACCAAGATCCAGGGCCTGGAACTTGAGACGATCTGGAACCCGGCGTCGACGCTGATCATCAATGCCAGCCTCGGCCTGCTTGACACGGAGATCCAGGACACCTGGGGTATCGACGTGCTTGACCGCCGCAATGGCCGGGCGGATCTCGTCGTGCTCAAGAACGCCTCGACCTACTCGAACTGTGTCGTGTCGGCACAGGGGTATGCCGCCGTTCTCGGTGCCATCGCGATCAACGCCCTGCCGGCTGGCTCGACCCGCGGCATCTGCAACGGCGCCCTCGCTGCCGGTGTGGGCGGGACGGCCAACCTCGAAGCCCTGCTGGGCCTGACGGGGCAGTCCGTGACGGTCACCAACTCCAATGGCGGGTCGTCGACCTTCTCGGCCCTCACCCCATTCGACGGTGAAGCCAAGAACCTCGACGGCAACTCGATGCCGGGCACTCCGGAGACGACCTTCAACATGGGCGTCGAATATACCTGGGAGCCGGGCTCGTTCGGTAACTGGGGCCTGACCGGCCGGGTTGACTACTACCGCCAGGCCGACAGCTTCAGCCGCGTGTGGAACACCCCGCGCGACCGGCTGCCCAGCTGGGACAACCTCAACGTGATGCTGTCGCTGTTCAACGACGAGGCCGGCCTGCGTGTCGACCTGTTCGGCAAGAACATCGCCAACGAGGAAGTCATCACCGGGGCCTACCTGACCGACGACTCCTCAGGTCTGTTCACCAACATCTTCCTGACCGAGCCGCGGACCTACGGCATCTCGCTGACGAAGAGCTGGTAACAGCCACGCGCTCCGGCGCATTCAATCAGGGGGCGGCCTTTCGGGGCCGCCCCTTTTTCATTGGCGCGCAGCGCAGGCTGGCCTATGTCTGGGCAAGTCCCTTTCCTCCGGAGCCTGCCGATGACGCCTGTACACCGCCTTTCCCTCCTGGCCCTGACGGCCGCTCTGCTGGCGGCCTGCTCGCCGCCTGCCCCGCAGACTCCCACGGCCGTGAGCGAGACCACAGTGACGCTGGAACCGGTGGTGGCGGCCGACCAGCCCTGGGGCATGGCCTTCCTGCCGGATGGCCGCCTGCTGTTCACCGAGAAGGAAGGCGGTCTGAAAGTCTTCGCGCCGGGCGGTACCGCTTCGCCGGTGGCGGGTCTGCCCCCGGCCTTCACCGAGGGTCAGGCCGGCTATCTGGGCCTGGCCCTGGACCCGGCTTTCGAGGACTCGCGGCTCGTCTATGTGGCACTCTCCTCCGGCACGGCTGAGGCCAATTCGACCCTCGTGGTGCGCGGCCGGTTGAGCGAGGACCACTCCGCGCTGGAAGGCCTGGAGGAAGTGTTCCGCGGTGATCTGAGGAATACCGCCTATCACTATGGCTCGCGGCTCGCTTTCGCTAATGACGGCACGCTGTTCATCACTGTGGGTGAAGGCTATGCCCTGATGCAATCGGCACAGGACCCCTCGACGACGCATGGCAAGATCCTGCGCGTGAACCCGGATGGCTCGATACCCGCAGACAATCCGTTTGCAGACGGAAATGGAGGCCACCCGGCGGTCTGGTCCTATGGACACCGCAATCCGCAGGGCCTGTACTTTGACAGCACTTCCGGCACGCTGTGGGAAACCGAGCATGGGCCCAAGGGCGGGGATGAACTGAACATCATCACCAAGGGCACGAATTACGGCTGGCCGGCGATCACCTATGGCATCGATTATTCCGGCAAGATCATCTCCGACAAGACGGAAGCGCCGGGCATGGCGCAGCCAGAACTCTACTGGGTGCCATCCATCGCGCCTTCGGGCCTGACGATGCTGACCAGTGATGTCTATCCCGGATGGAAGGGCGACCTGTTCGTCGGCGGGATGAACGGACCAAGCGGGCTCGTCCTTGTACGGATCGACCTGGAAGATGGTAAGGTCGCCGGCAAGGAAGACCTGCTGAAGGGCGAATATTCGATCCGTGACGTGGCACAGGGCCCGGATGGGTACCTCTATATCGCGACAAAGGATTACGACGGAATCTTCCGGCTGATACCGAACCCGTAAGCCCGGGCGCGGCTACTCCTCGTCCCTGATGCGCACGCCGTAAAGCTCGAGGCGATGATCGACGAGACGGTAGCCCAGCTTGCGGGCAATCTCTTCCTGCAGTTGCTCGATCTCGTCGGAATGGAATTCGACCACTTCACCGGTCTTCACATCGATCAGGTGATCGTGATGGACTTCCGGCACTTCCTCGTAGCGGGCGCGGCCATCGCGGAAATCGTGTGCCTGGATGATGCCCGCATCTTCAAACAGCTTGACGGTTCGATAGACTGTGGCGAGGGAGATGGACGCGTCGAGCGAATTGGCGCGCCGGTGCAGCTCCTCGGCGTCCGGGTGATCGTCGGAGACCGACAGCACGCGGGCGATGACCCGCCGCGGTTCCGTCATCCGCAAGCCTTTTTCAATGCAGAGTTTTTCCAAGCGATCCATGGCGGTTGTTTTGCCCTCAGCGGCCCGGAATGTCCATATTCGCCCGGATAACGCCTTTGACTTCTGAGACATCTGCCAGACGCGCGAGCCGGACGAGTTCCGCCTCCAGTTTTGCCGCCCGCGCGGGCGTCCAGGCAATCCCGGGCTCGATCCAGAGGCGTTCGGCCGTTAGGCGGCCGGCATTCCGGTCGGCCTTGGCGGTCAGCCGGCCGATCATCCGGTCCCCTTCCAGCAAGGGATAGACATAATAGCCCCAGATGCGCCGGGCGGCGGGGACGAAGATTTCGATGCGGTAGTCGAAACCGAACAGGCGCTTCAGCCGGTTGCGATCGCGGACGACAGGATCGAAAGGATTGAGAATCCGCAGACGCGAGCCGGGCCTTTCTGCGGATGCGATACGGGTTTCGATACCGGCAGGCGCGAGGGCGCGCGACCACTCCCCTTCGGCTGATTCGATCTCGACCGGCACGAGATCCGTCTGCGCCGCAGCCCAGGCCTTTACTTCCGCAAGGTCTGCTGCGCCCCAGAAGCGTTGTATCTCACCCTCTGTGCCGAAAGCGAGGCGGGCCAGCGCCTCGCGGCAGAGCCAGTCAATCTGGGCAGACACGGGCGGTTCCTTCGCCTTCAAGTGCGTATGGGGAATGACGCGTTCGGTCAGGTCGTAGAACTTGGTGAAGCCATCGCGGTGGGACGTGGACAGCTCACCCGCATACCACATGTAATCGAGCGACAACTTGTGCGGGGGGCGGCGCCACATCTCGCGTTTGCCTTCGACCCTGGTGTCAAAGGCGTGCGAGGAGAGCGGGCCTTCGGCGCGGATGCGCTCGCGAATCGCCGCGCGGCCTTCAGGACTGTGATAGCCGGCATGCCAATCCCAGCTTCTGACACGGGCTTCCATACGGCGGAACTGACGGCGCCAGTTGGGATAGAATTCGATGGGGATGACGGAGGCGTCATGGGTGAAGTGTTCGAAGACGGCACGCTGGTCTTTGAGCAGCTTGCCGAGCATCGGCTCGCGGTAGTTCTGATTGCGGCTCCAGAGGATATGGTCATGCGCGCGGGCGACGACACGGATGGAATCAAGCTGGACAAAGCCGAGCTTGCGGATGGTGGCGGCAAGATCGAGCGGGCCGGCAGGCGTGGCGGAGAGGCCCTGCGCCTCCAGCCAGAGGCGCCGCGCGTCGCGGTTGCGGATGCGGACGGGCGCAGTCGTCATTCGAAGAGGGCGAGCTGGCCGCCGTCGAGATGCACGCCTTCGCGGGCGAGAAGCGCGGCCTTGGTGGGTGTGCCGCCGGGGGCGGAGAAGCCGCCGAGCTTGCCATCGGAGGTGAGCACGCGGTGGCAGGGCACGATGAGAGGCCAGGGGTTACGCCCCATCGCGGCGCCGACGGCGCGGGCGGTGCCCGTATCTGCGCCGATGCGGCGGGCGAGCTCGCCATAGGAGACGGTCACTCCCCAGCCGACGCCGCGCAGGGCGCGGTAGAGGGCGGCTTCGAAATCCGGCAGGCCGGAAAAGTCGAGCACGGTCTCATCAAAGCGGACCGACTCTCCCGCGAGGAAGGCGCGCAGGGCGGCGATGGTGGCGGTGATGTGGGCGGGCGCGTCGGCTTCAGGGACGAGGGCGGCGCCCGGTTTCACCGCTTTCGCCGGGCTCGGCGCGAACGGGCGCACGCGCGTCAGGCCGGCGACGGACCAGCCGAGGCCGCAGAGGCCGGCGGGGGTGTCGAACGTGGTGGCCGACTCGAACATTTAGGGAACATCAGCCAGATTACCCCGCCTGTCCAGAGGCGATCAGGCCAGATGTTTCGCAAAAAAATCCAATGTGCGACTCCACGCGAGCGCAGCACCTTCAGGATTGAAGCGGGGCGTCGTGTCGTTGTGGAAGCCGTGCTCGAGGCCCTCGTACATATAGACCTCGTAGGTCTTGCCAGTTGCATCGAGGGCGGCCTTGTAGGGGGGCCAGCCGTCGTTCACACGCGCGTCGTTGCCTGCGAGGTGGATCTGCAGGGGCACTTCGACCTTTGCGGCGTCTTCGATGGAAGGCCAGCCGCCATAATAAGGCACGGAGGCCTTCAGCCAGGGCTGATGGACAGCCATCAGGTTGGTGATGGCGCCGCCGAAGCAGAAACCGGTGCAGGCGATTTTTCCGTTCGTATACGGATGATCACGCAGGAATTCGGCGGCCGCCATGAAGTCGGCGAACATTTCCTCCCGGCTGCGCCGGGCCTGAAGCTCTCGCCCGGCATCATCATTGCCGGGATAGCCGCCGAGCGGATAGAGCGCATCGGGCCCAAAGGCGGCATAGCCGGCCCTGGCAGCGCGGCGCACAACGTCGCGGATGTGCGGATTGAGGCCGCGGTTCTCGTGAACGACGACAATACCGGCAAGTTTGCCTTTGGCCTTCGCCGGGCGGACGAGATAGCCTCCCATCTCGCCCGCGCCCTGCGGAGAGGCATAGGTAACGGTTTCCTCGATCAGATCCGGTTCACCCTCGGCGGTCTGCGTGCGGCCGTAGTCCGGCATCACGCAGGCGGCAAGCGACGAGACGGTCAGGCCGCCGACCGCATAGGTCGAGAGTTTCGAGAAGAAGTCGCGCCGGGACAGATCACCATGGCAATAGGCATCGTAGAGACGGAAGACTTCCGGCGGGATATCGATTTTCTGCTCGGTGTCGGCCATGTGGGGTCTCCCTCGTTTGGGGAGAGTATAGGCCTTTGCGCGGCAACGGCTACCCAGTGATCTGGCGCGACATCAGCAGGGCATCGGCGGGGACGGTGCGGCCGGCGGTGTAATAGCCCTTGCGGCGGCCATCGGGAACAAAAGCCAGTCGGGCGTAGAGACGGCGCGCGGGCATGTTGTCCTCGGCCACTTCGAGCAGCAGGCGCGTGTTTCCCGCAGCCGCCAGAAGAGGAATGGCGGCTTCGATCAGACGGCCGGCATGGCCGGCGCGGCGGTAGGCGGGATCAGTTGCAATCGTCAGCAGTTCCGCATCACCGGCCGCCGACTGGAAGAGGACGAAGGCGATGAGCCCGCCACCATCATCGGCACCCAGGGCCAGAACGTTCGCCTCCGCGATCAGCGCCTGAATCGAGGCCTCGTTCCAGGCATCGGCGAAGCTGGCGGCGTGCAGGCGCGCGGCCGCGCCGGCATCTTCGATCGTCAGGAGGCGGAGAGAAGGAGAGGACATAAAATTGCTTCCGGAGCAGCGCACCCAGCCGCGGAACCTGTTGAATGGCGCGGCTGCCTGCCTTCCCTTGGCCCAAGAAGGTTAACGGCTGCCCCCGCGCGGCTGCGACGAATGATAGCTTGCGCGCCTGAACACTGTTTCAGTAAATAAAGAAGGCAGGCGAAGACAACCCTGCCTTCGCACAGACCTCTTATTAGGCCGCTTAAGACGCCTGCATGTTCATCAGACCCTTGAGCCCTGCCCTCGCGGCCGTGATCGCGGCACTGATGAGCCTGACCTTCTTTATGGCACCCTTGGCGCAGGCCCAGCATATTGAGGTGGCAGCGGATGCCATTTGCCAGCCTGAAACAGATGCGGGAATGATTTCAGGTGAAGAGGGATGGCATGACGGCCATCACCATGAGGCCGCAGGATGCGGCGGATGCCATTTTCACCCGATGAACCCCACACTATGCCAGGCCCCGGAAATCATCCGTTCCCGCCTGACTTACCGCCTGAGCCTCTCTGAATCCTGTGACACGGCCTTACCGCGAGACCTGTTTCGTCCCCCCCGTTCCTGACTCTGTCTGAGCCGGCCGTCACAGGCTGGCAGCAATTCCAATCAGATCGTTTCCAGGAACCCTATTCATGTCCGACATCTTGCTGCGACGCTCCGCGATCGCCTTTGCCCTGAGCAGCCTGAGCTTCGGCTCAGCTTTCGCTCAAACCGAACTTAACGCAACACACGGCGCCACAACCGGTGACGACTTCGATGCGCCCGGAAGTCATTTAGATCATGCAGGCCACGATCCTGAAAAGACGCTTGACGTTATCGTCGTGCAGGCCACGCGCTCCGGCCGTCTGCTACAAGACGAGCCAATGCGTATCGAAGTGATCCGCCGTGAGGAGATCGAGGAGAAGGCGATCATGCGGCCGGGAAACATCGCAACCCTTGTCAGCGAAACGGGCGGCCTTCGGGTGCAGGTGACTTCGCCCGCTATGGGGGCTGCCAACATCCGCATGCAGGGTCTTTACGGGCGCTACACGCAGCTGCTGGCAGACGGCCTGCCGCTGTATGGTGGACAGGCTGCCTCAATCGGCTTGCTGCAGATACCACCGACAGACCTCAGGCAAGTGGAAGTGATCAAGGGCTCTGCGACCTCCCTGTACGGAGCTTCGGCACTGGGAGGGGTTGTCAACCTGGTGTCTCGCCGGCCAGGAGATGAGCCGGAAAGCGAATGGCTGCTCAATCTGACCTCCCGGGACGGTCAGGACCTCACGGCCTATGGCGCCACGCCGCTGTCCGGCCATCTCGGCGCGTCTCTGACCGCAGGTGCACACCGGCAGGGCCTGCAGGATCTGGACGCCGATGGCTGGATCGACCTGCCCGGCTATGAGCGCTGGACCGTTCGGCCGCGTCTGTTCTGGGAAGGGCCGGGCGGTGCAGAAATCTATGCAACGCTCGGCTACATGACCGAGCAGAGACGCGGGGGCTCGCGGGATGGGCGCACCGTGCCGGACGGCACCTTTTTTCCGCAGAACCAGGAGACCCGCCGTCTCGACGGGGGCTTGATCGCGAGCGCGTCCCTTACGGGCAGCCTGAAAGGACAGCTGCGCGCCTCCGGCATGGTGCAGGATCACGCGCACCGCTTTGGCAGCCTTCTGGAAGACGACCGGCACGAGAGCTATCTGCTGGAAGCTTCGGTTTCGGGGGAGAGCGGGCCGACAAACTGGGTGGCGGGCCTTGCCTGGCAGTCAGAACTTTATGCATCCGAGGCCTTTCCGGCCTTTGACTACAGATACGACGTACCCGGACTGTTCGGACAGGTTGACCATGACCTGACGCCGGACATCTCCGTTTCCCTGAGAGCCAGGGTGGATGATCACAGCACCTATGGCACGCAGTTCAGCCCACGCCTGTCCCTGCTCTACCGGCCGGGCAACTGGACAATCCGGGGCTCGGTGGCAGAAGGATTCTTTGCCCCTACACCCTTTGTGGAAGAAATTGAGGCCTCCGGCCTGTCGCGTCTGGAGCCGCTGTCGGGGATTATTGAGGAAAGGGCAAGACTGGCCTCTTTAGACATTGGCTACAAAAGCGGACCAGTTGAAACGAACGCCGTCTTCTTCGCTTCAGATGTTGAGGGCGTGACGGTTCTGGAGGCGTTTGCAAGTAGCCCCTCAGGGCCATCCGACCGTGTGAGGATGATCAATTCCGAAGGCACATCACAAGTGCGCGGCAGCGAACTCCTTCTGCGCTATCTGTGGCGCGATTTCAAGCTGACAGGCAGTTATCTCTACACTGATTCGAGCGAGCCGGACGGATCAGGTGGCCGGCAGGAAATCGCACTGACGCCGAAGCATACGGCGGGCCTTGTGGCCATGTGGGAACGCCACGGCGCCTTCCGGCTGGGCCTTGAGATGTACTACACCGGCAAGCAGCGGGTGGAAGGCAATCCGTTTCGTACAGAGAGCAAGCCCTATCTGGATGTCGGCCTGCTCGGCGAGATCACGACCGGGCCAGCGAGCTGGTTCATCAATGCCGAGAACATTCTGAATGTGCGCCAGACCCGCAAAGACCCGCTGCTGCTTCCGGCACGCGCACCGGATGGTCAGTGGACGACCGATATCTGGTCGCGCAATGACGGTTTCATCGTGAACGGAGGCGTAAGGCTGAAGTTCTGATCACCGGCCAGCCTATGTCCCGGAGGCTGGCAGGGCAGCATCCGGGGCACGGGCATAAACCGGAGCAGGAAGATGCGCGGCGGGATCGAAGGCTGCGGCCTTCAGCGCTGCCGTGATGGCGCTGGGCTTAAGCGGGCGCAGGTCGAGCCTTGCGGAGAGGCCGCCGAGGGCTTCGCTGCCGTCCATGAAAACCGGAGCATCAAAGCCTTCCAGCATCGCGGCGAGATCTTCGTGCGTGACCTCGCGGACCTCGGCTATGCCCTTCCCTTCCGCGAGACCCTGTACCCACCAGGTCCGGTCCGGCGGGCGGCGCTGGGCGGCAAGGCAGGCGAGAACCGCGCCTTGCATGCCGGGCGGGACGCCAGCTTCGAGGCTGGTTATGCCGACGGCCTCCGCCTTCGTGACGAGAGCAAGGCCGCGCGCATAGGCCACCCCGATGCGAAGGCCTGTAAAGCTGCCAGGGCCGGTGACGACACCGATGCGGCCAAGTTGCGAGAGTGTGATACCGGCAGAGCTGCACAGTTCCGCGACGAGCCCTGGCAGGCGTCGTTCCTGACCGCGCGGCAATTGTTCTCGAAGGTCGCCGATAACCTCCCCGTTGCGGATGAGGGCCGCCTCGACGCCGGAAAAGCAGGTGTTCAGCCCCAGGACGATCATCAGTACACGATCAGAAGATGCGGCAGGCTTCTTCAAACTCGAGGCGCGGCAGGCGGGGGAACAGCTTCGACTTGTCGCCATAGCCAAGATTGCAGATGAAATTGGCGCGCCAATGCTGCATCTCGCCGGGATCGCTCTCGAAGAATTCACGGTTGACACCGGCCATGTCGAATCCGCTCATCGGGCCGCAATCGAGGCCGATGGCGCGTGCGGCGATCATCAGATACGCCGCCTGCAGGGTGCCGTTGCGGATGGCCGTCTCGTCCCGATTGTTATTGAACCAGTCCCTCGCACCGGGATTGTGAGGAAAGAGCTTCGGAATTTTCTCCTGAAAGGCAAAGTCATGTGCAATGATGACGGTCCATGGCGCGGCCGCCGTCTTCTCCCGGTTGCCTTCACTCATCAGCGGAAGCAGACGCGCCTTTGCCTGCGGCGTGCGGATGAAGAGGAAACGCTCGGGTGAACAGTTTGCGCTCGTCGGCCCCATCTTGGCGAGGTCGTAAACGGCGCGGATCAGCACTTCGGGCACGTCCTTTTCGAGGAAACCGTTCTGCGTGCGGGCATCCCGGAAGATGACATCGAGGGCATGGTCGTTGACGGGATGGGCCATGTCGGGATCCTTTTGTCAGGAGACGGACGATCTGGAACGCTGGGAGTACTGCAGATCAAAGCTCGGCTTCGACTGCCGTGACTTCCGGGACATAGGTACGCAGCATGTTCTCGATTCCCTGCTTCAGTGTCAGGGTCGAGGATGGACAGCCGGCGCAGGCCCCGCGCATGGACAAGTGAACGATGCCGGTGTCTGGATCGAAACGGCGGAAGGTGATGTCGCCGCCATCCTGCGCGACGGCCGGGCGCACGCGGGTTTCAATCAACTCGCGGATTTCTGAGACGATTTCGGCGGCGTCGCCTTCATAGGCGATCTCGTCTGCCTCCGCCGATGCGGCCTCCTCATCGACGACCGGCAGGCCGGCCATGAAGTGGTCCATGATCGCAGCGAGCACCATCGGCTTCACATGTTTCCAGTCGCGGGCGGGCGCCTTGCTGATCGAGACAAAATCCGAACCTAGAAACACGCGCTCGACCCCGTCGACCTGGAACAGAGCCCGGGCAAGCAGGCTGCAGCGGGCACTGGCGGCGTCGGGATAGTCGAAGGGGCCGAGATGGCCCGCAACCGGCAGGCCCGGCAGGAACTTCACTGTATCCGGGTTCGGGGTCGCTTCGGTCTGGATGAACATGGCCGCCTCGCTGTCTGCAGCCGAGACATGGACTGCCCGGCCGGGCAGTTCAAGGGAGTTGCGGCTCTTCGCCGGTCTGGGCGACATCCCCGACCGTCTCTTCGGCCGCCGCCGGTGGGGCAAGCCGGGCCGCAAGATAGGCCGAGGCCTCCTCCGCTTCGCTGAGGTACCAGGCCATGCTGGAGAGGTGGTTGGGCAGGATGGCGCCGGAGCCTTTCAGATTGGACACGAAGATCGGCTTGAGTTCGGCGGCACGGCCCCAGGCGGCCTCGGCGCGGGCGAGGGCAACGGCAAGTTCCGCATCGCCGGTGATGCCATAGGCACGGGCCTTAGCGGCGAGGATCAGCTCATGCGCCAGGTGGGCATGGGCCTTGGCGTCATAGAAGGCGGCAATGTCTTCCCGGCTTGCCGGCCATGCCGACTGCTCGGCATGGATCCGGTCGGAGAGCGCCGCCCGGCCCTCTCTCGCCCATTTGGCAAACAGCGCCATTTCAAGCGGCAGCGTTTCTTCCGGTGACGGGCGCAGGGCAAGACCGCGCGAGGCGCGTGTATCATAACGGTTCAGGGCTTCGGCCGCTGCAGTCAGGCGCGGGCGCATCTCTTCGCCCGGAACGGCCATCAGAAGGCGTGAGGCCGCCGCAAGGTCCCCATCCGGGCCTTCGGCTGTAACCGCCACCCCGGCCAGCAGCGCGACATGCTCGGAAAGGGCGGACGCAGTCGCTTCCTGCCATGCGGGCAGCGCGGTCAGGCGGGCCTGAGGATGCCAGTCGGGGCGGTCGGCCGCCCAGCCCGCGCCTTCCAGCTCACGGGCAATCTTGTGGATGGCCACGCCAACGCCGGCCACAGACCAGCTCTGGTTTTGCGGGAAGACAACCGGGCTGTCATCAATCTTGCTCGACATCACCACAGCGGCCGGATAGGCACCGAGAATGGCAAGTAACAGGGCCAGCCGGGTAAGGTTGATCAGGCCCCGCCAGAACTTCTGGAAGCCGATCATGATCGGACTGGGCTGCGCGCCTTCCAGGTTTATGAAATGTTCCGGCACGGGAGCCGGACGCGCCCGGGTGCGGTTGTCTTCCTCATAGGCCTTCGGAAGTTTTACCGCAGATGCGCGTGAGGCCATGGGTTTACGCCTGTCCTGTGCCGAGGGGCGAGTCATCGTCATCTGTTGCAACTATGCGGCCATCACCGTGGCAATAACAGGGCCGGACTGCATGAAATTTCAGAAAACAGCCCCGTTTGCCCGGGCATGAGGCATTACCCCCCTATCGGGACAACTTCCGCCTTGGTCACAACCTTTTGCTGGGCCCCGTTCCCGTCAACGAATGTCAGCACAATGTCGATCTCGTCGCCAACGTCCAGCGGCTGAAGGCCGAAGAACATCAGGTGATTTCCGCCCCTTTCGAGCGTCAGCGGCGCCTCCGCCGAAACCGGGAAACCCTCCACCTTTCGCATCTGCATCACTCCGTCCTGCATCGACATGGTATGCAGTTCGACGGTGCTGGCGACGTCTGTGGAGGCCCCGACCAGTGTCAGCGGAGCGCCCTGGACGGAGATATGCATGCCACCGCCGGTGACATCACGTCCTTCCGGGGGCTGAACGATGAAGGCATCCCTGACATCGGCAATGGAGCCGCCGGCCGGGGCGCCCGTCTGGGCGCCGCCGCAAGCCGCCAGCAGCAGGACAGGTAGGATGAGGGTCGGCAGTAGTCGCATCGGCATGTCTCCCTTGGCGCGATGGCCTCAAGATGGCGAGTGTCGCCTGCCCCGGCAAGGGCCGGGCCCAGAGCAGTTCAGCGCCAGAATCCGACGATGCGCCGCACGTCCTCCATGACCGGAGCCGCCACTGCATTGGCCCGGGCCGCCCCATCGGCAAGCACCCGGTCAATCCCGGCGGGATCCGCGAGGATCTCGCGGTAGCGCGCCGTGATCGGGGCCATATGGGCCACGGTGACATCGGCCAGAGCCGGCTTGAACACGCCAAAGCCCTGCCCGGCGAATTCAGCGAGGACACTGTCGACAGGGCGGCCGGACAGGGCGGCGAAGATGCCGACAAGGTTCTCGACCTCGGGGCGGCCTTCCAGCTCCTTCGCGGTTTCCGGGATTACCCCGGAATCGGTCGTCGCCTTGCGGATTTTCTTCGATATCGCATCGGCGTCATCGATCAGGTTGATGCGCGAGAGGTCTGAGGGGTCGGACTTCGACATCTTCTTCGTGCCATCCTTCAGCGACATGATGCGCGCGCCAGGGCCCTTGATCATCGGCTCTGGCAGCGGGAAGAAGCCGGGCGCGTCATATTCGCGGTTGAACCGCTCGGCGATGTCGCGGCTGAGTTCGAGGTGCTGTTTCTGGTCTTCGCCCACTGGCACATGCGTCGCCTTGTAGGCGAGAATGTCAGCCGCCTGCAGCACCGGATAGGTGAACAGGCCGACGGAAGCGCGCTCGGCATCCTTGCCGGCCTTGTCCTTGAACTGGGTCATGCGCTCGACCCAGCCCATGCGCGCCACGCAGTTGAAGATCCAGGCCAGTTCGACATGCGCGAGCACGGACGATTGCGGGAAGATGATCGACTTGGCCGGATCCACCCCTGCGGCCATGAAGGCCGCTGCAATCTGGCGGGTCTGCGAGATCAGGGCGCCCTTTTCCACCGGCAGGGTGATCGCGTGCAGGTCAACAACGCAATAGATGCAGTCATGACCTTCGGCCTGAAGATCGGCGAACTTCTTCAGCGCCCCGAGATAGTTGCCGAGGTGCAGGTTGCCGGTCGGCTGGACGCCGGAGAATATGCGCTGAGGGCCTGAATAGGCTGGAGTTTCCTGGGTCATGGTGCGGCGCGTTTAGCGCGTTTGGT
>JBKBJF010000029.1:0-22765 GCA_046293935.1 Hyphomonas sp.
GCGATCCACCAGGTGGCGGATTTCTCGCGCATCGAAGGGTAGAGGCAGTTTGTTCCGCTTCGATACGCGCGGCGCGCGATATCGCGGCAACACTTACCCCGGGGCGAGAAAATACAACGTTGTCACTCGCGCCGGAGACGAAACGCGCACTTCTCATCAGGTGTGCGATGCAGCATAGGACTTGCACAAAATTGCGGCCGGCCGAATCCCGGCGGCAGGCAGAGACAGGAGCGACAGATGGGTGAAGCGGCACGCCAGGAGAAGGCCGGCAGCTGGGTCTATGCGTTCGGCGGCGGCACGGCCGATGGCGATGCTTCGATGAAGAACCTGCTGGGCGGCAAGGGCGCCAACCTCGCCGAGATGGCAAAGCTGGGCCTGCCGGTGCCGCCGGGCTTCACGATCTCCACCGCGGTCTGCACCGCATATTACCAGACCGGCCGGGCCTGGCCTGCGGGGCTGGAGGCGGAAGTTGCGGCGGCGCTGGCGGAGCTGGAGAAGAAAACCGGCAAGGGCTTCGGCGACCCGGCCAACCCGCTGCTCGTCTCCGTGCGCTCGGGTGCGCGCGCCTCGATGCCGGGAATGATGGACACCGTGCTGAACCTCGGCCTGAACGAGGAAGTGGCCGCCGGTCTTGCGAAGCGCGCGGGTGACCGGTTTGCCTATGACAGCTATCGCCGCTTCATCCACATGTATTCCAACGTCGTGCTCGGCATGGGGCATGACGAGTTCGAGCATATCCTCGACGACTACAAGGAGCGCGCAGGCCTCGACCTCGACACCGATCTTTCGGCAGAGAACTGGAAAGAGGTGATCGTTCGCTACAAGAAAGCCGTGCAGGACGAGCTGGACCGTCCGTTTCCGGACGATCCGCGCGAGCAGCTTTGGGGCGCGATTTCAGCCGTGTTCAACAGCTGGATGAGCGAGCGGGCGATCATCTACCGCAAACTGAATGACATTCCGGAAGACTGGGGCACGGCGGTGAACGTGCAGGCGATGGTATTCGGAAACCTGGGCGAGACCTCGGCGACCGGCGTGGCGTTCACGCGCGACCCGTCAAACGGCCAGCCCATCTTCTATGGCGAATACCTGATCAACGCGCAGGGCGAGGACGTCGTGGCGGGTATCCGAACGCCCGCGCCGATCTCGCGTGAGCGCGCAGCGACGCTGGGTTCGGGCGACAAGCCGCTTGAGGATGCCATGCCGGAAGTCTACCGGCAGTTGCGCGATGTCGCAGCGAAGCTGGAACATCATTACAAGGATATGCAGGATATCGAGTTCACGGTGGAAGCCGGGCGGCTCTACATGCTGCAAACACGCAGCGGCAAGCGCACGGCGGCGGCGGCGGTGAAGATTGCCGTGGACATGGTGCGCGAGGGGCTGATCTCGGAGAAGGACGCGCTGCTGCGGCTTGACCCGGCGCAGCTCGACCAGCTGCTGCATCCGCGCATTCCCAACGAGCAGGAACAGAAGGCCGCGAAGATCCCGCCCTATGATGTGATCGTGAAGGGGCTTCCCGCCAGCCCCGGCGCAGCCGTCGGCAAGGTGGTGTTCGACTCCGAGGAGGCCTTCAACCTGTCCGCAAAGGGCGAGGACGTGATTCTGGTGCGTGTCGAGACGAGCCCGGATGACATCAAGGGGATGCATGCGGCGCGCGCGATCGTGACGGCGCGCGGCGGCATGACCAGCCATGCGGCCGTGGTGGCGCGCGGCATGGGCCGGCCCTGCGTGTGCGGGGCGAGCGACCTGAAGGTGGACGGCGCCAAGGGCGAGTTCACGGTGCGCGGGCGCACGTTCCGCAAGGGCGATGTAATCACCATTGATGGCGGCACGGGCCGGGTGATGGCGGGCGCCATCGACCTGATCAAGCCGGACCTGTCGGGCGATTTCGGGCTGGTGATGCACTGGGCCGACAAGGCGCGGCGCCTGAAGGTGCGCGCCAATGCCGAGACGCCGCTGGACGCGCGCACCGCGGTCGAATTCGGTGCCGAAGGCATCGGCCTGTGCCGCACCGAGCATATGTTCTTCGAGGAGGAACGCATCCCGGCGGTGCGCACCATGATCCTGTCGAATGACGAGAAGGGCCGCCGCGAAGCGCTGGCGAAACTGCTGCCAATGCAGCGCTCCGATTTCGAGGAAATCTTCCGCATCCTGGAGAACCGCCCGGCCACGATCCGCCTGCTGGACCCGCCGCTGCACGAATTCCTGCCGCATACGGACGAGGACATCGCCGGCGTGGCGAAAGCCTCCGGCCTGAGCGCGGACGAGCTGCGCCGGCGCGCGCACGACCTGCACGAGAGCAATCCGATGCTGGGCCATCGCGGCTGCCGGCTCGGCATCACCTATCCCGAGATCTACGAGATGCAGGCGCGGGCCATCTTCGAGGCAGCTGTGAATGTGGCCAAGGAAGGCAAGCTGAAGCCGGTTCCGGAAGTCATGATCCCGCTGGTGGCAACTCAGCGCGAGCTGGCGATCCTGAAGGCGCTGGTCGATGAGACGGCGCAGAAGGTGTTCGCTGAGACCGGCGTGACGGTGGAGTATACCGTCGGCACGATGATCGAGCTGCCGCGAGCGGCGTTGCAGGCGGGCGAGATTGCCCGGTCGGCGGCTTTCTTTTCGTTTGGCACGAATGACCTGACGCAGACCACGCTGGGCATCAGCCGCGACGATGCGGGCAAGTTCCTGCAGGCCTATGCCGAGAAGGGCATCTACGAGAAAGACCCCTTCGTGACGCTGGATCAGGACGGCGTGGGCGAGCTGGTCAGGATCGCTGCCGAGCGCGGCAAGCGCACCCGGCCGGGCATCAAGCTGGGCATCTGCGGGGAGCATGGCGGCGACCCGGCTTCAGTGGAATTCTGCCACCGGACGGGCCTTGATTACGTCTCCTGCTCGCCCTACCGGGTGCCGATTGCCCGTCTTGCAGCGGCACAGGCGGCGCTCAAAGAGGCCGCAAAGTAACCAAACCCTGCCCATTCCGGCGGCGCTTGAGTGTTGTTTTTCAGCCACAGGACACCCTTCCGTGAATCGCTCAGGTTGTCGCCATATGGTCATGAATCCCGTTGAAATTCAGGGGGATGCCGGCAACTCCCCTGAAATTGCATGAAGATGCAACTTCTACGTGATGGCGACTCTCTCAGAAATGTCACTCCCGGGGTTGGCTGAAATATTGCTAGATAGCTCCGGGTGGGCCAAGTCGCCGTGTCCCGCATGTGCGGGACGGGACGCGTACGGTCCTCGTGAGTGCGTTGAACCCCTGTAACCCGGGGCACAAGGCGGGATGACAGCCGCCGGCCGGGAAAAAGAGGAACGGTGATGTTAAGGTTTCTTCAACCAAGCCGGGCGAGTCTCGGCCCCCTGAATGGGCTGCGTGAAAAGCTCAAACGGTGGTGGCTCGGTATGACTGACCAGGAACAGCGGGAAGTCTTCATCCGCGGCGGCATGGTGGCCGTCTGCGCCGTGACTGCCTCTGTGACCCTCCCCGCGATTGCCGAGCAGCAGGCAAGCCTGCGTGCCGATGCCGAATACCGCGCTGAGGCCCAGCGCTTTGCAACTTATCAGGACGCCGGACTGGCCGCCCGCGCCGATGCGATGACGCCGGCGCTGCTGGATACGCCCTGGCTGCGCACCGTCGAATATACCCTGAAGCGGGATCCGGACTCCTCGATGAGCCGGTATGCGATGCGCGACCGTGACGGCGCGGCACTGCAGACGCTCGCCTCGTTCACGGCCGAACAGGTGCAGCGCGCTGAGACGATCGATTCCGAACTGATGTGCATGGCACAGGCGGTGTATTACGAATCCGCCCGCGAGCCGCTGGAAGGCCAGCTGGCGGTGGCGGAAGTCATCGCCAACCGCATGCGCGACCACCGCTATCCGGATACGGCCTGCGGTGTGGTGTTCCAGGGCGCAACCCGCACCACGGGATGCCAGTTCACCTTCACCTGCGACGGCGCCATGCAGAAGAAGCCTGTGGGCGAGAACTGGGAACGCGCCAAGCGCATCGCCGCGCATGTGCTGATGGGCATCCATGAGGAGCGCACCGGCGGCGCCACGCACTATCACGCCACCTATGTGGACCCGATCTGGAATTCCGGCCTCGTGCAGACCGACAAGATCGGCATGCACATCTTCTACCGCTTCCCGCGCGGCGCTGAATGGGCGAGCGTGAACCGTGCATTCGAGGCCCGCAAGGAAGCCACGCGCCTGCAGCTGGCTGCGCTCGACGCGGCTGCCGGGGAAGTGATCGACGAAGGCCTGCTGTTTTCCAGCGGCAGCTCGGCGGCCGAGGATGGCTATTACACGATCGCGCCGACGGCGGCGCCTGCGGGCGTGTCGACCTCGACCCGTACCGTCTCGACGACCGCCCCGCGACTGATGAGCGTGCAGACTGCCCCGTCTGCCGCGCCGGTTGCGAAAGCTGACACGCCGAAACTGAGCGCCGTCGAAGAATACATGGCACGCCAGACAGGTGCAGCCTCTGCGAGCGCAGACGGCGCCTTCTGACCTGCCTGATCCTGAGAGGAAAGGCCGCTGGTGGAACGCCCCGGCGGCTTTTTCTTTTGGCTGAGGCGTGACGGGTCAGCTGCGCGGAGGCACGCGCGCCTTGACCCCCTTGCGCACGAGGCCGGGCAGCCAGCGGGCCATGAAGCGCGTGCGTTCGGCCTCACCGCCGACCATATAGTGGATATCCGCCCCGTGGGCAGCATCCCAGACGCGTTCGGCAGCCAGCGAGACGGGATAGACGGTCGCGCCGCTGGCTTTCATCTGGTCCGACATCTTCTCGTTGGCGCCCTCGGTGCGCCCGATGTCGAGGATGGGTGTGTCCACGAACCAGGGCATCAGGCTGACGACCTTGATGCCGAGATCGCGGAACTCGGCATCCAGCGCTTCCGTCAGTCCACGGACGGCCCATTTGGAGGCGGAGTAGACCGCCAGCTGCGGCGCCCCGACGATGCCGGCGCAGGAAGCCGTGTTGATGATGCGTGCGCCGGGCGTGGCCTTCAGCAGCGGAAGGGCGGCATAGACCCCATTGACCACACCCTTGACATTGACGTCGACGATCTGGTCGGCATCCTCCGGCGGGATGTCCTCGAACCAGCCATGCCGGCCGATGCCGGCATTGTTGAAGAGGATATCCATCTTGCCGCCGGTGGCGCCGGCAAAGCCCGCGATGGCAGCAGCCCAGGCGGCGCGCTGGGTGACGTCCAGACGCGCGGTGTGGCAGTTGTCCGCGCCGAGTTCCGCAGCGACAGAACGCAGGCCGGCCTCGTTGATGTCATAGAGCCCGCAGAACCAGCCCTTCCGGGAAAAATGCCGGGCGGTTTCTGCGCCAATGCCGGAGGCTGCTCCCGTGATGAAAATGCTCTTACGCCCGTTTGCGCCTGACATGGATGTCTCCCGGTGTCCGTGCTGAAGTTTGCACGGGCCAGTGTCAGATGACATCGAGGCCGAGGTCAAGGTTCGGCGCGGAATGGGTGAGCGCGCCGACGGAAATATAATCGACGCCGGTTTCGGCAAGGACTGCGACCGTATCCAGGCTGACGCCGCCCGAAGCCTCGAGTGTGACACGGCCGGCGGTGAGCCCGACAGCGGCGCGCAGCGTGCCGGGGTCCATGTTGTCGAGAAGGATGGCGTGGGGCGTATGCTTCAGAGCCTCCTCGAGCTGGGCGAGCGTGTCGACTTCGATCTCGATCATGCGCAGATGGCCGGCATGGGCCCTGGCACGGGCGATGGCGGTGCCGATGTCTCCTCCGCAGGCGGCGATATGATTGTCCTTGATCAGGATCGCATCATCGAGGCCATACCGGTGGGAGGTGCCACCGCCACAGCGCACGGCCCGCTTCTCCAGCGCACGGTGGCCGGGCGTGGTCTTCCGGGTGCAGACGATCTTTGCCTTGGTGTGCTTCACTGCCTCGACATACTGGCGGGTCAGCGTGGCGATACCGGAAAGACGGCCCATGAAGTTCAGCAGGGTGCGTTCTGCGGTGAGGATGGAGGCGGCAGAGCCGGTGAGTTCAGCGATGACCGCCCCTGGCATTAGGGCCGAGCCGTCCGGCAGGTGGATGTTCAGGCTGACGGTTTCATCGACCAGTTTCAGCGCATAGGCAGCCGCATCAAGGCCTGCGACGATGCCCGGCTTGCGGGCGGCGATGACAGCGCGCATCTGCGTTGACGGTGGAATTGTCGCATCCGTCGTCAGGTCTCCGGCCCGGCCAAGGTCTTCGGCCAGCGCGAGGCGGACAATGGGGTCGAGAATGACCGGGGAGAGCGGGGGGATAGGGGGTGTCATGCAGGAACTTCAGTGCGGGGCGGGTGGACGATGAACTGGCGCTGCGGACGTGCGCTGCCGGGATAATCGCTGCGGAAGTGTCCGCCTCGGCTTTCCCGGCGGGCGAGGGCGCCCTCGGCGATGAGGCGGGCGGCGGTGAGCGCGCGCGCGCCGGGCGCTTCGGTCTCAAGCTCCGCACAGAGGCCCAGCAGCCGTTCGAGGCCGGCCTGCTCTCGGATCACGCCGCACTCGCGGGACATCGCCTCGCGCAGCCGCAGGAGAGCGGGCTCACTCAGGCGGCCGGGCAGGCGCGCTTCGCTGGCGGCGGGGGCGTCGAGGGCTGCGCTGTTGAGGCGGCGGGCGATGCGTTCGGAGAAGACGACCGCTTCGAGCAGCGAGTTGGAGGCAAGGCGGTTGGCGCCGTGCGCGCCGGTGGAGGAACATTCTCCGCAGACGGACAGACCGGCGAGCGTTGACCGGCCCCAGAAGTCCGAGACGATGCCCCCCATATGGTAATGCGCGGCGGGGGCAACGGGAATCATCTGTATGCGCGGGTCGATGCCCGCGCTCATACATGCGCCAAACACGGTCGGAAAGTGATCGGGAAAATGTGAACCCACAGCCTTGCGGCAATCGAGGAAGGCGCCGCGGCCGGCAGCGCGCTCGGCATGGATGGCGCGGGCGACCTCGTCACGCGGCGCAAGCTCTGCCAGCGGATGATAGTCAGCCATAAATGGTCGCCCATCGGCATTGTGCAGCGTCGCTCCTTCCCCGCGCAGGGCTTCGGTAGCGAGTGGGGCGGGATCGCGGCCGATATCGATACCGGTGGGATGGAACTGCACGAATTCGAGATCAGCGAGCAAGGCGCCGGCTTCCCAGGCCATTGCAATCGATTCGCCGAGGGCTTCACGCGGATTGGTCGTTACGCGGAAGAGGCCGCCCGAACCCCCGGTGCAAAGCGCTGTCGCACGGGCCGTGCGTGTACTGATGTTTCCTGAAGTATCCTGAAGGACGGCGCCGGCAATCCGGCCATTGCCATCCTGCAGGAGCGAAACAGCGCGCGCATTTTCGATCAGTTCCACGCTCGGGGTTGCCTGCACCGCGGCGACGAGCGCGTCCATGATCGCCTTGCCGGCCAGGTCGCCGGAGACGCGCGCCACGCGCGGGTGCGAATGGGCGGCTTCGAGGGACAGGGCGAGCTGGCCATCGGGCGTGCGGTCGAAGGGCACCCCCAGCCTGATCAGGTCGCGCACGCGCGCGGGTCCATCCTCCGCGATGAGGCGCGCGATGACGGGATCGACCAGGCCTGCGCCGGCAGCCACCGTATCGGCCGCATGCTGGGCCGGCGAGTCGAGCGGGTGCAGAGCAGCCGCAAGCCCGCCCTGGGCCCAGGCGGAAGATGAAGCCTGACCGAGCGGTGAAGGTGAGATGACGAGGCAGTGGCGCGGCGCTAGTTTCAACGCCAGGAACAGGCCGGCGAGCCCGGCGCCGACGATCAGCACGTCGACACTGGCGCCCGCATCGGCGCGCACGCGGCTGGCGGGCGGCTCAAACATGACCCGGGTCAGGAAATTCCGTCAGCCGCCCGCCGGAACTCGACCGGCGCCGTGACGGCGGAAACGAGCGCGCCGAACATGCGCTCATGGGACTGCACCGTGAGGCTGAAATTGTCCGGCACATAGACCAGGCCCTCGGCCTTGCTCTCCAGCATTTCCTCGATCGTGGAGCGGATCGACACCTGGTCACCCGACCGGCGCGCCTCGCACGACTGACGCACCACCGAGCGGCCCCACATGGAGCACATCTCCACGGCGGTCAGCTCGCAGTTGTAGAGGCCGGCTTCCGGGTGCGGCGTGAGGCTCATCGTGCCGGTCATCACGCACTGGCCCTGGCGGTAAGGTTTCGTCTGGAAGCTCCAGTTGCCAAGCACGTCGGACTTGTCCGCGCCGGTCTTGCCCTTGTTTGCCGAGGCCGGCAGGCCAGCGGCCAGTGCGACGACGAGCGCAGCCAGGGCCGCGCGCCGGATGATCTTCATGGACGCCTCCTCGACAAGGGTCACAGCATGTAACTTCACTGCTTCGCGGCGGCCTTGGCAAGCCATGCCAAGCACTAAACTACCATTTCGATCTCAAGCGGCTTCTGGCCGGTGCGGAAGGAGAGCGGCTTCTCCATCCTCGGCAGGGCCAGCATGGCGTCCAGCGCGGCCTTCGCGCGGACACGCACATCCTCCGGGATCGTCACTTCGTGCACGCCGGTTTTCAGGCAGTCATAGATGTTCTCGAGCGTGATGCGCTTCATGTGTGGGCAGAGATTGCAAGGGCGGATGAAGTTGACGCCGGGGTTTTCGGCGGCCACGTTGTCGCTCATCGAACATTCAGTGAGGAGCACGACCTTGTTCGGACTGTTCTCCGACACATAGGCGGCGAGCGCCGAGGTGGAGCCGGCGAAGTCGGCTTCCTCCAGGACGTCCGGCGGGCATTCCGGGTGCGCGAGAATGATGACACCGGGATGGGCTTCGCGCAGGGCCTTCACATCCTCGGCGGAGAATTGTTCGTGCACCTCACAGGCGCCTGGCCAGGTGAGGATACGGATGCCGGTCTGGGCGGCGACGTTTTTCGCGAGATACTGGTCCGGCACGAGGATGACCGTGTCGGAGTTCCATTCCTTGGCAATCGCTTCGACGACCTGCGCGGCGTTGGAGCTGGTGCAGGTGATGTGGCACTCGGCTTTCACTTCAGCAGTGCAGTTCACATAGGTCACGACCGGATAGCCGGGGAATTTCTGCTTGATCAGGCGCACATCGGCGCCGGTGATCGAGGCGGCGAGCGAGCAGCCCGCCTCCAGCGAGGGGATCAGCACGGTTTTCTCCGGCGCGAGGATCTTGGAGGTCTCGGCCATGAAGTGCACGCCTGCCTGGACGATGACTTTCTGCGAGACCTGCGACGCCTCGCGGGCGAGCTGGAGCGAGTCACCGCGGAAGTCGCCGATCAGGCGGAAGATGTCCGGCGTCATGTAGTTGTGGGCGAGGATGACCGCATCCTTCTCGCGCTTCAGCCGGTTGATGCCGGCGACGAGAGGGGCGATGGCAGGCCATTCCATCGGGGTGATGAAATCCGCAACGAGGGGGTAAAGGGCGTCTGTCTCGGCCTTGACGGCATCGTCATACACGAGGCCGCGCGCTTCGGCGGCGGAGGGGCCGCGCAGCGGGGTCGGGGCCGGGCATCCGGGACCGGAATCGATCAGGCGGGCCATGGTATCCTCCTCGTCTCAGGGCACCGAGCAGTTTTGCTCGATTTGAGTATAAGTTGGGCCTGTCTGTCCGCTTTTCAAGATATGTCCCGGAAAATGCGGGGAGGCAGGGCTCTTCGTGACCGATCCGTTACTTATGCGCACTCTGAGCAAAAGGGGATATAGCGCGACAGGCCCTGTCCGGCAAGACAAGCTGCCCCAATCCTGCCTTTATTTGGAGGGGCCTAACCCGGAATGTTGCGGGCGATGATGCTGCGCAGGATATCATCACGCTGTTTGGCAGGCAGCGTGCCCAGCCGGTAAAGTCTGCGGTTGGAGGACAGGTCCGCCAGCCCATGCACGATGGCCCAGGTGGCTTCCACGTCCGTGCTGTCGGCTTCCCGGCCCTTCGCGGCGGACACGGCCGCATTGGCAGCTTCGATCTGCCGGTAGGCCGCATAGGACGCCTGATCCAGTTCCGGAGAGGTGTAATCGGGCCGGTCGGAGCCGAACATCAGCCGGAAAAGCGCAGGATGGCGCAGGGCAAAGTCGATATAGCCGAGGCCGCTTTCAATCAGCCGGTCAACAGGATCTGTCCCGCCGCGGTCCTCCCACGCCGCCTGATGGGCGACGAACCGACGGTAGCCCTCTGCGGCAAGCGCGGTGAGCAGGCCGTTAGTGTCGCCGAAATGATGCGCAGGGGCCGCGTGGCTGACCTGGGCGCGCTTGGCGACACTGCGCAATGAGAACGCCTCGATGCCGCGCTCGACCAGTTCCGCTTCGGCAGCGGCGAGAAGAGCGGCCCTCAGATCGCCGTGGTGATAGGGCCGGGGTTCGGGCTGTTTTGTCTTGCGGCTCATGGCATGTCTCTAGCGCTCAATCTTTACGCTGTCAAAATTTTATCTTGACAGTGCAAAGTTTACTGGCATCTCTATCTTGCCAATGTAAAGATGGAGTTAGCGATGCCCCCTGAAACCCTATTCCAGTTTGCCAACCCGCTTGCCATGACCGGCTGGCTAGCCCTGGCGCTTAGCCCCCTCGCGCCGCGTCTGGCCAATGCCTATGCCGGCTTCGTGGTGCCCATCGTTCTGTCGGTGGGATATGCCGCGCTGGTCCTGGCGTTCTGGTCGTCGGCGGAAGGCGGCTATGACAGCCTAGCGAATGTCATGCGCCTGTTTGACTCGCCGCATGCCGCTCTCGCCGGGTGGCTGCATTTCCTGGCCTTCGACCTGTTCGTCGGCGCCTGGGCAGCGCGCACGGCGCGGGCAGAAGGCATACCCCACATCCTGGTGCTGCCCTGCCTCGGACTGATCTTCTGGTTCGGCCCGATCGGTTTCCTGCTTTTCCTTGCCCTGCGCGCAGGCTTCTCGCTGCGCGCCCCCAGACCCGTGGAGGCCTGAAATGACCCCGACCCTTGCAACCATTCCCGCATCCTATGGCGCGCAGCTGCCGAACCGTCTGATGACGGACGAACCGCGCTTCACGCTGCTTGGCATCCTCCTGGCCTTTGCGCTGATCCCGGTCTTTGCCGCAATGGCCCTGGAGACGCGGACCTATCTGGACGTGAATGTCTGGATGAAGCCGGCGAAGTTCATGATCTCGCTGTCGCTTTACATGCTGAACCTTGCGCTGTTTGCGCGCTATCTGCCGGCCGGCATGACAGCGCAGCGTAGCTACCGCATGTATTCCAGCTTCGTCGTCCTCTGCATCCTTGCCGAGATGATCTGGATTGGCGGCGCGGCGGCCATGGGCGTCGGCTCGCACTTCAATCGCTCCACGCCGGAGTTGGCCGTGTTGTATATCCTGATGGGCGTTGTCGCCATATCGCTGACAACCGCCAGCCTGGTCTACGGCATCGCGATCCTGCGCAACCGGGCCAGCGCGCTGGCGCCAGGCCTGCGGCTGTCCATCGGGCTCGGGCTGGTGCTCACCTTCATGCTGACTGTTCCCGTCGCTATGACGATGGCCATGGGCAGCGGGCACCTCGTGGGCACACCGCAAACCGGCGCCATGCTGCCGGTGATGGGCTGGAGCCGGGAAGTGGGCGACCTGCGTATCGCCCATTTCTTCGCCACCCATGCCATGCAGGTACTGCCCGTGTTCGGCCTGCTGACCCTGGCCCTGCCGCGTGGTCTCTCGGTCCCGGCTGTATGGGCTGCTGCCGCCGGATATGTGGCACTTGTGATCGCCACCTTTGTGCAAGCCCTCGCCGGGCAGCCTTTCCTGCCGTGGATCGGCTGAACCCTGCCTTCAGCTTTTCCCGAGCAGGTCCAGCGCAGCGGCGACCATGGCGTCCACGCCTGTGGCGATGGTGGGATCTGCGTCGGGGGCGAACAGGGGAGAGTGGAGCGAGGGCAGCGGCATGCCGTCGATCTGCGCGGCGGCATACCTGTCGGGGTTCACGGCGCCCAGCCAGAAGATGACGCCGGGGATTTTCTCTGCAGTGCGGCCATACTGGCTGAAATCCTCGCCGCCCATCACCGGCGGAACAGGGCGCACATTCGCTGCGCCGAGCTCGGCCGCGATGGCAGCCATCGCGCGCTCGGTGAGGGCGGGATCGTTATAGGTGGCGGGTGTATAGTCACTCTCCACCTTGAACGAGGGCGCCGGTGCGCCGAAAGCGGCAGCCTGGCCCTCGGCGATGCGCTTGATGCCGTCGAGCAGTTTCTGGCGGGTTTCGTCCTCATACGAACGGACGGTGATCTTCAGCTCCGCCTCGTCCGGGATGATGTTGTGCTTGGCGCCGGCCTTGATGGAGCCGACCGTGACAACGGCGGAATCGAGCGGGTTGGTGTTGCGCGAGACGAGGCTCTGCAACGCGACAACCACATGGCTGGCGATGAGGATCGGATCGACGGTTGTGTGCGGATACGCACCGTGGCCGCCGACACCCTTTATGGTCACGTCTACGGAGTCGACATTGGCGAGGGCGTAACCGGAAGAGTAGGCGACCGTCCCGGCCGGGGCACCGGCGGAGACGTGCAGGGCGAGGTTGTAGTCCGGCCTGGGGAACTTCGTGTACAGGCCATCGGCCAGCATCGCCTGCGCGCCGATGCCGATTTCCTCCGCCGGCTGAGCAATCATGACCAGCGTGCCCTTCCACCTGTCTTTCTGCGCGATCAGGCGGCGGGCGGTGCCCACCCATACGGTCATGTGGATGTCGTGGGCGCAGGCATGCATCACCTGGCTCTCATCGCCGGTCCACGGCAGCGCGCGTACCTTCGAGGCAAACGGCAGCCCTGTGTTTTCCGGCACGGGCAGGGCGTCCATGTCGGCGCGGATCAGCAGGGTCGGGCCCTCGCCATTCTCGAACACGCCAACCACGCCATAGCCGCCGACGCCGGGGCGCACTTCGCCATGGTCCTTCTGGGATTTCGCCTTCACCCAGGCATCGCCCAGGCCTTCGGTGACGGTGAAGCCGAGGGATTTGAGTTCGCTGGCCAGCAGCGCAGCGGTCTGCACTTCCTTGAAGGAAAGCTCCGGCGTCTCGTGCAGGGTGCGGTAGAGCGAGACGAGGCTCTCGTCCGCCACCCGCAGCGGGCCCTGCGGCATGCCTTCGACCGCGGCGAGCGCGGCCGGGCTCTGGCTTGCCGATCCGCCGCCACTGCCCGGGCCGGGCGCGACTGTCTCGCTGCCGCAGGCGGCAATAAGCGCCAGCGCGCCCGCTGCAATCATCCGCTTCGTCATCGCCCGTACCCCTGTTTGAAATGCCCGCCAGGAAGTGGGGGCACTCTGGGTAGCCTAACGGCATGGGACCGGAAGGGAAGGGGTGGAATTAAGAGAAGCGGTTTTGACCCTACCTACGCCCGCGCTTCAGGTCGTCTGACAGGCGGATGTCCTCCGGCTGTCCGCTGAGCCGGTGGCGGTAGACCTGGATGTTCTCCAGAACGCGCTGCACATAGTTGCGGGTCTCGGAGAACGGGATGAATTCCACCCAGTCGATCGGGTCGATCTGGCCGAGGCGGGGGTCGCCGTAATCGCGCACCCACTGGCTGGGGCGCGACGGGCCCGCATTGTAGGCTGCCGCCGTCATAATGTAGCTGCCGCCAAACTGCGCCAGCAGCGTATCAAGGTGCAGCCCGCCGAGTGTCATGTTGTAGGCCGGGTCCTCGGTCAGCCAGGACTGCTCGTACGGCATGCCGCGCAGGCGGGCTTCGTTCTTGGCCGTGGCCGGCATGAACTGCATCAGGCCGCGCGCGCCGACCCGGCTGACAGCTTTCGGGTTGAACTCGCTCTCCTGGCGCGTGATGGCGTAGACGAAGGCGCGCTCGACCTGGTGGGGCCGCGTCGGCTTGTGATCGGGCACGGGCCAGGCGGCGCCGGTGGCAACGATGCCGCGCTGCAGGCCGGCCTTGGCGGTACGCACGCCGACTTCCGGCGTGACGAAGCTGTTGGTCATCTGCGCCAGAAGTTCATACTCAACGGCAGTGCTGAGATTGTCATCCAGGAAATAGGCGAAGTCGATGAAGTTCGACCGCTCGCCCACCTCGCCCAGAAGGCGCATGGCCTGTACCACCGGCTTTGCCTCGAAGGCGGCGACATCCTCCGCCGTCGGAACAACCGGCGCGCCGAGGGTAAGGGTCTTCTGGTTCACGCGCTCGGCGGCGAGCTGGCCGTAATAGGTGAAGGGGTGCGAGGCAGCGATGCCGTAGGCCGTGGTGGCCTGTTCGCCCTGACCGAGGGCATCGCGGGCCCGGCCGGTCCAGTAATAGCCACGCGCCACGCTGACCGGGCTGGAGACCCCATTTGCCATCGTTTCGAAATGGCCGAGGCCGCGGGTGGCATCGCCATTCAGGCGCAACGCGATCCAGCCGGCAAGCCATTCGGCCTCGGCAAAGTCGGAGCCCGTGCTCATGCCGTGGGTCGAGGCGAGCTGGTAGGCGCGCCTGTAGTTGCGCAGCTTCAGCTCCTCGCGTGTGGCGATGGCGCGCTCGTCCCACAGGCGGCCCCGGCCGGCCGCAGGCACATCCTTGCCATCGATCCGCACGAGGACATCGGTGACCCCGTCGACCTTCTTCGCCCGGCGCCACTTGCCGCGCTCGTAGAGCAGGCCTGGATGATCCTGAAGGTTGGCGGGCACGGCCTGGATCAGGGAATCGACATTCTTCGCGCGGGTGGCCAGCGCGATACGGGCATCGGTGAGCGCGCGATAGTCTGCTGTCAGCTGCGGGCGCAGGGCCTGCGCGTCAGAGCGCTGGCCGGTCCACAGCAGGAAGTCAACGCGGGCGCGGTGGTCGTCCTGGCTCAGCGACTGGCCATGACGCGCCAGCACGAGGCGCTGCACGTCAGAGGGCAAGGTGTGGTTGCGCCAGACATCCTTGATCACCTCATCGGCGCGCTGGCGCTGGCCGGTTTCGCGCAGGGCGTTGGCGAGGGCCACCTTGCCCTGCCCGGTGACCGGGCCGGACTTTTCCAGCCATTCGATGCGCGCGCGCGCATCCAGCGAGGACTGCTCGATGATCTCCTCGGCCCGGGCGCGCATGCGGCCGGTTTTCGGCCAGTCGGGCAGCATCGTCAGGGCGGTGTTCAGTTCGTCAAAGGTCATGCCGGGCACGCCGTCGCTGGCGCGCTTCCACATGATCAGGTTCTTCACCACCGGATCGGCGGTTTCGTATTGCAGGCTGGCCAGCGTGTTCCAGTCGCCGCGCTCGGCGGCGGCGAGGGCGCGCGACAGGGCAAAGCTCGCCGCGGAGGGCACGGGTGCCGACGGGCGCAGGGTCAGGACGGGGGCCTGCGGGACCGGAGAGGCCGGCAAGGCGGTGACGGCATTCACGCTGAGCTCGGGAGCTGCGGCCTCGGGTAAAACAGTCTTGCCCGGCTTCAGGCTCGGTGTTTCCGGGTCACTGCCGGCCACCAGGACCGGGACCAGGGCGGCCAGTGACAGAAAAACTGCGATTTTCCGGGTCTGTATCATGGTGGCCTATGTTTATTTCTGTCCCGAAGCGTGACAATCCAAGCATCGCAGCCTAGCACGCATTTCCCACAAAACCCTGAAACGAATCCCCTGAATAACAGGTAACGAAAGATGTTCTCCGGCTCCATTCCCGCCCTTGTGACCCCTTTCCTGAACGGCGGCGTCGACCGGAAGGCCTTTGCCGGGCTGGTGGAGCGCCAGATCGCCGGGGGCTCTTCCGCGCTGGTGCCGGTGGGCACGACCGGGGAGACCTCCACCCTGTCCACCGAGGAACATAAAGAAGTTGTAACCCTTTGCGTCGAGGTCGCCGCCGGCCGGGTGCCGGTGATTGCCGGGGCGGGGGCCAATGCCACTGACGAAGCCATTGACCTCGTCGCCCATGCCAAGGCGGTCGGCGCCGATGCGGCCCTCGTCGTCTGCCCCTACTACAACAATCCGAATCAGGACGGCCTCTATGCCCATTACAAGGCGATCAACGACGCCGTCGCCCTGCCGGTGATCCTTTACAACGTGCCGGGGCGAACGGTGGTCGACCTGAAGCCGGAAACCGTGGCGCGGCTGGCGAAGCTGCCGAACGTGATCGGCATCAAGGATGCGACCGGAGACATGGACCGGGTGAGCTACCATGCGGCGCTGATCGGGCCGGGCGAGCAGTTCGTGCAGCTGTCGGGCGATGATCCTTCCGCCCTCGGACATCTGGCGATGGGCGGCAAGGGCTGCATCTCGGTGACGGCGAATGTCGTGCCCGAAGCCTGCGCAGCGATGCACCGGGCCTTCCAGGCGGGCAAGCTCGGCGAGGCGCAGGCGATCGAGCGCCGTCTGATCCACCTGCACCGGGCGCTGTTCTGTTCGCCCTCGCCGGGGCCGGCGAAGTATGCGCTGTCGCGGCTCGGCCTGTGCCGGGACGATGTCCGCCTGCCGCTGACGCCGCCGGACAAGGCCGCGCGCGCGCAGATCGATGAAGCGCTGGCGCTGGCCGGAGTGAGCGCCTAGAGAGGCGCCATGCCGAAACCGAAGAACGCACAGATCAAGGGCCGCACGGATGGCCTCGTCGCCGAGAACCGCAAGTCCCGGCGGGAGTATGCTGTCGAGGATACACTCGAGGCGGGCCTGATGCTGGTCGGCTCGGAAGTAAAGTCGCTGCGCGAGGGTAAGGCGAACATTGCCGAAGCCTATGCCTCCGTCGAGCAGGGCGAGCTGTGGCTGATCAATGCCGAGATTCAGGCCTATGCCGGGGCCAACCGCTTCAACCATGAGCCGCGCCGCAAGCGCAAGCTGCTCGTCTCGAAGCGTGAACTGGCGAAGCTGTCGCAGGAAGTCGAACGTGCAGGCCGGACGATCGTGCCGCTGAAGCTCTACTTCAACGACAAGGGCCGCGCGAAACTGCTGATCGGCGTCGCCACGGGCCGCAAGGCCCACGACAAGCGCGAGAATGAAGCCAAGCGCGACTGGGCGCGCGACAAGGCGCGGATCATGAAGGGGCGCTGAGCCGCGTCAACTGATCCAGCGGTTGGCGCGTTCGAGCAGGCCGATGGTGCTGGCATGCAGGCGGTCGCCGGTTTCCTTCGGGGCCTTACCGGCGCAGGCGCGGGCATAGGTGCCCTCAAGGATGATGCCGAGCTTGTAGCAGGCAAGCACGCCGTACCAGTGGATGTGCGACAGGTCGCGCGCCGACTGCGCCGCATAGTGCGCGACGAGTTCGTCCGCGGACGGAAAACCTTCCCACGGCGTGACCGATACCGTGCCCGAACCTTCCTCCGGCCAGGTGGCCAGCAGCCAGCCGAGATCGAGCAGCGGATCGCCGATCGTGGTCAGTTCCCAGTCAACGATGGCCGCCAGGCGTGGCGCGTCGAAGCGATACATGACATTGGCGAGGTGATAATCGCCATGAATGATGCCGGGCAGGAAACTGTGCGGCCGGTGTTCTTCCAGCCAGAGGCCAACGCCGTCCACATCCGGCAGGTCCTTCAGCCCGTCCCATTCCGGAAACTCGGCATAGGAATCGAGCTGTGCCTTCCACCGGCTGACCTGACGCTCAAGATAATTGTCCGGCTTGCCGAGGCCTGCCAGGCCGAGGGCAACATAATCCTGCGCGCCAAGGGTTGCGATGCCATCGACGAGAGAGAGTCCCATCTGGTGGCGCAGTTCCGGTGAGGAGGTAAACGGCTCGGGCAGCCCTGTCGTCGCGTTATAGCCGTCAATGGGTTCCATCAGGTAGAAGGCGGCGCCCAGCACGGTTTCATCTTCACACGCGGCAATCAGGCCGGGATGTGGCACGGGCGTATTCTTCAGTGCGGCCAGCACCCGCGCTTCGCGGCGCATCGTTTCGTTGGAGTTTGCCCGCAGCACGGGCGGCGGGCGGCGCAGCACATAGAAACGGCCCGCGCGGGAAAACTTCAGCAGAATGTTCTGTGTGCCGCCGGCGAGGCGCTGCACATTCTCCAGCGGGCCGGCCCCAAGCCCGCGCGTATCCATCCACTGGACAAGGCCCTCAAGATCAACAGGTGTCTCCATGACGCCAGAGTGGCCAATGCCAGGGCTTTAGCCAAGAGCTTCCTTTGCGGCAGCGAACACGGCCTCGAACATCTCCGCCGTCAGCCGTCCGGTGTTCGTGTTGTAGCGCGAGCAGTGATAGGAGGAGAGCAGTGTGATGGGCCGTCCGTCTACGGAAAGATCGTAGCGCGTGCCGTGGCCGAAGGGGTGTTCAGCAACCTTCAGGCCGAGCGCGCGCAGCGTGGAATCGTGACTGATCTTGCCAAGACAGACAATGACCCGGAGCTTCGGCAGGGCTGCGATACGCGCCTTCAGGAAGGGGCGGCAGGTATTGATCTCCTCGCCCACCGGCTTGTTTTCCGGCGGCACACAGCGCACGGCATTGGTGATCATCGCGTGAGGCAGGGACAGCCCGTCACCGGGATCCGCCGCATAGGTGCCTTCCGAGAAGCCGAACCTGGAGAGCGTGGCGTAAAGCAGATCGCCCGCCCAGTCGCCGGTGAAGGGGCGCCCCGTCCGGTTTGCCCCGGTCACGCCGGGCGCCAGGCCGACAATCAGGAGCTGCGCCTGCTCGCTGCCAAAACTCGGCACCGCACCATTGAACCAGGCCGGCTCCTTCGCACGCACCGCCTCACGGTAAGCGACGAGCCGGGGACAGAGCGTGCAGTCTCGGGGGGCTTCGGCTGGCGCGGCCGCAGTCTTAGTACCCATCCGCGCTGCCATCCTTGCGCATTTCGGTGGCGGCGATCCAGGCGCCGGAGGTAAAGTCGCGCATGATGGCCTGGTAGCCGCCATAGTTGGCTTCGCAGCAGGCGACCGTGTAGCCGCGCCTTGCCAGTTCTTCCGCGGCGCCTGCCAGGCCGCGCTCCAGCATCACCTTTCCGGTTCCAACATCGCAGTCCGTACCCAGAGCATCTGTCGGCTCGCAGCCGCCATCATGCTCCCAGCGCGCCGCGTCGCCTGCTTCCTGCAGGCCCATGCCGAAATCCACCAGGTTGGTAATGATCTGCACATGACCCTGCGGCTGCATCGCGCCGCCCATAAGGCCGAAGCTCAGCCAGGGTTCAAAAGGGCAGGCCATCTCGATGGCCACCGCGCGCACCTGGCAGCCGGGCAGGTCCTTCCGGAAGGCGAAGGCCGGGATGATGGTATGAAAGGGGCGCTTGCCGCCGGCGAAGACGTTCGGGTGGGCGGGGTCGAGGCTGAACAGTTCGCCACGGTCCTGGAACATGAATCCGAGCCGGTCCGGCACGAGGCCTGATCCCATGCCGCGATAGTTCGACTGGATCAGCGAGACCATCATGCCGTCCTTGTCGGCGACGGTGAGATAGGTCGTATCGCCGTCGCGCAGGGCGGCATCGGTGATCTCCGTGCCCGGAGCAACGGAAAGGGCAGCCTTCGACGTATCGATCAGCATGCTGCGTCTGGCGTTATAGCCCGGTGAGATGAAGACCGACGGGTCGATGCCGGAATAGGCCGGGTCGGCATAGCCGAGGGCCCGGTCGGCAAAGGCGAGGCGCTTGGCTTCGATCATGGCCGTGAGCGCATCGGGCGAACCGAAGCCCATGGCCTTGAGGTCGAACCGCTCCAGCATTTCAAGCATCTGCAGGGCCGCGACGCCTTGCGTGTTCGGTCCGAGCTCGCAGACCTTCACTTCCCCGCGATACTCGGCGCAGACCGGCTCGACCCATTCACCGGTGTGGGCGCTGAAATCGTCATAGCCCAGCTTTGCACCCAGCCGGCTGAGATAGGCCGCCATCTGCCGCGCCATCACGCCCTTGTAGAATTCGTTGCGGCCCTTCTTGCCGATGGCCTCCAGGGTGTTGGCAAGGTCCGGATTGCGGAACAGCGAGCCGGCCACGGGGGTGGGGCTGAAATAGGTCCGGCGGGCGTTGTCGAACTCTTCCAGCTCGCCGCGGGCCGCTGCGGCAGCAAACCGGCTCTCGCCGCGCGACCAGTACCAGGCGATCATCTCCGGGATCGGGGCGCCTTCGCGGGCATACGTCACGGCAGGAGCCAGATTGTCCGCCATCGGACGTTTGCCGAATTTTTCGTGCAGCGCGAACCAGCCGTCGACCGTGCCCGGCACGGTCACGGTGATCGTGCCGAAGGAGGGCAGGGACTTGCCGTCCCGGAACTGGTCTGCCTTCGCCTGCGCATCGGCCAGCGTGGCCGACTTCGCGCTGCGTCCGGAGCCGTTATAGCCGTAGAGCTTCTGCGTGGCAGGATCCCAGACAATGGCGTACAGATCGCCGCCGATGCCATTGCCGGTCGGCTCGACCAGACCCAGCAGGGCGTTCGCAGCGATCGCCGCATCGACGGCCGAGCCGCCCGCCTTCAGCACATCCAGCGCGGTCTGCGTGGCCAGCGGATGCGCCGTGGCCGCTGCGCCATTCGGGGCAACCACCGCCGACCGGGTGGCGATGGGCCGTCCGGCCTCGGGCCTCTGGCCTGTGGGTGGGAAGGCGGCATTGTCCAGCGCCAGCGCGGGGGGCTGTGCGGGCGGCGCTCCGGCGAGTTCGGCCACGGGCGCTGCTGTCATGCAGGCAGAAAGGGCCAGCGCGGCTGCGCCTGCCAGGATCAGGGTCCGTATCATGAGGTGTCTCCGCTTCAGCGTTCGCGTTTGGGGAAATAGTGGGAGGCCAGGCGTGTCGCGATCGCCTGTCCGTCCTCGGCAAAGCGCGCCTCGGCGGCCACCGCCCCGGGATCGCAGACCCTGTAGGTGTCGCTGACGCGTTTGAAGGCATCGTTGAATTCCCGCACCAGCGAGCGGCGCAGGTCGCCGGTCTCGGGCGCCTCATAGGCCAGCATGTCGGCCATGTAGCGCCGCCAGTACTGGTCGGTATTGCCGTTGCAGCGCACCCGGATCGCATGAGCCGCGCCCAGCACGCCGGCCAGATCGGCGGCATCGCGGAAATAGTCAGGCCCCCGCGGGGGAAGGCCCTGCGCGGTGCTTGTGCCGGCCATCAGGGCAAGGCTAAGCAGGAGGGTATGAAAACCTGTCTTCTTCATGCGCGGACTTTCGCGCGCCTTCGCCCACGGCTCAAGGGGTTCAGCACCGCTGTCCGCTTCGTCACCATTGATGATGCCGGTAAGGCGCACGATGCCGGATCCGGCACGCAACTCGACAGCCTGCCGCCCATCGACATCGCCTTCGGCAATGCTGATGGCTTCTATTCCCCTGCTGTGCGGGAGTTCATGACCGCCATCCTGAAGAGTCCCAGCCTTGATTGGTTCCAGTCGGCCGCTGCCGGCATCGAGAACCCGGCGCTCGTGATGATTGGCCAGAAGGCGAAGCATTACACCACGAATCACACCCAGGCCGAGGCGATGGCCGAATGGGCCCTCTGGCAGGCACTGGACTTCCTGCGCGACGGGCGCGGACACCGGGCGCAGCAGGCGGCAGGCCAGTGGAAGCGGCTGGGCGCGCGGGAAATCCGCGGTTCGCGCTGGCTGGTGGTTGGGTATGGCTCGATCGGCCAGGCGGTCGGGCGCCGGGTGACGGCGCTCGGCGGCACCGTCACGGGCCTTCGCCGGTCGCCCGGCCCGGCAGAGGGCGCAGCCCGCCTCGTGACGCCGGATGCCCTGATGGCCGAGCTGCCGCGCGCCGACATCGTGCTGCTGTGCCCGCCCCATACGCCGGAAACGGAGGGCATGGCCGATGCGGCCTTCTTCGCGGCGATGGCGGAGCATGCCCTGTTCATGAATCTTGGCCGCGGCGCGCTGGTCGATGAGGCGGCGCTGATGGCCGCGCTGGATGCCGGCCGGCCGGCCTTTGCGGCGCTGGACGTGACGCGCACCGAGCCCCTGCCGCCGGAAAGCCCGCTGTGGCGGCATCCGAAGATTGTCATCACCCCGCATGACAGTGCCGACACGCCGGGCACGATCGCTGGGGCAGACGAGACTTTCCTCGCCAATCTCGAACGCTATCTGAAAGGCGAGCCCCTGAAACATCTCACCGGGCCGGGCGCCTTCAGCCCCGCCTGACGGGAAACCTGATCCGGATACGGAGGAAAAGATGCTGAAACCCTTCCTGCTCGCGGCGGCGGGCAGTCTCGCGCTTATTGCCTGTGCCAGCGACGCGGCAGAGGGACCGGCCAGTGCAGCCCGTCCGGGTTTCGAGATAACCGGTACCGACGGCACGGTGCTGCAGGCCAAGAGTCTCGGTTCCTTCTCCAGCCCGTGGGCGATGACTTTCCTGCCGGATGGCCGCGCACTGGTGACGGAAAAGGGAGGCCGCATCTGGCTGCTCAATGCGGACGGGTCCAGGGCCGGCGAAGTGACAGGTGGGCCGCGGGTGGAGGCGCGCGGACAGGGCGGCCTGGGCGATATCATCCTGCATCCGGATTTCGCCGGGACCGGTGAAGTCTACCTGTCCTATGTCGAGCGCGACGCGGGCGGCCGGGATATTTCCGGGGCCGCGGTTGAACTCGCCCGTCTCACCCTGACGGAGCAGGGCGGCACGCTCAGTGCCCGCCGGGTGATCTGGCGGCAGGTCCCGAAGGTCAGCGGCAACGGGCATTACGGTCATCGCCTGGCCGTCTCTCCGGACCGGCATCTGTTCATTACGTCCGGGGAGCGGCAGAAATTCGATCCGGCGCAGGACATGAGCGGCAATCTCGGCAAGATCGTGCGGCTGAATCTGGATGGCTCGGTGCCTGAGGATAATCCGTTCGCGGATCAGGGCGGTATTGCCGCCGAGATCTGGACGCTGGGCCACCGCAACCCGCTCGGCATCGCCTTTGATGCCGGAGGCCGCCTCTGGGCGCAGGAGATGGGCCCTGCCCATGGCGACGAGCTGAACCTGATCGTCCGGGGACAGAATTACGGGTATCCCCTTGTCTCTAACGGCGACCATTATGATG
>JBKBJF010000030.1:0-22361 GCA_046293935.1 Hyphomonas sp.
TGCGGCTGGCCGAACCGGGTGACCCGGGCGCGCTGGAAGCGGAGGTGCGAGCACTGATTGCGGCGGGTGAGGGCGAGAAGGCGAGCGCCGCTGCCGCCCGGCTGCTGCGCCTGAATCCAGATAACCAGCGCTTCATCGCGATACAGGCAACCGCCTGGCGGCTGGCGGGCGACCCGCGCTACTCGACGGTTTACGACTACCAGAACCTCGTGCGCACCGCGATGATCGCGGTGCCGGCGACCTGGCCAAGCCTGGACGCCTATCTCGCAGACCTTGCGGTGGAACTGAAACAGGCCCACCCCTTCCGGGCGCATCCGTTCGGTCATTCCGTGCGGCAGGGCAGCCAGAAGTCCGACGTGCTGTCCGTGCCGACCCGGGCGATTTCAGTTTTTGTCGAGGCGATCACGCCGCCCATCAACGCCTTCCTCGACAGCATGGGGCAGGGCAGCGATCCGCTGCGGTCGCGCCGGCGTGACAGTGCGCAGATGATCGGCAACTGGTCGGTCTGGCTGCGGCCTGGCGGTCATCATGCCGACCATGTGCACCCGGACGGCTGGATGTCTTCGGCCTGCTATATCGAGTTGCCACCGGCTGTGAATGCGGGCGGCAGAGAAGGCTGGCTGCGCTTTGGCAAGCCGGGCATTCCGGCGGGCGGAAACTTGCAGGCGGAACATTGGGTTCAGCCAAAACCGGGGCTGCTGGCGCTTTTCCCTTCCTACATGTGGCACGGCACAGAGCCGTTCGGCGGAACCGAGCCGCGGCTCACCATTGCTTTCGACCTTGTTCCAAACGGCTAGCCAGGGACGATTTTTCCTCAGTCCTCGCTCGCCGCGCAATAATAGACCCAAAAGTGAAGGTTTGTGGCTATGCGGCCACACACTGCCTTGCCGGGACGTTTTAATTATTTTGCGGGTTGATTTCGAGATTACGGGATTGCAACGTGACAACAGTTTGACAAACCCGGCCGTTTGGGTGGTGGAGCACCCAAGGGGCGGCCGGTCTGGCATTTCGTCAGGTCACGATGTTGAGAGGGGCCAATAATGGCAAAAAAGTTCAATAACGGATTCCTGTTCCGGACCGCCGCCGTTACGGCGCTGGCCACCGGCTTTGTGTTTGGCGCCTATGCGCAGGGTGAGGGAGAAGAGGAAGCTCCTGTCACCACGACGCCGGCTGCCGAAGGTGAGGCCGCGCCGGATGGACGGGTTCTGGACACGGTCCGTGTCACCGGTTCGCGCCTGGCTAATCCATACACCAGCATTTCGCCGCTGGACGTGATTTCTGCGGACACCGCGACTCTCAAGGGCATTGCGGATGTCGGCACGCTGCTGCAGACGGCTACGGTGGCGGCCGGCGCGCCTCAGGTGACTGCGGCAACATCCTCCGCCTTCGTGCAGAACGGCGGTATCGGTGCCGAGACGATCTCGCTGCGCGGCCTCGGTGCCAACCGCACCCTGACGCTGATCAATGGCCGCCGGGCTGGCCCCGCCGGTACGCGCGGCGGCGTTTCTGCCTTCGACCTCAACGCCATTCCGCTGTCGGCGGTTTCCAGCATCGAGGTGCTGAAAGACGGCGCTTCCTCGATTTATGGTTCGGACGCCGTGGCCGGCGTTGTGAACATCCTCACGAAGAAGGATTCCGGCTCCGAGATCGACCTGTTCTACAGTGCTCCAGAAGAAAAGGGCGGCGAGCAGCTGCGTGCCAGCGCCACCTGGAGCGGCAAGGTCACCGACCGCGGCAACCTGCTGGTCTCGCTCGATTATACGAAGCGTGACGAACTCGCCCGCGGCGACCGCAGCTATTTCAATTGTGGCCAGCCGTATGTGTTCAATCAGGATGGTACGCGTGCAGACCTGATCGATCCCACCACCGGCACCTTCAAGTGCCAGGACCTGCTGTGGGGGCATGTCTGGATGTACAACTATCTCAGCCCGACAGCGATCGGCCGTCCGTGGCAGGGGCTGCCGCAGCTGCTGCAGTTCGACTATACCGGTGCGCTGGCAGGCAATGGCCTGGCCCCTTGGGGTCCGAACGATTTCGGCCTGATCCTGCCTCCGGGCTGGTACCCGGTCGGGCTTGGCGAGCTGACGCTGCCGAGCGCGACGCCGGATCCTTTCTATGGCCCGACGGCGCTGCTCTCTGAAGCCCTGCTGAACTATGATCACCCGTTCCAGGACAAGGAGTCAATGATCCCGACCGTGGAGCGCACGACGTTCTACGCCAATGCGGATTACGAACTCACCGACTCCATGACGGTCTATGGCGAGCTGCTGCTGAACCGCCGCGAAACGAAAGTGAACGGCTACCGCCAGTTCTGGCAATACGACTACATGTACAACTACTTCGGCTACGTCTACACCAATTCCCCGGCACTGGCCGCGCAGGGCTGGCTCGGCGATCCGGGTGAGTTCAGCTTCATTGGTCTCAGCCCGACCGCGATCACAGACCACAACAAGGATCACATTACGGTCGACTATGTAAACGCCGTGGTCGGCGCCAAGGGCGGTCTGCTGGATACCGGATGGAACTGGGACGCCTTCTTCCAGTTCTCCCGTTCGGATGGTGAATACAAGAACGACATCATCTTCAACGACTCGATCCAGCCGTACAACTGGTTCCGCAATCCCGGCCGCTGCCTTCCCGGCGCCGTGACCAATGTCCGGGGCGTGCCCTGCCGTACGCCGGACTGGTACAACCCGCAATTCCTGGCGGGTAACATCTCGCAGGCAGACCGTGACTTCCTGTTCGGCGTCGATATCGGCAACACGGTTTACGAGCAGTCCCAGTTCGAGGTTTTCCTCGATGGTCCGCTGTTCACCATGCCGGCCGGCGAAGTCCGCGGCGGTATCGGCTTCAGCCGGATCCATGAGCGCATCAATGACGTGCCGGGCGAGAACACCCGTGTCGGCAACGCCTGGGGCTCGTCGAGCGCCGGTATCACCCGTGGACGCAAGCTGACCCGCGCCGTGTTCGGCGAGGTTTCCATCCCGCTGGTCAAGGATCTGCCCCTGGCCGAGGCTGTCGACCTGTCCCTGTCTGCACGCCTGACGGATGTCGACGTGTATGGCTCTGATACCACCTACAAAGCCGGCCTTGGCTGGCAGGTGACGCCGACGCTCAAAACCCGCGCAAGCTATGGCACCTCGTTCCGCGCTCCGGCGCTGTTCGAGCTCTTCCTGGCCGGACAGACGAGCTTCGTCGGCCAGCGGGTCATCGACCCCTGCATTGCCTGGGGCGCAAACCTTGCGCTTGGTAACATCTCCCAGCGGGTGGCCGACAACTGCGCCCTCGGTGGTGTGCCGCCGACCCATTCGGGTTCGGGGTCTTCGGCAACGGTCATCTCGTCGGGCAACTCGACAGGGAGCCTGCAGGCCGAAACCTCCGATGCGTCGAACATCGGCCTCATCTGGTCGCCGACGTTCGCGGACCTGAGGGTTTCGGTCGACTACTACCAGATCAATGTCGAGGGACAGATCGCCCAGCTTGGGCCCTCAAACATTGTTCGCGGCTGCTACAATTCGGACAACTTCCTGACCGATCCGCTCTGCACGCTGTTCACGCGTAACCCGCAGAACAACCTGATCGCAACGGTGACCGACAACTTCATCAACATCGCGCAACAATCGGTGTCGGGTGTTGATGTGGCGGCGACCTATACCCGCGACTTCAGCTTCGGGACGCTGACGCTGGACACCTCGCATACGTTCACGACGGACAGTGAGTTCCAGCTGCTGCCGACCTCGACGCCGCAGGACTTCACCGGTGAAGCCGGCCGCCCGGAATGGGTGGGCGAAGTCAGCCTGACGCTGGATCGTGGCCCCTGGTCACTGTTCTGGGGCGCCGACTTCATCGGCGAAACGTCGAACGTCGAGAGCTTCGGCGGCACGACCGGCACCTATTTCGGCCGGCCTGTCACCTTCAAGCTGGAGACCGAGCAGACGACCTATCACAATGTCTCGCTCAAGCGTGAACTGCCGTATGACCTGAGCATCCGGGTCGGTGTGTCGAACGTGTTCGACGAGCACCCGCCGGCCGTGACCACGCTGAACCTCGGCGAATACTCGACGGTTGGCATTTCAGCCTTCTACTCGCAGTATGACTGGCTCGGCCGCCGCTTCTTCGTGAACGTCAACAAGAAGTTCTGAGAATAAGCGCTTGCAATCACCGGGAGCGGCGGGGACATTCCCCGCCGCTTTCTCTGTTCTGAAGCTGTCAAACCGGAGTGTGTGGCCGTGCCCGTCATCACGATGAAGCAGGACAACCTGAACGAACGGAACGCAGAATTCGCGCAGGCGCCGCTGCGCACCCCGGTTTTCCTCAATTCCGTGCCCAAGAGCGGCACGCACCTGATCCGCAACATCATGCGGATGTTCGTGCCCGTGGAGCAGCAGTACCACGCCACGTTCATCCAGATCCCGAACCTGCGGGCGCATGCCATGCAGTGCTTCCACCCGGCCAGGCCGATGCTCAGCTGGGGACACCTGCTGTTCTCGGACGAGTCGGTGATGGCCACCCGCACGGCGCGCCACATCCTCTTGGTGCGCGACCCCTATACCTGGGTGCTGGCGCGGGCGCGGTTCTTCGTGTCGGAGAATTTCGAGGCGAACCTTCAGCATCTGAAGGGCAAGGAGATTTCTCCGGAAGCCCTGCTGAACATGATGATCTTCGGCATCCATGCCAAGGCGCCGCCGATGCTGGACATCTACCAGTTCAATGCCGCCGCCTGGATCGGCACGGGTGTGCATGTCTACCGGTATGAGGATATCGTCCGACATCTGAAGATCATCGACAGTCCTGAAGCTGAGGCATTCTTCCGCAAACTGCTGGACGATTGCGGCATGGAGATGCCGGCCGACTGGAAGCAGCGGGTGATCATCGGGGCGGACCGCAAGCAGAGTGCAACGGCCCGGGAGAACCTGTCGGTGGATGATGACCGTATTCCCGCCGTGTTGCCGGAGGCGCAGAAGCGGCTGGTTGAGGTCGCCATGCCGGGTATGCGGGCCCTGCTGGGCTATACCGACTGAAGGGCGCTTGATAAATCAGTTATCCGTTCACGGAACGTCATGAATGAAAAAGGCGCGCCCTGAGGCGCGCCTTTCTTTTCTGCGGACTCTGGCAGCCTATTTCAGGCCGCATTCCCCGGTCAGGAAGTTTTCGATTTCCTGCAGGGACAGGCGCTGCTGCGAAGGTGTCCAGGGCAGGGAGTGAGGCATGTCCGGAATGTTGACGTACTTCGCGGTCGTGTGCTTGCGCACCGCATTGTAGAAGGCCTTGCCATAGGTGTCCGGCACGCGCACGTCACGGTCACCGTGATAGATCAGGATCGGGATCGAGGCATTGGCGACATCCTTGATCACATCCCGCCCGGAAAGGCCCTCAAGGAACATGCGGTTGAACCGGGTGCGGTCGAACCCGGTATTGATCTTGGCAGACTCGGCATAGCCGGCCCCGGCTATCGCGCACCGGTAGGGGCTGTTGGGGCGGGTGACAGCCGCCATCGCGGCATACCCTCCGTAGGAGTAACCGAACATGACGATTTTGTCGGGGGCCGCATATCCCTGCGCGACCAGCCAGGCGGCGCCGTCATCCTTGTCGTCCTGCGCCTTGTATCCGTACTGGCTGTCACCGGCGCGCCAGAGATCGATCCCCCAGCCGACCGATCCGCGGTACTGGGGCTGCAGCACGGAATAGCCGCGCGAGGTCAGGAACGGCACCCAGCCGGAGGGGTCCCAGCCACCATAATCCCGGGCCCAGGGGCCGCCATGCGGAAGGACCACCGCCTTGCCGGGCGCATCACCGGCTTTCCAGCCCTGGCGGGGCGTGAACAACGCGGGCAGGCGGCGGCCGTCGCGGGCTTCGTAATAGACGAGGCCTGTCTGCGACAGGGCGGCGGCATCAATCCATGGACGCTCGGCGCCGAGCAGTTCCAGCCTCGAGCGATCGCGCAGGATGTAGTATCGCGCCGGCATCGTGGAGCCGGAGGCGCTGAACACGATCAGGCTGTAGTCCGGCGAGCGGTAGATGATGTTCACGGTCTCGGCGCCGAGCTGCTGCTCAAGCCCGAGAACGATGCCGCCATATTCGGCGTCCAGCCATTCATATCGCGTCACATCGGCATCATAAGCATAGCCCAGCACCTTGCCGAAATCATCGGGAGACGTTGAGGTAACAACGGCACTGGCATCGAATTCGGGGTTCGAGAAGACAGGCTTCTCGCTGAAAGCCTTGCGCACGGGATCATAGGTATAGATCTCGTTCTTGTCGGCAAACTTGTTGGTGATGACATAGTAGAGGCCGGTCTCCCGGTCGCGGTGAGCGATACTCAGCTCCTGGCGCAGTCTGGCGCGATCGACGGTCAGGGCCGGATGGTCCTCGAAGGCGCCGCCTTTCGTGGCCTTAAGCTGGGTATACTGTTCAAAGGTGTTTCGCTTCTCGTCGCTGCCCGACGTGCTCATCACCTCACCATCGACCGGATCGATATATCCGGCAAAGGCATCGCTGGAATTCTTGAAGACGGACCTGAACGCCTGTGTCTTCACATTCAGAAGGCCGAGTTCACTGCGGAAATCAGGGCCTATCCGCGAGATCAGGATATTCTCCGGATCCAGCGGCATGCGGGCGGTCACGGCGCCGCGGGCGGTGATGCGGATACAGTCCTCGGTGGACTTGCCGATGCCGCGCGTGCTGCCGAGATTGATGAAGGGTTCATCGAACTTCCGGAAGGTCGTGTCGGTGAGCAGCGCCTTGACGCTCCAGGTTCGGGTGGTGCCGACCGCGTTGCCCTCTGCGCACCCGGACAGGCGCCCGGTGAAGGGCTGGCGCACGGCAACCTGAAGCTTGCCGTCCTTCAGGGCGGTGACCTGGATGAATTCGGACTGCTTGCCATCCGGCGCGGCGATGACCGGTGGCTTGGACAGATCTGTCAGGTCCCAGGCGGCAAGGACGGCGCGGTCCTGATCATTGCCGGTGGAAGGACCGATCAGGGCGGCCATTGTCTTGCCATCGGTAGAGACCGAAACCGAGGTCATCGCGGGCAGGCGGGCGAGATCTTCGATCGCAACCGGCTGGGCCAGAGCAGCATGAGCAAGTGTGCCCGCCGAGACCGAAAGGCAGACATATTTCCAGAGGCGGCGAGTTCGCATCCGAGGCGCTCCTTTTCGATATTCGATAATTTCCTTGACGTATATCAATGCTGCGTCAAGGCAAGCCCATGTTCGCTTTCGCTCAGCTCACCCGTTTCACGCGGAAGGCCTTGCCGCCGTCCACCGTCATCATGAAGCTGCCCAACGCGGCCTTGCGCACCCGTGCCTCCCTGGCCTTGCGTAGGGACGTGGCATTCAGGGTGGTGGTGTCGATCTGCTCCCAGGTCTGACCGTTCTCGAGCACGACGATGGCGCGGCCGGTAACGCCCTGGATGCGCGCCGATTTTACACCCGCAGTGATTTCATCAATCGATTCAGCTCCTTGAGAGGCTTTTGCGGAGGATGCCGAACGGTTGAAGAGTGCCGGCAGGCTGGGCATCGAAAAGCCGAAGGCCTCTTTCTCGATTTCCTTGATCTGGGCCACGTCCACGGTCTGGATCTGACCGGATTGCTCCTTGGACTGCAATTCGGAGACGGCGGCGTCGAAGCAGGCGAGGCGGGCCGAATCCTCGGCAATGGCCGCACAGGCATACACGGCGTCGGTCGGAGACCCCACCTTCTGGGCTGTGGCCGTGCCCGCCAAGCCTCCCGCTGCCCAAAAGCATGCTGCCAGCAAACCCGCTCTGATCATCAATCTTCCTCCGCATCCGCTGAACTGCGCAGATTCATGCCCATACTGGCCTGCCGGGGCATAAAGGGAAAGCGCCTCTGCCCGTAATCCGGGGTCAATTTTGCAGCGACGTGAAGCGAAATAGTCACACTGCCGGGAATTTGTCGGAAGTTTGTCGGAGTCTTGATTGACTGCGCCGTCTGAGGCCTCATTACTCCCGGTTAAGGTCCGGGGAGTCGGGCCCAACACCCCTGCACGGGGTGCGGAGCGTTTGCGCGCGGATGTCGCGCTCATATTTTTTGGAGGGTATCTTGACAGAACCACTGTGGAAAAAGCGTCTGCTGACGTCCTCGCTGTTTGCAGGCGCGATGCTTGCGGCTGCGAGCCCGATGGCAGCCGTTGCGCAGGAAGATGATGCAGCAGCCGTCGCCGTGACGGAATCGGCCGATGCGGAAGCACGCCAGCAGAAAGTCACGATCACGGGTTCGCGCATCGCGCGCCGTGACGAAGTGGCCGAAAGCCCCATCCTTACGGTTGGCCAGGATGCGATGCTTCAATCCGGCTTCACGACAGTTGAGCAATACCTCAACACGCTGCCGCAGATCACGCCGAACCTTTCGTCGCAGTCGAACAACCCGAGCTCGAACGGCCGCGCGGTCATCGACCTTCGCGGCCTTGGCGCCGGCCGCAACCTCGTCCTGATCAACGGCCGCCGCGGCATGCCGTCCTTCGCCGGCGGTACGGTCGACATCAACACGATCCCGTCGGCCCTCGTGGAGCGCGTCGAGATCATCACGGGTGGTGCAGCCTCGACCTATGGCGCAGACGCCGTGGCCGGCGTGGCCAACTTCATCCTTCGTGATAATTTCGAAGGCGTCGAGATTGACGGCCAGTATCGCGCCGCCGTCGAAAACGGCGATGCCGTCGAGTGGGGTTCGGGCATCACGCTCGGCAGCAACTTTGCCGATGACCGCGGCAATGCCGTGCTGTCGTTCAACTATTTCACGCGCGAAGTGGTCGGCAAAGGCGCCCGTCCGTTCTCCGCTCAGGCGTCTGCCCTGACCGGCACCTTCCCGGATGGCTCCTGGTCGCCAGGCACCAACCAGCCGTCCACCGCGGCGGTGGCCGGAATCTTCGGGGCCAACCAGTGCAACAACAACGGGGGGTCGGCGGGCTTCGGCTTCAACCCGGACGGCACCCTGTTCTGCACGGGTGTCTTGGGCAACCCGTCGCGCAACGTTGTCGGCTATACGGGTCCGCAGTCGGCCATTGCTACGGCCTTCTTCCCGGATCAGTTCTCCTACAACTTCGAGCCGGACAACAACCTGATCCTCCCGCTCAACCGCTGGAACGCATTCTCGGCCGTTGATTATGAGATCAACGAGAACATCCGCGTCTACTCTCAGTTCCAGTTCACGAACTATAACGCGGAGCAAGAGCTGGCCCCGACCCCGGCGAACGGCTTCACCGTTCCGGTGACCAACCCGTTCATTCCGTCTCAGCTGGCCGCTCTGCTGGCCACGCGGACGACCCCTGGTGCGGATTTCGTGCTGAACAAGCGCTTCAATGCGTTGGGCGGCCGCGTCGGCAGCACCACCCATGACGTGTGGCAGTTCACGGGTGGTGTGGACGGCAAGCTCGCCGGCACGGACACCTGGACTTACGACGTCTACTTCTCGCAGGGCCGTTCGACGCTCAACGAGATCCAGTCGGGCAACGTGCGTCTGCCGCGCGTTGAACAACTGCTTGACGCCCCCGATGGTGGTGTCTCGCTGTGCGCGGGTGGTCTGAACCTGTTTGGCAACCAGCCCATCAGCCAAGCCTGTCAGGATTTCATCTCGCTCAAAGCGAAAAACCTGACCGAGATCGAGCAGAAAGTGATCGAAGCGACGATCCAGGGCGAGCTGTTCCAGCTGCCGGCGGGTGCGTTGCAGACGGCTTTCGGTCTCCAGTACCGCGAGCTGGACTTCAACTTCCAGCCTGACTCGGGCCTGCAGCCCGGCCAGGTCGCCGGCTTCAACGAGCAGCTGCCGATCCGCGGCTATCTCGACTGGTACGACGCCTATACCGAGGCGCTGATCCCGGTCCTGAAGAACCTGCCGCTGATTGAAGAGCTCAGCCTGACGGCCGGCTTCCGGGTCACCGACAACAGCCGGTCCGGCTCGTCGGATACCTGGAAGATCAACGGTGACTGGAAGGTCAACGACAACCTGCGCTTCCGGGGTGGCTATCAGGCGGCGATCCGCTCGCCCAGCATTTCGGAACTGTTTGCACCGGCCGTCAACAACTTCCCGACCTTCACGGGTCAGGATCCCTGCAACACGACGGGTGCAAACGCCACGAACCCGCTGTTCGGCCGTAACGGCGCGAACGGGGCGAACGTGCAGGCGCTTTGTGCTGCGCAGTCGGCGGTTGCCGGCGGTATCGCTTACTCTCAGCCCTTCGGTCAGGCCCGCGGCATCGTTGGCGGTAACCCCAACCTGTCGCCGGAAGAGTCGAAGTCCTACACCTTCGGTCTCGTGGCGAGCTCGCCCTTCTCGGGCAACTCGTTCGCCGAAAGCCTCGGCATGACCGTCGATTACTGGTCGGTCGAAGTCGACCAGCTGATCGGCGCCTTCGGGGCGGCGACCATCGTGCAGCGCTGCTTCAACCGCGACAATGCGAACCCGACCTATTCGGCAAGCAACCCGTGGTGCCAGCTGTTCTCGCGTGACCAGAGCGATGGCGGTGTCATCAACCTGAACCAGCGCAACAACAACGACCAGTTCCTCGAAACCTCGGGCGTCGACATCACGGCACGCTGGGGGATCGACCTGGCCGATCTGGGCGCCGACATCGGCGCTCTGAACTGGAACCTCGTGGCCACCTGGGTCGAGAAGTACGAGACGAAGACGCTGGTTTCGCCGGCTGACCCGCTCTACGACTTCGTCGGCACGATCGGCTCGGGCACCGGCTCTGCCGTTCCCGAGTGGCGCTTCACCCTGAACACGAACTACTCGGTGGACGATCTCTCGCTGAACCTGGCCACGCGTTACATCCAGGACATGGTGCACGGCAACACCGTGACCGGCGGCAGCCCGATCACCAACACGGGTGTTTCGTCGACCTGGTATCTCGACCTGAACGGCACCTATGCCCTGACGGACAACATCGAGCTGCGCGGCGGTATCAACAACCTGCTCGACCAGCAGCCCCGGATCTACACGCCGAACGTCCAGGCCAACACCGATCCGTCGCTCTACGACGTCGTCGGCCGCTCGGCCTTCGTCGGTGTGAAGCTTCGCTTCTGATCGGCCTCTGGCCAGCGCAATCTGGCCAGACACCCAACAGAGACGGCGGTCCTTCAGGACCGCCGTTTTCTTTTTGGCTCAGCTTCCGGACGTCAGGCTCAATCTGCCCGCCAGCGGGCATAGAGGGCGGTGGGCAGGAGGCGGCTGGAGCCTTGCTGCGGAATGGCCATTTCGCCTTGCTCCATGACACCGCCAAGCGGAGCAAGACGGTCGCCGAGGGCCTGGGCGAGGGCAAGATAGGACAGGCGCACTGCATAGGCGGTAGCTATGACGAACAGCGGCTTGTCGCTGAGGAGCTGCCGTACGCCGTCCAGCAGCCCTGGCAGGTCTTCCTCGAAGCGCCAGGTTTCGTTCTTCGGGCCGCGGCCGAATTTCGGCGGGTCTAGAACGATGCCGTCATAGGATGAGCCGCGGCGGATTTCCCGGGCAACGAATTTCGTCGCATCGTCAGCGATCCAGCGGATCGGCCGGTCGCCGAGTCCGGATAGGGACTGGTTCTCCTTGCCAAAGCCGTTGGACTTCGGGCTGGCATCAAGATGCACCACCTCGGCGCCAGCAGCGGCGCAGGCGAGCGACATGATGCCAGTATAGCCAAACAGGTTCAGGACCTTCACCGGCCGGCGCGCGGCCCGTATCTGGTCCTGCGCGAATCTCCAGTGCACGGCGTGTTCCTGGAACACGCCCATGTGCCGGAAGGCGGTGCGGCGTGCCATGAAGGTCAGGCCGTTCCAGCGCATCGGCCAGCTTTCGGCAGCGCGCGGGGAGAGGATCTCCCAGCTGCCGGCCCCGTCTTCATCCTGCGCCCGGCTGACAAAGCGCGCATCTGCTTTCCAGCTGTCCACAGGCCGTGTGGGCTCCCAGAAGGCCTGCGGGTCCGGCCTGATGACGGTCTGGCTGCCGAAGCGTTCGAGTTTCTGCATGTGGCCGGAGTCGAGCAGGGCGTAGTCGTCCCAAGCGTTGGCGATCAGCAGGCGGGTTTCGGTCTGCATCAGGCATAGCCCCGCTGGCGCCAGGCCTCATAGGTCATGATTGCGGCGGCCTGCGCAAGGTTCAGGCTGTCGGCGCCTCCGCGCATCGGGATGAGCGTGAGCTGGTCGCAGGCGGCTTCGACCTCTGCGGGCAGGCCGGCCTGTTCATTGCCCATCAGGATGACCGAGGGGCGCTGGAAAGCCGCCGTGTCATGGCGGGCCGTGCCGTTGACACTGGCCGCGATGAGGCTGAGACCCTTTGAATTGCGCCAGGCGTTGAAGCTGGAGAAATCCGCGGCGGAAAACGGCACGTCGAAGATCGAGCCCATGGAGGCCCGAACCGCTTCGAAGGAGTAGGGGTCGCAACAGGTGCCGAGCAGGATCACACCGCTCGCTCCCGCACAATCGGCGGTGCGCAGGATGGTGCCGAGATTGCCAGGGTCGCGCACCTCGTAGAGGGCGATATAGAGCGCTGCCCGGTCCTTTGGCAGGGCGAGTTCGGTCAATGGCAGGTGGCGCTGACGGAAGGCGGCGACAACCGACTGGGCATTATCCTTCTGGGTAATCTTGGACATCAGCCGCTCAGAGGCGTGAACGACACGAGCCCCCGCCTTGCTCGCCTGTCGCGCGAGTTCGGCAATCTGTAGGCGTCCGGCCATGTCTGCCGCAATGACGACGGTTTCCGCCTGCCAGCCGCGGGCGAGACCCTCGCCGACAATACGGGCGCCTTCGGCCAGGAACAGTCCCGTTTCGGCACGTTCCTTCTTCCGCTCCAGACCTTTCAGGGCCTTGATCAGCGGGTTCGACGGGCTGGTGAGCAGTTCGGGCGGGCGGTCCATGGGCGTTCGGGTCTGTGGCGTCTGACTTGCTGTTGACCAGCGGATAGGGCATCCCAAACCTGTGGGACAGACAGAAGACAGGAGGTCAGCGACGTGGTGCGCCTGCTGGACTACCTGATGGCTTTCGTTTCGCTTCTGACCCTGCCCTTTATCCTCTGGTGGGGTATCAACCAATCCCCCCAAAGTGCCGCGGCGCTGGAAGCGAAACTGGAAACGGCCGCCAATGCCGCCCTGCAACGCGCGGGCGTCGACTGGGCACGGGCCGAAATGAATGGCCAGCGGGCCATCCTGACGGGTGCGGCCCCCTCGCAGGATGCGGCCGAGGAAGCGGCCCGGATTGTTCTGCGCAGCAGCGGTCTGGGCGGCATCCTCATGGGCGGCGTCTCGCAAGTCGAAAGCCGGGTTCAGCCTGCCGAGCCGGTCCGGCCCTATGTCTGGTCGGTCACGCGCACGGAAGTAGGCGGCTTCATCCTTGCGGGCTATGTGCCTTCCCGGGCTGTGCGCGACGCGCTGTTGCTTGAGGCGCGGGCAGCGGCACGGGGACCGGTCGAGGACCGCATGGTGACAGCGCCGGGGGCGCCGGGCGGCAACTGGCAGGGCATTGCCCGCTTTGCCATCGTGCAGGCGGCTGAACTCAGCGCCGGCACCGCCGTCCTCTCCGATCTGACACTGACTTTGAAGGGTGATGCCTCCGATGATGCGGTCCGTGCGCAGGTGACCAAAGCCGTGGCGGGCATCGCCGCGCCGTTCCGCGGGGTGGCCCTGATCCGGGGTACGCCGCTTTGGGCTGCAACCGTTTCCGGCGGCGGGATGGTCCTGAGCGGGGCTGTCCCTTCCGAGCCAGACCGGCGGGCCCTGATGGCTCTTGCCCGGCAGGCTTTTCAAGGCGAAGTCCGCGACGAGATGACGGTGGCGGGGTCCCCGGCAGAAGGATGGATCAGCGGAGCAAAGGCAGGTCTGTTCCACATGGGGGCGTTCAAGGCTGGTACGATGGCCTTCGATCCGGCCATCAACGGCTTCACCTTCGAAGGCACAGCGAATCCCAGCACTCTGTACTTTCTCAACGTGGACATGGCCCGCTCTGCCGGGCGCTGGCGCTACATGATCGCGGCGGAGCCTATGCCTTCAGAAGGCCGGGTCTCTGCACACGGTGAGGAACTGCGGGCAGCCTGCGAAGCCAGGCTCAATGCCGTGCTGGCCTCTGGCGCACTGAAACCTGGACGCGGCGGTGCCGGGTTTGACCGGTCAAGCGCAGAGGAACTGGACCAGATCGCGGAAGCAGCCCGCCAGTGCGGGCCGGGGGCAGACATCGAAATCACAGCCGAAGGTGGCGATGCGGCTGAAAGCCGGGCAGCAGAGTTGGCCGAATTCCTGGCGCATACCGGTGTGCAGCGCCCGCGCCTTGCTGCAATCGGCTATGGCTCCGTTGGTGCAGGCGAGGGTATGGACACTGGCGCGGCAGTAAACGCAGATCAGCTGCTGAAAATCACGGTACGGGAGCGAAGCGGACAATGACCTGGCTGATGACGCATATGTGGATCGTGGCGGCCACAGCCAGTGCGGTGGCGCTCCTGCTCGGCTGGTCGATCCGCGGCATGCTGTTGTCCGGCAAGATGCGTCAGGCAGTGGTCGAGCGCGATGTTGCCAAGCTTGAACTCAACGATACGAAAGACGAACTCGAAAAGCTGTTCGCACAGATCCGCAAGTTGCAGAATGGGGAGGCAGCCTCCGCACCGGCTGCCGATCCGATCCTTTTGCGCAAGGTCGAGTCGCTGACCGCAGAGCTGGCGCGCAAGTCGGCAGAGATCGAGGCCCTGAAAGCTGCCGCTTCCGGAGCGGCTGCGGCGGCCTCTCCGGCATCCTCGCCTGCGGCGCGGGAAGGCCAGGTGGAGGATACGCTCGTCTGGCGCAACCGGCATCTCGAGAGCCGGGTCGTGCATCTTGAGTCTGAGCTCGCCAAAACCCGCAGCGCGCTCCCGGCGGCGGTGCCCGCGCCGCAGGCGGATACGGCTGGCATCAATTCGGCGAAACTCGACTGGGAAGTGAAATACCTGCGCACGCGCGTCGAGGCGCTGCAGACGGAACTCGCTGCGGTGCCCCGGCCGGCCCCCGCGATTTCGGCGGCCGCAGCGCTAGCTGCCGTGGAGCCGGGTTCGCCGGTCGAGGAAGAGCTGGCACGCCTGCGTTGGCGTGTGCGCCAGCTGGAGGGCCGGCTGGCCTATTTTGAAGGGGACGCTGAAGCGGCTGCCGAAGGCGCCGCGGCTGCAGCAGGCGCAGAGCAGGCTGCGTCCGCCGCGCCAGCGAAGTCGGTTGCGGAAAACATTCTCAGCCAGCTGGAAGCCGCAGATAAGGCCGCCGATGCTGAAGCGGCCAGGGCGCCCATGCCGGTTCGTCCGCAGCCGATGGAGAAACCCATCATGGCCAGGGCTGATGACCTCACGCTGATCGGGGGCATCGGCCCCAAGATCCGCGACCTGCTTCACGATCTCGGCATCTTCCATTTCGAGCAGATCGCCGGATGGACACCGGAGAATGTGGCCTGGGTGGATGAGCACCTGGGCTTCTCCGGCCGCATCACCCGCGAGGGCTGGGTGGAACAGGCGCGTGTGCTGGCCGGCGAAGCGGCAGACGCCTGATCCGTTCAGCGCGGGTTCACGCCGCGCTTTTCAGGATAGCGGACAGACCGGAAGGCCCGTTGGCATTTTCGAGTGCAGGCGGTAGGGTTTTGCTTCATCCGGTTACAGGAGACAGGCACCATGTCCGCGCCATTCACTCTGGGAGAAACCTTTGACAGCGCATTGCTCGCCAATGCGCCTCGGGTGCGTCTTTCACGCCGTGGCATCATCATGGGCCTCGCCTCGGGCAGCGTGTTTCCGTTCCTTTCCGGCTGCACCACAAACATGGCGACGGGCGAGAGCCAGTTCCTGCTCTTCGGGGATGACCAGATCGCCAGCATGGCGGCGGCGGCCTGGACCGACATGAAGGCGCAGACGCCACAGACCTCGAACACCCAGCTGAAGAACCGCGTGCTGAATGTCTGGGACCGCACGATCAAGGGCGCCGCAAAGGCCGGGCATGTTAACCCGAATGACCAATGGGATGTCGCTGTCTTCGATACCGATGATGTCAATGCCTTCGTGATGCCGGGCAACCGGGTGGGCGTGTATCGGGGCATCACCGAACTGACCGAGAATGACGACCAGATTTCTTCGGTCCTTGGTCATGAAACCGGTCACGTCGTCGGCCGGCATGCGGCCGAGCGGATGTCGGTGTCGACGGCTGCCCAGGTCGGCCTGATGGCCGGGCAGATTGCGGTTGCCACGTCGGATGAGCTGTCCAAGTACGGAACGGCCATCGGTGCGCTGGGCGGCGCGGCGCTGCAGTTCGGCGTGATCCTGCCTTACAGCCGCAAGCATGAGCTGCAGGCTGACAAGCTTGGTGTCGATTACATGCACCAGGCCGGGTATGATGTGCGCCAGTCCGTGCGGCTCTGGGAGCTGATGGATGCGCAGTCAAAGGGCCAGCGCCCGCCGGAATTCATGTCGACCCACCCCGATCCCGTCCGCCGGGCGCAGGAACTGCGCACCTATATCAATGCGCGTGGCTATGCGCTGATGTAAGGACCGGCCCTTGACCAGGCCCAAGCCCGGACGGCCCGCCCGCCCGGGCTTTTTCATCCGCTTGGCTTGACCGGGCGGGGGCTTTCAGCCATACGCGCCGCTTCTGCGGGAGGCGCCAGCCGTACCGCGGAGCCTCGTTATCAACCGGGCGGATCGAAAGACCACCGCCCCTTCGCCAAGTTGTGAGGACAAGATGGCTAAGAAACTGCTGGGGCAGATCAAGCTCCAGATACCGGCCGGCAAGGCCAACCCGTCGCCGCCGGTGGGCCCCGCTCTCGGCCAGCGCGGCATCAACATCATGGAATTCTGCAAGGCCTTCAACGCCCGAACCCAGGGCATGGAAGAAGGTCTGCCGATCCCGGTCGTCATCGAATACTATCAGGACAAGTCGTTTACCTTCGTCACCAAGACACCCCCAGCCTCGGTGCTTCTGAAAAAGGCTGCCGGCCTGAAGCTTGGCAAGAAACCGGCTTCCGGCGCCAAGAAGCCGGGCCATGAGTCGACCGGCAAGGTCACGATGGCCCAGGTCCGCGAGATTGCGAAGGTCAAGATGAACGACCTCAATGCAAACGACCTTGACGCAGCTGCCAAGATCATCGCCGGCTCGGCCCGCGCGATGGGCCTTCGCGTGGAGGAGTGATCGCCATGGCCAAAGGAAAACGCACCCGCGCTATCGAGCAGACGATTGACCGGACGAAGGCCTACACCATCGCCGAAGCTGTCAAGCTCGTGAAATCGAACGCCAAAGCCAAGTTCGACGAGACGATCGAGATCGCCGTGAATCTCGGCGTTGATCCGAAATATGCCGACCAGCAGGTCCGCAGCGTCGTAAGCCTGCCCGCCGGCACCGGCAAGAACGTGCGCGTCGCCGTGTTCGCCAAGGACAAGAAGGCCGATGAGGCCCGCGCCGCCGGCGCGGAAATCGTCGGCGCTGACGACCTGTTCGAGAAGATCAATGGCGGCTTCATGGATTTCGACCGCGTCATCGCCACGCCGGACATGATGGGTCTGGTCGGCCGCCTTGGTAAGGTGCTCGGCCCGCGCGGCCTGATGCCCAATCCGAAGGTCGGCACCGTGACCCCGAACGTCACGCAGGCCATCAAGGACGCGAAAGGGGGCGCGATCGAGTTCAAGGTCGAGAAGGCGGGCATCGTCCATGCCGGTATCGGCAAGGCCTCTTTTTCCGAGGCTGACATCGAGAAGAACGTCACGGCCTTCCTCTCGGCTCTCGCCAAAGCCCGCCCGTCGGGCGCAAAGGGCACGTTCATCCGCAAGATCTCGCTCTCGTCCACCATGGGCGGCGGGGTGCAGATCGACCTCGCCGAAGCCAAGGGCTGATCCGTCAGCTGCCTCAGCCAGCATAAAAAAGCCTGAACCCGGCATTTCCTGAAGGGATGCCGGGTTTTTGCTGCCTGCAGAAAATGCCAGGCAGGGGGTTGCGGCGACGTGGAAAAAGCGTTAATGCCGCCCGCTTGACGGGAGTTCGCCGATGTGCATTCGGAGAGCTCCCGTTTCCTGTCCGAGACCATAGGCCATGCCCGCAAGGGGGTGCCAAGGGCTGCAAGGCCACCTATGCAGACGGGGTGAGGCGTAGATACGGTTCGGAATTTCCTGGATTTTCCAGGGAAGGCTCGCCGGGAAAGGCCAATCCCTGGGCAGGCGCTGGAAGCCGCAAGGCGGAAGGCGAACACCTAGGGCGGCCGGATGGTCCGGACGCCTCAATGGAGACCCGCAATGGATAAAGCTGGAAAAAGCGCGGCGCTCGAAACCCTGAAAGGGGTGTTCGATACGTCGGGCGTGGTCATCGTGACCCACTATACCGGTCTGACCGTCGCGGAAATGACGAAGCTGCGTGGCATGCTCCGCAAGGACGGCGCGCACTTCAAAGTGGTCAAGAACCGCCTGGCGAAGATCGCCCTCGGCGGGGTTGGCGGCGACAAGGCACAGGACCTGTTCCAGGGTCCCGTGGCGATCGCGTATTCGCCGGACCCGGTGTCGGCTGCAAAGGCAGCAGACGAGTTTGCGAAGGAAAATTCCAAGCTCGTCATCATCGGTGCGGTGATGGGCGAGCAGGTGCTCGATGCCAAAGGTGTCGAAGCCCTGGCGAAGCTGCCCTCTCTCGACCAGCTGCGTGGCAAGCTCATCGGCCTCATCCAGGCTCCGGCGACTAAGATCGCGGGCGTCCTGCAGGCGCCGGCTGGCCAGCTTGCCCGCGTGGTGTCGGCCTACGCGTCGAAAGACGCGGCCTAAGACACCCGTTTTCGCATCAGACTGAACTCAACAACCGAACCAAACAGGAATCAAAACCATGGCAAATCTTGAAAAGATTGTCGAAGATCTCTCGGCTCTGACCGTTCTGGAAGCCGCTGAGCTTGCCAAGATGCTCGAAGAGAAATGGGGCGTCTCGGCCGCTGCGCCCGTTGCAGTCGCTGCTGTCGGCGGCGCAGCCGCTCCGGCCGCTGCCGTTGAAGAGAAGACCGAATTCGATGTCGTTCTCGTCGATGGCGGCGCCAAGAAGATCGAAGTCATCAAACTGGTCCGCGAAGTCGTTCCTTCGCTCGGCCTGAAGGAAGCCAAAGACCTCGTCGAAGGCGCCCCGAAGACCGTCAAGGAAGGCGTTGCGAAAGTCGATGCCGAAGCGATGAAGAAGAAATTCGAAGCCGCTGGCGCGAAGGTCGACCTGAAGTAATCCGCCTTCGGGCGCATGACGGGGCAGCGTTCGCGCGAGGCGCGGCTCCTGTAGAGGCTACGCGCGGCGGTCTCCTGCGGAGGCCGCCGCGTGCTCGCGTTTAAATCTCCGGTGTTCCGCTCCCGCAGGCGGCGCCGCAAAACTGGGAACTTGGGATGGCACTCTCCTTCACGGAAAAGAAACGTATCCGCAAAAGCTTCGGCCGAATTCCCGAAGCCATCGAAATGCCAAACCTGATCGAGGTCCAGCGCGAATCCTACGAAGCCTTCCTGCAGATGAACACGCCGCGCGAGAAGCGCACGGATGATGGTCTCGGCGGTGTCTTCAAGTCGGTGTTTCCGATCACGGATTTTTCCGAGCGCGCAACCCTTGAATATGTTTCCTACGAGTTCGAGCCGCCGAAATTCGACGTTGAAGAGTGTATGCAGCGCGACCTGACCTATCAGGCGCCGCTGAAAGTGCGCCTGCAGCTCGTCGTCTTCGATGTCGATGAGGAGACGGGCGCCCGTTCCGTCAAGGAAGTCAAGGAACAGGAGTGCTATCTCGGCGACATCCCGCTGATGACCGAGAAGGGCACCTTTGTCGTCAATGGCACCGAGCGCGTGATCGTCTCGCAGATGCACCGTTCGCCAGGCGTGTTCTTCGACCATGACAAGGGCAAGACGCATGCCTCTGGCAAGCTGCTGTTCGCGGCCCGCATCATTCCTTATCGTGGTTCCTGGCTCGACTTCGAGTTTGACGCGAAGGACATCCTGAACATCCGGATCGACCGCAAGCGCAAGCTGCCGGCCACCACCATTCTCTATGCCCTCGGCTACAACACCGAGCAGATACTCGACCTGTTCTACACACACTCCATCTACCGCATGGACAAGAAGGGTTGGATCACCGGCTTCCGTGCCGATGCCTGGCGCGGCGTGAAGCCGGATTTCGATCTCATCGATGCGAAGACCAAGAAGGTCGTTGCCGAGGCCGGCAAGAAGATCACGGCGCTGAAAGCCAAGCGGATTGCCGAAGCCGGAACGGACGAGATCCTTGTCCCGTCGGAAGCGCTGATCGGCAAGTTCCTGGCGCGCGACGTCGTGAACATGGAAACCGGCGAGATCTTTGGTGAGGCCGGTGATGCGCTGGAAGAGGCGAGCATCGCTGAAATCCGCGACTATGGCGTCAAGACGATCGAGGTGCTCGACATCGACGCGGCGGGCCGCGGTCCCTGGCTGCGCAACACGCTAAAGGCGGACAAGAACGAAAATCGTTTCGAGGCACTTTCCGATATCTACCGCGTGATGCGCCCGGGCGAGCCGCCGACACAGGAAGCTGCAGAAGCCCTTTTCAGCCAGCTGTTCTTCGATGCCGAGCGCTATGACCTCTCGGCCGTCGGCCGCGTGAAGATGAACATGCGCCTCTCGGTTGCGGTGCGTGACTACAAGTCGGCGCCGGACGACATGCGCGTGCTGCGCAATGAGGACATCATTGGTGTGATGAAGGTCATTCTCGACCTGAAGGACGGCAAGGGCGAAGTCGACGATATCGACAACCTCGGCAACCGCCGTGTCCGTTCGGTCGGTGAACTGATGGAAAACAACTACCGCATTGGTCTCGTGCGCATGGAGCGTGCGATCAAGGAGCGCATGGGCGCTGTCGATATCGATACGGTCATGCCGCACGATCTGATCAATGCGAAGCCGGTCGTGGCTGCCGTGCGTGAGTTCTTCGGCTCCTCTCAGCTCTCGCAGTTCATGGATCAGACCAACCCGCTTTCGGAAATCACCCACAAGCGCCGTCTCTCGGCCCTGGGGCCGGGCGGCCTGACGCGCGAGCGGGCAGGCTTCGAGGTGCGCGATGTGCACCCGACACATTATGGCCGGATCTGCCCGATCGAGACCCCGGAAGGCCCGAACATCGGCCTCATCAACTCTCTCGCCACACATGCCCGCGTGAACAAGTACGGCTTCATTGAGAGCCCGTACCGCAAGGTCGTGAAGGGCAAGCTGACAAACGAGGTCGTCTATCTCTCGGCCATGGAGGAGTCGATCTATAAGATCGCTCAGGCCAACGCGCAGGTGACAGCGAAAGGCGAACTCGTCAACGAGTTCGTGAACGCCCGCGTGGCCGGCGAAGCGACGATGGTGGCCCGGGAAGAGGTCCAGTATATGGACGTCTCGCCGAAGCAGGTCGTCTCTGTCGCCGCTTCGCTGATCCCTTTCCTCGAGAATGATGACGCCAACCGTGCGTTGATGGGCTCGAACATGCAGCGCCAGGCCGTGCCGCTGATCCAGTCGGAAGCGCCGTTCGTCGGTACCGGCATGGAAGCCGTTGTCGCCCGCGACAGCCGCGCCGCCATCGTAGCCCGCCGGGCCGGCGTGGTGGAGCAGGTCGACGCGCTTCGGATCGTGGTGCGCGCCACCGACGAGCTGGAAGGCTCGAAATCGGGTGTCGATATCTACCGTCTCGCGAAGTTCCGCCGCTCGAACCAGAACTCGTGCATCAACCAGCGCCCGATCGTGAAAGTCGGTGATGTGGTCGCGAAGGGTGATATCATCGCGGATGGTCCGTCTACGGATCTTGGCGAGCTGGCGCTCGGCCGTAACGTGCTTGTGGCGTTCATGCCCTGGAACGGCTACAACTTTGAAGACTCGATCCTGATCTCCGAGCGGATTGTGAAGGACGACGTGTTCACCTCGATCCATATCGAGGAGTTCGAGGTGGCCGCCCGCGACACCAAGCTCGGCCCGGAAGAGATCACCCGCGACATTCCGAACGTCGGTGAGGAAGCCCTGCGCAACCTCGATGAAGCCGGCATCGTGGCCGTGGGCGCCGAAGTGAAGGCGGGCGACATTCTCGTCGGCAAGGTGACACCGAAGGGGGAAAGCCCGATGACGCCGGAGGAAAAACTCCTGCGCGCCATCTTCGGTGAAAAGGCATCCGATGTGCGCGACACCTCGCTACGGGTGCCGCCGGGCGATTCCGGTACGGTTGTGGATGTCCGCATCTTCAACCGGCACGGCATCGACAAGGACCAGCGCGCGCTGCAGATCGAGCGCGAGCAGATCGAACAGCTCCAGGAAGACAAGGAAGACGAGCAGTCGATCCTCGAGCGCAACACCTATGCCCGTCTGCATGACCTGCTGACCGGCAAGGAAGCTGCCGCCGGCCCGAAAGGCTTCAAGCCGGGCCGCATTACGGCCGGCGCGCTCAGCGACCTG
>JBKBJF010000031.1:0-21631 GCA_046293935.1 Hyphomonas sp.
GGGCAGAGTATCGCACGGCCCGGACCGGGGGGCGCAAGTTCCTGTGGAATTCTCACACCGTGCTGAAAGAACCGGGATTTTTCCCGCGCAGATGTTGCATAAGCCGGCGTCGCCGGGCCCGGCGGCCATGGGGCCTCAGCTGCTCCGCTCGGCCTGTTTGACGCGCTGCCAGTAAGCCTCCTGCGCGTCGAGGGACAGGGCTGAAAAGTCGATGCCTTCGGCGGCGGCGGCGGCTTCCATCGCGCGGAAGCGGCGCTCGAACTTGGCATTCGCCTTGCGCAGGGCCTGTTCCGGGTCGATGCCGAGGCGGCGGGCGAGGTTGGCAGCGACGAAAAGCAGGTCGCCCATCTCGTCCTCGATGTCAGAGGTACGCCCGCCGGCGATGGCGGCTTTCAGTTCACCGGTCTCCTCTTCCAGCTTGTCGAAGATGGGTGCCGTTTCCGTCCAGTCGAAGCCGGTGCGGGCCGCGCGTTTCTGCAGCTTTTCCGCCCGCAGCAGGGCGGGCAGGGAGAGGGCGACGCCATCGAGCGCGCTGGGCGGCGCACCAGGCCGGGCCTTACCGGCGCGTTCGGCCGCTTTCATCACTTCCCAGGCGAGGGTCTGTTCGTGGGCGGAGCGTTCGTCTTTCTCGCCGAAGACGTGAGGATGCCGGCGGATCATCTTGTCATTGATCGCGTGCACGACATCGGCGAGGGCGAAGCTGCCTTCCTCCTCGGCCATGCGGCTGTGGAACATCACCTGGAACAGCAGGTCGCCGAGTTCCTCGCGCAGGTCGGCCCGGTCGCCGCGCTCGATCGCGTCGGCCACTTCATAGGCCTCCTCGATCGTATAGGGGGCAATCGTGGAGAAATCCTGTGCGAGATCCCACGGGCAGCCGTTTCCGGGATCGCGCAGGCGCGCCATGATGCGGGCAAGCTCCCCGAAGGCGGCAGCGGCCTCGGCGGTGCGATCTTTCGGCTGGGTCATCCGGGGGTTCCTTGCAGCTGCTGCCCGTCTTGCCGTGCCGCCGGGCCAGCTGCAAGGCATGCCCGCGGGTGCCGGCCCTGATTGACACCCCTGCCGGGCTGGGACACGGGAGGCTGGGCCGGGCATTTGAGAATCGCCAGGCACGGGCCTGGCACGGTGAAGGTATGACGGACGAACTGGCGCTGATCGGGTGCGAATGGAACGGGTCGCATATCCGCGCCTGGGCGTTTGACGCCGAGGGGGAGATCCTGTCCGCCTTCCATGCGCGGGAAGAGTGCGGGCCAGCCCCCGGCATGTGGGCGAAGCGGCTGGGCTTTCATCTCACGGAATGGCTGGGGGCGGCGCCGGAGGTGCCGGTGATCGGCTGCGGGGCAATGGCGGCGCACGCGCCGCTGCTGAGCGCGCCGCTGCAGCTGGCGCATCTGGCCGGCCACATCACGGAACACGGCGGCCTGCACCTCGTGCCGTGGATTGCGCAGGCGGCCCCGGCCGACCTGACCTGCGGCGCGGAAACGCTGCTGTTCGGGCTTGGCGACGATGCCGCCGGAGCGATCTGCCTTGCCGGGCAGCATACCCGCCACTGCACGGTGGAGCTTGGCCGCCTGACCCGGTTTTGCACCGAGATCACCGCCGAGCTGCGCGACCTGCTGCTGTCGCATGGCTCGCTGGCCCTAGATGCGGCCACCCCGCAGGCCTTCGACATGGCGGTGTTCCGCGACTGGCTGGAGCGGGCGCTGGATGCCGGGCGGGCTGCGCCGGTCTTTTCGGTCGAGGCTGCCATCCGGCAGGGCCAGCTGACGGTACAGAACAAGGCGGCCGCACTGGCCGGGCTGATGATCGGGGCGGACGTGGCCGCGCATTACGATCCGGGTGACGAGGTGCTGCTGGTGGCCGACGGGCCGCTGCTTGAGGCCTATGGCCTGGCGCTGGAGACATTGGGTGCCGATGTCGAAGAAGCCTCGGCCATCGAGGCCTTGCAGGACGGCCTGTTCGAACTGGCCGATCTTGCCGGACTGCTCGGCGGGGATTAAGGCCGGGCCATGATCATCACACCGGAATGCGTTGCCCCGACCGGATGCCTCATCGGCCAGTCGCCGGTGTGGAACCCGCAGGAAGGCCGCCTGTGGTGGGTCGACCAGAAGCGGGCGAAACTGCACCGCTACAATCCCACCACCGGGAATACCCGGCGCTATGAGCTGCCGGTGCGCGCGAGCCGCATTGCCCTGTGGGGCGGGCTGATCCTGATGGCCGCGGACCGGGAGATCGGCGTGTTCGACCCTGCGGTGGAGCTTTACGAGCGCATCCGGGGCATCGATGGCGAACCGGAAACCAACCGCACCGGTGATGGCGGCATCGCCCCGGATGGCACCTTCTGGTTTGCGACCGAGGAAGATCAGGGCCGCGAGCCGACCGGGGCCTATTACCGCTATGCCCCGGACCGGACGATCAGCCCGCTGCGGCTGCCCTCGGTGCTGTCGGCGCGGACCTTCGAGTTCTCTCCGGACGGACGCACCTTCTACACCTGCGACACCGCGGAATGCGAAATCCTGGCGCATGACTACGACCCCGGCACGGGCGCGATCACCGGGCGGCGCACCTTTGCCTTCACACACGACCTGGGCGGGCTGCCCTATGGCTCGGCGGTGGACAGCGAAGGCGGGCTGTGGGTGTGCCTGCACGGGGCGTCGCGCGTGGTCCGGTTCCGGCCGGACGGGCAGGTCGATCAGGTGATCGTGCTGGCCGCGCCGCTGCCGACCGGCTGCACGTTTGGCGGCGATGGGCTGCGCACGCTGTTCATCACCACCGCCCGGCACGGCCTGAGCTTCCCGCAGCTTGACGCCCGCCCGCTGTCGGGCAGCCTGTTCGCGATCAATGTCGATGTGGCGGGCCTGCCGGCGCGGCATTTCGGGGCCTGAAGGGTTCAGCCCCGCGTATCCATCAGGTTTCTTGCGATCACCATACGGTGCACCTCGCTCGGGCCATCATAGATGCGCATGTTCCGTATACGGCCGGCCATCAGGTGCAGCGGCATCTCTTTCGTCATGCCCATGGCCCCGAAGGTCTGCATGGCATGGTCGATCACTTCGGTGGCCATCTCGGTGGCGTAGACCTTGGTCATCGAAATCTCGGTGCGTACATCCTTACCCTGATCAATCTTCCAGGCGCAGTCATACGCCATCAGCCGGGCAGCATGAATCTTCGTCGCGGCATCGGCGACCCACCACTGGATCGCCTGGCGCTCCGAAAGCCTGGCACCGAAGGTGCGCCGCTGGGGCGCATATTCGCGCATCATGTCGAGCGCGCGCTGGGCTGCGCCGATGCACCAGGCCGCCATTTCCATGCGCCGCGTGCCGAGGCGCAACTGCATCGGCCCGAAGCCGTCGCCCTCCTTGCCGAGCAGTTTCCAGCCCGGCACGCGGCAGTCTTCCAGCGCCACCTCATAGGTGAACTCGCCACCGAGCATCGGGATGCGCCGCAGCACGTTGAAACCCGGCGTGCCCTTGTCGATCAGGAAAGCCGACATGCCGCCCCGCGCGCCTTTTGCCTTGTCAGTGATCGCCATCAGGATGGTAAAGTCCGCTTCGGCGGCGCGTGTGATCCAGATCTTGCGGCCGTTGATGACCCAATCCTCGCCATCGCGCATGGCATGGGTCTTCATGGCCGCAGGGTCGGCGCCGGCGCCCGGCTCGGAGATGCCGATGGCCGAGACCGTCTCGCCGCGTGCATACGGGGCGAGGTAAGCTTCCTTCTGGCGCTCGTTCACCGTCGCCATCAGCATACGGAGGTTCGGGGAATCCGGCGGCAGCGTATAGGTGGCTGCGGACGAGCCGAGGGCCTCGTTGACCGCGACCAGCGCGACATGCGGCAGGCCGAGGCCGCCGACTTCCTCGGGGGCGTCGAGGCTCCACAGTCCCATCTCCTTCGACACCCGGTCGAGCCGGGCCTTTTCCTCTGCCGTCAGGTAGGCGCCCTGGCCGGCCGCCTCGCGTGCCAGAACGGCCTGCTCCAGCGGGATAACCTCCTCACGCACGAACCGCTGGACGAGATCGCGCAGCATCCGGTGATCTTCCTCGAGTTCGAAATCCATCTGCGCCTCCGTCTTCTGGCAACAGCACGCCACACCGTTCGGCACCGCGCAAGGCTGATGCGGCGGGCAGGACCTGCGGCATTAAGTAGTTTTACGAAGGTGCCGCGCCCCGTTTTGCCGCGCATGATCCGGCAGTCGGCAGATATGCCGGGAGGAGACATTGGACGAAGCAGACAGACCGGCTGCGCCCATGCGCCTGCCGGAGATCAATACGATCCCGCTGAGGGCTCCTATCCTCTGGCTGGCGGCCGGGTGGCGGGACTTCTGCGCCATTCCTGTGACGGCATTTGTGTATGGGCTGATCCTTGCGGCCGTCAGCGCCGGCATCTTCTGGTGGCTCTGGTCGACAGGATCGGCCAGCTGGTTCTATGTCATGCTCGGCGGCTTCCTGCTGGTCGGGCCCATGCTCGGGATGGGGCTGTATGCGGCGTCGCGGGCGCTGGCGGCCGGGCGCAAGCCAGGGCCAGGAGAAGTGTTCTGGGTGCGCGATGCCGCCCACCGGGAACAGCTGATCCTCGGCCTGCTGCTGGTGTTCGTCTATTTCCTTTGGACCCGCATGGCGCAGGTGATCTACGCCCTGTCGACCTGGCGTATCCTGCGCGACCGGTCGGATTTCCTGAACTTCGTGCTGCTCGACCCGGCCGGTCAGGCCATGATCCTGACCGGGCTGGCGACCGGCGGGGCGGTGGCCTTCTGCAATTATGCGCTGGCCGTGGTGGCCGCGCCGATGCTGCTGGACCGCCGCTACACTGTGTTCATGGCGCTGGCGACCAGCGTGCGGGCGGTCAGCCGCAACCTCTTGCCGATGCTGCTGTGGGCCATGCTGATCGTTACGCTGACCCTGTCTGGTATCCTGCTGGCCTTCCTTGGCCTGGCCATCGTCTTTCCCGTGATCGGCATGGCCAGCTGGCACGCCTACAGGGCGCTGGTGCGGGAGTGACCGGACGGGCCCGTTTTTCCGGGCTTGTCCGGGGGCAGCAGCGGGCCCACATTGGCCGGAGAGGCTGTTGCCGGTGCAGTTTTGCCGTGGACGCCGGGCCCTAAACGGGGTATCGCCCCGCCTTTCAACAAAGAGTCGAACGCATGGCCGAAAAGCCCAGCAAGGCGCCGCAGGTGCCGAAGGAAAAGAAAAAACGGGTCGGACCCCTTACGTTCCTGTCCCAGGTGCGGGCAGAGGGCAACAAGGTGACGTGGACGACACGTCAAGAGACCATCCAGGCGACAATCTTCGTGATCATCATGTCGATCCTGATCGCAATCTTCCTTTTCCTGACCGACACGGTCATAACCCTTTTCGTGAATTTCGTCCGGGGCGCGTGATGACGCCGGCCCCGAATCCAGACCTGCAGGAGCGCGCCCGGCCCATGCCAGAAGCCAAGTGGTATATCGTCCATGCCTACTCGAACTTCGAGAAGAAGGTCGCGGCCACCATCCGCGAGCAGGCGGAGCGGAAGGGCCTGACCCACCTCATTGAGGAGATCGAGGTGCCGACCGAAGAGGTGGTCGAAGTTGCCCGCGGCAAGAAAAAAACCGTCGAGAAGCGCTATTTCCCCGGCTATGTGCTGATGAAGGCGCAGCTGACAGATGACATCTACCACCTCGTCAAGGACACCCCGAAAGTCTCGGGCTTCCTCGGCGCCGAAGGCGGCAAGAAGCCCCTGCCGGTGCGCCAGCGCGAAGTCGACCGCATCCTCGGCAAGACCACCGACACGGCAGCGGAGCGTCCGCGGCCCAAGGTGTCGTTCGAGATCGGCGAGCAGGTGCAGGTCAACGATGGCCCGTTCCAGGGGTTCGAGGGCGCGGTCGAGGAGATCGACGAGGCGCATGGCCGCCTGAAGGTCACGGTGTCGATCTTCGGGCGCGGCACGCCGGTGGACCTCGAGTTCGACCAGGTCGTGAAGGTCTGATTCCGGCCTCGCCGGGGAGGGGCGGTTTCCAGACTTCCCCGGCTTGAATGACATCTCCGCAGACTGTATGTCCCGCGGGCGGTTGCCGCCTTAGCTCAGTTGGTTAGAGCGCTAGATTGTGGATCTAGAGGTCCCCCGTTCAAACCGGGGAGGCGGTACCATCTCCCCCTGATATGTTTCAGGTTTCGCCTGTCAGGGGCAAACCCTTCAGAGTGTTAACAAAGCTTGGTTTGACGCCCTTCCGGACGTGTTGCAAAAGGGCCGCGGTAGCCGGAAAATTCCACGAAATCCGGCGATTCCTCCGGGGATTTCGCTCGCGGAATCCGGAAAAACGCATTAACACCGCAGTATGCGGTGTAATCCGTATGAACCTGCGGCCGAGGACAATCCCGTCCTTTCGGCACACAAAAGGGGATTGAGTATGAAGAAAACTCTGTTGTGCGCGACCGCCGCAGCCGCATTTGCGTCTGCCGGTCTCACTGCAAATGCGGAAGGCTGGTACGGCCGTACCGACCTCCAGTACACGTTCGACGGCAAGCTGGACCACGATCCGGCGGTGGCGAACGCGGCAGGCTCGATCGCGGGCGACTCGGATGCCTCTGAACTGATCGGCGGCGCGGTCGGCCTCGGCTATGGCTTTGCCAACGGCCTGCGCTTTGAAGGCGCTCTCGGCATGCGCGGCGGCGACCTCGAAGTCGGCAACGCGATCAACGGGACGATCCCGGGCTCGACGGTGAACCCGAACGGATATGTCAACGTCATGGATCTGATGATCAACGGGATCTATGACTTCAACCGGGATGGCACGATCCGCCCCTATATCGGCGTGGGTGTCGGTGGCGCGCGCGTGGATGCCAAGGCAACCAACCGGACCTCGGGCACGGCCCCGAACCTGAACGCCCGCAACGGCTTCTCCGACAAGTCGACCGCTCTGGCCTACCAGGGCCTGCTCGGCATCGGTTTCGTGCTGTCTGACCGCCTGACGATGGACGTCGGCTACAAGTATTTCTCGACCGACGACCTGAGCTTCGATGGTGTGCATGGCGGCATCAAGTATGACGGCCAGTACACGGATCACACAGCGACCCTCGGCCTGCGTTACGCCTTCGGCGTGACCCCGCCGCCGCCGGTGGTGCAGTCGCCCCCGCCGCCCCCGCCGCCCCCGCCGCCTCCGCCTCCGCCTCCGCCTCCGCCGCCGCCGGTGGAAGAGGTGCAGGAAGTGGTGCAGCAGTGCTCGGCCCTCAACCAGGAGTTCGTGGTCTACTTCGAGTGGGATCGCTCGGATCTGACCAGCCAGGCCTCTGCGGTGATCGATCAGGCTGTCGCCAACATCGCCGCCGGCACGGGCTGCGCCCCGGCCTCGGTGACGATCGTCGGCCATACCGACACGTCGGGCGCCCCGGCCTACAACGATCGCCTGTCGCTCCGCCGTGCGGACGTCGTGGCCAATGCCCTGCAGCAGCGCGGCATCCCGGCCTCGATCATCACGAAGGACGGCAAGGGCGAATCGGCACTGGCCAAGGCCACCGCTGACGGTGTCCGCGAGTCGCTGAACCGCCGCTCGGAAGTGACGATCATCGTCCAGTAAGGCAGTTTCGCCTCTCTGATCAGACGGCCCGGCAGACCGCCGGGCCGTTTTTGTTCCGGCGGTGACCCGGGCCAAGGCTTGCCGCCCGGTTCCAGCTGTGAAACCAAGGGCCTATGAGCGAACTGTCCATTCTGACGCCTGATGACGAGGCCGCGCGCGAGCGCCTGTATGCGGCTGCCCCGGCCATGCTGGCGCGCACCCGTGCCTGGTCGGCCCACAATACCGGCAGCAACAATACGGCCGGGCTGAACAGCTTCGCGCCGAAACTGGCGGAGGCCTTCTCGGACCTGCAGGCCGACATCCGGTTCGCGGAAGGCGGCGCCTTCGAGACCGTCGGGCCGGACGGCAAGGTGACCGAGGCGCATACCGGGCCTGTGGTCGAGATCACCGGGCGGCCGGATGCGCCGGTTCAGGTGGTGATGTCCGGCCACTATGACACGGTGTTTGCCCCCGGCGTGTTCGAGACGGTGACCGATCTCGGCGATGGCCGCATCAACGGCCCCGGCATGGCAGACATGAAGGGCGGACTGTGCGTGATGCTGGAGGCGCTGAAAGCCTTCGAGGCCGGTCCGATGCGCGACCGGCTCGGCTACCGGATCGTGCTGACGCCGGATGAGGAGATCGGCAACTTCACCAGTGCCGCCGCGTTGCACCGGGCCGCCTCTTCCGGGGCGCTGATCGGCATGACCTACGAGCCCGCGATGGAGACCGGCGCGATGTCTGGCGGGCGCAAGGGCTCAGCGGTGTTCGACATCGTGCTGCACGGCAGGGCCGCGCATGCCGGCCGGGCCAAGGAAGATGGCCGCAGCGCCATTGAGGCGGCGGCCGAGCTGGTGCTGGGCCTTGAGGCGCTGAACAACCAGTTCGAAGGCGTCACGTTCAATGTCGGCTCGATCGATGGGGGCGCGCCGGTGAACATCGTGCCCGACCTCGCCATCGTGCGGTTCGGGGCGCGCGCGCCGGACCAGCAGGCCGCAGACTGGGCCACGCAGCAGGTGCGACGGCTGTTCGAACGGGCAACGGCGCGGGACGGTATCCACGGGCACCTGCATGGCGGATTCTACCGCCCGCCGAAGCCGCGCAATGCCGCGCAGCAGGCCCTGTTCGATGCCGTGCACGCCACCGGCCGCGCCATCGGGCTGGACCTCGAATTCATCGATACGGGCGGGGTGTGCGAGGGTAACAATATCTTCGCGGCCGGCGTGCCGAATGTCGACACGCTGGGTGTGCGCGGCGGGCGGATTCACTCGAACGAGGAATTCGTGATTGCCGAAAGCTTTCCCGAGCGCGCGCTGCTGTCGGCGCTGATCCTGAACCGGCTGGCGGACGGGCGGCTGGACGGCCTGCGGATCAAGGACCTGATGGGGCGCTGACATGGCGACGCAATATGTGATGCGCCCGTCGCGGCCCGATGATCTCGACGCGCTGATGCATCTCGCCGAATTGTCCGGACCCGGATTTACCAGTCTGCCGGTGGACGAGCCGATCCTGGCCGAGCGGCTGGCGAAATCCGACCGGGCATTTCATGGCCGCCAGCGCAACCTTCAGTACGGCAAATACCTGATGATGCTGGAGCATGTGCCGAGCGGGCAGGTGGTCGGCTGCTCGGCCGTCAAGGCCGGCACCGGGATCGATCAGCCCTTCTTCAACTATCGCATCATCACGCTGGCCCAGGCGAGCCATGCCGCCGGCAACCTGCGCTTCGACATGGACGCACTGGTGCTGACGAATGAATATGTGGGGTATACGGAGGTTGGCACACTGTTTCTGAAGGCCGACCATCGTGGCGGCGGTGCCGGAAGGCTGGCGGCACAATCGCGCTACCTTCTGATGGCGGCCGCGCCGGAACGCTTCAGCGACCGCGTTCTGGCAGAACTGCGCGGCGTGGTGGATGACCAGGGCGTTTCGCCGTTCTGGGAATGCCTGGGGCGGCATTTCTTCCGCATGGACTTTGCCGAGGCCGACCGCCTGTCGGCGACGACGGACAACCAGTTCATCTGCGACCTGATGCCGAAGTATCCTATCTATGTGGACCTGTTGCCACCAGAGGCGCGGGAAGTGATCGGCCGCTGCCATTCGGATGGCGTGGGTGCCTACAAGTTGCTGCAATGGGAAGGGTTCGAGTTCGACCGCACGGTGGACATTTTCGATGGGGGCCCGCTGGTGGCAGCGCAGCGCCGGCATATCCGCACGATACAGGAAAGCCGGATGGTGACGCTGGAGGTGGGTGACACTGGCAGCGATGGCGAGGCACGCCAGGGCCTGCTGTCGAGCAACCGCCTGCCGGACTTCCGGGTGACGCTGGGCCGGTTCGTGCGCCGGGAGGAGTCCGGGCTGGTTGTGCCGGCCGATGTGCTGGACGCGCTGAAGCTGAAACCCGGCGCGCTGGGACGCGTGTGGATGCGGAGCAAGTGATGGCAGACGGCGTGTATATCGATGGCCGCTGGCGGGCCGGCCGCGGGCCGGCCTTTACCAAGACCTGCCCGGCCACAGGGAGCGTGTCCTGGGAGGGATCCTCTGCAGACGGACGGGATGTTGCCGAAGCCGTAGCCTCAGCGCGGCGGGCCTTTGAAGGCTGGTCGCGGACACCGCAGGCCGCGCGCACGGCTGTTCTCGAACGCTATGCAGAGGAAATCGGCCGGCGGGCAGACCGGATTGCCGAAACGATCAGCCGCGACATGGGCAAGGCACTGTGGGATGCGCAGGGTGAAGCCGCCACCATGAAGGCGAAGATCGCCGTCTCGGTTTCGGCACAGAAGGAGCGCGCCGGCGAGAAAGCGGAAAGCGCGGCATTCGGCGCTTCCCGCCTGACGCACCGGCCCCATGGCGTGATGGCGGTGTTCGGACCGTTCAACTTTCCGGGCCACCTGCCGAACGGGCATATCGTGCCGGCGCTGCTGGCGGGCAATACCTGCGTGTTCAAGCCATCGGAGCTGGCCCCCGGCGTGGCGGCCCTGATGGCGGACTGTTTCGAGGCGGCCGGCCTGCCGCCAGGATGTTTCAATATCGTGCAGGGGGGGCGCGAGGCAGGCGGAGCGTTGATCGATCAGGACATCAATGGCCTGCTGTTCACGGGTTCTGCCGCCACGGGTGTGTTCTTCCACCGGCATTTCGCCGGACGCCCCGATGTGATCCTGGCGCTGGAGATGGGTGGCAACAATCCGCTGATCATCTGGGACCCCGCGGATGTGGAAGCGGCAGCAGACATAGCCGCGCAGTCGGCCTACCTGACGACCGGGCAGCGATGCTCCTGCGCGCGGCGTGTGATCCTGCCCGAGGGCAAGTTCGGCGATGCGGTCGTGGAGGCCATCATCGCCCGCGCCAAGGCGCTGAAGATTGGTGCCTGGAACGAGCCGGACATCTTCATGGGACCACTGGTCTCCGAGCGCGCGCGCCAGCAGGCCCTCGCCTTTCAGGGCGCAATCCTCGGGCATGGGGCGAAGCCTTTGCTGCCGCTGGCGGGGCTGGATCGCGGCGGCGGATTTGTCAGCCCCGGCGTGATCGATGTCACGGCAGCGGAGGATGTGCCGGACGAGGAGCTGTTCGGGCCACTGATTCAGGTGTTCCGTGTAAAGACGTTCGAGGCGGCAATCGGGAAGGCAAACGCCACGAAGTATGGCCTGTCAGGCGGGCTGGTCTGCGACGATGATGCGCGCTGGGAGACGGCCTATGCGCGCCTGCGGGCGGGCGTGCTGAACCGTAACCGTCCGACTGTGGGCGCGAGTGGCGCAATGCCGTTTGGCGGGCCCGGCCTTTCGGGCAATTTCCGTCCGGGGGCGTACTATGCGGCGGACTATTGTGCCTGGCCGCAGGCGAGCCAGCTGGCCCAAAAGGCCGTGCGCCTGTCCGCACCCGGATTTCCGTCCTGAGAGGCCCTGATGGATAATACAGCTCAGATTGACTACTGGAATGGCCCGGCCGGGCAGAAATGGGTCCGCGATGCCGAGCGTCTCGACGCGATGCTGCGCCCATTTGCCGTGGCGGTGATGGAGGCGGCCCGTCCGCAGCCCGGCGAAGTGGCGGCTGATATCGGGTGTGGCGCCGGTGCGCTGAGCCTGATGCTGGCGCGTGCGGGGGCGAAGGTGACGGGCGTGGATATTTCGGCGCCGCTGGTGGAGCTGGCACGCCAGCGGGCCGGAGCGCTAGGCGCCGCGGCGGACTTCGACCTGGCCGACGCCTCGGTCTGGAAACCTGCCATACCCGTGCAGCTGGCCGTTTCACGCTTCGGGGTGATGTTCTTTGCCGAGCCCGCAGAGGCGTTCCGGAACATCCGGGCCGGGATGACAGCGGGCGGACGTCTGGCGTTTGCCTGCTGGCAGCCGCTGAGCGTGAATGAATGGGCGCTGTTGCCGCTGATGGCCGCGGCCGGCTTCCTGAAGGAAATGCCGGCGCCGCTGCCGCCCGGAACGCCGGGACCGTTTGCTTTTGCCGATCCGGGCCTCGTAACGCAAATACTGTCAGACAGCGGATGGTCCGGGGTGCGCATCACGCCTTGGGAGGGCCTGCTGGAACTGCCGGGCGGCAATGCAGAAGAAACGGCCGGCTTCATGATGGAGATCGGCCCCCTGGCGCGGGCGATGGCGGAGCAGGGCACAGATGCCGCTGCGGTGAAGGCGGCGCTGGTGGCGCGGATCCGCGACCTGACCCGAGACACAGGGCGCACCCTTCTGAAATCCGCAGCCTGGATTGTCGAGGCCCGGGCATGAACCTTGCGCGGGAAGTCAATTTCGACGGGCTGATCGGGCCGAGCCATAATTATGGCGGCCTCTCGGACGGCAATCTCGCCAGCGCGAAGAATGCCGGGGATGTGTCGAACCCGCGTGAAGCCGCCGTGCAGGGGCTGGAAAAGATGCGGCGTCTTGTCCGTGCCGGACTGGTGCAAGGCGTGTTGCCGCCGCTGCCGCGGCCGAATTTCGACCTGCTGGCGGCCGCCGGCTTCGGGGGCAGCGACGCGCAGATGATCGAAGCGGCAGCCCGCACTGCGCCGCGGCTGCTGAAGGCGGCCTATTCGGCGAGCAGCATGTGGACGGCCAATGCGGCTACCGTATCGCCATCTGCGGATACGGCAGATGGCCGGGTCCACATGACAGCGGCGAACCTTTCGACCATGCTGCACCGCAGCCGGGAGCATCCTGACACGACGGCCTTGCTGGTTTCCATCTTCCGGAGCGAGGCGCATTTTGCCGTGCATGCGGCCTTGCCGGAGCATACCGACTTTGCCGATGAAGGCGCCGCCAATCATGTGCGCCTGTGTGCCGCGCATGGGTCGCCAGGTGTGGAGCTGTTCGTATACGGACGGGAAGCCGGAGAATCCACTGTGGGCTTTCCGGCGCGGCAGACACGACTCGCCTCGGAGTCGATTGCACGCGCACATGGGCTGGACGCTGCCAGGACGGTGTTTGCCCGTCAGGCGCGCCGCGCGATCGAGGCGGGCGCCTTTCACAACGATGTCGTGTGTGTCGGCGCGGTCGATACATTGTTTTTCCATGAACATGCCTTCGAGGATACGGCCGGAACACTGGACGCCTTGCGGCGGGCTGCCGGTGGGCGGTTTGCGCTGCAGCCGGTGATGGTGCCGGACTCAGAAGTGCCGCTGAAGGATGCAATTTCCTCTTACCTGTTCAATTCGCAGCTGCTTCAGCTGCCGGGGGAGGACCGGCTTGTGCTGATCGCGCCCCTCGAAACGCAGGAGACCGGCTCAACGCGGACCTATTGCGAGCGGCTGGTGAAGGCCAATGGCCCGATCGGGCGTGTCGACTTCGTGGATGTGCGCCAGTCGATGCGCAATGGCGGCGGACCGGCTTGCCTGCGCCTGCGCGTGGTCCTAACGCCGGAGCAGATCGACGCCTGCCATCAGGGCGTGCTGCTGGACGAGGACCGTATTGACGCCTTGCAGGCGGCCGTACGTGCGACCTACCGGGACCGGCTGTCGCCGGCGGACCTGGCCGATCCGGCCTTTGCGGACGAATGCCGGACAGCGCGCGAGGCGCTGCTGAGGATACTCGAACTGGAGGAACTGGCATGATCCGGCTGTATGACTACTGGCGGTCTTCCGCAGCCTACCGGGTGCGGATTGCGCTGAACCTGAAGGGCGTGGCCTATGAACGTATGCCGGTAAATATCCTTCCGGGGACGGATGAGCAGCTCTCGGACGCCTACCGGGCAGTCAATCCGCAGATGCGCATTCCCGCGATCGAGGTGGACGGACACATTTCCGGACAGTCGATGGCCATCATCGAGTGGATCGACGAAACCCTGCCAGGACCGGCCCTTCTTCCCAAAGACCCGTGGAGGCGCCTGCAGGCACGAGCCTTTGCCGATATCATTGCCTGTGACATCCACCCGCTGAACAATCTCAGCCCGCTGGCCATGCTGCGCCGGGATTTCGGGGCGGATGAGGCCGCCGTGAACCGCTGGTATCATGACTGGATCCTGCGCGGCTTCGCGGCGCTGGAGACGATGGCGGCCGAGATTCAGGAAGGCCCCTTCCTGTTCGGGACCGAGCCGACGATTGCCGAAATCGTGCTGGTGCCGCAGATGGCGAATGCCCGGCGTTTCAATGTGGACCTTTCGGCTTTCCCAAGGCTGGTGGCGCTGGATGCGGCGAGCCGGGCGCTGGAGCCGTTCCGTCTGGCGGCGCCGGAGAATCAGCCCAAGGGCTGACGCCTATTGGCCTTCCGGGGCCGTCTGAATGTCTACGATTTTGACTTCTTCCAGATCGCCGAGCGGTTCGGCAAGCTTGGACGCATTTTCGTGCAGCCAGGCTATGAAACCGCTGACCAGCTCACCACCGGGAGGATCGCCGCCCGAAAGCGTGTAGCCGCCGCCAGACCGGCGCAGCTCTGCGGGCTGGGTGCAGCCGCCAGCATTTTCATAACGGCGTGAACAGACCTGCTTATGGTCCGTATCCGGAGGAAGTCCGGCACTCTCCGGCGTTTCGCCGAAGACGAGGACGCCGGCAAACCGGTCGCGCAGCAGTGGATCGGCGGACAGGGTGTCAACCAGCGCCTGAGGCAGGGCGGTGTCGGTGACGATGATGAAGGCCCGGCCGCGGTTGTCATCAGCAAGGTAGGCGGCCCATGCCGCGGCCGTATCTGCCTGAACATCAGTGCCGCGCAGCAGGGGCGCATAGACCGGGCCGATGGGAAGGAAAGCCTCTGACATGTCCCGGAGGGACTTCGTGGCTGCCATCACGCGCTTCTCCCCGGTATCAGCCGCGCCACTGGCAATCGCTTGCCCGGCAGAGAGGAGCATGACATCCATGTCCCAGCCCCCCTCCCAGACCGCGGGGGGCGGCGTCTGCGGCCGTACGGCCCAGCTTCCGGGGACGGAATAGTCATAGTCCGGCAGGGCCGCCACCGTGGCCGGCTCACGCGGGCGTGATGCCCACAGAACGGCAACGATGGCGACAACGAGAACAACGGCGATGAGAATGACGGGGAGGAATCGTTTCATCAGGCGCGGGCTTCCGTATCAGCGGGCCGCGGTCTTTAATCCCGAATAGCCCGGTTGGTCGACAGACAATTGGGCAATTGTGGTCGATTTTAGATGCGCCAGGAGGCCGGCTGTGGATAGGCCCATGCGGCCGGCGCGGATTTCCTCGCACAGCAGCTGGTTGAGTTCGGTCACGGTCTTGCCGTTCGTGCCGAGCAGCGCTTCGAGCCGGGCCTTCTCGGCGGCTTCGGCCTCGGGGCGGATCTCCATTTCGCGCAGGACGGTTGCGAGCGCATTCGAGGCGACGCGGGCGTGAAACGCGGCGTGACCGGTCAGCTGCGGTGCGGCGGTCCTGTCGATGAAGGACTTGACCGCTTCGATCAGCTCTTTTGCGGAGGGTGCATCATGCATGCCGGCCCAGTCCTTCGAACAGGTTGATGAGGTCGATTTCGTTCTCCGAGACCCGCCGGCCAATGGCGGCCCGTTCGACACTGGGGTCTGCTCCGGTCTTGTAGGCGCCATACATGGTCATGCACATGACGCCCCATTTCAGGCTGCCCATGATCTCCCACCAGTCGATCTCGGCGGGGGTGAAGCGCTGGCCGCCAGCGGCGGCATAGGCGTCCAGCAAGTCCGGCAGGTCGCCGAAGCCGCCGACACGCTTCTCGCTGTGGCCGAAGCGCCAGGAGTTCACGCACAGCCAGGCGATGTCCTCGCGCGGATCGCCGATATGAGCGAGTTCCCAGTCCAGCACGGCGCCAAGGCCGTTCTCATCGACGATCAGATTGCCGAGGCGGAAGTCGCCATGCACCAGCACCGGAGCGGCTGGGGCAGGCGCATTCGCCTTCAGCCAGGCGAAGGCGAGTTCCAGCACTGGGCGCGGCAGGCTGAAGCTTCGATAGATGGTTTCGTACTTGGCAATCTGGTCCGCGCCGAGGCTGTTGGGCAGCATGCTGAGTCCCGAAGCGGGCACGGCATGAATCCGTGCGAGGGCTTCGCCGCAGTCCCGCGTCAGCCGCGTGCGGGCGAGGCTGTATTCCTCGTCGCGCAGGATCTTGCGCCCGAGTGTTTCGCCGGACACGCGCCGCATGATGAAGGCCTCGCCCAGCGCGCTGCCCGGTGGGGAGACATACAGCACTTCCGGCACCCGCACACCGGCCTTACCCGCCGCGCTGAGCAGCACCGCTTCGGTGGCCAGCGTCACTGCCTCGGAGGCCCGCGCGGCAGCTGCGCCCCCTGGTGCCCGGCGCAGGATCAGCGGGACGGTGGCGCCGCCTACCGCGACATCAAATGCCCAGGTTTCCTGACTGGCCCCACCGGAAAGCCGCTTCAGTGACCGTATGCCGGCGTCTGCGCCAAAATGCGCAGTCGCCCAGTCCGCAAGGGGCTTTTCGATCTCGTTTCCAGTTCCCATCTTCGCCACAATTGCGCGGAAGAAGGGAGTCGCCAAGCGGTAACGCTGAGTAAGGCGGCAGGCCGGGAAGCAGAGGGAATGAGCGAGAACAAGCTGCCTGAGGATCCGCTGGGCGTAGCCCCGCCGCCCGTGAAACAGACCCTGTTCGCCTGGCTGCGCGAGCGTTTTGTGGCGGGCATGCTGATCGCCTTGCCGGTGGTGGCGACATTCATCATCCTCGATTTCCTGATCAAGCTGATTGACAGCCGTGTCGTGCCGCTGATCCCGGCGGCACTGAGGCCCGAGACCTATCTCGACTTTGCCGTGCCGGGGTTCGGCCTGATCATCCTGATTCTCTTCCTGACCTTGCTTGGCGCCGTGGCGACAAATTACCTCGGAAGCTATTTTGTCTCGCTGACAGACCGCATTCTGACGCGCGTGCCCGTTGTGCGCAGCGTATACTCCGTGTTCAAACAGATCCGGGACGTATTCCAGAACAATTCGGCCGGGCAGTACAAGGAAGTGGTGATGGTCCAGTATCCGCGGGCCGGAAGCTGGGTGATCGGGTTTGTGGCCGGAGCGGCCAGAGGTGAGATGAAGCATCGTCTCGGGGCGGACTATATTGGCGTTTTTGTGCCGACGACACCGAACCCGACCTCAGGATTCCTGCTGTATGTCGCGGAGAAGGATGTCATCCGTATGGACATGACCGTCGAGGAAGGGGCGAAGGTGATCTTCTCTGGCGGCCTCGTGATTCCGGACTTTCCGCCGGCGCCGAAGGAGGCCGTGAGCGGGAAATGATCAGGATGTGCTGTCGGTCTCGGCCATGATGCGCGGGGTCAGCAGTTCACGGACGATCCGAAGCGCGTTGGCGCGCGCGCTGTTCAGGCCGGCGCCTGCGTTGATGACGGCTTCGGCATCCTTTGCTGAAATCTCCAGTAAGGCGGCATGCCGCGACGGATCGAGAATGCGGTATTCTGTCTGTCCGGCCTGGCGCACGCCAAGCACATCACCTGCGCCGCGCAGGCGGAAATCAGCTTCCGCGATGGCAAATCCGTCTTCGGTGCGCCGCAGAGTGTCGAGCCGTTCGCGCGCAGTCTCCCCCAAAGGGGGCCGGTAGAGCAGCAGGCAGAAGGCGGGCCGGTCGCTGCGGCCGACCCGGCCGCGCAACTGGTGCAGCTGGGCGAGGCCGAAGCCTTCAGCGCGTTCGATGACCATGATGGTGGCTTCCGGCACATCGACTCCGACTTCGATGACCGTAGTGGCGACCAGCACCCGTGTCTTGCCGGTCCGGAAATCCTCGAGCGCGGTATCCTTCTCGGAAGGTTTCAGACGGCCGTGGACAAGCCCGACGCGGATGCGCAGCTCATTCTGCAGCGCGGCCTGCCGGGCAACGGCGGAGGAGTCATCTTCCTCTGCATCCACACGGGGACAGACCCAGAAGGCACGCTCGCCGCGCTTCAGCGCGCGGCCGACGGCTTCCACCACTTCCTCGATGCGCGTGTCCGGAATGGCGCGTGTTTCGACCGGTTTCCGGCCGGGTGGTTTTTCATCGAGGATGGAGACATCGAGATCGCCGTGGACGGCCTGTGCCAGTGTGCGGGGGATCGGTGTGGCACTCATCACCAGCATGTGCGGGCTGTCGGATTTGTTGGCCAGGCGCATCCGGTCAGAAACGCCGAAGCGGTGCTGCTCGTCGACGATGATCAGCCCAAGATTGCGGAAGCTGACGGCTTCCTGGAACAGCGCGTGCGTGCCGGTGACAATCGGGATGGAGCCGTCAGCCAGGCCCAGCAAGATGCCTTCGCGCGCACTGCCCCGGTCGCGGCCGGACAGTGCAGCGACGGCATAGCCGATTGGGGAAAGCAGGGCGTCAAGCGTCTCGAACTGCTGGCGGGCCAGCACTTCGGTGGGCGCCATGAACGCGGACTGGAAGCCTGCTGCGGCGGCTTCGGCGGCCGCCATCGCTGCCACCAGCGTCTTGCCGGCTCCGACATCGCCCTGCAGCAGGCGCCGCATCGGCATGCCGCTGGCGAGATCGGCACTGATCTGCCCAGCCGCGCGCAGCTGGGCGCCAGTGGGGCGGTAGGGCAGCCTATCCGTGAGACGGTTGATGACCTGCGGCGGAGCCCGGATGACCGGGGCTTGCCGGGCCTTTCGGGCCGCACGGGCCAGCGCGAAAGCCGAGGCGCGGGCGATGGCTTCGTCGTAGGCGAGACGCTCGCGTGCGCGTGTGAAGGCGTCCAGGTCATAGTTCTGGGGATCGTGCAGCGCTGACAGGGCTGCATGGAAGGTGGGCCAGCCGCGCTGGCGCAGGAGGTGCGGGTCGGACCATTCGGGCAGGCTTGACGGCACCTTGGCCAGGGCCTGCAGGGCGAGGGTGTGGACGCGGCGATTGGTGAGGCCGGCGGTCAGCGGGTAGACCGGCTCGACCACCGGCGGAGCCTCGCCTTTGGCCGGGTCGACCACGAAATCCGGATGTGTCATCTGCCGCTCGCCCCGGTAGTCCTCGATGCGGCCGGAGACGATGCGCGTGGCCCCGACAGGGAACCGCGACTTCAGCCAACGCGGGTCTGCCCGGAAATATGCGAGGGTGAGGAAGCCCGACTCATCGCCCAGCTGCACGCGGTAGGGTGATCTGTCGTTATATGGGGCGTGGTGGACGACGACTTCGCCGCGCACGGTGGCCACCTCGCCGGGTTCGGTCTGGTCGAAGGTGGCCCGGATGCGGCGGTCCACCCAGCGGTCAGGCAAATGCAGCACAAGGTCCAGGACGGTGGTGCCGCCGGTCAGCCGCTGCAGCAGGGGCAGCAACTTGGGGCCGACGCCCGTGAGGGTGTCCAGGCCGGCGAACAGCGGAAAGAGCCTTTCGTCGCGCATGTCAGCGGTAAGCTAGGCGCAGCCGCGCCGCGGCACAATCTGACCTTTTCCAGTCGAACAACCGGCCATAAGGGACTATGCAGAGCGCAAACGGATTTTGAGCCCTTATGACCGACGAGAGACGCCGAAAAAAGCTGCAGTTCCGGGCCTGGCGGCGAGGGTTCCGTGAGCTGGACCTGCTGATGGGCAGTTTTGCCGACACATACCTCGGCAGTTATGATTCCGACGGGCTCGACGCGTTCGAGCGTCTGCTGGATGTGCCCGACTGGGAGATTTACGGCTGGCTGGTGGGGCAGGAGCCTGTGCCCGAGAGCCACAGAAGCCCGGTGCTGGACCAGCTGATCGCATTCCGCTACGCCGCGCAATCCGGCTGAGGCCGGGTGACGAGGTAGACACATGACCCCCGCTGATTTCCTGAAATCACTGAGCGGCCCCGCTGCTTTTGCCGGAGCGCCGTTTGGCGCGGACCTGATCGTGTTCTGCGAGGCCTTGCAGGCGCGTGGCGGCGTGGGCGTGTATATCGCACGGGACGACCGCCTGGCGCAGGCCGCGCGCCGGGTGGCGCTGTTTGCCGCGCCGCGGCTGGAACAGGTGGACCTTCCCGGCTGGGATGTGCTGCCGTATGATCGGATAAGCCCGACCCCGGCCGTTGCGGCGCGCCGGTGTGCCGGATTTGCACAGCTGGCGCGGTATGAGGCGGCGCAGGGGCCGCTGCTTGTGATTACCACGGCCGGGTCGCTGGTGCAGCGTGCGGCGCCGCGGGCGACTCTGAAGAAGGCCTCGTTTGCGTTGCGCAAGGGGCAGAGTGTGCGGCAGGCGGAGCTGACTGAATACCTGGCCGTCAACGGTTATGTCCGTGCCGGGACGGTGCGCGAGCAGGGTGAATATGCGATCCGCGGCGGCATCATCGACATCTTTCCGCCGACGGCGCCTGAACCCTACCGGCTCGACTTCTTCGGCGATGTTCTGGAGACGATCCGGACCTTTGACACGGAAACACAGCGCTCTACCGGCACCGCAGACGGCGTAACCTTCGCACCAGTCAGCGAAATCCTGTTCGACGACCGTGTGCTGAGCCAGTTCCGTGACCGCTATCTGGAAGTGTTCGGCCCGCCTGCAGGTGACCAGATGTATGAATCGGCCCGCGCCTCGATCCGCCGGCAGGGGGTTGAGGCCTGGCTGCCTCTGTTCCATGAGCGGCTCGACACGCTGTTCGATTATGTGGGTGATGATGCCCTCTGGGGCCTCAGCCACCTGGCAAGCGAGGCGGCCCATGAGCGCCTGACGCAGGCCTCCGACTATCATGCCGCGCGGCTCGAGGCAGGGGGCGGTGATATCCGATCTGCGAAGGTGCTGCCGCCAGAGCGGCTTTACCTGACCCCGGAGGAGCTGGAGGCGCGCCTGTCTGAACGCGCGGTGGCACGTTTCAATCCGGCAGAGCCGAACACGACGGCGTTCGATATGGGTGGCCGCCGCGGGCGCGACTTTGCCCCGGAACGTCTGCGGACGGACGAGAATATCTTCGAGACCGTGATCGCTCATGCGCGGGCGCTATATGCCAGCGGCAAGCCGGTGGTGTTCGCAGCCTGGTCTCCGGGTTCGGCGGACCGGCTGATCAACGTGCTTGGCGATCATGGCCTGACGGGACTTGCGCAGGTGCATTCGCTGCAGGCCGCGGCGAAGACGGACTTCACCGTAGCCGAGGTGCCTGTGGAGGCGGGATTCACGCTGCCGGGCCTGGCAATGATTTCGGAAGCCGACGTGCTGGGCGACCGCCTGGCCGCGCCGCGTCGCAAGCGCAAGACGGCGAGCTTCATCACCGATGCGACATCGCTGACGGCGGGCGATCTGGTTGTGCACGTCGATCATGGCGTAGGGCGCTATGTTGGCCTGCGCACACTGGAGGTGACCGGCGCGCCGCATGATTGCCTGCAGCTGGAGTATGCCGGCGGCGACATGATCTTTCTGCCGGTCGAGAATATCGACCTGATCAGCCGGTATGGATCGGAAGATGCCGAAGGTGTGCTTGACCGGCTGGGTGGTGCAGGCTGGCAGACACGCAAGGCGAAGGCGAAGAAGCGCATCCTGGAGATGGCAGCAGAGCTGATGGCGATTGCGGCAGCGCGCGAACTGAAGCGGGCGGATGCCGTGACCGCCGGGCAGGGCTTCTATGAGGAATTCGCCGCGCGCTTCCCGTATGAGGAGACCGAGGACCAGCTGTCGGCTATCGAGGATGTGCTGGGCGATCTCGCCTCCGGCAAGCCCATGGACCGGCTGGTCTGTGGCGATGTCGGCTTCGGCAAGACGGAAGTGGCGCTGCGTGCCGCCTTCGTGGCGGCGATGAGCGGCAAGCAGGTGGCGGTGATTGCGCCGAC
>JBKBJF010000032.1:0-19912 GCA_046293935.1 Hyphomonas sp.
GCGCTGCTCGCCAGTCTGAGGAAGGAAGACGCGCTCGTGACGGAACTGACGCCGGATGGCGATGTGACTGTGGAAGGCCACATCGTGGGCAGGCTGCGCGGCCTGACCTTCGAACCGGTGGTGGACACCCGCACTCTGGAAGGAAAGGCTGTACGCGGAGCAGCCCTCGCCGCGATCCGCCCGCTGCTGAGCCAGAGGCTGGCGGAGATTGCGTCGGCACCGGCTGAGGCTTTCAGGCTCACCGAAGCTGCCGAGATCGAATTCCGCGGCGCACCTGTCGCGCGTCTGGCTAAAGGCCCGCAATGGATGCAGCCGCGCCTCGAACTCCTTGGGGCGGTCGAGGCAGAACTTTCTGAGCGCCAACCCGCTCTGGCCCGTATCGAGGGCTGGGTGCGCGCCGAGATCGGCCGCCTTCTTCCCACTCATGCCGGCCTTGCCTATGCGAAGTCCAGCGAGACGCTGGAAGGCGTGCTGCGCGGCCTCGCCTTCCGTATCCTGGAGAGTGGCGCAGCAGTTGATCTGCGTGCGGACGAACATTCGCCGCGCCTAAGCCCGGAGCAGCGCGAAGCGCTGAAGGCCGTCGGCGTGCGCGCCGGCCGTGTCGCCGCCTATGCGCCGGACGCCCAGAAGCCGGCCGCGCAGAGACTGATCGCCATCCTGAAGGCGATCGACACGTCCACGGAGTATCATCTCGCGCCCGAAGGCGCCGGTTCCTTCCCGCTCGACGGCACCTGGCCGGACGAGGCACTGGCTGCCAACGGCTATCTCCGTTTCGGCCGCCGCGCGGTGCGTGCAGACCTGGCAGAACGGCTTGGCTGGGAACTGGCCCGGCGGCGCAAGGAAGCCGCAAAGGCGGCATTTGCCGTCCCGATTGATCTCGCTTCGGTCGTCTCCTGCCCTGCCGAAGACTGGCCGGCAGTTCTGAAAGGCTTTGGCGTGGCGCCGGCCGAGAAGAATCCCGAGACGGGCGCTGTCACGCTGTGGCGTTTCATGGCCCGGGCCCGGCCGGAGGCAGATGCTCGCCCGGCGCCGCGCGAACGCAGCGCGAAAAGCGCGGCCGCGCCCGCTCCCGCCAGCAATCGTCCACATCGCGGGGACCGCCGCGCAAAAGATCCGCCCGGCCCGCCCGAGCGCCGGGCCAGGCCCGCGGACCCGGACAATCCCTTCGCGGCACTTGCTGTCCTGCTGCCACCCCCCAAACCGCCTAAGCCTGCGCGCCAGAAGCCACCTCGCCCGGACCGGAAAAAACCGGAAGCGGCACCCGCCGCCTTCCGCTACCGCCCGTTCAGATGACGGAAGATCCCTCAAGTGTGCGCCTGGACGTCTGGCTTTGGCGGGCCCGGTTCTTCCGCACGCGCGCACTGTCTGCAAAGCACATCCGCACCTCCGGGGTGCGCCTTTCGCATGCGGGCCTTACCCGCCGCACAGACAAGCCGGGGGCCAGCCTGGCAGCAGGCGATATCGTGACATTCGGCAAGGGCGCGAATATCCTGACTGTCGAAGTGCTGAACCTCGGAACGCGCCGCGGCCCGGCCGAGGAGGCGCGGTCCCTCTACCGGCCGCTGGAGGCGGGCGCATGATGAAGTCCCTGAAGAAGCTGTTCGCGCCGAAGACACCGGCTGAACAACCCATGCCGGCAGAGATCGCCGTGGGCGCCCTGCTGGTCGAGGCGGCGCTTGTTGACGGGGTCTATGTCAACATCGAGAGCGACATGATCGCCGAGATCCTGCTCGAATCCTTCAACTTCGATGCCGACAAAGCCGATGCCGTTCTCGCGCAGGCCGAAACCCTCGCTGAAGAAGCCGTCGGCAGCCACCAGTTCACCCGGCACGCGAAAAAGTTGCCGCTGGAAGACCGCATCCGGGTGATCGAGGCCATCTACCGGGTCATCCTGTCGGACGGCGAGCGCTCCGACGTCGAGGAGTCCTACGCCCGCCATGTAGCGGGGCTCCTCTATGTCGACGACGTTCAGCGGGCCGGCGCCCGCCAGCGCGCCGAGGCGCGGGTCTCCTCATCAGATTGAGGGTTTCTGCACGCGCCGTTGAGCCTGCCGCATTGACTCCGCCCGGCGCCGCCGCCAATTGGCTGGCCGTCACGATTGCCTGAAACGAGATCCCCCGACCCATGACCTACATCGTCGTCGATGCCTGCATCCGCTGCAAATACATGGATTGCGTCGAGGTTTGCCCGGTCGACTGCTTCTATGAAGGCGAGAACATGCTCGTCATCCACCCGGATGAGTGCATCGATTGCGGCGTGTGCGAACCGGAATGTCCGGTCGAGGCGATCAAGCCGGACACCGAGGACGACCCTGACGGCAAATGGCTGAAGCTGAACGCTGAGTATGCGAAAATCTGGCCGAACATCACCCGGATGAAGGAGCCGCCGGCCGACCGGGAACAGTTCGCCCAGGAAACCGGCAAGCTGGAGAAATACTTCAGCCCCAATCCCGGCAGCGGTGACTGACCACAGGCACCCCCCTGCCGGGGCAGACCCTGTGCGTTCTGTAAATTTTTACATTGCAGCGGTCTGACTGGCTGGTGATCTGCCACGCGCCTGCACCCTGCCCCTCTCAGGCCCGCATCTGCAACAGGCCCCGTGGTGGCCCAAACCTTAACGAGGGGCTTGATTCCATTCCGTTTACCTTTTGAGGCCGCCTGCGCGGACCTGTTGTAAATCCGCCATTTTCATGCTATGTCAGCGTCCTGATCAATAATCCTAGAGAAGCGGGAAATCCTAACTCAGTCCGATAACAAGGAACTGGGATCGGGACCTCATCGCTTTCATGTGTGTAGAAAAGGGTCAATTCCGATATGGCAAAAAAAGCAGAGGCTCGGGCACTGGCGTTCGAGGTCGGGCAAAGCGTTGTCTATCCCGCCCATGGTGTCGGCAAGATCACGGCTGTCGAGAAGCAGACCGTGGCCGGCATGCAGCTCGAGGTCTATGTCGTGGCATTCGACCAGGACAAGATGATCCTGCGTGTGCCGACCAATCGCGCCGAAGCCTCGGGCATGCGTGCCCTGGCCGGCTCGAAACTGGTCGATGACGCGCTGAAAACCCTGGGCGGCAAGGCCCGCATCAAGCGCACCATGTGGTCTCGCCGCGCTCAGGAATACGAAGCCAAGATCAATTCGGGCGACCTGATCTCGATCGCGGAAGTCGTGCGCGACCTGCACCGGGGTGACGACCAGCCCGAACAGTCCTACTCGGAGCGCCAGCTGTATGAGAGCGCGCTGGACCGGATGGCCCGTGAACTCGCCGCCGTCGAGAATATCGACAAGGGCAAGGCGATGGAGAAGCTCGCCAAGTCGCTGGCGAAGAAGAAAGTCGCCGCCTGAAACCGGGCACACCCAGAGTAAACAGCAAACCCCGCCGTTACCGGCGGGGTTTTTTATTTGACACCAGCGGCAAGCCCCAGCATAAGAACATATCATGAACAAATCGGGGGTTGCAAATGACCATCTCGGGCGGATGCCAATGCGGCGAGGTGCGGTATGAAGTGTCGGCACCGCCGGACCGGGTGTCGATCTGTCATTGCCGGGACTGCCAGAAAAGCTCCGGCGCCCCGATGGTGGCCTGGGCGATGATGCCTGCCGGGCGGTTCCGCCTGACGAAGGGCATCCCTAGGGCCGTCAATTCCTCAGGTGACAGCTGGCGCTATTTCTGCGGCCAGTGCGGCACCGGCCTCTACTATATCAACGAAACCTTCCTGCCCGGACTGATCGATGTCCAGTCGATCACGCTCGATGATCCCGGCGCCTTCCCGCCCGAAGTGCGGGTGCAGACCGCAGAGCAGCCTTGCTGGACGGATCATCTCTCCGGCCTGATGGCGTTTGAGCGCTTTCCGCCCCCTGAATGACCCTCCGTCCCGCCATTCCCTAACACAGGGCTGGCGAGCCTTTACCAAGCCGCCCGGAACCCTTTCCTCTGTTAACCATGTTCCAACCCCTTCAGGGCAGTTTTCATCCGTTGCCGGACGATCCGGCAGGTGATGGCCGCAAGCTGACACGGGGGCGGAACTCCGGCGGGGCGCGGCACAGGTGTCCAGGGAAGAAAGACCATGGCTTATTCAGATACACCGGTTGCGCCCGGCGCCCTGCTCGGGGCCCATTCGCAGCCCGATGACCTCTACCGCGCGGGCCTCGCCTATGCGACCGGCACAGGTACGGACATCAACTATGTCGAGGCTCACAAATGGTTCAACCTCGCCGCCGTCCGCGGCCATGAGGAAGCCAGGGCGCAGCGCCAGGAAATGGCGGACATGCTGACCTCCGATGAAGTCAAGCAGGCCCTGCAGGCCGCCCGCGACTGGCTGAAACTGGCGCACTGAGCACGGGCGGTCAGCCCACGCGGCGCGTATGGCCTTTCCAGTAAGGCTCGCGCAGGTCCTTGCGCAGGATCTTGCCGGAAGGATTCCTTGGCAGCGCGTCGATGAAGTCGACGGACTTGGGCGCTTTGTAGCCGGCGATACGTTCCTTGGCCCAGGCGATGATACTCTCCGGGGTCGGATTTTCGCCCGGCTTCTTCACGACGATGGCTTTCACGGCCTCGCCCCATTTCTCGTCCGGCACGCCGATCACGGCAACATCCGCAACGCCGGGCGCGCCGAAGATCGCGTTCTCGACCTCAGCCGGGTACACATTCTCACCGCCGGAGACGATCATGTCCTTCACCCGGTCGTGAATGAACAGGAACCCGTCCTCGTCGAAAAAACCGGCATCGCCGGTATGGAAGAAGCCATCGCGGATCGCGTCGGCCGTGGCGTCCGCCCTGTTCCAGTAGCCCTTCATCACGAAGCCGGCCTTGATCACGATCTCGCCGACCTCGCCGGTCTTGACCGGCTTGCCGTCGCCGTCGACCACCCGCACCACGGCCCCTGGCCACGGAACGCCGCACGAGCGCAGCTTGCCCCAGGACGGATCATGCGCTTCCGGTGGCAGGAAGGTGCCTGCCCCCACCGTTTCGGTCAGCCCGTAGAGCTGCGTGAAGCGCGCGCCCATGATCTCTACCGCCGAGCGCAGCAGCGCTTCAGAGATCGGCGAGGCGCCATAGAACACCTGTTTCAGGCTGGAGAAATCGACCTCCCGGATATTCGGCTGCTGGGTCAGCATCAGGATCACCGCGGGCACCCAGAAGGCATGCGCGATCCTGTGCTCCGGGATCAGTCTCAGGATAAGCTGAGGGTCGATATCTCGCAGGATCACGGTCTTGGCCCCCTGGAGCATGGCCAGCACGCCGACATTCACACCCGCGACATGGAACTGCGGCATCGCATTCATTACGGCATCGCCCGCATCATAGCTCGACCATTCCAGCAGCGCAGCCTGACCGAAAAAGGCGCGGTAGTTTTCGTTCGTGAGCTGAACACCTTTCGGCAGGCCCGTTGTCCCGGACGTGTAGAGCTGGATGACATCATCATCCCCCTCGACCTTCAGGCCCGGATTGGACGGCGCCTTCGCATCGCGCCAGGACGGATAGTAATCCCAGTCCTCACGGCCACCATCGAGTGTGATGATGCGCTTCAGGTCCGGCAGCTCGGCCTTGATCTGGTCGATCATGGCGTAGAAGTCCTTGCCGACGAACAGCACCTTCGCCTTTGCGTCCGACAGGATGAACTTCACTTCCGGCGGCGCCAGCCGGGTGTTGACGCCGTTCATCACCACCCGGGCTTTGGCACAGCCGAACAGCAGCTCGTAGTAGAGGTCGGTGTTCTTGCCGAGATAGCCGACGCGGTCGCCCGGCTGGAGGCCGAGCGCAATCAGCCCGTTGGCGACCTGGTTTGAACGGCGGTCAAGTTCACCATAGCTGGTTGCCTTGCCCTCGAACCACATCGCCGTGTCTGCGGGTCGAAGCTGCGCCTGCACGCGAGGAATATCCGCCAGATAGGGCATGGCCTGAATATCGATCATCACTTCCTCCCGTTTCTGCCGCGGAATTTAAGGCATTTCCGTGCGGTGTCAGCCCCTCAGCGTCGCCAGGCGCAGGTTCTGCCGGACCACCCCTTTGGCGCCGCCGCATTCTGTGCAATCGTTTCGCCTCAGGCGCGACTTTGGCCAGCCGCACCGTCCGGGGACAGACATGGCGAGCATCTTCCTTTCCTACAGCCGGGCTGACAGGCCCAGGGCGCAGCAGATCGCCGAAGCCCTTCAGGCAGAAGGTTTCTCGGTCTGGTGGGACAAGGTGCTGCGCGCCGGACAGACCTATGATGAAGTTACCGAAGGCATGCTGCGCGATGCCGATGTGGTGATCGTGCTGTGGTCGGCCGTATCGGTGAAATCGAAATGGGTGCGCGCCGAGGCCACGCTCGGCCAGCGCACATCCGTGCTGGTGCCCGCCATGATCGAGGAGGCCGAGCGCCCGATCATGTTCGAACTCACCCAATCCGCCGATCTGATTGGCTGGGACGGTAACCGCAGCGATCCGCGCTGGACGGAATTCGTGGCTGATGTCCGGCGGGCGGCTGAACAGAGCGCTCCACCGCCAGAAACGGCGCCCGCTCCCCCGGCCCCCGGCCAGGCGCCTGACCTGACCATGGAGCTGACCTTCTGGACCTCGATCAAGGACAGCCACGACCGCGCCGATTTCGAAGCCTACCTCAAGCGCTATCCGGATGGGCACTACGCCGACCTTGCCCGTAACCGCCTTGCCGCGATCGCGCGAACCACCGCGCCAAAACCGGCCCCAGCGCCCCCAGCGCCCCCTCCGCCTCCGCCGATCGCCGCGGCTGCGCCTACACACCCTGCACCCCGGACATTGGCCGCGCCGCCCCGTCCCGCCGCCACTCCGGAGCGCAAGCCGGAGACGAGGAAAGCCGCACCCGTACCGATGATTGCCGGCGGCCTGGGCGCCATCCTTCTTGCCGGCTGGATTGTCGCCAGCTTGCTGCCATCGGAGGAAAGCACCGCCCTGGAAACGGCAGAACCGTCACTGGCGGCTGTCGAGACGATGGTTGCAGAGCCGGTTTTGGACCTGTCCGCAGATGCCGCAGCCGTGGCAGACACTCCGCCTGCGGAGGTCACGCCGCTGCCGCCAGACCCTCTGGACACCCAGCCTGATCCCATGCCACCGCCAGTCCCTGCCTGCGATATCTGTCCGGAAACCGTCTCGCTTTCCGGAGGCGCCTTCCGCATGGGCTCGCCGGATACCGAAGCCAGCCGGGAGCCGATCGAAGGACCGCTCCGCGAAGTCACCCTGAAACCCTTCTCGATCAGCCGCGGCGAGATCACGGCCGCAGAATGGGCCGCCTGCGTCGCCGATGGCGGCTGCAACCGCCACACCCCTCCTGGCGGCGACAGTGCGCAGCTTCCAGTCGTGATGGTCTCTTGGCGCGATGCCGAGGCCTACACATCCTGGCTGTCAAAAAAGACCGGCCAGTCCTGGCGCCTGCCGACAGAGGCCGAATGGGAATACGCCGCACGCGGCGGCACTGACACCGCCTACTGGTGGGGGGAGCGCTACGACGCTGCCCTAGCCCCCCGCGACAGGCTGCGCGCCTCAGCCGACCTCGCCCGGAATCCCTTCGGTCTGACCGGCATGCTCGGCAATGCGCGCGAATGGGTGCAGGACTGTTATGTCAACGGCTACACCGATGCGCCCGCGGACGGACGCGCGGTGACCTCGGGCGACTGCGGCCGCCGGGTCGTCCGCGGCGGCTCCATCAAGAACAGCGCCGCAGAGATGCGCAGCGCCAGCCGCGCCCGCATCTCGCTGACTACCCGCGACCGGAATATCGGCTTCCGCGTGGTGCTTCAGCAGGAATGAGCCGGGCCTTGCCCTGCCCCCGGCTTTCCGGCACACCCCTCGCAGTCATGACCCTTGCCTCGACCCCTCCCGATGCGGCGCTGGCCGAAGAGATGCATGCGATGGGCGAACGCGCCCGCGCCGCCTCACGCGCGCTCGGCCTTGTTTCGGCGGCTGACCGCACGCGCGGCCTCAAAGCCATCGCCGGCAGGATCCGCGCCCGCGCCCCGCAGATTCTCGCGGCCAATGCCGAAGACATGGCCGCCGCCACAGCCAAGGGCCTTGCCCCCTCGATGCTCGACCGTCTGGCGCTGGACGACAAACGCCTCGAGGGCGTGGCCAGCGGAGTCGATGCCATCGCTGGTCTTCCCGATCCCGTCGGCCGGGAACTGGCCCGCTGGACGCGCCCAAACGGCCTCGACATTGCCCGCGTCGCTGTCCCGCTTGGTGTCATCGGCATCATCTACGAGAGCCGGCCGAACGTCACCGCAGACGCGGGCGCCCTCTGCCTGCGCTCCGGCAATGCGGCCATCCTCAGGGGCGGATCGGAAAGCATCCGCTCCTCGCGCGTGCTGGCTGAGACAATGCGCGAGGCGCTGAAAGCAGAGGGCCTGCCGGAGGACGCGATCCAGCTCGTCGCCACCACCAGCCGCGATGCCGTCGGCCATCTCCTCTCCGGTCTCGGCGGCACGCTGGATGTCATCGTCCCGCGTGGCGGGCGCAGTCTTGTCGAACGCGTGCAGGCCGAAGCCCGCGTGCCGGTCATCGGCCATCTCGAAGGCCTCTGCCACACCTACGTCCATGCCGCCGCCGATCCGGCCAAGGCCATCGCCATCACCTGCAATGCGAAGCTCCGCCGCACCGGCGTCTGCGGCGCCACCGAAACGCTGCTGATCGATACGGAAGTCGCGCCCGCCTTGCTGCCGCAGATCGCCGAGAAACTCACCGCAGGTGGCTGCGAACTGCGCGGCGACACACGCGCCTGCGCCATCCTGCCCGGAATTGTTCCGGCTACGGAGGAAGACTGGGCAACCGAATATCTTGCGCCGATCCTGTCCATCGCCGTCGTCGGCGGACTTGAAGGCGCTCTCGCCCATATCGCGCGCTGGTCTTCCGGCCACACGGATGCCATCATCACCGAGGACGACGCTGCCGCCGCAACCTTCCTCGCCCGTGTCGACAGCGCCATCGTGCTGCACAATGCCTCCACCCAGTTCGCCGATGGCGGTGAGTTCGGCTTCGGCGGCGAGATCGGTATTGCCACGGGCCGCATCCATGCGCGCGGCCCCGTCGGCGCCGACCAGCTGACGACCTACAAATACCTCGTGCGCGGCACGGGCCAGGTCCGTCCCTGATGCGTCCTGTGCTGCCCGGCCCAGCTGCCGGCCGCCGCATCGGCCTTCTCGGCGGCAGTTTCAACCCGGCGCATGGCGGCCACCTGCACGTCGCCCAAACCGCGATGCGCCGTCTGGCGCTGGATGGCGTCTGGTGGATCGTCGCGCGCGGCAATCCGCTGAAGTCCGATCACGGAGATTTTGACAGCCGCCTCGCCTCCGCCCGCTCGGTTGCCGCCCCGCCCGGCATGGCCGTCACCGATATCGAGCGCCAGCTCGGTCTCACCTACACCACCGACACGCTGCGCGCCCTGCAGGAAACCGAGCCGGAAGCACGCTTCGTCTGGCTGATGGGCGCCGACAGCGCGGCCAGCTTCCATCTCTGGAAGGACTGGGAGGGTATCGCCGCCCGCGTGCCCATCGCCATCGTCTTGCGCCCCGGCACCCGCCTCACGAAAGCCCTGCCCTTCGTGCAGCGCTTTGCAGACGCCCGTATCCCCGAGCGGGAGGCCCGCACACTTCCCGGCCGGGCCCCACCTGCCTGGGTCTACCTGCGCGCACCCGGCAACACACTTTCCTCCACCGCCTTGCGGGCCGTGCGATGACTCTTCCCCCGCACCTGCTCGACCGCCATCGCCGCCACATCCTGCTCAGGGAAATCGGCGGACCGGGCGTTCAGAAACTCCGCGCCGCCTCCGTCACGATCATCGGCGCCGGGGCCCTTGGCGGCCCGTGCGCGCTGTATCTTGCCGCAGCCGGTGTCGGCCAGATGGAAATCTGGGACGATGACAAGGTCGACCGCTCCAATCTTCAGCGCCAGGTGCAGTTCACCGATGCCGATGTCGGCCAGAGCAAATCCGAACGCCTCGCCGCCCGCCTGCGCGAGACAGACCCGGACCTGAAGATCACCGCCATTGCCCGCCGCTTCGCCCCGGGCGGCGCGCCCGCCGGAACCATCCTCATCGATGCTACCGACAATTACGAAACCCGCTTTGCGCTGAACCGCCTCGCTCATGCCACGCATCGCGCGCTGGTCTCCGGCGCCGCCAGCGGCTGGACCGGGCAGATCAGCGTCTTCGCCTCCGGCGTCCATGCAGGCGCGCCCTGCTACCAATGCTGGGTGCCGGAGGCCCCCCCGGCTGCTGAAGCCTGCGATGAGGTTGGCGTCGCCGGCCCCGTCACCGGGCTCACCGGCAGCGCGATGGCCCTGGAGGCCCTGAAGCTCATCACGGGGGCCGGCACCCCCCTGATCGGCCGCCTGCTGCTGATCGACGGCCTGAACGGCGCCACGCGCACGCTCAACCTGAAGCAGGATCAACAGTGCCCCGTCTGCAAAGCCTGATCTGAGGGTTTGACACCACGGCCTCCGAGGGCGTTATCTCTGACGATAAGTCGCCGACCGGGAAAGCTGCGTATCGCCATGTTCCGACGTCTCCTCGCCGTGCTTGTCACCGTTGGAATCATTCTCGGCGCGGGCTGGCTGACGCTGCGCCGCGGCGACATCCCCTACGAACATCTCGAGGCGATCTACGCCAACAGCGACAGCCGCTACCTCGCCTACGGCGATGACATGCGCATCCACTTCCGCGATGTCGGGCCGCGTGATGCTCACACGATCGTGCTGGTGCACGGCTTTTCCGCCTCCCTCCACACCTGGGAACCCTGGGTCAACAACCTCAAGCGCACTTACCGGGTCATCACGCTCGACCTGCCCGGCCACGGCCTGTCGCGCTGCATCGACAATTCCGCCATCGGCACCCAGCAGTTCATCGACACGATCAACCGCGTCACAGGCACGTTGAAGGTCGACCGTTTCACCCTTGCCGGAAATTCGATGGGCGGGGGTGCTGCCTGGGCCTATGCGCTCGCCCATCCGGAACGCCTGGATGGGCTCGTTCTGGTGGATGCCGCCGGCTGGCCGCGCGATGCGGAGGAGTCCGGGTCCCGCCCCTTGATCTTCCGGCTGCTGGATGCCGGCCCTGCGCGGCGCGTGCTGCGGGATCTCGACATGACACCGCTGATCCGCGACGGCCTGCGCAACAGCTTCGGCGATCCGGCTTTCGTCACCGATGAAATGGTTGAGCGCTATGCCAGCCTGTCGCGTGCGCCCTGCCACCGCGAAGCGCTTCTGGAACTCACCTCGGGACGCGGCGAACGGGCGGTCGCATCTCCCGAAAAGCTCGCGGGCCTGGATGTGCCAACCCTGGTGATGCATGGTGAGCTCGACAACCTGATCCCGGCATCACATGGCGAGAAGTTTGCCGCTGCCATTCCGGGCGCCGAGCTGAAACTCTATCCCGGCGTCGGCCACCTGCCGCAAGAGGAGATTGCAGAGGAGTCGGCCGGAGATCTCCGCTCCTTCCTAAACCGCCGCGTCTACGGTGTCGAAGACACCGGCCTCAGCGATCTTCCGGGTACGAACTGATCCGGCGCCGCTTCAGAGGATCGCGGGAATCACGCGGTCCGGCGGGCGATGACCGTCGGCGAAAGTCTTGATATTGATGATCACCTTCTCGCCCATCTCGGTACGCCCCTCGATCGTGGCCGAGCCCATGTGCGGCAGCAACAGAACATTGGGCAGGCCCAGAAGGTCCGGGTTCACCGCGGGCTCGCGCTCGAACACGTCCAGTCCGGCCCCGGCCAGCTTGCCGCTGCGGATCGAGCGGGCGAGCGCCGCCTCGTCGATCACTTCCCCGCGGGCGGTGTTGATGATGTAGGCCTCCGGCTTCATCAGCGCGAGACGGCGGGCATTGATCAGATGGAAGGTCGCCGGCGTGTGCGGACAGTTGACCGAGACGATATCCATCCGCGCCAGCATCTGGTCCAGCGAGTCCCAGTAAGTCGCCTCCAGGGCTTCCTCGATGCGCGGGCCCACAGGCTTCCGGTTGTGATAATGGATCTGCAGGCCGAACGCCTTCGCGCGGCGTGCCACCGCCTGTCCGATCCGGCCCATGCCGATGATGCCGAGCCGCTTGCCGGAGAGGCGCCGGCCCATCATCCAGGTCGGCGTCCAGCCGTCAAACTTGCCGCTCTCCATGATCTGCACGCCCTCGTGCAGGCGGCGCGGCACGGCCAGGATCAGTGCCATGGCGACATCCGCCGTGTCATCCGTCAGTACGCCCGGCGTGTTGGTCACGGTGATGCCGCGCTGAACGGCGCTGGCCACGTCAATGTTGTCCACCCCGGCGCCGAACTGCGCGATCAGCCGCAGCTTTTCCCCTGCCCGCGCCATCAGCCGCCCGTCGATCCGGTCCGTCACGGTCGGCACCAGCACATCGGCCGTCTGCATCGCCTCGGCCAGCTGCTCGGTCGTCATCGGCGTATCTGTCTCGTTCAGCCGGGCATCGAACAGCTCTTTCATCCGCAGCTCGACCGCAGTCGGCAGTTTCCGGGTGACGACGACTTTCAGCTTGGCGGCCGGCATGGGACTCCCGTGGGTTCAGGCTTGTTGTTCCTGCCGCTTACCAGAGCCAGACCGCCGCGCCAATCATTCGTTGTTTTACCGGGGATTCATGCCACGGGGGTAAAGCCGTCTCTCCGGACGGAGCCATGCACTGCACATGAAACGGGCAATCCTTCTGCTCAGCCTCGCCTTCCTGCTGCCGGCGCTGCTGCCGGCCGCCGCCGACACTCCAGGCGAGGTGCAGAAGAGCCGCTTTTCCGGCAAGCCCGTGCCCCGTTTCGAGACATTGCGGTACGGCAAGGTCAACGGCAGGATCGCGCCGGACACGGCCAGCCCGCTCAAATGGGAATATACCCGCAAGGGCCTGCCTATGCGGATCCTGAAGGAAACCCAGGGCTGGTATTTTGCCGAGGACCCCACCGGCGAGCGCGTCTGGATCAGCGCGACCCAGTTCACCGAGGCCCCGATGGCCCTGACCCTCGGCAGTTTCACGCTGAAAGCGGGCCGCGCCAGTGACAGCGCCGAAGTTGCCCTGATCGGCAAGGATATTCTGGTCGAGCTCGGTCCCTGCGAGGCCACGCAATGCTCGGTCCGGGTCGGTAAGCATCGCGGCTGGGCTCCCCGGACCCTGCTCTGGGGCGCGACCGCCACAAATGGTTGACTTTGCCGCCGCCAGCGGCTGGAAGCGCCGGAATCCGCCGCAAAGACAGGAAAGCCCGCCCGATGTCCGGCCCGCATGATTTCCACACCCCCAAATCCTCCTACACAAAGGAAGACCTGCTTCAGTCCGGCAAGGGCGGCTATTTCGGCCCCGGCAATGCCCAGCTGCCGGAACCCCCGATGCTGATGATGGACCGGATCACCGAGATCAGTGTCGATGGCGGCCCCTATGGCAAGGGCCATGTCATCGGCGAGCTCGACATCCACCCGGACCTTTGGTTCTTCAAATGCCACTTCCCCGGCGATCCCGTGATGCCGGGCTGCCTCGGCCTTGATGCGATGTGGCAGGCGGTCGGCTACTGGCTCGGCTGGTCGGGCTCGCCTGGCAAGGGCCGCGCCCTCGGCGTCGGCGAGGTCAAGTTCACCGGCGAGATCACGCCGGACAAGAAACTCGTGCGCTACGAGATTGACATCAAGCGCGTGCGCCGGGGCAAGCTTGTGCTCGGAATCGCCGATGGCCGGGTCTATGTCGACGGCCAGCATGTCTATACGGCGCTCGACATGAAAGTCGGCCTGAAGACCCTCGAAGGCGAGGGCTGAGCCGAAGTGTCCGCCAGCGCCTCCGGGGACAGGAGGCCGCCCTCAGGCGCGCGGGCTCCTGTCGCGGAGCCTCTCCGCCGGCTGCCCCGGAGATCAGGGGGCCGTCCGGCAGGCGCGCCCGGCCAGCAGGGGATGCCCCGCGCTGGCGGAACCCCGGCAGGCCTCGCCTGACCGGGACCCTCAAGGCATAGACCTCACACGCGGGTGCCGCGCGCGGCTTCTCCCCTGCGGTGTTTTGCGATGCAGCAGGCTCGCCTGACGTATCAGGACAGGCCGGCAGCCCAGACCGGCTCGATCAGCACGGCCAGGATCACCAGAAGGACAAGGGCGGTGCGCATGGGAAGCTCCGGCGGCACAGGGGATTGCCCGGGCGGCTGCAGGAAGCGTGCCGGAAACTTGACGTGCCCCGCCTGCCCGCCTAGCCCAGCGGCAGAAACCATACTCACCGAGGGAGCCCGCGATGGCCGATGACTGGAACCTGCCCAAGGGCGACCTGATGAAGGGCAAGCGCGGCGTCGTGATGGGCGTCGCGAACCAGAACTCGATCGCCTGGGGCATTGCCAGCCAGCTCGCCGCGCAGGGTGCCGAGATCGCCTTCACCTATCAGGGCGAGAATCTCGAACGCCGCGTGCGCCCGCTGGTCGAATCGATTGGCATGGACGTCATGATTCCGGCTGACGTCACTGACGACGGCTCGATGGATGCGGCCTTCGGCGCCATCAAGGCGAAGTGGGGCAAGATCGACTTTCTCGTCCACTCCATCGCCTTTGCCGGCAAGGACGAGCTGCAGGGCTCGATGGTGGCGAACACGACGCGCGAAGGCTTCCGCCGCGCGATGGATATCTCCGTGTACAGCTTTATCGACTGTGCGCGCCGCGCCTCGGAAATCATGCCGGATGGTGGCGCGATCATCTGCATGACCTATCTGGGGGCCGAGCGCACCGTGCCCTCCTACAATGTCATGGGCGTCGCCAAGGCGGCGCTCGAGGCCGCCACCCGTTATGCCGCGCGCGATCTCGGCCCGCAGGGCATCCGCGTCAACGCCATCTCCGCCGGCGCCATGCGCACGCTCTCCCTCGCCGGCATCCGCGGCGGCAAGAGCCTGATGGGCACGGGGCGCCAATGGTCGCTGCTGAAGGAAGACACCAGCATGGAAGGCGTTGCAGGCTGCGCGCTCTACCTCCTCTCCCCCCTCGGCCGCTCCATCGCCGGCGAAGTGATCCACGTCGATGCGGGCTTCCACGCCGTCGGCGTGCCGGATGGCGGTGGGGAGGAGTAGGCTTCCGCCATGCCCCCCCGCACTGCCACCTGCCAGTGCGGACAACTCCCGGCGGTGTGCGAAGGCGAACCGCTGCGGATATCCGCAAGCAGCAGGACCGCCTGAGCAAGACGCGGAAGGCCCTGTCAGATGCCAGCACGGCCAGATCGGAAGGTGCCCGCAAGGTGGCGGACGGGCAACGGATGAAGGCCGAGGCCGAAGCGCAGTTCCAGGCGGCCTGTCCGGAAGAAAGTCTCAACTGATCAGCGCCGGACCGTGAAGGCCGGGCCGGGAAAGCGGATGAAGTAGAACGCATTCGCGGTCTCGCCCGGCTGGGTGGCGTACACGGACACTCGGGCATCGTGCGCCCCCGCCGGCACGCCCGGCGAGCCAAACGGCTGCCCGGCGACCGTCAGCATGTCATAGCGTACGAACGTCCAGTCCTTCTGCACAGCTGGTGCGGCCAGCCGTGGGCGTTCCGGCATCCGCAACGGCACCTCTTCCGCCAGTGTGCCCGTCGCGCGCAGGAACAGCTGTGTCACCCAGACGCCATTCCTGGTGCGCACCACACCGAAGGCCGCCTGCGTGGCTTTCGGATGCAGGATGTTCTCGCGGTGGCTGGGGCTGTCCATCAGGTTCTCATGCAGCCGCTTCAGCGCAAACTTCGGCCCGAGCGTGCCGCCTGTGCGCGACAGCGTCGCCACGTTCTCCGCCGAGAAGTCCGCGAATACGCGCCGGTCGAGCGAGGCGATGCGGGCATCCGGCGTGCGCCCGTCCGGGCCCACATGCCCGAAGAATCCGTTGACGGCCATGTCGAGACTGTGGAAGCGCGCGGGCGCCTCCAGGTCCCGCCGCAGGCTCAGCGGCGATAGTCCGTGGGCAGCCCGCTCGGCATTGACGAGGTTCAGAAAGCCCGCCTCGAGATCGCTGTCAAACTCGAACCCCAGAGGCGGCGCGGCGAGGCAGGCCCGCGCCCCTTCAACATAGGTGGCCACCTCCCCTGGGCGCGCCGCCAGAGATAGATCACACGCCCGTGCCGGAAGGGCCGCAAAGAAACAGGCAAGGACCAGGCAGAGGGCACGCACGCCCCGGTATTCTAGCATGGCGAAAGTCTCAGATCACGCCTGCTGTCTGCAGCCGGGACAGCACCGGTGCCATCATCCGCTCAATGGCCTCCGGCGAGGGTTTCACGTCACCATAGGCCGGAACGCCTTCGTCCGCGATCACGAGGTCGGCCTCGAACATCGCCGGATAGGTGAAGCGGTAATGCGCCGCCCGCACGGTCGACATGTACTGCAGCAGCACCGAGTCCACCGTCCGGCCCCGCTCCAGAACGTCGCGCCGGATCCGCCGGGCCAGCCGCAGGTCGTCCGGCGTGTCGACATACACCGAGAGGTCAATGAAGTTGCGGATCTTCGGCATGGACAGGGCATGGATGCCTTCGAGGATCAGCACCGGGGCCGAGTCGATCCGCCGCGTCTTCTTCGAACGGTCATGGCGTTCGTAATCATAGATCGGCTGCTCAATGGTCTCGCCCGCCTTCAGCGCGCGCAGGTCCTGCACCAGCAGGTCCACTTCCTTGGATTTCGGATCATCATAGTTGATCCCGGCCACCAGCGCCGCACGCTCCTCGGCGGTCTTCGGCGTGCCGTAATAGCTCATCGGGTGATAATAAGCGTCCTCGCCGAACATCACGGCCTTGCCGGGGCCGAGGCGCTCCAGCAGGGCCACTGCCAGCGTCGACTTGCCGGAGCCCGAACCGCCTGACATCGCGATCAGGAAGGATTTCTTCTTGGTCATCTCACACGCCCTTGTCCCGTCAGCAGGCTTTCCCACGAAAAAGGGCCGCTCCACAAGGAGCGGCCCTTCCCGATTGCAGGTATCAGGGCGTTTATTCTTCAGCGCCCGCGTCGGCGCCTTCGATTTCCTTGCCGGTGGCCTGATCGACCGCTTTCATCGACAGGCGCACCTTGCCGCGCTCGTCAAAGCCCATCAGCTTGACCCAAACCTTGTCGCCTTCCTTCACCAGTTCCTTCGGATGGCCGATACGCTTGTTGGCCATCTGCGAGACATGCACGAGGCCGTCCTTCGGGCCGAAGAAGTTCACGAAGATGCCGAAATCCTTCATCGACACGACCTTGCCTTCGTAGATGCCGCCCACTTCGGCTTCGGCCGTGATACCGCGGATCATCTTGATCGCCGCATCGATCGACTTGCGGTCGAGCGCTGAGATCTGCACCGTGCCGTCATCCTCGATGTTCACCTTGGCGCCGGTCTCGTCGACGATGCCGCGGATCACCTTGCCGCCCGAGCCGATCACGTCCCGGATCTTGTCAGTCGGCACCTTGATGATTTCCATCTGCGGGGCGGTGTCGGCCAGCTTGCCGCGCGAGGCCGACAGGGCTTTCGCCATCTCGCCAAGGATGTGCATCCGCCCGCCCTTGGCCTGCTCCAGCGCCTTGCCCATGATCTCCTTGGTGATCCCGGCCACCTTGATGTCCATCTGCAGCGAGGTCACGCCCTTCTCGGTGCCGGCCACCTTGAAGTCCATGTCGCCGAGATGGTCCTCGTCGCCGAGGATGTCGGACAGAACGGCGAACGCCTGGCCTTCCAGGATCAGGCCCATGGCGATGCCCGCCACCGGGCGCGTCACCGGAACACCCGCATCCATCATCGCCAGCGAGCAGCCGCACACGGTCGCCATCGAGGACGAGCCATTCGACTCGGTGATCTCTGAGACGAGACGGATCGTGTACGGAAAGTCTTCATGCTTGGGCAGCACAGCCTGCAGGGCGCGCCAGGCCAGCTTGCCATGGCCGATCTCCCGGCGGCCTGCCCCGCCCATGCGGCCCGTCTCCCCGACCGAATAGGGCGGGAAGTTGTAGTGCAGCATGAACTTTTCTTTTTTCGTGCCGTCGAGGCCGTCGACGTATTGTTCGTCGTCGGAGGTTCCCAGTGTCGCCACGCAGATCGCCTGCGTCTCGCCGCGCGTGAACAGGGCCGAGCCGTGCGTGCGCGGCAGGAAGCCTGCTTCCGCCACGATCGGGCGGATCTGGTCGAGCTTGCGCCCGTCGATCCGCTCGCCGGTCCTCAGGATGTCGCCGCGCACGACAGAGGCTTCGGCTTCCTTGAACACGGCCTTGAACACTTCCGCGCTCATCTGGCCGGGAGCTTCTTCCGTGCCGACGAGAGCGGCCTTCGCCTTCTCCCGGGCCTCGGCCACTGCCGCATAGCGCTCGCCCTTGGCGGTGATCTTGTAGGCCTTCGACAGGTCCTTTCCGGCAATCGCCTCGATCGCCTTCAGCTCTGCCGAATGGTCTTCGGGCTCGAAGGGGAACGGATCCTTGGCCGCCTTTTCCGCCAGCTGGATGATCGCCTCGATCACCGGCTGCATCGCGTCATGGCCGGCCACCACGGCGCCGAGCATCACATCCTCGGAGAGTTCATACGCCTCCGATTCCACCATCATCACGGCATCGGCCGTGCCGGCAACGACGAGATCAAGATCGGACTCCTCGAGTTCGGCGACGGTCGGGTTGATGATGTACTGGCCGCCCTTGTAACCGACGCGGGCGGCGCCGATCGGGCCCATGAACGGGGCGCCGGACAGAACCAGCGCGGCCGAGGCGCCGATCATGGCGACCACATCGGGGTCGTTCTCGAGATCGTAGGACAGCGTGGTGACAACGACCTGGACTTCATTCTTGAAGCCGTTGACGAACAGCGGGCGGATCGGACGGTCGATCAGGCGCGAGGTCAGCGTCTCTTTCTCGGTCGGGCGGCCTTCGCGCTTGAAATATCCGCCGGGGATGCGGCCGGAGGCGAAGTATTTTTCCTGGTAGTTCACGGTGAGGGGGAAGAAGTCCTGCCCCGGTTTGGCTTCCTTGGCGTACACGGCGGTCGCCAGCACGATGGTGTCGCCATACTGCACCATCACGGCGCCATCGGCCTGACGGGCAATCTGGCCCGTCTCGATCTTCAGCGTGCGGCCGGCCCATTCCAGCGACACGGATTGCTTGTTGAACATGTCTGTCTTTCTTTCACATACGAAAAGTCCGCCGTGGCCCCATTGCCCGGCGGACTTGTTAGGGAAGCCTAGCGGCGGATGCCGAGCTCCGTGATGAGCTTCGTGTAACGAGCCTCATCCTTGCTCTTCACATAGTCGAGCAGCTTGCGGCGGGTGGCGACCATGGTCAGCAGGCCGCGGCGCGAATGGTTGTCTTTCTTGTTGTCCTTGAAGTGTTCGGTCAGGTTGTTGATCCGTTCGGTCAGGATCGCGACCTGCACTTCCGGCGAGCCCGTGTCGCCCGGTTTGGTGGCGAATTTCTTGATGAGCTCTTGTTTCCGTTCTGCGGTAATCGACATCGGCAAAGCCTTCTGGTTTCGCGCCCGTGGGCGCTGGTTAGGTTAATCGCCTGAATTGGCGGGATTTTTTGGGAACGGCCCTGATCAGGTGGCCACAGCCGGGATGTCGTCCAGCAGGGTCAAAAGGCAGGCCTCCGCCCCAAAGTCGGGCTTATGACCCAAAAGGGGAGGAATGGGAAGGGGCCGGGGTGCATCCTTGCCCGGAACCTCTGAGGCAAGGGCCGGACCCGCGCGGACCCTTCCATGCCCGGCGCGCTCCTGCACGTCATGGCCAACCGAAGCCTGCGCGTCACCCTCGCCCTCCTCGACACCGCTGGAACCTGTAAAAAGCTGGAATCGCCTGTACCGGCTGAGGCAACTCCAGCACACACCTCCCCCGCTTGCGGGGCTTGCGAGGAAACGAGATCGCCCGGCGATGTCCCTGCACTCTTCCCGCAGGGGGCATCAGGGCCAAAGGCCGCCCCGCACCGCCCCCCTTATGCAACAGCTTTTCCGGCCAGACGGGAAAAATCCCCATACGGATCAGGGCAACACCAGAAAAATCAGCAAACC
>JBKBJF010000033.1:0-18933 GCA_046293935.1 Hyphomonas sp.
CGAAGCCGCCCTCGACAAGACCATTCCCTATGAGCCCTTCCGCCAGCACAAGCGGTTCAGCCTCGAAGGCATGACTTCGCGCAAGACGCCGGAGGGCTTCATCCAGCTGGTGGAGGAACTCGGCCGGCGCATGGGCCGCACGGATCTTCGCACATGGATGGGCTATGGCGCACAGGACGAGGACCAGCGCCTCGAATGGCTGGCACTGCACCCGGAGGACCCGCTCGCCCTCGATGCAAGGAAGAAGCGCGAAAAAGATCTCGGCATCAAGCCTGCGCCGGCGCGTGAAGCGATCGGCGCGGCAGCCCTCGCCGCCGCCGCGATGCGTGTCAGCCCGCCGGTGCCGCCGCCGTCACTGGGTGGTTCCGCACGGCCGAACGGGGCTACGCCGCTGGCTTCGGATGGCGCCCGTAACAATGCGATCCTGGTGGAAGAAGCGCTCGGCTGGGGCACGATGACTGCGGTCGGCGCAGCGATCCTGGCCATGCTGATCCTCGCCTGGGCCTTCCGGACACAACCGGCAGCGAAACCGTTTGGGGTGGCTTCACCGGCAATTGCAAACTCCCGGCTGGCGATCGAGTCCTGCCCGGCCGGTAAGGTGCCGCGTTCGATGCTGCGGGTTCTGGAGCCCGGACCGATCATCGACGATACGCAACCTCAGATTATCGATGACACAGCCGGAGAGCCAGGCTGATACTCCGTATGCGGCACAAGAAAAAGCCGCCGGGTAACCGGCGGCTTCCTGTATGGTTGGACAGGCCGTATCAGCTCAGGGCTTTTTCAATCTCGCGGGCGGCCGCCTCGAACTGTTCGGCGCCGGATTGGCCGGCCATCACGCGGCGCGCAGCTTCTGTGGCCGCATCCGCCGCAGCGCGGCGCACCTCGTCAGCCGCCTCGGCTTCCGCGCGGGCAATTCGGGCCGCAGCCTGAGCTTCACGGCGTGCGATCTTGTCGGCCAGATCTTTCTTCGCCTCTTCGAGCATGGCTTTCGCATCGGCCTTGGCTTGCTCAATGATCGCTTCAGCTTCCTTGTCAGCATCCTGCTGGCGGCGCTCCGCCAGCGCCAGCGCTTCTGCGGCCTGCTCACGCAGGTTGGCGGCTTCTTCCAGCTCCTTGCGAATGGCTTCCGCGCGATTGTCGAGGCTGCCGAAGACCGCCTTGAAGGCACCCACTCGCCAGATGATGGCGAAGAAGATCAGAATACCGATGAAAACGAGGTGGGTGACGAGGTCACCAAACGGGGTCAGCAGCGTGTCCTTGCCGTATCCGGCATCTGCCGCGAGCGCGGCTGGAGCCAACATCAGGATCGCTGAAACAGGGACGAGGGCGCGCAGGATCATCCGCGTTTCTCCAGGGCCGCAGCAACGGCCTTTTTCACATCGGCCTCGGCGGCCTTGACGCCCAGCCGCGCGGTCATCGCCTGGGCAGCCTCCACTGCAATCTTCTCGACGTTCGACATTGCGTCGGCCCGCAGTTTCGAGATCCGCGCTTCGGCGGCTTCAAGCTTGCGGGCGAGGTCTGCATCGACCCTCGCCGTTTCCTGGCTGAGTTCAGCTTCGGATTTCTCGCGGGCCTTCTCGGCTGTCTCCCGCGCCTTCGCGCGGGCCTGAGCGAGACGCAGCTCAAGGGCTTTCTGGGCGTCGACCGACTGGTTGTTGAGGCGGGCGGCCTCATCGAGGTCAGACGCGATCCGGTTCGCCCGCTTCTCCAGTGTATCGCTGAGCTTCGGCAGGATGAAGCGCGACAGCGCGAAGTAGAGACCGACGAAAAAGATCGCCAGCCAGAAGAGCTGCGAGGCAAACCAGGTCGGATCGAACGCGGGGAAGGGCGCCTTTGCGGCTTCACCGTGCTCGCCGGCATGGGCGGTTTCAGCAAGAAATGCCAGCAGGCTCATCGCGCGCCGAGCTCCTTAGTCCTGCAGCCGGGATCAGGCGGCGAACAGGATCAGCATCGAGATGACGAACGCGAAGAGGCCGAGGGCCTCTGCGAGCGCCATACCGAGGAAGAGGTTGCCCGACTGCTGCGGGGCGGCGGAGGGGTTGCGCATGGCGGCGTCGAGGAACGAGCCGAAGATGTTGCCCACGCCGATCGCGGCCCCGATCATGCCGAGCGTGGCGAGGCCGGCGCCGACATACCGCAGACCTTCGGTGATATTGCCTTCCATGGGAGTCTCCTGTTGGAATCTGGTGTTCTGGTTGATGTGGCGCCCCTCAAGCGTGTTCCGCACGAACCGTCAAGAGGCTGGTCTTGGTGCGTTTGGACGCACCGGAAGAAGGGTGTCTCCGGTCAGTGATGCGGGTGGATGGCATCCTTGAGGTAAACGCAGGTGAGCAGGGCAAACACATAGGCCTGCAGGAATGCGACGAGGAATTCGAGCGCGGTGATCGGGATCAGCAGCAGGTAAGGCACCCAGGACACGGCGGCGAGCCCGGCACCGGCCAGCATCACGACGAAAATCGCAAGCAGCTTCAGCATGATGTGCCCCGCCAGCATGTTTGCGAACAAACGCATGCCGAGCGTGATCGGGCGGGCCAGAAAGGAGATGATCTCGATCGGCACCAGGAAGAACATCACGGGCAGCGGCACACCGTGAGGGGCGAAAAGGCCAAAGAAACCAAGACCATTCTTGTAGATGCCGTAGCCAACAACGATCAGGATCACAACCACGGCCAGAGCGCCCGTAACGGCAATATGGCTGGTGGTGGTGAAGGCATAGGGGAACATGCCGACGAGGTTGGCACTCAGGATGAAGAAGAAGAGCGTAAAGACGAAGGGAAAGAACTTCAGGCCTTCCTCACCGGCGGTGGAGCGCACCATGTCGGCAATGAAGCCATAGGACAGCTCGCCCAGCGATTGCAGACGGTTCGGGATCAATCCGCCCCGCGAGGCGGCCAGCCCGAGAAACACAAGGACCAGTCCGGTCGACACCAGCATCCAGAAGGATGAGTTGGTGAAAGACAGGTTGTATCCCCCTGCGGTCCATTCCAGCAGCGGGAAGATCTTGAACTGATGGATCGGGTCCGTCGCGATGCTGGGGAAAAGCGCGGGCAAGGTGAGGGTCATTCGGCCTTCTCGTCTGTCGTCTCAGCGGGCTTTGCCGCCGCTTGTGCTTGCTCGGACAGCTCTTTGGCCGCCCGCATGAGGTTCCGGAAACCCGCCGCGATGCCGAAACCCATCATCACCAGAAGGCCCCAGGGCGAGGTCTTCGCGAAATGGTCAATCAGCAGGCCCAGTCCGGCGCCGACGAGGACTGAGGCGACCAGTTCCGAGCTGTAGCGCAGGGCCATGCTCGCTGGTGATGCCGCACTTTCCTTCCGCCGGCGTTCGTCCCGGGCCGTCCGTTCCGCATGCTGGGCCTGAGCCTTCGCGATGCGGCCGGTGAGATCCGAAGGATCGGGTCCGGACATCGAAAGGCTCCTGCCAGCGACAGAGGGACGACGAGCCCCACCCCTTGAAATTGCGCGCAAACTATGAGCGCCCCCCCGTCAAGTCAACGGGATATGCAAGCGCAAAGCGCCTTGTTTTTGTTGACATAAGTCTGGAGAAGACTGCGCTACTCCGCCGCAACGAGCTGTTCGGCCCCGGCAAGGTCTACCGAAACCAGTTTCGAGACGCCCTTTTCCCGCATTGTCACCCCGAAAAGCCGGTCCATGCGGCTCATCGTGACCGGATTGTGCGTGATGATGACGAATCGCGTGTCGGTGCGCTGGCGCATTTCGTTCAGCATGTTGCAGAACCGGTCGACGTTGGCATCGTCCAGCGGGGCATCGACCTCATCCAGCACGCAGATCGGTGCGGGACGGGAAAGGAATACCGCAAAGATCAGCGCAGAGGCGGTCAGTGCCTGCTCGCCGCCCGACATCAGTGCCAGCGTCCCGAGCTTCTTGCCGGGCGGCTGGGCAAAGATTTCGAGGCCGGCATTCAGCGGGTCATCGGCATCGACCAGGCGAAGTTCCGCCTGGCCGCCGCCGAAGAGAGCCGAGAACAGGGCCTTGAAATGCGTATTCACTGCTTCAAAGGCATCAAGCAGACGCGCCCGCGCTTCGACATTCAGCGCCTCCACCCCGTCCCGCAGGCGGTCAATGGCAGCGACGAGATCTTCCCTCTCGGCCAGTTGCACGCCGAGGCGGGCCTCGAGGTCTGCGGCCTCTTCCTCGGCATTCATGTTGACCCCGCCAAGTTGCTCACGCTCTCGGCGCAGGGCATCAAGGCGTGCTTCAGCTTCGCGAGGAGTGAGGGCGCCGATCGTTTCCTCATCGAGGCCAGCCTCCGCCAGGGCCAGCAGGCCTTCGGGGGCGCGCTGAAAGGCATTGCGCGCATGCTCGACACTGTCGGCCAGCCGGGCTTCGGCGTTCTCGAGTTTCACCGTCCAGCCGGCGAGGCGTTCGCGGGCATCAGCTGCCGCGGCTGTCGCGCGCCGGGCCGCGGCATCAGCTTCGCGGATGGCGGCTTCCTTGCGGGCAAGGGCATCGGCCGCCTCCCGGCGCCCGGCTTCCAGCATTTCGGTTTCGGCGGACAGGCCCGCGATTTCCTGCGCCAGGGCCTCGGGGCGCTCCTTGGAGGCAATGAGGGCTGAGGAAACATCAGCACGGCGCTCGGTCAGCTGAGCCAGGCGTTCTTCTGCGTTCGCAAGGCGCTGGGTCCAGGTCTCGACATCCCGTGACAGGGCGGCCCGGCGAGCTGCTGCCTGTTCGTGGCCGCGAAGCAGGTCGGCAAGTTGGCCGCGCGCTTCGGTTTCGGCATCTCGGGCAGTGGCCAGGGCCGAACGTGCAGCTGCCACAGCAGCTTCAAGAGCGGTATCTGCCTCCTCACCAGCGCGAGGTGACGTGAACGCGAGCATTTCGGCAATCGCTGCAAGCTCGTTTTCGGCGCGGGTAAGCGCCTCAACACCGGCTTCGCGCTTCATCACAGCCCGCTCGTGGGCCTGCGTGGCCTCGATGGCGGCAGCCCGCGCATCGGTCAGGGCCTTCTGAGCGGGAGCCACAAACTGGCGAACATGGCGCAGGTTTTCCTCAGCCGACTGACGGGCTTTTCTGGCCGATTCCAGCTTTTTACTGATTTCCTCCAGCTCCGCACGCCGGCCTGAAAGTTCGGCCTCAGCCGCTTCGATGCGGGCTTTCTGCTCGAGGCGGGCCGCCGCACTGAGCGGGGCTTCGGGTGTGCGGATGAACCCGTCCCACCGCCAGAGATGTCCCTCGCGCGAGACGAGGCGCTGGCCTGGCTTCAGATGCACCATCAGCGCTTCACCCTGGGAGACCGGGACGAGACCGCATTGGGCAAGGCGGGCAGCAAGTTCGGCAGGTGCGTCAACATGGTCCGCCAGAGGCTCTGCACCAACCGGAAGGGTCTGCGGCGAGGCGTAGGCGCCCGTCCAGTAGAGCGCGGCGCTGCGATCGGTCGGGGCTTCGATATCATCGCCCAGTGCTGCGGCGAGGGCCTTCTCGTAGCCCTCCCGGATGCGCAGGCGCTCCAGCACTGGCGGCGCAGAATTTTCGCTTGCCTTGCGCAACAGGCGCTTCAGCCCGGCGATCTCCGCCTCAAGCGCGCGCACGGCATGATCGGCCGCTTCGAACGGAGGCTGGGCCTCAGATTCGAGATTGCGGGCACGTGCGAGGTCGATCTCGGCAGACTCCACAGCGCGCTCGGCGCCGTCTAGGGCGACTTCTGCTTCGGCTTCGGCATTCTTGGCCTGACGCAGGCGCAGCAGCTGGATGCCGGCATCTTCCAGACCGGTCATCTCGTTGCGCAGGCGTTCAATCTCGGCCGTCAACTGATCGCGGCGCCCGCGCTGGGCGGCCGCCTGTTCCTCGGCCGCACGCCGGCGGGCACGGGTTTCGGACAGGCGCTGCTGCGCCTCATCGGCAGCCTTTTCGGCCTCAGCGAGACGGGACCGGGCAGCTTCGAGCGCCGCACGGGCTTCCGTCTCCAGGCGTTGCGACAGGACGGCATCTTCTTCCGGCTGGGCGGCCAGTTCGTCGCGGGCCTGAGCCAGAGCCGCGGCGGACTCAGCATGACTGGCTGTTTCGCGCGTGAAATCTTCGGCCAGACGCAGGGCTTCGGCTTCGAGGCGCGCATGGGTATCGGCAGCGATCCGCCGCTCGGTTTCCAGCTTGGCCAGCGTGATGCGGGCCTGTCCGAGCCGGGTCGAGGCCTGAACTTCGGCTTCACGCAGGGGGCCGAGGCCTTCGGCCGCCTCGATCCGTTCCTTCTCGCGCAGGGCATCCTCGCGGGTCAGCTCTTCCACCTGCCGTTTGAGCGTCTCGAGCTGAACCCTCGCCATTTCCATCGTCTGGCGCGCATCGACCCAACGCAGGTGAGCCACCAAAGCCTCAAGGGCCTGGATTTCCTCGCTGAGCCTGCGGTGCCGCCGGGCTTTCGAGACCTGACGCTTCAGGCTGGCGAGCTGGCGTTCGACCTCGGCGGAGACTTCCGACAGCCGCTGCAGGTTTGCCTCAGCTGCATCGAGCTTCAGCTCCGCCTCGTGCCGCCGCGTGTTCAGGCCGGCAATACCGGCCGCTTCCTCGAGGATGCGGCGGCGGTTCTGAGGTTTGGAGCCGATCAGTTCCGAAATCTGGCCCTGACGGACAAGAGCCGGGGAGTTCGCGCCTGTGGAGGCGTCTGCGAACAGGAGCTGTATATCCTTGCCCCGAACGGTGCGGCCATTGATGCGGTAGCTGGAGCCGGCTTCGCGCCGCAGCTTGCGTTCGACCTCGAGCGTGTCGGAGCCGTTGAATTCCGGCGGGGCGGTGCGCTTGGAATTATCGAGGACCAGGGTGACTTCGGCCGTCTCGCGCGCGGGCCGTGTGGCGGAACCGGAAAAGATGAGGTCGTCCATCTCGCCGCCGCGCATCGCCTTGGCGGAGTTGGCGCCCATGGCCCAGCGCAGCGCCTCGAGCAGGTTGGACTTGCCGCAGCCATTTGGCCCGACAATGCCGGTCAGACCGGGCTCGATCGGCACGGTCTGCGGGTCAACGAACGACTTGAAGCCGGCGATGCGGAGTTCAGTGATCTGCATGCCGGCGCCTCATCCTTACTGAACGCCTTTCTCGGCGAGCAGGGCGTCGATCTGCCGGGAGAAGCCTTCCGCCGAGCGATAGTCGCCCTCAAAATTGCGAACCTTGCCGTCGAGCACGAAGGTCGGCGTGCCGCCCACGTTATACTTCTCAGCCGTCTGATAGACTTTCGACATATCTTCGCGCAGCTTCGGATCTTTCATGCAGGCATCGAACTGCTCATCAGTTTCGATACCGTGACGCTTGCCGATGGTTTTGAGAGTCGCGCTGAGTGCACCGATCTGGGCGGCCTGGACGACCCCCTCCTGGCTGGCGAACAGGTCGTTGACGACATCGAAAAACTTGTCCGGGCCGGCGCAGCGGGCCAGCACAAAGCTGGCGATATCGACGTTGCCGTGCAGCGGATACTCGCGCAGGACGTATTTCAGCTTGCCGGTGGAGATATACTTCTCATGCAGTGTCGGCAGGATAGCCTCGTGGAAATACTTGCAGGCCGGACAGGTTGGCGAGGCATACTCGATGAGGGTGAGCGGAGCATCGGGCGAGCCCTTGAAATGACCGAGTTCAGTGCCGGCAACCGCTGCGCCGGATGAGGCTGCCCCTGCGGCCTTGCCGCCATCGCCATTGGCTGCGCCACAGGCGGCCAGCGCCAGCACGGGAAGAACCATCAGGGCCAAACGCCGGGAAAGAGATGCCATGGTCATGAGCCTCGCGTTAAGGAATGAGTCGTGCCGGTTGCCAAATGGTTAAGTGAAGCCAGCTTCAGGTTAACTCGTCCGCCGATAGCACAGCCTTACCCAGCGCAACAATTGCAGCGCGCAGGCGGGGATTCTCGATCGGGCCGGCTTTCGCGTCGATTACAGCTTTTTCATCTTGCGTGAGGGCACGCGGCGGGCGGCGCCAGGCAATGGTTTCCGCCCCGCGCTGGATGGGTCCCTGGACGATGCGGATGCCGGTAATATCGCCCCCGGCGGCGACCGAGATGCGCTGGCGCAGCGTTTCGGACTGGTGCTGGACAAGCGGGGCGGCCTGCGGAATCACCCTCAGGGTGAGGACGCGGCCATCCTTTGTGGCGGAAAGCTTTTCAGGATGCGAGAAGCGCCAGATCTGGTCGCCGGCGATCTGGCGCCAGCGGGCCTGAAGAAGTTTCAAAGGGGGCAGCCTTGAAGAGCCGGTCTTGCGGCTGACCCTGTCAGCGGACAGTGCCAGAGGCTTCATTGCTTCCCGCAGCGCGCGGGCACGGGAATAACGCAGCCTGACGAGGGCGCGGGCTTCTTCCAGCGGATCGAGGCTTGATCTGTGCACCATAAACGGAAATCTGCACGGCTTCTGCGACGAGGGAAAGGCATGCAACGCAATCGTGAAGCGCGCCTTCAGGGTCTTACGCCGAAACTGCTGGCCTGGTTTGACCGGAATGCCCGGGCGCTGCCCTGGCGGACGGTGCCCGGTGTGCGGCGCGATCCGTACCGGGTGTGGCTGGCGGAAATCATGCTGCAGCAGACAACCGTGCCACATGCAGCGCCTTACTTCGAGGCGTTCACACGGCGCTGGCCGGACGTCGAGGCGCTGGCGGCGGCTAAAGACGACGACGTAATGCAGGCCTGGGCCGGGCTGGGATACTATGCGCGGGCGCGTAACCTTTTGAAATGCGCCCGGGAAGTGGCGGGGCTGGGAGGATTTCCGGAAACGGAAGACGGGCTGAGGGCGCTCTCCGGAATTGGTCCGTACACGGCGGGGGCGATCGCAGCGATTGCGTTCGGGCAGCCGGCAGCCGCCGTGGACGGCAATGTCGAGCGGGTATTTGCGCGCCTGCTGGCGCTGAAGGGCGACTGGAGGGCGGAGAAGAAGAAGATTGCTTCTGTAGTCAAGACGCTGGTGCCAGCGGACCGCCCAGGGGACTTTGCCGAGGCACTGATGGACCTTGGTGCGACCGTGTGCACGCCCAAGTCGCCGGATTGCCGGATATGTCCGCTGGCGGAGGAATGCCTGGCGCGGCGGGAAGGCATGGCCGGGCGATATCCCATCAAGTCTGCCAAGGCCGACAAGCCGGTACGCCATGGCATTGCCTATGTGCTGTGCCGGGGGGAGGCGGTCTGGCTGGTGCGGCGGCCGCCTTCGGGTCTGCTGGGCGGTATGCTGGCGCTGCCGGGGCCGGAGTGGGGCGAGACGATACCGTCTGGGCCTGCTCCGCTGGCGGAAGACTGGGCAGAAGCCGGGGAAGTACGCCATGTGTTCACGCATTTCACACTGCGGCTGAAGGTGATGACAGCGCAGACCACACGGGCAAAACTGCCGGAGGGCCATTGGGCAGGTCAGGACGAGCTTGCCGGCTTGCCGACGGTGTTTGCCAAGGCTGCCGCGCTGGCGGGCCTCAGCGTGCGGAGAACACGTTGAGCTGCACGAAGGCAGCCATGTTGATGGCAACGCTCATCCAGAACAGTGTACGGAAGGTTTTCTTCTGCGTCTTGTGACGGAAGACTTCCTGTCCGATCAGGCCGCCGGGCCAGCCGCCAGCGAGCCCGAGCAGCAGAAGGACGGTTTCGGAGACGCGCCAGCGCCTGTTCTCGGCGGCGTGTTTGTCGAGCCCGTAGCCGATGAAGCAGGTGAAGCTGGCGACGGCATAGATCAGCCACCAGTTCGGGGAAACGGGAACGCTGGAGGCGACGGCCAGGGCTATGAACACGAAGGCCGGAATGACCAGAAAGCGGGGACCGCGCTGCAGCAGCCTGGACATCAGGTCTGGCCCCTGTTTCGGCGTGACGACCAGCGTAATGTGCCGTGCCTTTCGCCGCCCGTCGCCGCCTGTGTCGAGATCGAACTCATAGGTCCGGCCGATCTCGATATGCCGGCCTTCCTTCACGAAGGCATTGGCATGGGCGAAGACATCGCCGCTGCCATCCTCGGCTGCCAGGAAACCATACCCGCGTGCCTCGTTCCAGCTGACGAGCCGCCCTCTTGACCGCGAGGGGGCCGCAGATTCTAAGGTCCGGCCGGGCTCGGTCACGAGGCGTCTTCCTTCGCCACGGAAGCGGCGAGGGAGGCAGAGAGGAAGCGGTCTATGTCGCCGTCGAGCACGCCTGCCGTATCGGATGTTTCGACATCCGTGCGCAGGTCCTTCACCATCTGGTAGGGCTGCAACACATAGGAGCGGATCTGGTGGCCGAAGCCGATGGCACTTTTCTCCGCATACTGAGCTTCAGCCACAGCCTGGCGTTTCTGCAGCTCAAGCTCGTAGAGCTTCGAGCGCAGCATGCGCCAGGCTTCATCCCGGTTCTGGTGCTGCGAGCGGCCGGTCTGGCAGGCCACGACGATGCCGGTGGGAATATGGGTGAGGCGGACGGCCGAGTCGGTCCGGTTGACGTGCTGGCCGCCGGCGCCGGAGGCGCGGTAAGTGTCGGTGCGTACGTCGGAAGGGTTGATCTCGATCTCGATCTTGTCGTCGATGACGGGCGAGACCGAGACAGAGGCGAAAGAGGTGTGGCGGCGCGCCGAGGAGTCATATGGTGAGATCCGCACGAGACGGTGCACGCCGGTTTCGGACTTCAGCCAGCCATAAGCGTTTTCGCCCTTGATCTGGACCGTGGCGGACTTGATGCCGGCTTCCTCGCCCTCGCGTTCGTCGAGTTCCTCAACCTGATAGCCGTGCTTCTCGGCCCAGCGGACATACATACGGCGCAGGATGGAGGCCCAGTCCTGGCTCTCGGTGCCGCCTTCGCCGGCATTGATCTGCAGGTAGCAGTCATTGCTGTCCGCTTCGCCGGAGAGGAGGGCTGCGAGTTCCGCCTTGGCTGCGCGCTCGGCAGAGCGGGCAAGGGAAGCCTGCAGGTCCGCCAGCATGGCTCTGTCACCTTCAGCAAGCCCCAGCAGTTCGGGGGCGTCGGCAATCTCCTTCTCGAGCGACTCGACCATCGCGATGCCGTCCGCCAGCTTCTGGCGCTCGCGCATCAGTTTCTGTGCTTCCTGCGGATCGTCCCAGAAATCGGGGCGTTCCGACAGGGCTGTCAGCTCATCGAGGCGTTTGGTGGCTGTATCCCAGTCAAAGACGCCTCCGCAACAGGGAAGCCGACTGGCGGATCTGGTCGATCAGGGAGCGGATTTCGGCAGACATGGGAGGATCCTCGGTGTGATGGAAATACGAAAGTCATCCGGCCTATATAGGGGAGGGCGAGAAGGGTCAAAGCGGCGCAGCGGCTGCAGGCTGAGTCAGAAGATACCGTCAAGGTTCTCGGTGGCGGTATCTTCGGAATGCGTTCCGTCCTGGCTCGCCGAGGGGCCACAGGAGCCGGAGATCGACAGGCAGTCCTCCGTTCCGGAGAAGACATTGAGGCCAGGCTCCGTGCCGGGGCGGAAGGCCTCGTCGATCGTACCGGGCCCGCCGCCGGGGGCCGGCAGGCCGGTGGTGGCATTGACCTTCACCAGACGAACGCCGGGCGGGATGCGGAACGGCGTGGGCGGCTCCTTCTCCAGTGCCTTCTCCATGAACTCCGTGAAGATCGGCGCGGCGAGCGAGCCGCCCGCCTCGCCTTCACCGAGCGAACGGTTGTCGTCGAACCCGATGCGTACGCCGACGACAAGATCGGGCGAGAAACCGACGAAGATGGCATCGCGGTAGTCATCGGTGGTGCCCGTCTTGCCGGCGAGCGGCTTGCCGACGCGCAGGGCCCGGCGGCCTGTGCCGCGCTCGATGACGCCCTCCATCATGTGCGTGATCTGGTAGGCGACGATCGGATCGAGCACCTGTTCTCGGGTGTCAGGCAGGGCAGGCGGTTCCTCTCCGTTCCAGTCAGCGGCCTGGCAGCCATCACAGACACGCTGGTCATGCCGGTAGAGCGTGCGGCCGTAACGGTCCTGCACGCGGTCGAGCAGGGTGGGCGTGACCTTCTTGCCGCCGTTCACGAAGGCAGCGTAGCCCCGCACCAGATTGATCAGCTCGGTATCGCCGGCGCCTAGGGACATGGCCGCATAGGGCGGAAGTTTCTGGTAGACACCGACGCGTTCGGCAAGGTCGGAGACGGCCTCCATGCCGATATTCTGTGCGACCCGGGCGGTCACCTGGTTCAGCGATTTCTCAAGCGCCACGCGCAGGGTGACGTTCCCATAGGATTGGCCCGCAGTATAGTTTTTCGGTGCCCAGTATTTCTGCGTCGACACGTCGTAGGAAACGAACGGCGCGTCGAGTTCGCGCGTTGACGGCGTGTAACCTTTCTCCAGTGCAGCCGCATAGACAAATGCCTTGAAGCTGGAGCCGGGCTGGCGCTTCGATTGGGTGACGCGGTTAAGCTGCGACTTGAAGAAGGAGTAGCCGCCCTGCATCGCGAGAACCCGTCCGGTATGCGGATCGAGGGCGACGATCGAGCCTTCGACTTCCGGCACCTGGCGCAACGTGGCATTGCCAACCGGCACCATCAGTGGCTCCGGCTGGGGCCCGTTCTCGGTCTCATCCCCTTCCGCAGCGGGCGCTGGCGCCAGGCCGTCCTGCTTCTTCTCCTCGCGGCGGAACTCCGCAAGGATGACATGGCCGACCTGCAGCCCAGGCTTGCCGCCTTCGGGTTTGTAGGTCTGTGCCCATTTCACTTCCTCGGCCGGCAGCTTGATGGTGGCCCCATCCTTCAGCAGAAGCTCTGCCGCGTTTCCGGAAATCCTGGTGACAAGGGCCGGTTCCCAGGTGCCATAGCCTCCGGGGAGCTTGATCCGCCCGAGTTCGGCGGCGGCGTTCTCATCGACCGGCAGCGTCGTGACCGGGCCACGCCAGCCATGCCGGCGGTCATAGGCAATCAGGCCATTCTGCAGGGCCTGCTGGGCGGCAAGTTGCAGACGCGTATCGATGGTCGAGCGGATCGACAGGCCGCCCTGCTTCAGCGTGTCTTCGCCATAGGTCTTTTCGAGATCACGGCGCAGTTCCTGAACGAAGTAAGTCGTGGCCGTATATTCCGGTCCGCGCAGGCGCTTGACCGTGGTGAGCGGACGGGCACGGGCCTCGTCATGCTCTTCCTTCGTGATGTAGCCGTCTTCCAGCATGCGCTCGAGCACATAGTTCCGGCGGGCGATCACACGCTCGGGATTGGTGTAAGGGTTCACGCGGCCTGGGAATTTCGGCAGCGAGGCGAGCACGGCGGCTTCCGAAAGGTCGAGTTCGGAGAGGGACTTGTCAAAATAATTCAGGGCCGCAGAGGCGACCCCATAGGACTGGCCGCCGAGATAAATTTCGTTGAGGTAGAGTTCGAGGATCTGCTCCTTCGTGAACTCTTTCTCCATGCGCTGGGCGACGATGGCTTCCTTGGCCTTGCGCTCCAGATTCTGGTCCTTTGTGAGCAGCATGTTCTTGGCAACCTGCTGCGTGATCGTGGAGCCACCCTCCATGCCGCCTGAGCCCGAGAGCTTGTTCTTCGCCGTGTTGATGCCGCCGCGCGCAATGCCGGCATAGTCGAGCCCGTCATGTGTGAAGAAGTTCTTGTCCTCGGCCGCAACGAAAGCCTGGATGACATGTTCCGGGATCGACTCGTAGGGCACGAACACCCGGTTCTGCTCGGCAAACTCGGCGATCAGCTTGCCATCGCCGGCATGCACGCGGGAGGTGATCGGCGGCTCGTACTGCTTCAGCTTGGCGATCGACGGGACGTCGCGGCCGAGCGCGGCGAAATAACCCCACATCACGATGAGGCCGATGACCCCAAGCACAAGGCCAAGGATCACCAGACGCCGTGCCCATTTCAGCGGCCCGGCATATTTCTGCAGGAAGGAGCCCGGGCCGGAAGCCCGGAAGGTGGGCGGAGGAGCGTCAGTCATCAACTGTACCTGTGCGGTGATTCGGGCAGCCTTGAGCCCTGATCGCCGGGGAAACCGGGACTTCAGGACGGGTCGCATGTGTTTCCGGCGATACTATGGCGCGGCCGGGGCGCATGAAAGGGGCCGGTGTCAGATGTCCTGCCGGGACACTTCCAGGTCATCGAGGGAGATTTCGGGCAGCGGGCGCTTTTCCGGAGGCGGGGTCTTCAGCCCGTCACGGAGCTTGGCTTCTATGGCGTCGCGTTCGGCCTTCGGCGGATAGGTCTTCAGGGCTGTTTCCCAGGCACTGCGGGCCTCCTCAGTGCGTCCCAGGTGCCAGTAGATATCGCCAAGATGGTCTTCGATCTCCCAGTGATTCTGGGGTTTAAGGTCTTCGCGGGCCGCCTCGATCAACTCGCGGGCGCGGTCGAGATCGCCCAGCTTGTAAAGCGCCCAGCCGAAGGAGTCGGCGATGTAGGGGTCGGTTTCTGCCAGCAGCATGGCGCGGGCGAGAACCTTGTAACCTTCCTCATAACGGTCTGTCCGCGTGATCAGGAAATACCCGAGGGAATTGAGGGTGTAGGGGTCGTTGGGCCGGGCCAGCCGCTCGGCACGCAGGATGACCAGCGCGTCATTGATCTGGCCGGCCTGTCCGAGGACGTCGGCCAGCGCCATCCGGCGCTGGTGGGTGTCATCCAGACGGCGGGCATCCCGGGCATGATCGGCAGCTTTCGATATTTCGCCGAAGTGCTGGTAGATTGAGCTGGCGGCGCCGTGAGCTGCGGCCTGTTCGGCGGGGTTCTCGGCCAGGCTGAGGAGTTCGGGTACGATTGCATAGGCCGCCTCACGGTCATTGAGCAGGGCGCGGATCTGAAGGGCTCCGTAGAGGGTCGACAGGCGATCCTCATCCTGTGTGAGTTCGAGGGCGGACTTGATGGCCGTTCGCGCACCGGACTCGTCACCATCCATCAGCAGGGACTGGGCAGCAGCGATTTCAAGTGCAGGGGTCGGCTCGGGCGCGGTCTTGGCGATATGTGCGGCGCCGGCGTAGAGCGCCTGCTCGTAGAAGGCGTCGATGATGTTACTGCGCAGGTTCTCATTGGCCGGGTCGATCAGCAGCGTCACCAGATCGAACGAGGCGCGGCGTTCGTCGAAACCGTCGATGCTGCCGCCCATCATCACGGTCTGGATGAACCGCTGCTGCTGCATTGCATAGGAGACATCCGACAGGGCGAGGGCGAATCCGGCGCGCACGGTCAGTGGCTTGTTCTTCAGGTTCTTGCCGGTCTCGAGACTGTCGATGGCGGCAGCATAGCTGGTGGCCTGCTCCGGTTCGGCATCGGCCAGCTGCTGGTAAACCGACTGCGCCTCCTGCACGCGGCCCATGCGTTGCAGCAGAAGGGCATGGCGGACTATGACCGTACTGATATGGGCGAAGACGATCCCCTGCGGATCGAATTCATGCTGTGGGGCCTGGATGCGGGTTGGGGTGAGGGCCTCATAAACGGCGAGGGCTTCCTCGTTGCGTCCGGCAAGTTCGAGAAGAGCGGCCAGCGACAGGTCTGACGTAATGCCGGGCATGCCACCGGAATGCTTGCGGTGCTGCTCAATGGCGGCAGGCAGGTCGCCGTCCATCGCGAGGAGCCAGGCATCAAGCCAGAGGTAAAAGTCGGGAACAGTGAAATTGTCTGCCTCATCCACCCCTATGCCCAGCAGCGTCCGGGCGCCTGCGGTGTCTCCAGCCGCAGCCCGGTCGAGGGCGAGATAAGCGGGAATGAAACGATCTTCTCCGCGCCGGGAGTCCGGTAACTGTGCCAGATGGGTGAGATAGCCGGCGGTATCGCCCGCCTTCAGGGCATCGAGCGCGGTGGCATAGACCGCGCGTGAGCCATCCGGACGGCGCACTGCGCTGGCCAATGCTGCAGGCGACAGGGCAGGGCCGCTGGCCTGTTCAAGCCCTGCCGTGGCAGGCGGAGGCGGTGCTGGCGGGCTGGCGCAGCCGGCGAGCGCGAGTGTCAGGGCAGAAACGAAGAGGCACGGCTTCAGGTTAACGGACAATGGCGGCTCCACCGGGATACCCGGCAAGTGAAGCAGGCCCTTGGGGCAAGAGCAAGGCGCACGGATGTACGAACCCTGGCCGGCCGCACGGCGCACTGCGATCGTGATCACATATTCGGATAAGCCGGCCCGCCGCCGCCTTCCGGCACGGTCCAGTTGATGTTCTGGTTCGGGTCTTTGATGTCGCAGGTTTTGCAGTGGATGCAGTTCTGCGCATTGATCTGGAACTTCAAGTCTGCCCCTTCGCCCACCCATTCATAGACGCCGGCGGGGCAGTAGCGCGCGGACGGGCCGGCATAGATGTCGTGCTCGGACGATTTCTGCAGGGCCATGTCGGCGACCTTGAGGTGCACCGGCTGATCCTCGCCATGATAGGTGTTGGTGAAGGAAACGTTGGTCAGCTTGTCGAAGCTCAGAACGCCATCGGGCTTCGGATACTCGATCTTCTTGAACCTGCTGGCCGGTTTCAGCGAAGCGGCATCCGTCTTGCCGTGTTTCAGGGTGCCGATAAACGAGAAGCCGAACAGGTTATTGATCCACATCTCAAGGCCCCCCAGCGGAATACCGATCGCCGTGCCAAACTTCGACCAGAGGGGCTTGACGTTCCGGACCTGCCTGAGTTCGCGGTACACGGACGATTCCGTATAAGCTTCCTCATAGCTCTCAAGAGTATCGCCTGAACGGCCTTCACGAATGGCCTCGAACGCCGCTTCAGCACCCATCATGCCGGTGAGAATGGCGTTGTGGCTGCCCTTGATCCTTGGCACGTTGACGAAGCCGGCCGAACATCCGATCAGGGCTCCGCCGGGGAAGGCCAGTTTCGGCACGGACTGGAAACCGCCCTCCGTGATTGCGCGGGCACCATACGCGATGCGCTTGCCGCCTTTCAGAAATGGAGCAACGGCATCGTGATGCTTGAAACGCTGGAATTCGTCATACGGGGAAATCCAGGGGTTGGCATAGTTGAGGTGGACAACAAAGCCCACGGCAATGAACGGCTCGCCATTATCGCGGAAGTGATACAGGAAGCTGCCGCCGCCCGTGGAATTATCGAGCGGCCAGCCCATCGTATGTTGGACATAGCCTTCCCGGAAATTGGCTTCCGGAACCGACCAGAGCTCCTTCAGGCCGATGCCGAACTTCTGCGGTTCGCGGCCTTCATCAAGGTTGTACTTCCGGATCAACTGCTTGGTGAGCGACCCGCGCGCGCCTTCGGCAAAGAGCACATACTTGCCCAGCAATTCCATACCGGGCTGGTAATCCGGGCCCGGCTTTCCTTCCTTGTCGAGGCCCATAACCCCGGCGACGATACCCTTCACCGCGCCCTTGTCATCGAAGACCAGCTCGGAAGCAGCAAATCCGGGGAAGACTTCCACGCCCAGCTTTTCTGCTTCAGCGCCCAGCCAGCGGGTGACATTGGCGAGCGATCCGGTGAAGTTGCCGTGATTCTTCATGTAGGACGGCATTGGCAGCCAGGAGATGTCCGCCGCGCCGTTCGGGCCGAGGAAGATGAACTTGTCGGCCGTGACCTCCGTTTTGAGCGGCCGGTCCTCGCGCGTGCGCCAGTCCGGTATCAGGGTGTCGAGACCGACCGGGTCCATCACCACGCCGGAGAGGATGTGTGCGCCGATCTCGCCGCCTTTCTCAATGACGACGACTGAGAGGTCCTGGCCAGCTTCGCTGGCGAGTTGCTTGAAGCGGATGGCGGCTGACAGGCCGGCTGGGCCACCGCCGACGATGACGAGGTCAAATTCCATCGACTCGCGTTCGGGGGTATCGGCCATGGGTCAGCTCCTCGTTTGGTCTTTGCGGCTTTTGCCTCTACGGGTAAGCACTTACAGCCTGTTTCCTGAAGGTCCACCCTGTCCGCAATGCCCACCCCTGCGTCAAGAGAGCCGATAACCGTGCTCACCCAATGGTGGGAGGCAATGGGCGTGAGTGTGGATAGCGCGCTGGTTGAAGCCTTGCTGAAGGTTTCTCCTGCCGCTTTGGAATCTCCGGCCAGGGCAGAAGTTCCGGTCGGGGTTCCAATCCGGCGCAAGGGCGCACGCACGGTGGCCGACTGGGCAAACGAGGCACGGGCAAAAGCGGCCGCAGCGGCCAGCCTCGAGGCGCTTAGCGAAGCGATCCGGGGATTCGATGGCAGCCCGCTGAAAGCCTCCTGCGAGCAGACCGTGGTCTATGATGGCGTGCCGGGGGCGCCTCTGATGGTGATCGGCGAGGGACCGGGCGCCGAGGAAGACCGGCGCGGCCTGCCTTTCGTTGGCCGTGCCGGGCAGCTGCTTGACAAAATGCTGGCGGCGATCGGCTGCTCGCGGGCGGAGAATGTGCTGATCACCAACGTCAATTACTGGCGTCCTCCGGGCAACCGGAATCCGGAGGCGGATGAGCTGGCTGTTTGTCGGCCGTTCGTGGACCGGATGATCGAGCTGTCGAAACCGAAGCTGATCGTGGCGGCGGGCGGGGTGCCGGCCGTCTCGCTGCTGGCGAGCAAGGACGGGATCATGAAGCTGCGCGGAAACGAGTACGCCTACGCAACGCCGGGCGGATACACTGTGCCAATGATTCCGATCCTGCATCCGGCGTATCTTCTGCGCCGCCCGCAGGACAAGAGCCGTACGTGGCGCGACCTTCTGCTGATCGAAAAGCGACTCGCGGAGCTTGGCGGCTGAATGCCTGCACCGGTTTCCGTGATTATTCCGGCCCTCAACGTGGCAGGTGATCTGCCGCGCTGCCTCGAGAGCCTGTTACCCGGGCTGGAAGCCGGATTGATCCGTGAAGTGATTGTTGCCGATGGCGGATCCGTGGATGCGACACAGGCGATTGCAGGCGCGAGTGGCGCCGTTCTGATCGACAGCGAAGCCAGCCGCGCTGAGCAGATCCGGGCGGGTATCGCGGCCGCGCGCGGCGACTGGTTCCTGCTACTTTACCCTGAAACGGTGCTTTCACGTGACTGGCCGGAACGTGCACGCGCGCATCTCGACCAGCGGTCCGGCCTAGCGGCGGCCTTCCGCTTCCGGCTGCGATCGGATGACCGCAATGCGCGCTGGGTGGAGGCCCGGATGAACCGAAGGGCGATGTGGTTCGGACTGCCTGT
>JBKBJF010000034.1:0-18098 GCA_046293935.1 Hyphomonas sp.
TCAACATGCTCGCTGCAGTGATGGGCAAGGCGTACGAGAAGATCTTCCACGAGTTTCAGGGCGGCTCGACCCAGGGCGCGGGCGAATTCGGCTCGGGCGATGTGAAGTATCACCTCGGCGCTTCGTCTGACCGAGAGTTCGACGGCAATGTCGTGCACCTGACGATGAACGCCAATCCTTCTCACCTCGAGGCGGTCAATCCCGTCGTGCTGGGCCGCACGCGTGCCAAGCAGTTCATGGAATCGCGTGAGACCGGCAAGCTCGACCGCTCCCACAAGCTGCCGCTTCTGCTGCACGGCGATGCGGCCTTTGCGGGGCAGGGGGTCGTGGCCGAGTGTTTTGCGCTGTCTGGCCTGCAGGGCTATCGCACGGGCGGGACCATCCATTTCATCATCAACAACCAGATCGGCTTCACCACCAGCCCGATGTACTCACGTTCTTCGCCTTATCCGTCGGATGTGGCGCTGATGGTGCAGGCGCCAATCTTCCATGTGAACGGTGATGACCCCGAGGCGGTCGTCTATGCCGCGAAAGTGGCGACCGAATACCGGCAGAAATTTGCCAAGGATGTCGTCATCGACATGTTCTGCTATCGCCGCTTCGGCCATAACGAGGGCGATGATCCGACGATGACGCAGCCGGTCATGTACCGGGTGATCAAGGATCTGCCCTCGACGCGCGAGCAGTATGCGCGCCGGCTCGTGGCCGAGGGTGTTCTGTCTGCGGACGAAGTGGACGCAATGGTCAAGGCGTTCGAGGCCTTCCTCGAAGACGCTTTCAACAAAGGCAAAGACCTCAAGACCAACAAGGCCGACTGGCTGGAAGGCGAGTGGTCCGGCTTCAGCCTCCCGATCGACGAGGATCGCCGGGGCAAGACCGGTGTTTCCAAGCCGAAGCTCAAGGAACTGGGAGATGCCATCACACGTATTCCTGAGGGGGTTGATGTTCACAAGACCGTGGAGCGCGTGATCGCGCGCCGCCGCGAGAGCTATGAAACGGGCAAGGACATCGACTGGGGCGGCGCAGAGCATCTCGCGTTCGCCAGCCTCCTTGATGAAGGCTTCCCCGTGCGTCTCTCCGGGCAGGATTGCGGCCGCGGCACCTTCGTGCAGCGCCACAGCCATATCGTCGACCAGACGACCGGCGAGCGCTACACCCCGCTCAACCATATTGGCCCGAAACAGGCTCCCTATGAGGTGATCGATTCACTGCTCTCAGAAGAGGCTGTGCTTGGCTACGAGTATGGCTACTCGCTGGCGGATCCGAACACGCTGACCTGCTGGGAGGCGCAGTTCGGTGATTTCGCGAACGGCGCGCAGGTGTTCTTCGACCAGTTCATTTCCAGCGCCGAACGCAAGTGGCTGCGGATGTCGGGTCTCGTTGTGCTGCTGCCGCATGGCTATGAGGGTCAGGGTCCGGAGCATTCCTCGGCACGTCTCGAGCGCTTCCTGCAGATGTGTGCGGAAGACAATATGCAGGTCTGCAATCTGACGACGCCGGCCAATTATTTCCATGCTCTGCGCCGCCAGATCCACCGCGAGTTCCGCAAGCCGCTGATCATCATGACGCCGAAGTCGCTGCTGCGCCACAAGCTGGCCACCTCGACCCTGGATGACATGAACGCCAAGTCGACCTTCCACCGCATCCTGTGGGATGATGCCGAAACCCCCGGCCGGGAAGGCAAGGTGAAGCTGGTCAGAGACAACAAGGTACGGCGCGTGGTGCTCTGCTCGGGCAAGGTATATTACGACCTGTTCGAGGCACGCGAGGCGGGCGGACAGGACGATGTCTACCTGCTGCGCGTCGAACAGTTCTATCCGGTCCCGCGCAAGTCGCTGATTACCGAACTGAAGCGCTTCCCGCAGGCTGAAATCGTCTGGTGCCAGGAAGAGCCGCGCAATATGGGCGGCTGGACCTTTATCCGCGACGAGATCGAATGGTGTGCCGTGCAGGCGGGCCTGAAGCAGCCGCGGCCGAAGTATGCCGGCCGGCCACCGAGTGCGGCAACCGCCACCGGCCTGCTGTCCAAGCACCAGGCCGAACAGAAGACACTGATCGACACCGCCCTCTCGCCTGACCCGGTTGATGACCGGATCGTGGCCTCCTGATCCACCTGCTGACTTTCCGGACACTGAGCATATGACAGACATCGTTGTTCCCACCCTCGGAGAGAGCGTCACCGAAGCCACTGTCGGCCGCTGGCTGAAAGCGAAAGGCGATGCCGTGAAGAAGGATGAAGTTCTCGTCGAACTTGAGACGGACAAGGTGTCGGTCGAGGTCTCTGCCTCCGAGGACGGCATTCTCTCCGACATCGCGGTCAAGGAAGGTGAGACTGTCGGCATCGGCGCGCTGCTCGGCCGGCTCAACGGATCGGGCGGTCCAGCGGCGAGGCCTGCGCCCGCTGCGAAGCCCTCGCCCGCGCCTGCTGCGGCCGCCCCCGCACCGGCTGCTGCGCCTGCCGGTATGGTCATGGATGTGCTTGTGCCGGTGATGGGGGAGAGCGTCGCCGAGGGGACGGTCGGCTCCTTCTCCAAGAAGGTCGGGGAGAAAGTGAAGAAGGACGAGACGATCGCCGAGATCGAGACCGACAAGGTGGCACTCGAAGTGCCGTCGCCTGCTGATGGCGTGGTGCTCGAGATTCTCGTTGCCCCCGGGACCAGCGTGACGCCTGGTTCCGTGATCGCGCGGATCGGCCCCGCCGGGGCCGGCACGCAGAAGGCGGCGGCGGAAACGGTGCCCGCCAGAACGGCGGCCTCGCCCCCGGCCCCGCCTGCCGCGATGGGCGAGCGCCCTGTTTCGCCCTCAGTGCGCCGTATCGCGGCCGAAGCCAGTGTTGATCCCGCCAGCATCCCGGGCAGTGGCCGTGACGGCCGCGCGACCAAGGCCGATGCGCTTGCTTATGTGAACCAGCCGAAGGTGACCAAGATGCCCGATACCGAGGCCCGCCCGCCGCGTGAAACCGGCCCCCGTGAAGAACGTGTACGGATGACGCGCCTGCGTCAGACCATCGCCCGCCGGCTCAAGGAAGCCCAGGACACCGCGGCAATGCTGACGACCTTCAACGATGTCGACATGTCGGCGGTTATGGACCTGCGCAAGAAGCATCAGGATGCTTTCGTTGCCCGGCATGGCATCAAGCTCGGCTTCATGAGCTTCTTCGTGAAGGCCGTCGTCGGTGCCCTCAAGGAAATCCCGGCCGTCAATGCCGAGATCGACGGACAGGACATCATCTACAAGAACTATTATGATATCGGCGTCGCCGTCGGCACGGACAAGGGCCTGGTCGTGCCGGTGGTGCGCGGGGCCGATGAGATGTCGCTGGCCGCGATCGAGAAGGAGATCGCCAGTCTCGGCAAGAAGGCCCGTGATGGCCAGCTCTCCATCGGCGATCTGCAGGGCGGCACCTTCACGATCTCGAATGGCGGCATCTATGGCTCGCTGATGTCCACGCCGATCCTGAACCCGCCACAGTCGGGCGTGCTCGGCATGCACCGCATCGAGGACCGCCCGATCGTGCGCGGCGGCCAGATCGTGATCCGGCCGATGATGTATCTGGCCCTCAGCTATGATCACCGCATCGTTGACGGCAAGGAAGCTGTCACCTTCCTTGTGCGCGTGAAGGAAGCGCTGGAAGATCCGGAACGGATGCTGCTGGAAGTCTGATCCGCAGGATCAGTCGCGATCGGATGAGGCGGCCTCAACATACGCTTGAGGCCAGCGTCCCCTTGTTTTTTCCCAGCAACCGCAGACTTTAGGGCGAAAGCCGACGCACAGCCCGAGAGGACCCGCGATGACCGAACCTTACACGCCCCCGAAAGTCTGGACATGGAAGCAGGGCTCCGGCGGGCGCTTCGCCAATATCAACCGGCCCATCGCCGGCCCGACGCATGACAAGGACCTGCCCGTCGGGAAGCATCCGCTGCAGCTTTATTCGCTGGGCACGCCGAACGGCGTGAAGGTGACGGTGATGCTGGAGGAACTGCTGGCGCTTGGCCACAAGGGCGCTGAGTATGATGCCTGGCTGATCAACATCGGAGAAGGGGCGCAGTTTTCGTCCGGCTTTGTGGCGGTAAACCCCAATTCCAAGATCCCGGCGCTGCTTGACCGTACAGCTGATCCCGCGATCCGCGTCTTCGAATCGGGATCGATCCTCGTCTATCTTGCAGAGAAGTTTGGCAATGCCTTCCTGCCCACTGATCCTGGCAAGCGCGCCGAAACGCTGAGCTGGCTGTTCTGGCAGATGGGATCGGCGCCGTTCCTCGGCGGAGGATTTGGCCATTTCTACGCCTATGCGCCCGAGAAGATTGAATACGCCATCGACCGCTATGCCATGGAAACCAAACGGCAAATGGATGTGCTGGACCGTCACCTGGCAGAGAACGAATACATGGCCGGGGACACCTATACGATTGCCGACATGGCGATCTGGCCCTGGTATGGCTCGCTTGCGCTTGGTGTCCTCTACGACGCCGGCGAATTCCTGCAGGTCGAGAGCTACAGGAATGTCCAGCGCTGGACGAAGCAGATCGCCGAACGCCCGGCAGCAAAGCGTGGCCGCATGGTGAACCGCACCTTCGGGGATCCCGCCAGCCAGCTGTGGGAACGCCACGATGCATCGGATTTCGAGACGAAGACGCAGGACAAACTGGCCGCCAAGGCCTGAAGCGCTGCGGCGGTGCGCCTCGTCCCTTGCCGGGGCGGCCATCCCTATATAACCGGGCAGAAGGCTGAATAAGGCGCCTGCCCATGACGACTTACACGAGCGATCCGCGCCGGCACACGGCCGAGACGGCTACGACCATTGCCGAAGTGCGCTACGAGATCGACCGGATCGACCGGCTGCTTGTCGAGATCATCGCCGAGCGGCAGTCGTTCATGGATGCCGCCGCCCGCATCAAGGGCAGCCGGTCGGCTGTGCACGACCGGGCCAGGATCGAGGACGTGATCGCCAAGGTGAAGGCTGAATGCCCCAAACGCGGGCTGTCGCCGGCAATTGCCGAGCCGGTCTGGCGGACGCTGATCGACCGCTGCATCGCCTATGAATTCGAGAGCTATGATGCGCTGCTGCGTCCGGCCGAGGCCAGGTCATAAGCTGCGCGGGCCGCTGCTTCGAGGGTCTCGCCAAGGGCATCCTTGACATCTCCGAGCAGCACTGCAGCATGTGTCGGGCCGGGTGCCGGCTCAGACCGGCCGGCCTTTTCCGCCCGCTCACAGGCCGCCGCCAGTTTCAGGGCACCTATCCCAAGGCTGGCCCCTTTCAGTGTATGTGCCGCATCCGCCCATTCCCTTGAGGGCAGCCGGGGGTCTAACAAACGCGACCAGAGCTGGGCCTGATGCTGGAAAATCTCGATCACCTCGATGCCGAGCGCCGTGTCGCCGCCTGTCATCGCCGCGAGATGGGCAAGGTCCATGACGGGCAGGGATGGGCGCGGCTCGTTCATCGGCAGGGTCTCCTGTGCCTCCCAAGCCTCGCCGGGCGCCGTTAGTTTCCTGTTAATGATGCAGCGGACGCAAAAAATTCGCGCTTTATCGATTGTCGGAAAAGCCCGTATCTGTTAAGGACACCCCGAGGCTGGGGAAGGCCTTGTTCCGATTGTCCGGGGAAACGGCGATGACTGACCTGCTGATCCTGATCCGCAACGTGGTGCTGGCGATGATCCTCGCCTGGCTCGGCCTTGAGTTTGCTCCTGCCAATCCGGACAAGAATGACGACAAGCCGAGCGAGCGCGCCGAGATCGCCTCGAATCTCTGCTAGAATTCCTGCAAAGCCTTAATCACTTGGCGTGCATTCTGCGCTCGCGGCAAGGCGTGAGGCAGGATATACATTGGCTATGACAGATGCATCTTCCGTGCGCCTTTCGGGCCGGGATGATCTTGCCCGTCACCAGGCCTCTCAGAATTTCGAGATGGCGAAGCACGGTGGCGGATGGATGGTGGGGCTCGCCATTGGCCTCGCCGCGCTCTGGACCGGGGGCGTCACCCTAGGATTCTTTGGACTCGGCGGCCCGGACCTGATCGCAGGTCTTCCGACCCTGCTCGTGGTGTCTGGCGCCATCGTGGCCGTCATCCCCGCTTTCCTGATCATTATGGCAGGCTTCATGGCCAGGGCCAGCCGGAGGGCCGCGGCAGCCAACGCGCTGGTGCTGGAAGCTGCCGTCCGGCTGATGGCACCGGCCCGCGAGGCGGGCACGGAAGGCATCACCTTTGCCGAGCAGATGAAACAATCGGCCGCCGAGATCGACCGGGCGATGGCCCATGCGCTGACGGCGATGAAGGCCATGGCGGGCGAAATCGGGGACGAGCGGCTGCGCCTTGAGTCCGTTTCCTACGCAACCTCCGACAATGCCCGCGACCTCGTCACCCGCCTGTCCGCCGAACGCCAGGCGCTCGAGGCTCTTGCCCGCGACCTGCGCAGCCAGATCACCACGATGAGCGAAGCCATCCCGCGCCAGGCCCAGATGATGGTTAGCGCCGCGCGGCAGGCGAGCGACGAGGTCGGCCGGGCTGACACCGCTCTGGAAAACCGTCTGAATGCCATGGCCCGTGCCGGCGAGGATCTCGCCCGGCGTCTCGATGCGCTCGATGGTCTTGCCCGTGAGGCTGCCACCCGGACAGAGGCGTTGACCTTCTCGATCACCCGCATTGAGGACAAGCTCGAACAGTCGCGCCGCACGGTCGATGCAGCTGTCCGGGCCAGTGAAGTGGCTGCCGCAGCGGCTGCCACCACGGGCGATGCTCTAAAGGGGGCCGTTGCCTCTGCCCTCGATGGCGCCCGGCAGGCGAATGCCGAGATCAATCATGCGGCACGGGGCGCGGCCGAAGAGGCAGCCCGGGCGCTGGCGCGCCTGCGCGAAGCGGGGGAGCAGGCGGCCTATGCATTGCGCACGGCCAGCTATGCAGCCCGCATTGAAGGCGAGAATCTCGCGCGCCAGACCGGCCTTTCGGCGCCGGAGCCGGTGCAGACGATTGCGCCTGCGCCCCCGCGGCCAAGTCTGGCCGCTCCCTATCCGCCGCAACCGAACGGCCATGCCAGCGGCCTTGGCCATGCCAGCGGCCTTGGCCATGCCAACGGTCATGCGCCGGGCTATGCCAATGGTCATGGCCGGCCCTCCCTCGGGCGCGGCTCGATGGACGAGGATTTGTTCGAAGCGAGCGCGGATGCGGTGATCGCTGCCACGGCATCGGCGCCGGCCTCGGAGCCGCCGCTTGTGCTCGGCCGCGATGTCACGTCGCGGGAAGGCGAACCCCTGATGCTGCGCCGGAGGCATGATGATCCGCAGACTCCGCCGGAAACACCGCGCCGGCGGGCGACGGACCATCTGCCAGGGTCATCCGCAGGCGGATCATCCCTGCGCGATATCATGTCCGACCTCAGCCGCGAGGAGCATGGCTCAGCGCCGGAAGATCGCGAAACGATTGCCGAGAGCCTGGTCTCACGCCTGCAGACGTCCGGCATCCAGCTTGGCGAAGTCTTCCGCCCCCGCTCGAAGAAACGCATCGCCGCGGCCAGCCTTAAGGGCGATGGTCCCCGGCGCGAAGCCATCCGCGAACAGGCCGGTAAGGAAGTCGACCGCGTGGCTCAGCGGCTGCGCGGGGATCCTAAGCTGATGGACCTCGCCCGCAAGTTCGCGGCGCTCGAGCAGGCCGATGCGCTCGCCGCCCTCGACCAGACCCAGAGCACCAGCCGCAATGCCAGCGCCCGGCTTGCGGCCTTCCTGCTCGTCGACGCTGCGCTCTAAACGCCTACGACCTCGCTGCTTGCGGCCTCGTCCTTGATCCATTTGATGAAGGCGCGGACATCGGGCGTCAGGTGACGGCCTTTAGGCCAGACCAGCCAATAGCCGAAATCGATCGGGATCGAGCCGTCGGCAAACGGGGCGACGAGGCGCCCGGCGGCAATGTCATTGGCTGCGATGGCCTGCTTGGCGAGGGCAACACCCCGTCCGGCTGCGGCGGATTCGATCACCAGGATGCCCTGGTTGAACCGAGGTCCGCGCGTGCCGTCCACGCCGGACACACCATGTGCCTTCAGCCAGCTCGCCCAGTCGGGGCAGGAGGGGTCGTTCTCGGAGCTTTCATCATGCAGCAGTGTGTGATGCTTCAGGTCTTCCGGCTTGCGGATCGCATCCGGGCCTTCCAGCAGACGCGGCGAGCAGACCGGCAGCACCATTTCGTCCAGCAGCTTTTCGGATTTCAGGCCGTCATAGACTCCCCGCCCGTAGCGGATTGCAAGGTCGGCATCGGCCGTGTTGAAATCCGTCAGGGCCATGTCGGCCGATATCCACGCTTCGATGCCTTCATGAGCCCGGTGGAATTTCTCAAGGCGCGGGGCGAGCCACTTGGCTGCGAAGGAAGGGGCGCTGGAAACCATGACCCTGCCTTTGCGGGCCGGGGCCTGCATGATGCGGCCGGCTTCGGAAATGCGTTCGAAGGCCTCGCGCACGAGGGGCAGGGAGGCCTGGGCCGCGTCCGTCAGCAAAACGGAACGTCCCGTTCGCTTGAAGAGGGGCGTGCCGGCGAAGTCCTCAAGCTGCCGGATCTGCTGAGAGATGGCACCCGGCGTGACGTTGAGTTCCTCCGCCGCCTGGGTGAAGGACAGGCGCCGTGCCGCCGCTTCAAAGGCCCGCAGGGCATTGAGCGGCGGCAGACGGTCGGGCGTGTCAGACATGGATAGATTCTCTAAAAGCTCGTCTTAGGGGTTGCCCGTTGCTGCGCGGCCGTCAAGCGGGTTCAGTGTATGTGAGCCCGCATTCCAGCTAAACAAGAGAGTCGCGCCCCATGCGCCAGTTTCCGGCCTTCTTCAATCTGGAAGGCGCCCGTATCGTGGTTTTCGGCCATGGCGAGGAAGCCGCACGCAAGCTGAGGCTACTCGTCACATCGCCTGCTGATCTGGTGCAGGTCGGGGATGTCCCCCTGGCAGAGTTTGTCGGCCGTGTGGCCCATCTTCTGCCTTCACAGGCCGTACTGGCGCTTGAGGGGGCGCGCCTCGCCATCATCGCAGATCCGTCTCGCCGGGCGGAGCTGCTGGCCGAAGTTCGCGCGCGCGGCATTCCGGTGAATGTCGTCGACGCGCCGGAGCTTTGTGACTTTACTGTTCCTTCCATCATCGACCGGGGCGAGGTCGTCGCCGCCATCGGCTCGGCGGGGAACGCGCCGGTGCTGGTCAAGGCACTGCGCGAGAAGCTCGAGGCGCTCATCCCCCAGCGGGCCGGCGACCTTGCGGCCCTTGCCGGCAAGCTGCGCAATCTCGTATCGCGGGCGATCCCGGACCAGCCAGCGCGCCGGCGGTTCTGGGAACGCGCCCTGACAGGCCCGGCGGCGGAAGCGGCCTATGCCGGCGATCTCGCCAGGGCCGAGGCCCTGCTGACCGCGGCGGCCAGCCAGCCGCAGGCGCGCTCGGGCATTGTGCACATCGTTGGCGCGGGGCCGGGCGATCCGGAACTTCTGACGCTGAAGGCGCTGCGCCTGATCCAGGCGGCCGATGTCGTCTATTATGACCGGCTGGTCAGCCCGGAAATCCTGTCGCTGATCCGCCGCGATGCGGCGCGGGTGCCGGTCGGCAAGTCAAGGGGTGACCATTCTGTGCCGCAGGCCGAGATCGAGGCCCGGCTGGTGGCATCAGCCCGCGAAGGGCTGCGTGTCGTGCGCCTGAAGGGCGGCGACCCTTTCATTTTCGGCCGCGGCGGAGAAGAACTGGATTCGGTGCGGGCTGCCGGGATCGAGGCCTATGTTGTGCCCGGCATTTCATCCGCCCTCGGCTGCGCCGCTTCTGCCGGCGTGCCGTTGACCCACCGGGACCATGCCCAGACCCTGATCTTCGTCACCGGCCATGCCAAGGCAGGCGGTGTGCCGGACCTTGACTGGAAGGCGCTTGCGCGCCCTGCACAGACCGTCGTCGTATTCATGGGAGTGGAGACCGCGGCGGTGATCGCCGAAAGGCTTGTGGCCGCCGGGCGGGATCCCTCTACGCCGATCGCCGTGATCGAGAATGGCACGCGCCCGGAGGAAGTGCGCGTGTTCGGGGAACTGGCTGAGCTTCCCTTCCTGATCGAGGAGGAAGGGATCACGGGCCCTGCGCTGCTGATCATTGGCGAAGTGGCAGGCCTGCCGCTGGCGAATGCCTCGCTTGCCCGTTTCTTTCCGCCTGAGTTTGCCGGTGCCGTCCGGCATGACGCCCTGGCCTTCGAGGAGTAATCCTGCATGACATCCGTTCGTCCCAAGCTGAAGCCCGAGACCCCGAAAGCGATTACCGGATGGGATACGGCCACTGGCCGGTCCATCTGGCTTGCCGCCGATGGATCGTGGACGGAGGATGTGCGCCGACTCGGCGTGTTCACGGGTGAGGAGGCAGAGGCCCGGCTGGCTGCTGCGCTGAAGCAGGAGAGCCGCGTGACGGACCCCTATTTCATGGAAGTGACGGCGAGCGGCGAAATCACCGGGCGCGAGACCCTGCGTGAGTCGATGCGTGCCGAGGCAGCCCGAAGCTTCGTGCCGCCTGAACTTGAGACGGTGTGATGAGCCTGGCTACCAGATCCGGGTTCACGCTGTATGGCGATCCCATCTCCGGCAATTGCCTGAAGCCGAAATGGACTGCTGACCTGCTCGGGATTGCCTATGACTGGGTGACGGTTGATGTCGTCAGGGCAGAGACACGAACCCCCGCTTTCCTGTCGATCAATCCGGCAGGGCAGGTGCCTGTGGCGCGCTGGCCCGACGGACGCGTGCTGGCACAGTCCAATGCGATCATGCTTTACCTTGCTGAAGGCTCAAGCCTTGTGCCGGAAGGCAGTTTCGAACGTGCCGAGATTCTCAGCTGGCTGTTCTGGGAGCAGTATTCACATGAAACGGCCATAGCCGTGCGCCGCTTCCACAAACACTACCTGAAGAAATCCGATGTCGATATCGATCCGGCGCTGATTGTGAAAGGCAATTTTGCCCTGTCCATCATGGAGCAGCGCCTCAACCGGCGCGACTGGTTGGTGGGTGAGGCGCTTTCGGCCGCCGATATCGGGCTTGTTGCCTATACTCGGGTTGCCCATGAGGGCGGTTTTGACCTTGGCGCCTATCCGTCCGTGGACAGATGGGTGACCAGGGTCGAGGACGCGCTCGGCATTCCGCATGCCAGAGAGATAGCCTGATGTATCGTTATGACCAGTTCGATGCCCGCCTCGTCGCGGAGCGTGTTGCGCAATTCCGAGGCCAGGTCGCCCGCCGGCTGGCGGGCACCCTGACGGAAGACGAGTTCAAGCCGCTGCGTCTGCAGAACGGCGTCTACCTGCAACTGCATGCCTACATGCTGCGCATTGCTATTCCCTATGGCCAGCTTTCCCCGCGTCAGCTGCGTCGTCTGGCCGAGATTGCCCGCGATTATGACCGGGGCTTCGGGCATTTCACCACACGTCAGAATATCCAGTTCAACTGGGTGGCGCTGAAGGACATCCCTGATGTTCTGGAAAAGCTCGCAGAAGTCGAGATGCATGCCATCCAGACCTCCGGCAACTGTATTCGCAATACGACCACGGATCACTTTGCCGGCGCAGCGCAAGACGAACTGATCGATCCGCGCCCCTGGTGCGAAATCATCCGCCAGTGGAGCACATTCCATCCGGAGTTTGCCTTCCTGCCGCGCAAGTTCAAGATCGCGGTCACGGCGGCGGATCATGACCGCGCGGCGATCCGGGTGCACGATGTCGGCCTGCATATCCGTGAGCGCAATGGCGAGATCGGATTCGAAGTCTGGGTCGGCGGCGGGCAGGGGCGCACACCGGTGATTGCAACGCTGGTCAATCCCTTCGTGCCGGAGCGCCAGATCCTCGACTATCTCGAAGCTATCATGCGGGTCTATAACCGCTATGGCCGGCGCGACAACAAGTACAAGGCCCGCATCAAGATCCTCGTCACCGAACTCGGCCAGACGGAATACATCCGCCAGGTCGAGGAGGAGTTTGCCGCGCAGCGTGACGCAGAGAAGATCAATCTGCCACAGGCTGAGATCGATCGTATCCATGCCTATTTCAGCTCTCCTGCGCTGGCGCCCAAGCCGCCGGTGTCCAGGCATTTCGAATCGGCGAAAGCCGCTGATCCAGCCTTTGCCCGCTGGGCGCGTGTGAACCTGCATCCCCACAAGGCGGCAGGATATGCTTCGGTCACTGTCAGCCTGAAGCCCCAGGGCGTCGCGGCAGGAGATGCCACCGACCGGCAGATGCAGCTCGTCGCCGGACTTGCCGAACAGTACGGATACGGAGATATCCGGGTCAGCCATGCGCAGAACCTGATCCTGCCGCATGTGGCCCTGGATGATGTGCCGGAGGTCTACCAGGCGCTGGATGCGGCCGGGCTCGGCACCGCCAATGAGAGCCGGATCACCGACATGATCGTCTGCCCCGGACTCGACTATTGCAACCTTGCCAATGCCCGGTCCATCCCGGTGGCCATGGCGGTGCAGAAAGTGTTCGCCGACCCTGCCTATGAGGAGGATATCGGCAAGCTGCACATCAACGTCTCCGGCTGCATCAATGCCTGCGGCCACCACCATGTGGGCCATATCGGCATCCTCGGCGTCGACCGGAAGGGTGAGGAATTCTACCAGATACTGCTGGGCGGACGGGCCGACGAGAAGGCAGCGCTGGGCGAGATCGTGGGTCCCGGCCTGAAGGCGGAGGATGTGCCAGGTGCCATCCGCCGCGTCGTCGAGTTCTACCGCGCGCACCGCACTTCGCCAGCAGAGGCGTTTATCGACACTCTGGAGCGTCTCGGCCACCAGCCTTTCCAGGAGGCGCTGTATGCCGCTAATTAAGAATGGCGCGGAGATCGCCAATGACTGGACCTTCGTGCCGGACGGGGCGGTATTGCCTGAGGCCGGGAAGGTCTCGGTCTCGCTCTTCCGGTTTCTGGCGCTGAAGCAGGGACAGGAGAATGGCCCCTTGCCCGAGGGCGTGCGGCTGGGTCCTGCGGATGAGCCGGGTGAACTGGAGCCTTATCTTTCAGAGCTGAAACTGATCGAGTTGGATTTCCCCCGCTACACGGACGGGCGTGGCTACAGCCAGGCGCAACTGCTGCGCCGGCGCTATGGCTATGCCGGGGAGCTGCGCGCGGTCGGCCACGTGCTGCGCGATCAGGTATTCTATATGCACCGTTCAGGCTTCGATGCTTACGAAACGCGGCGGGCCACCGTATCTGAAGTTACGGAAGCCCTCGCCGAACTGACTGTGGCCTACCAGCCTGCAGTTTCCGGTCCGGGTGCGGCGTTCCGCAAACGACACGGAGCCTGAGGCGCATGCCCTTCGAAAGCCTGATCGAAGCCCCTGCGACCGACCCCTCGGTACGGCTGCGGCGGTTGAACGGCGAGCTGCGCCAGGCCTCGGCCCAGACCATCCTGCGCGCGGCGATCGTCCGCGAATGGCCTGGCGAGCTGACCTATGTGTCGAGCTTTGGCGCCGAGAGCGCGGTCATGCTGAGCCTGATCGCGGATGTCGATCCGTCGCTGGACATTGTCTTCATCGATACCGGCATGCACTTTCCGCAGACGCTGGATTACCGCGACGAGCTGATCGGCCGGCTCGGCCTGACCGGCGTGCGTACCATTCGGCCTGACGAGACGGAGCGGCGTGCGGAAGACCCGAAATCGATGCTCTGGAAGACCGATACGGACGCCTGCTGCGCGCTGCGCAAAGTGCGCCCGCTGGAGCCGGCGCTGCAGGGCTTCTCGGCCTGGATCACCGGGCGCAAACGCTTCCATGGCGGGGCACGCGTCAGCCTGCCGGTGTTTGAATTTGCGGATGGCCGGTTCAAGATCAATCCGCTGGCCAACTGGACGCAGGAGGATATCGACCTGTTCATGGAGCAGCGCAATCTTCCCCGCCACCCGCTCGTAGCCCAGGGCTATCCTTCCATCGGCTGCTGGCCCTGCACGCAGCCTGCGGACGATCCCGCCAATCCGCGTGCCGGCCGCTGGGCAGGGCTGGAGAAAACCGAGTGCGGCCTCCACATCGAACGCAACCAGCGTCCCCGCGTGTTCTGATCTCCTTTCCGGGTGTTTCACACCGTCTGCCCGGCCGCCCTCTCCGCACAGGAGGGGGCGTTTTCTTTCAGGCGCGCGCGTTGAACACATGCGCAAGGGCAAGGGCGGCGGCCGTAGCCACGTTGAGGCTGTCGAAACCGTCCGTCATCGGAATGCGCACGGGCCGGGCCCGCGCGATCAGTTCGGCGGGCAGGCCCGGGCCTTCGGTCCCCATCAGCAGGGCGACGCGCGGCGGCACAGTGAGGGAGGGCAGGGGCGTGGCATCGGCGCGGGGCGTGAGGGCCCAGACCTCGTGACCAGTGGCTTCGGCGGCTTCGATGAGCGAGGCGCCTGTGCCGCCGTGCGCAAACGGCAGCCAGAGCGCAGCGCCGGAAGAAACGCGGATCGCCTTGCGGTAGAGCGGGTCGCAGGATCCGGCGTCGAGCAGCACGGCGGACGCGCCGAAAGCCGCTGCATTACGGAAACAGCCGCCGACATTGTCATGGTTGGAAAGCCCGGCCAGCAGCAGGGCCGTGGACGGACCGTCCGCAGGCAGAACATCTGCCGGGGCGAGGGCCGGACCTTTCAGGCCACAGGCCAGCACGCCCCGGTGAACGGGGAAGCCGGCAACGCTGTCCATCACCCTTTGCGGGGCGACATGCACGGGCACGCCCTCCGGCACTTTCGCCAGAAGGCCTGCAAGCGGCGCGAGGCGTGTTTCGCAGAGCAACAGGCTTTCCACGGCGTAGCGCCCGCGCGTCAGCAGCGTTTCCAGCGTCACCTTGCCTTCCACGATGAAGCGGCCGCCATGCCGTTTGGCGAGGTCACGCTCGCGGATCGACACAAAAGCCGCGACCCTGGGGTCGCGGCTGTCGGTAATCCTGACAAGGCTGGCCTGATCAGCTGCCAACCGGCAGGCCCTGTTCCTTGGCGAGGCGCTTCATCGTCTTCTGAAGCTTCTCGAAGGCGCGCACTTCGATCTGGCGGATGCGTTCGCGGCTGACGCCATATTGTTCTGACAGTTCCTCCAGTGTCTTCGGCTCGTCGATCAGGCGGCGCTCGGTGAGGATGTGGCGCTCCCGCTCGGACAGGTCGGCCATGGCCTCGGTGAGTAGCTCCATCCGGGCGTCCATTTCCTGGCGGTTGGCATAGGTTTCGGCCGTGCCGGGCTCGTCATCGGCCAGCCAGTCCTGCCACTCCATGTCGCCGTCTGTGCCCATCGGCACGTTGAGAGAGGCATCCGCGCCGGACATACGCCCGTTCATCGAATAGACCTCGTCTTCGGTGACGTTCAGTTTTTCAGCGATCAGGCGGGCCTGTTCCGGCTTCAGGTCGCCTTCTTCAAGCGCCTGCATCTCGCCCTTCAGCCGGCGCAGGTTGAAGAACAGCTTCTTCTGGGCGGCCGTTGTGCCAAGCTTCACAAGGCTCCACGAGCGCAGGATATATTCCTGAATCGCCGCACGGATCCACCACATGGCATAGGTGGCGAGGCGGAAGCCCTTGTCGGGATCGAATTTCTTCACCGCCTGCATCAGGCCGACATTGCCTTCCGAGATAACCTCGGCCATCGGCAGGCCGTAGCCGCGATAGCCCATGGCGATCTTCGCCACGAGGCGCAGGTGAGACGTGACCATCTTCTCGGCAGCTTCCGGGTCTTCATGGTCGCGCCACCGGCGCGCCAGCATGAATTCCTCATTCTTCTCGAGCATCGGAAACTTGCGGATCTCGCTCAGGTAGCGGCTCAGTCCCTGTTCCGGACTCAGCGCTATGGATCCAGCTTTTGTCGGCGTATTCGCCATGTCATCCTCCATTCCGGGCCGGCTCCGCTCCGCGGCAACCCGCCTCGTCCATCCTGGAACTCACCCTGTTTCCAGCCCCGCATGGCGGCAGCGTCGTCACCGGGCGGGCGCAACTCACTGATTGCGACCTTACATAAATAGGAATTGGGGCGGGTCTGTGAAAGAGGGCCCCGCAATCGGTGGAAAGCGGGTCACGGTTTCGTGTACGGCCGAGGCCGTTCTGAGCAAGACGTAAGAGCGCGAACAGGGCACGCAAGAACCCCTAGTGAAAAATCTTTCAGCCCCGGTCGCCCGTAACCTGAACCTCGCGGCGTTCTTCAGCCATGTATGCGGCGGAACGCATTTCATACAGCCGGCTGGCCGTCCGCTGGAACTCGAACGCCCCGTCACCCTCGGGATAAAGCCGGTCGGGCTCCGCCGCCGCGCTGGCGACCAGTTTCGTGCGGGCTTCATACAGGGCGTCGATCAGGTTGATGAAGCGGGCCGCTTCATTGCGCCGGTCGGGGGTCAGCAGCGGAATACCTTCCACGATCACCGTGTGGAAGTTGGCGGCAAGGGTGAGATAGTCGAGCGGGCCAAGCGGCCGGGCGCAAAGCTCCTCGAAGCTGAAGCGGGCAACTCCGGCCGCTTCACGGCTGACCTCCAGCTTCCGGCCCTTGACGGTAAGCACGATGCGCTGCGGTTCAGCGCCGTGGGTCAGGCGGCTCCAGGCGAGGTCGAGCGCTGCCGAACTGCCGGGACCCAGCGGGGCATACCAGACGGGGGCCTCCACCAGGCGGTCAAGCCGGTAATCGCGTGCCGACGCCAGCTCCATCACTTCGCAACGCGCTTTGAGTTGGTCGATGAAGGGCAGGAAGAGCTGGCGGTTGATGCCATCCTTGTACAGATCATCGGGCTTGCGGTTCGACGTAGCCACAACCGTGACACCGAAGTTGAACAAGGCCTCGAACAGGCGGCCAAGGATCATGGCGTCGGCGATCTGAGTGACCTGGAACTCATCGAAGCAGAGAAGTTTGGCCTCGCTGGCGACCTGTTTCGCCACGGGTGCGACCGGGTCTTCGCCTGCGCTGCGGATGTACCAGAGCGACCGCCTGCGATCGGCCGCGCTCAACCGGCGCCAGATATCCAGCCGCTCATGCACTTCGGCCATGAACTCATGGAAGTGAACACGCCGTTTGGGGTATGTTGTGGCCGTGGCGAAAAACAGGTCCATCAGCATCGACTTCCCGCGCCCGACGCCTCCCCATATGTAAAGTCCGCGCACCGGTTCAGGCGGCTTGCCGAAAAGCTTTTTCCGGGGAGGGTTGGCGAGCTCGGCCGCCAGCACGTCGAGGCGGCTTGCGACATCTGCCTGCGCCGCATCGCCAGTCAGGGTGCCGCCGGCCACCCGTTCATCATAGCGAGACCGCACTCCGCCCATCTGCGTCAGCCGAACCTTGCCGCCGCCTGCGCAACGAACTCGCTGAAGGTCTGCGGGCGCACCATAAGAGTGGCGATGATGCCGGCCACGGCGCCGCCGAGATGGGCTTCATGGCCGATGATCCGGTCTGCGCGCATCGAGAAGGCGTAGCTGAGCCCGATATAGAGAATACCGAATACGATGCCCCACATCGGGATAATGAAGAAGGCGAGGAGTACCGCGAAAGGCTGGAACAGGCAGAAGGCGAGGATGATGCCCGACAGTGCGCCGGAGGCACCCGCGGCGCGGTAGTCCGGCACATTCCGGTTGTGCAGGTAGGCCCAGGCGCTGCCCCCCAGCAAAGATGCAAAATAGACGATCGCAAAGCCGACGCCGCCGAGGATGAACTCGCAAATCGGTCCGAACAGGAACAGGCCATACATATTCAGGAGCAGGTGCAGCCCATTGACATGCAGGAAGCCGGAAGACAGCGCACGGTACCATTCCCCCCGGTCGCGCATCGGTCCGACCCACAGAACATTCTGTGTCATGAAGGCCGGATTGGAAAAGGCGATGAGACTCGCCGCGATGTTCAGTACCAGCAGGCCGAACGTCACGGGTGAGGCGAACAGAGAATCCATGAGCACACCTTGGCCGGGCAGGGCACAGACGACAAGCCGCCCGGAGGGGCTCGCCCGGGCGGCTTAGCAATCAGCCGGTGCGCGCGGCAAGGCCCGCAGCACGGAAGGGATCAGGCGGCGCGGGCCTGGCGCGATGAACTGGCGGGAGCCGCGCCGGCCGGCGGGGCCAATTCCAGCAGGAAGTCCTCGAAGCTTTCGGGGCGCTGAATGAACCGGTTGAAGGGCAGCTTTGCCTTGAAGATGGCTTCCGGGTGGATATT
>JBKBJF010000035.1:0-18084 GCA_046293935.1 Hyphomonas sp.
GCCCCGAGATAGTTGCCGAGGTGCAGGTTGCCGGTCGGCTGGACGCCGGAGAATATGCGCTGAGGGCCTGAATAGGCTGGAGTTTCCTGGGTCATGGTGCGGCGCGTTTAGCGCGTTTGGTCAGCGCCGCAAAGCCTGCCGGATGTCGCTGATGCGCACAGCGCCGGTCAGCAAGGCTGCAATTGCATACGTCACACCGCCGGCGAGAACCATAGCCGCAGCCGCCAGCGCCTTCGAGCCATACAGGGCCGCCTGAATGGCCGGCAGCTGCCACAGCATCAGCCAGATTACCGCCGTCAGGATCAGCGTGGCGAGGAAAGCGCGGGTCAGCCCCGGCAGCAGGCCCGGGCCTGGCCGGTACCAGCCCCGGCGGGCGAGGGTAATCCACAGCAGCAGGGCATTTGCCCATGAGGCGGCACTGGTGGCGATGGCGAGGCCAATAAAGCCCTGACCGCCTTGCTGCTTGAGCCAGAAGAACAAGCCGGCACCCAGAACCGTGTTGATCGCAACCGAGATCAGGGCAAAGCGCATCGGCGTTTTCGTGTCCTCCCGCGCAAAGAAGGGCGGGGCAAGCACCTTGATAAGAACGAAGGCTGGCACGCCCCAGGCAAAATGGAACAGGGCCGCCCCGGCCGCAGCCGCATCGGAGGGCAGGAAGGCGCCGCGCACGAAGAAGGCATCTATCAGGAAGACCGGGGCGGCCATCAGCGCAGCGGCCGCCGGAAAGGTGAGGGCCATCGCGAGCCCAAGACCATCATCCATGGTGCGCGTGCCGGCCTGCGCATCGCCTGCCCGCGCCGCGCGGCTGAGGCGCGGCAGAATGGCAACGCCGACGGCCACGCCTACAAGGCCGAGTGGGAGCTGGTAGAGACGGTCTGCGGCATACAGCCAGCTCTTGGCGCCGACTTCGAAACTCGCCAGCGACTGGCTGACGATGATGTTGATCTGCGTGCCCGAGGCCGCGATCGTGCCTGGCACGGCCAGCATCAGCACTTTCCTTACGGCCGGGGTCAGTCTCGGCAGGCCGATCAGACTGAGCCTAACTTTCTGGCGCGAAGTACCCCACCAGAGGACACCTACCTGCAGGAGGCCCGAGAGGAAGAAGGCGGTGGCCGCATACAGTGTCGTGACTTGAGGCGTGGTGCCCAAGAGGCCGGCCGGGATGAGGCAGAGATTGAGCAGCGTCGGCGCGCCGGCAGACAAGATGAACCGTTCGAGGGAGTTGAGCACACCCGAGAGCAGCGCTGCAATCGCCATGAAGGTGAGGTAGGGCATGGTGATGCGGGTGAGCAGCACCGCGAGGCCATAGTTTTCGGTATCATTCGCCTGCCCGCCATGAATGGCGAGCAGCACCCACGGCATGAACAGCTGGGCAAGGATCGTGAGGGCGGCGGTGAGGGCGAAGAGCACGCGCAGGGCATCCTGGGCGACGAGGCGCGCGGCCTCCGGGCCTTCGGCTTCCAGAGTGCGGGCATAGGTGGGCACGAAGGCCGAGGCGAAGGCGCCCTCGGCGAAGATGCGGCGGAACAGATTCGGGAACTGCTGCGCGGTGGCCCAGGCATCACCGACCGGCCCTGCCCCGATCTTTGCGGCCAGGATGATGTCACGCGCAAAGCCGAGCAGACGGCTTGCGAAGGTCAGCGACGCCTGAACGGCGGTGTTGCGAACCAGGCTCATGGGTTCCCGCTTTTCCCGAATTCTCAGAAGCTGTCCACGGCCCGCGAGCGCCGGAGTTTACGGGCCGGTGTATGCGGCGCGTCCGGCTCCTCCCGCGAGAGAACTGCCAGAAGGCGTTCTTTGAGCGTCTCTTTCCGGGCTTTCGAGAGGCGGGCGGAAGCATTTTCAAGCTTTACATAAAAGGCGTCGAACACCCGCTCACCATAGGAAGCGATATGGGCGGAGTGGATGGACAGCTTCTGTTCCGCAAGGACCTCTGCCACCTCATGCAGGAGGCCCGGCCGGTCACGCCCGGCAATGTCGATGACTGTATATTCCGCCGAGATGTCGTCATGGATCTGCACCGAAGGTTGCACGAGGAAGGCAGCCTCGCGCCGGCCGGTACGCGCCTTGACACCACCTTTCGGCGGATCACCGCCGAGAGCGGCAAGGATGGATTTCTCCAGTGCGGCAAGCCGGCCCGGTTCGTCGGCGCCAAAGGGCAGGCCGCGGATATCCTGCAGCATGAATACGTCGACGATGCGTCCGCCGCGTGAGGTGAAGACCTGGGCCGCAACGATGTTGGCGCCAAGGCGGGCGAGCGTGCCGGCGAGATCCGCGAAAAGTCCGGTGCGGTCCCTGCCGGAAACAAGAAGCGCCACTGCACCACCTTCCGGCGCCATCCGGGTGGTGACGACCTCGCCATGCTCACCGGCTTTCGACAGGGCGGAGGCATGCCAGGCAATGTCGCCCTCGTCAAACCCGGTCCAGTATGCAGTTTCCAGCTCAAGCAACAGAGGCGGCAGGCTTCCCAGCCGGTCGATAATCCGTGCCCGGCGGTCTTCTGCGCGGCGCTCCAGCTCGACGAGGACTTCGGCCTCATCCGTGCGCCCCCCGCGCAGGGCCGCTGCCGTGTTGTGGTAGAGGTCAGCCAGAAGCTGGCCTTTCCAAGCATTCCAGACCGCCGGTCCGACAGCTTTGATGTCGGCGACGGTCAGAATGTAGAGGAGACGCAAGCGCTCGAGCGAGCCGACCAGTCCGGCGAACTTGGCCACCGTACGGGGATCGGAAATGTCGCGCTTCTGCGCGGTCTCGCTCATCTCAAGATGATGACCGACCAGCCAGACGACGAGATCGGTTTCCTCATCCGGCAGGCCAAGGCGTTCGCAGGCGCGGCGCGCGGTCAGCATGCCGGCCTCCTGCTGGTCGCCCTTCCCCTTGCCGGTGTCATGCAGCAGCATCGCGAGATAAAGGGCGCGGCGGTTCTCGATCTGGGTAAAGAGTTCGGTGGCCAGCGGGGCGATGCTGCCACGGCCATGCTCGATGTCAGAGATCGTCTCGACCGCGCGTAGCGTATGCTCATCGACCGTATAGTGATGATACATATTGAATTGTGTCTGCGCGACGATAGAGCCGAACTCCGGGATAGCCTTGCCGAGGACACCGGCATCGTTCATGCGGCGCAGCGTGGGACCTGGATCGGTGCCGCCGAGAATTGCATCGAGGATCAGGCGGCGCGCATCCGGTGTTTCGCGGACCGTCTCGCTGAGCCCGCGCAGAGAGCGGGTCAGCGCCGTCAGCGCGGCGGGGTGGATATCCTTCTGCTCGCGGCGGGCGATCGTGAACAGGCGGATCATGTTCAGCGGGTCACGTGCCATCACATCCTCGGCTGTAATGCCCACACGGCCGGCTTCAATCTGGAATCCTGCCTCCGGCAGGACCTGCGGCGGGCGCGACGGCAGGAACCGGCGCAGACCTTCCGGCTTTTTCTTGTGATCAGCTTCGAGCTTGGCCGCGAGGATGCGTGTCAGGCCGCCGACATCCTTGGCGACAAGGAAATAGCGCTTCATGAAGCGCTCGACTCCCTGCTGGCCTTCCCGGTCGCGGTAGCCCATTCGGGCGGCAATTTCGGGCTGCAGGTCGAAGCTGAGACGATCCTCGGCGCGACCGGTGACGAAGTGCATATGACAGCGCACCGTCCACAGGAAGCGGGCAGCGCGAATGAACACGGCATACTCATGATCCGTGAACGGACCAGCACGCATGACTTCTTCCAGTGTGGTGCCGCCATACATGTGCTTGACGATCCAGTAGAGCGTCTGAAGGTCGCGCAGTCCTCCCTTGCCTTCCTTGAGATTGGGCTCGACGACATAGCGCGCATCGCCGATGCGCGAATGCCGGGCGTCGCGCTCCGCCAGCTTGTCGGCTATGAACTGCAGATCACGGCCTTTGACCGCATCGCGCTGAAACAGGGCCATCATGTCGTTGGCCAGCAACTCATCACCGCAGATATACCGCGCATCCAGAAGGCTTGTCTTGATCGTCACGTCTTCCTGAGCGAGCTTGACGCAATCGATCGGCGCACGGAATGCGTTGCCGACTTTCAGACCCATATCCCACAGGGCATACAGCATGTATTCGACCACACTCTCCGTATGCGGACTGGCCTTGTAGGCGCGCAGGAAGAGCAGGTCCGTATCCGAGGAAGGCGCCATGACGCCCCGGCCATAGCCACCGGTCGCCATGACGGCGATGCGCTCGGCCTCGGTCGGGTTTGAGGCGCGGTGGACGTGTGTGACCGTAAAGTCGTAGAGCGCGTGGATAACCTCATCCTGCACGGCGGCGAGCAGACGTGCGGTATCGAGGCCGTCAGCGCCCTGCTGCAGGCGTTCCTGCGCGATCAGGCGGCCGCGGAACATCGCCCCATGAAGCAGGTTCAGGGCCTGCTTGCGGGCAGCAGACGGATTGGAAAGGTTGTCGAGCGCGGCCGCCGTCAACTTCACCCGCAGGGCGCGGCCATCGAGGATATCGGCAATCCGCCACTTCCCGGGCCGCCGGGCGGCAGCCGGACGGACAGTATTGAGGAATGTGGGCGGGGATTCGGGGGCTCGCGTCATCAACGGCTTACATAGCAGGTTTACCGGGCCCGGCCATGGCCCCGCAGCGGCTCAGCCCAGAATCGTATGCACCTGGTTGAACCACAGGGGCGAGTTCGCCAGATCGATGAACCTGCGTTCGTCCTCCAGCAGTTCGGCGGCGGCCTCTGCGGCGCCGGGATTCCGGGCGGCAGCGTGCATGGCCTCCTCGCTCTCGAACCAGATTTCGGCAATGCCGTCATAAGCTTCCGGCGCATCCCGCGAGGCGCGGATCCCGGCATTGAGTTCATCAAAGCCGGTATGAACCTGCTCGTATCTTATGATGCCGAGCGTTTTGGCCCTCTCCGCTACCAACGGAGCATGGGTCTGCCGCCAGTAACGCTGGAATTCCGCGCGGCTGAGATGCGGCAGGCGGCGCAGGCAGAAGGTGAGCTTGATCATGGCGGGAGGCTAGGCCCGGCACGCCGGGCTGTCCAGACTGACGCCGGGGCTCGCCGCGCTGCCGGTCCGCTCCATATTGAAACAGCAAGAGGGAGGCCGGACATGGCTGGCAGTTTTACCAAGGAAATCCTGCGCTGGCTGCATATCACCGGCGGCATCATCCTCTTTGCCTATGTCTACACACCGCTTGTGGACAACCCGTTTTTCGCCGATGCCACGAAATACGTCATCTTCCCCGGTCTCGCGCTGACCGGACTGGTGATGTGGCAGTGGCCGGTTTTTCGAAGCCTCTTCCGGCGAAAAGACTAAAGTAGGTCGCCACCGGCCGCGGCGGCGGTCGTGCCATCTTTCTTGAAGGCGCGGATGACATTCTTGCCGGTGATCCACTTGTGCACCTCGTCCGGCCCGTCGACGAGGCGCTGCGAGCGAATATGTGTGTACCAGGCCGCCAGCGGCGTATCGAGCGAGTAACCGAGCGCACCATGCAGCTGAATCGCTGTATCAACGACCTTGTGCACCATGTTGGCGAGGAAGACCTTGGCGATGCCGTTCTCCTGCCGGATGTCCATGCCGTTCTCGGCCTTGTAGGCGATGTGCATGAGCATCAGGCGGGCGATGTAAAGCTGGCTGGCGCATTCGGCGAGCATGAACTGCACGCCCTGTCGGTCTTCCAGTTTCTTGCCAAACGTCTCGCGGCGGGTGACGTGGGCCGTGGCAAGGTCGAGGGCCCGCTGGGCCATCGCAACATTGTGCATGCCATGGCGCAGGCGCCCGTAGGCGAGACGGTGCTGGCCCATCGCAAAGCCCATCCCTTCCCCGCCGAGCAGGTTTGCTTCCGGCACGATGAGGTTTTCGATCATCACCTCGGCATGGCCGCCGCCCATCTCCGCATAATGCTTGCCATGCACGGCCATGGTGGGAATGTCGCGCAGGATGCGGTAGCCGGGGTTGGGCAGTTCGACGATGAATGTCGAGTATTGCTGGTGGCGCGGCGCCTCCGGATTGGTCTTGGCCATTACGACCGCAATATCGGCAGCAGTGGCTGCAGACGAGAACCATTTCTCGCCGTTGAGGATGTAGTTGCCCTTGCCATCCTTCACGGCGGTGGTCTGCATGCCTGTGGCATCAGCGCCTGCTGCCTTCTCGGTCATCGAGTAGCAGACGCGTTTCTGCCCTTCCAGGATCGGCTTCAGGAACTTTTCCTTCTGATAATCCGTGCCGTGCGCCAGCAGGGTCAGCATGGTAGCATCGTCCGGACCCTGAGAATTCATCGACAGAGCGCCGAGATGGCTCTGGCCGAGTTCCATCTGCACTAGCGCGTTGGCAAGCGGCCCGAGACCCATGCCGCCATGTTCCTTCGGGATGAAGGGCAGCCAGAGGCCCTGCGCGCGGGCTTTCTTGCGCAGCTCCGTGAGCACGTCCTTGTAAGGCTTGCCTGCAGCCATCTGCTTCTCGGCCGGGATGCACTCTTCCTGCACCCAGCGGCGCACGCGCTCGCGCACTTCCTTTGCGTCTTCCGGAATCGTGAAATCGATGGCCATGACGGCTTCCTCCCTTGTCTGAGCAGGGAGGCTAAACCCGTAACGCGGCAGGACAAAGCCTGCCTTCGCGTCAGGGCAAAGGATAGTCGACGCGTTCGAGATAAAGCCCATCAGCGGGCGCGATCGGCCCGCATTGCGTGCGGTCTGCAGCCCTGAGGATGTCACTGATCCAGCGCACCGGATGGCGGCCACGCCCGACTTCGACGAGGCTGCCGACCATCGAGCGCACCTGCCGGTGCAGGAAACTCTGCGCGCTGCAGGTGATCTCGATCCGGTCGCCGAAACGGGCGACGTCCAGGCGGTCGAGCGTTTTCACCGGGCTGGCGGCCTGGCAGGCGGTGTCGCGGAAGGTGGTGAAGTCGTGAAGGCCGAGGAGGAGCTGCGCGGCGTCGTGCATGGCGGCCGCGTCGAGCTTCGACGGCACGCGCCAGGCGAGGCCACGTTCGAGGGCCAGATCGGCGCGGCGGTTGATGATGATATAGCGGTAGAGGCGCGTGGTGGCGGAAAAGCGGGCGTGGAAATCCTCACTGACTTTCTCCGCTTTCAGCACGGCGATGGGGTGCGGGCGCAGATGGGCGTTGAGCGCGTCGGCGACCTTGGCGGGGCGGTCCTGTTCGAGATCGAGATGCGCGACCTGGCCGGTGGCGTGTACACCGGCATCCGTGCGCCCTGCGCCGAGCACTTCGACCGGGCGGCCATCGAGACGGGCGGCGGCGGCTTCGAGTACGCCCTGCACGGTTGGCTTGCCCGGCAGGCGCATCCAGCCCTGATAAGGCCCGCCATGATATTCGATCAGGAGCTTGTAACGCGGCATGGACGCCGGGTGCCAAAGGCCGGGGGCCGGGTCAACAGCCCTCAGCCGGTGAAGGCGCGCGGATAGGTGAGCCTGCCGGAGGCGGGGCCGCCTTCGGTGAGGCGCAGCGCCATGAAGTGAGGGCCGGACCAGGGCGCGGTGAAGGGCTTGGCAGTTTCGTACGAGAAGCCGAAACGGGGATAGTAATCCGCGTGGCCGAGAACGAAGACAAGGGTTTCGCCGAGATCGTCCAGCTCTTCGAGGCCGGTGCGGACAAGATAGCTGCCGATGCCGGATTTTTGCAGGTCGGGCTTTGCGCTCATCGGACCGAGGCCAGTGGCCAGCGGCTGGCCATCGATCAGGATACGGAAGAATTCGATATGGCCGACGATACGGCCATCGTCGGTTACCGCGACGAGGGAGACAAGGCTGTCACCATCAGCCTGCAACTGGCGGATGATGCGCGCTTCGTCTGGCCCGCCAAATGCCGCGTGATTGAGCGCAGCGATGTCATCCGCATCTTCACGGCGGATAGGGCGGATGAAGAAGAAAGTCATGTCAGCACGGCGCCTTCGGGGAGCGGGGAGCCGGCGAGGAAGTCTCGGGCGTCCAGCGGTTTGCCGCCGGGCTTCTGCAGGCGCAGCAGCCGGACGGCGTGGCCATCGCCACAGGCGACCGCGAGGCGCTCGTCAATCAGGGTGCCGACGACGGCGACGGTAGCGTGATCCGTCAGCTCACTGAACAGGACCTTGAGGCGCACCGGCCCCTGCCCGAGGTCTGCCTCGCACCAGGCGCCGGGCGCGGGGGAGAGGCCGCGGATCTGGCAATCCACCTCGGCAGCGGGGCGCGTCCAGTCAATGCGCTGGTCCTCGGCGGTAATCTTGGCGGCATAGGTCATGCCGTCTTCAGACTGGGGCTGCGGCGTAAGGCTGCCATCGGCAAGGCCGGCAAGCGCTTTCGGGGCAAGCTCTGCCGCGAGCACAGCGAGCCTGTCGTGCACTGTGCCGGCAGTGTCCTGCCGGGTGATGGGTGTACGGACGGAGGCGAGGACGGGGCCCGTGTCGAGACCGGCGTCCATCAACATTGCATCGACGCCGGTTTCGGTATCGCCCGCCATGATCGCGCGCTGGATCGGCGCGGCGCCCCGCCAACGCGGCAGGATGGAGGCATGCATGTTGAGGCAGCCGAGGCGCGGCGCATCCAGGATAGGCTGCGGCAGGATCAGGCCATAGGCGACCACCACGGCGGCATCGAGGTTCAGCGCCGCAAAGGCGGCCTGCTCTTCCGGCTTCTTCAGCGATTTCGGCGTGCGCACTTCAAGGCAGCGCGCTTCCGCGAAGGCGTGCACCGCGGTGGGCGTCAGCTTCTGACCGCGGCCCGCCGGGCGCGGCGGCTGGGAATAGACGCAGGCAATCTCATGGCCTGCCGCGATCAGTGCCTCGAGCACGCCGAGCGCAATGCCGGGGCTTCCCATGAAGGCGATGCGGAGCGGCTTGGTCATGGGCGCGGATCTATCGGCAATCGCGCGGCTTGGAAAGCCGCGCTCAGTTCGCCGCTTCGCGGATGGCGCGCAGCTTGGCCTTCTTCACCTTGTCGATCGCGCGGTCGCGCTTCAGGCGGGAGAGATAGTCGATGAACAGCGTGCCTTCGAGATGGTCCATCTCGTGCTGGATACAGACGGCGTAGAGGTCTTCTGCCCATTCCTCGACGAGGTTGCCGTTATAATCGAGATAGCGGATGCGGCAGCGGGCCGGGCGGTCGACCTCGTCGAAGATGTCCGGCACCGACAGGCAGCCCTCTTCATAGGGCTTGGTTTCTTCCACCGTTTCGAGGATTTCCGGGTTGACGAAGAAGCGCGGCTGGGGCTCCTCCCCTTCGCGGGCGAGGTCCATGACGATCACGCGCAGCGGCACGCCTACCTGGATCGCGGCCAGGCCAATGCCGGGAGCAGCGTACATCGTTTCCAGCATGTCATCCATAAGTGCGCGGATGTCGTCGGTCACACCGCCCTCGACAGGCTTGGACACCTGCTTCAGGCGGGGATCTGGAACGGTAAGGATTTCGCGGATGGCCATGGCGCTGAAATAGGCAGCCCTTCCGCGCACGTCAACGGGGGATTACTCCGCCGCGATGTCTTCCAGAGGCGGGTCGAAGCCCAGTTCCGAAGCCTTCCGCAGGCTGTTCGCGCGTTTCTCGATCAGCTGCGGATCGTCCGGGGCTGACTCCGGGGCGGTGATCTGCAGGGTTTCCATTTTCCGCAGGCTGGGGATGACCCGGCTTTCGACCGAGCCGATCATCTTGTTGTAGGCCTCCACCGAGCCGTTGATCTGCCTGCCGAGCTTGTCCATGTGGTCCAACACCTTGCCGATGCGCTCATACAGCTTGGAAGCCTCTTCCGCCGCCGCCTTGGCGTTCTCGTTCATGTGATGCTGGCGCCAGAGATGGGCGACCGTGCGGGCCAGCGCGATCAGCGTGACGGGCGTAGTGACGATCACCTGTTTCGCCATCGCCTTCTCGATCAGGTCCGGTGCATGTTTCAGGGCCTCGGCGAAGAAATTCTCGCCGGGAATGAACATCACCACATAGTCGAACCGGTTGCCGAGATTCGACTGATAGTCTTTCGAGGACAGCACCTGCACATGCCGCTGTACACTGGCAGCATGCGCCTTCAGGTTGGCCTCGCGTTGAGCGGGTTCTGCCGCTGCATGGGCGGCGAGGTAAGCATCGAGGGAGACCTTGGAGTCGACGACGATCTGACGCCCGCCTGGCAGGCGGATGATGGCATCCGGGCGCTGGCGGCCTGTCTCGGTCTGCTCATTGACCTGCTCAAGGAAGTCGCAATGTTCTGACAGGCCGGCCTGCTCCATCACATTACGGAGCGTCATCTCGCCCCAGCGCCCGCCTCCTTTCGGCGCAGACAGGGCGGTCACCAGCTTGCCGGTTTCCTGGGTATGGCGCCGCAGGCTCTCACTGATGGCCTGCACCTGTGTCTGAAGGGCTGACTTGTCCTCGGCGCGCACTTTCTCGATTTCGGTCACACGGCGGGCAAATTCCTCGAGACTGAGGCCCAGCGGCTTGACCAGTTCCCGCAAGTGGCTTTGTGCGCCTTCCTTGTGACGGGTGAACGTCTCGTTGGCGAGTTCCATGAAGCGCTGGTTTGCCTCGCTGAGCACACCCTGCGCGAGTTGGGCGAACCGGGCCTCATCCTCGGCGCTGCGCGCCTCTGCTGCGGCGAGTTTCAGCTGCGCCTCCTGCGCCACCCGTTCCATCGTCACAGCGCGCTGGCCGTTGCGCTCCGCCTCGGCGCGCGCGGAGTCGAGATCACGCTCCAGCCATTCGCGCTGCATCGCCCCCTTCTGCCGGGCCTGCCAGAGGTAAATGCTGAGGCCGGTCACGGCCAGCAGCAGCAGGACATGGATGAGGTCGAAACCGGCTGAGCCGATGGTGATGAAAGGGGTCATGGCGAGGCCTTACACGAAGCCGCCAGAACATAATGGAAACGAAACAGCGCTGTCTACACCCGGCAGGAGAAAGCTCCCCGCCTGCCAGGCGAATTTCACACCGCCAGCATCAAAGGTTAACCGGCAAACGCGGCGTTGCGTTTCAACCCTTCAGGAAGCCAGCCAGACGCCTGGTGATGATCTCCTCGGCCTCGGCCATGATCCGGTCGATCAGTTCCTGGACCGTCGGGATGTCATAGATCAGGCCCGCCACCATGCCGCACGACCAGGCGCCGGCATCCATCTGGCCGTCCTTCATGATCTTCGGATAAACGCCGGCGACTTCCTCGATGATGTCCTCGAACTTGATCGAGGAACCAAGTTCCTTTTCCTTTTGCAGCAGGCGCTCGACGGCCGGGTTGGTCAGCACACGTTCGGTGTTGCGCAGCGGGCGCATGACCAGGCGGGTGTCGAGTTCGGAAGCCGCGACGAGTGCCTGTTTCACGTTCTCGTGCACCGGCGCTTCCTTTGTGGCGATGAAGCGTGTGCCCATGTTCATGCCTTCGGCGCCAAGCGCCATGGCGGCGACCAGCGAGCGGCCGTCTGCCATGCCGCCGGAAGCAATGAACGGAATATCCAGTTCGTCCATCGCGCGCGGCAGGAGGATGAAGTTGGGCACATCGTCTTCGCCCGGATGGCCACCGCATTCGAAGCCATCGACCGAGACTGCATCGCAACCGATCTTCTGGGCCTTAAGCGCATGGCGGACCGCCGTGCATTTGTGGATGACCTTAATGCCGTTGTCCTTCAGTACCGGAAGCACCTGTTGCGGGTTGTTTCCCGCCGTCTCCACAACCTTCACGCCGCCCTCGATGATCGCCTTGACATAGCCGGGATAGTCCGGCGCGTTGACGGCGGGCAGAAAGGTGAGGTTCACACCGATCGGCTTGTCGGTCATGTCGCGGCAGCGGGCGATCTCGTTGGCGAGATCTTTCGGCGTGCGCTGGGTGAGGGCCGTGATGATACCCAGGCCGCCGGCATTCGAGACCGCAGCTGCCATCTCCGCAAAGCCGACATAGTGCATGCCCCCCTGTACGATCGGGTGCTTGATGCCGAGCATTTCGGTGATGCGGGTTTTCATGGCAGGGCCTTCCTCAGACGCATAGGTTTCCTGCCATCCTTGGACAAGGCCCCGGGGCGCGGCAAGTGTGTCATCGCGTCAAGAAACAAACCGCGAAGGAGGAGCGCCCGGAGAGCCTGTGGGGACAACGGCTCTGCAGGCGCTCCTCGGAGCGGCACGGGCTGGGTGGGGGACGCACGTGACCGCCGGTTCAAACCTGTTGAGGCCGCAATTCTGCGAGCCCATTCCTTGCAGCACAGGGCATCCCACCCCAACCCGGCGCCGGAAAGTCATTTCGCAAACCTATTGAATTAACCAAGACCTTGTGTGTCAATGAAGCGTCATAGGCAGATTTGCACAGGGGTGGGGCAAAAATGCGCGTCCAGAACTGGGACGATTACCGCTTCGTGGCGGTTCTCGCCCGTACGGGGTCCTTATCCGATGCGAGCGCCCTTCTCGGCGTGGACCGGTCAACGGTTCAGCGCCGGATCCGGGCGCTTGAGGCCAGCCTCGGCTTCCCTCTGTTCATCAAGCATGGCGGTCAGCACCGCGCCCTGCCGGAGGCCGAGCCGATCCTTTCGGCCGCCCGCAGCCTGGAGGCGATGGGGGATGCACTGCAGACCAACGGGACCGAAACGGCCACGCTGAGCGGGAACCTCTCCGTGACGACGACGGATTCGGTCTATCTGTCGGGCGTCAGCGAGATGATCGATGCCTTTCAGGATCAGCATCCGTCGCTCCGCATTGACCTGTTCATTACAACGCGGCGGCTCCAGCTCGACCGCTTGGAAGCCGACGTCGCCCTTCGGCCGTCTGACTCACCGCCGGAGAGTTTCGTTGGCCGGCGGGTCTGCGACCTTGCCTTCGGCGTGTATGCGAGCAGGGCCTATCTCGAGACCAATACCGGCAAGCGCCGCGACCAGCATACCTGGCTGGCGGTGGGCGAAAACATGGTCAACTCACCACCCGGCCGCTGGATCGAGGCCTATGTCCCCCCGGAAAGGCGTGTGTTCAGTGCGGACACGTTTATCGCCATCGCAGAAGCCTGCCGGCTCGGCCGCGGTGTGGCGTTGCTGCCGAAAGCTTACGCGGCAAGACTGCCAGACCTGATGCCGCTCGACTATCTGATGGACGGGCCGCACATGACGGGCCTCTGGCTGCTGACCCATGCCGACATGCGCAACAATCCGCGTGTGCGCGCGTTCATGGACCATCTTGGAAGGCGGGTATCGCGCGCCAAGCGGAGGTTTCTGGGCAACTAGACCTGTCAGGGTTTGCGCAAGGGGTGTATCCCGCTAGGATGCCCCCAGAGGCAATGCGGGGGCTTCGCCATGATCCTGTTTGTGCACGGTGTTCCCGACACGGCTATCCTGTGGCGGCCGCTGGTGACCGCGCTGGGCCTCAAGGCCGATTCCTATCGCGCCCTCTCGCTTCCGGGCTTCGCCTCTCCCCTGCCGCCCGGGTTCACAGCCACCAAAGATGAGTATGCCGCCTGGCTGGTGAGCCAGATTGAGGCAGCAGGTGAGCCGGTGCATCTCGTCGGACATGATTGGGGCGCGCTTCTGACCCTGCGCGCCGCCTCGCTGCGGCCTGAACTGATCTCCAGCTGGTGTGTGACGAATGCGGTGATCGACAAGGAGTATTCCGGCCACCGCACCGCCCGCATGTGGGCAACGCCTCTGCTCGGCGAACTCGTGATGCTCGGCATGCGGAACAAGGCACGGCTGGAGGAAGGACTCGTCGCTGGCGGCATGCCACGAACTCTGGCACGCGAGGAGGTTCCTCACATCGACAAGACAATGCGCCAGTCGATCCTAAGGCTCTACCGTTCGGCGGTCGGCCTCCGGTTCCGTGGCGAATGGGTAGATGATCTCGCCAACCTGCCGAAACGCGGCCAGCTGTTCTGGGGCGAGACCGATCCCTTCGTCGATCTCAGTGTGGCCGCGCGCTTCTCGAAACAGTGGACCGTGCCGTTGCACGTGGCCGAGGGCGCCGGTCACTGGGCCTGCCATGAACGGGCCGCCGAGTTTGCCGGCCTTCTGGCCGCGCACTGGTCGCGCTAGAGCACGTTCGGCTCACACGGGCGCAGCGGACGGGCGTAATTTGCCCTAGGCTGCTTCCTTGCGCGGGGATCCGATCTCGCGCTTGACCAGTTCCGAAAGCTGACGAACCGAGAACGGCTTCGGCAGGAAGGAGACCGCCCGGTCGTCCAGCTGCTTGGCGAGTTCCTGTTCGGCATACCCGGAAATGAAGATCACCCGCGCATTGCCAAGTTTGTCGCGGGCCTCCTTGATCAGCGCCGGTCCATTGATGCCGGGCATCACCACATCGGAAATCACGAGATCGAACTGGCCGGGCTTCTGGTTCAGGATTTCGAGCGCCTCCTCGCCATCCATCGCCTCCTCCACCTCATAGCCGCGCGAGCGCAGCAGGGTGACTGCAATGTCGCGCACCCCGGCCTCATCCTCGATGATCAGGATGCGGCCACGGCCCGAGAGGTCCATCGGGCGCGTCTCAATCGCCAGCGCTGACACATGCTCCGCGGGCTGAGGGATTTCTGCTGCCGGCAGGGCCGGCAGGTAGATGTAGAAGGTGGTGCCCTTGCCCACCTGCGACGCAATATCGATATACCCGCCCGACTGCTTGATGATGCCCAGTACCGTTGCGAGGCCAAGGCCAGTGCCCGAGCCTTTTTCCTTGGTCGTGAAGAAGGGCTGGAAGATGGACTTGTGCAGGCGTTTCGGAATACCGCCGCCCGTATCCTCCACTTCGATCAGCAGGTATTCGCCGCGCTCGACATAGTCGAACGTGCGTTCGTGGGCATGCTTCTCCGTCACCCGGCTGGTACGGATCGAGAGCTTGCCGCCATTGCGGTGGGAGAGCATCGCATCGCGCGCATTGGTGACGAGGTTGATGATCGCCGTCTCCAGCTGGCTCTTGTCGGCCCGGATCCAGGGTACGTCCCGGCCGTGCGCCACGTCCAGAGTAATCCGCTCGTCGATGACGCCGCGCAGCAAGATCGAGAATTCCGTCAGGAAGTCGGTCGCGTTGAAGATTTCCCGCTTGAAGGTCTGCTCGCGCGCATAGGCCAACAGGCTGCGGACAAGATCGCGCGAGCGGAAGGTGGCTTCGTTGATGGCTTTCAGATTGTCGAAGGAAGGATCACCGACCGGATGGCGCTGGGTCAGGATCTCTGCGTTGCCCATGGTGACCTGCAGCATGTTGTTGATCTCATGCGCGATCCGGCCGGCAATCTTGCCGATTGCCTGCATCTTCTCGCCGTGCGCGAGGCGCTGCTCCAGCTCACGGTGGGCCGAGATGTCGACGACATAGGCCACGGAAGGCCGCCCGGCGGAGTTGAGTGTGACGAACACGTTGGCGAAGACCGGCTTGTCTTCCTTGTCCTCCGATTTGGCAGACGGGCGGGCCACACGAAGGGCGACGGGCTGATCCACGGCCTGGATCAGCGCCTGGGCAAGGGCTTCCTCGCCTTCGGTCTCGGTGACGAACAGGTCGGCAAACCGTGTGCCGGGAGTCGAGCGCCCGCCCGAGAGTTCCATCAGGGCGCGGTTTGCATCCAGGATGATCGCCCCATCGACCCGGTCACCGTCGAGCCGCACCGCGCCGAACGGCGCGTCGTCAAACATAGGGTCGCCCTCTGGACGCGGCGGGCGCGACGCGCCCTGCAGCGTGAAGCGGCCTTCCTCGCTGGCGGCCACCTGCGGGTTGACGAGGATGACCGTGCGCCCATGCGCTTCAACGCCCTTGCCTGCCCAGCTGGTGATCGCCTGGACCGGAATCTCGACACCGTTGCGGGAGCGAAGATGGATGTCGGCCCGGCCCGGCGCCCCGCTCTTGCGGTCGCGGCCCAGAAGCTTCACGAATTCCGGACGCATGATGTCGTCAAGCCGGATACTGCGCGCCGATTCCGGCAGCCCGAGCAGTTCCCGCAGGAAGGCATTGGCATAGGTGATTGTGCCGTCCGGACGCGCGGCGAAGAAGCCCATCGGGGCGTCTTCAACATACAGAGATTTCAGGTCGGACGCGCCGGTGGCCTCAATCTGGCCGGCGATCCGGCGGATGCGCCAGAGCACGCGCCCGCGCGGCAGCGGCGAGACAGAGACTTCGAACTGGGCAGGCACCTGTTCCGGCCCGATCGACACAGGCGGCAGGATTTCGCGCCGCGCGGTGCCTGCCTTTGCCGCCTTGGAAAGCCGGTAGACCGGTGCCGCAAGCCCCGGCGTCGCATCAAACAGCCGGTCGACGGTCACCGGACTCGATTCGCTTTGCGCCGAGATCAGGGCGATGCTGGCAAGTTCCTTATAGGCCGCGTTGGCCGCCACCGGAGCGCCGCCAGGATCGGTGATGAGCACGGCCTCATCCAGCGCCTCGATCCAGGGGAAACGCGGGGCACTGGCATTGGCAATGCGGGCGGCGGCACCGCGCTCCGGGAACAGGCCGATATACCGGCCGGCGCCGCGCACGGTCCACAACAGGAAAACCAGGCCGCCGGAGGCCATGGTGATCAGCAGGATCGAGCCGGCCGCGCCGGAGGCCTGCGGGCGCGCCAGGGACACGCTGGCCGCAGCAATCGACAGCAGAAGGCAGGCCCAGAACCCCAGCTGCAGGAAGTCGATGCGCCGGCCGTTGCCGGCTGCGGTTCCTTCGGGGGCGGTCTCGGCTTCCTCAGGGGCGCCCTGGACCCGAGACAGTTCAAGGGCTTCTGCGTCGTTTTTCATGCTTTACCGCCAGTTCACCCGGCCCGCTGCCGGAAGCGCGAATCCCCCGGCGCAGCCGCTGCCACACCCGGGATTATGTTGGTTACCTCTTTCTCACACGGCAAAGGTTAACGAATCCAAAAATAGCGTTAAGACCAGTGCCGAGTTAGCCCCGAAATGAACAGGATTCGCCGCTTCATGATATTCCGCCCCGCATTTGTCCTCGCCCTGCTCGCCTCTGTCGCAGCCTGTACCTCGCCGGCGTTGACGGCAACCCCGGGATCTGCCGGTGCGGCGACAGAAGCCGCGCAGACGGAGTCCGAGCGGCTGAATGCCTGGTTCGAGCAGAAGTTCACCGAAGGCCTGGCCCGCAGCCCGATGCGGCAGACCTTTCTCGGCATCAAGGACCGGTATGGGGAGTGGGACGATGCCTCCGATGCATTCGAGATAGAGGAACTCGAGATCCAGCGTGCCAATCTGGCGGAAATGAAGGCGATGTTCGACTTTTCGAAACTCGACTCGCAGACACAGCTCTCCTGGCGTCTGGCCGAATACCAGGTGCAGCGCGCCGAGGCCGCCTTCCCCTACCGCCATCACAACTATGTGTTCGACCAGATGGGCGGCGTGCAATCGGCCATCCCGGCTTTCCTGATCAACCAGCACAAGGTGACCAGCGCCGCCGATGCAGAGGCCTACATCTCCCGCCTCAATGGCATCCCGGCCTATCTCGGTCAGCAGGTAGAGAATGCCAGGGCCGCTGCCGGGCTTGGCATCCTGCCGCCGGCTTTCGTTTTTGATTATGTCTTGTCCGACGCGCGCGGCGTGATCACGGGCTACCCGTTCGGCGAGGCCGAAGAAGGCGCCCCCGACAGCCCGCTGATGGCTGACTTCCGGGCGAAGGTGACCGCCCTGGCAGACAGCCGTCTCGTCACGCCTGAGCAGGCTTCAGACCTGACCAGGCGCGCGGCAGAGGCCCTCCGGGAAGCGGTAGGGCCGGCTTATGAGGCCGCGATCGCCGAACTGAGCCGTCAGCAGTCCGCCGCCACAACGGATGATGGCGCCTGGAAACTTCCAGACGGCAGCGCCTATTATAACCAGCGCCTCGCCCAGATGACGACGACCGATCTGACTGCGGAGGAAATCCACCAGATCGGCCTTAATGAGGTCGCGCGCATTCACGGTGAAATGCAGGCGATCATGCATCAGGTAGGTTTCGAGGGCAGCCTGCAGGACTTTTTCGAGTTCATGCGCACCGACCCGCGCTTCTACAAGCCGGACACCGAGGAAGGCCGCGCCGAATACCTCGCAGAGGCGGTCGAGGCCATCGAACGGATGAAGGGCGACCTGCCGGCACTGTTCAACACCTTCCCGAAGGCCGAGATGATTGTGAAGGCAGTCGAGCCGTTCCGGGAGAAATCAGCCGGCAAGGCCTTCTATTCGCGTCCCGCGCCGGATGGCAGCCGGCCGGGCATCTACTATGCCAACCTCTATTCGATGGC
>JBKBJF010000036.1:0-17368 GCA_046293935.1 Hyphomonas sp.
CGGTGACCGCATGGTCGATGGCATCGGCCAGTCCCCGAAGGGACAGGCCGGAGCGCTTGCGGGCCAGTTTCAATCTTTCGCCGAACATGGGGGCATCCTCTTTTGTTTACAGTTTACGGAAAAGTATTGATTTTGTAAACAACGGCGATTCTAGCGGCTTGCCGCGACCCGATCTCGCGTCCTCCTTGGCAGCAGCCCCCATCGGTCCGCACCGGCCCGAAACTCCCTGATGGCCGAGGTCACGGCCTGACCGGACAATCTCGTCATCAAGCGAGTTGGACGTTCAGGACCGATACCGATGTGCACGATCAACCACCTTCCCCCCGACCGGATGACGCCGGAGCAGCGCCGGCGCGAGGCCGCGTCCTTGCTGGCGCACGGCCTGCTGCGCCTGCGCGACGACGTGTTCGCTCAGTCCGCAGGCGGCCCCGCAGAGAGCGAGTTTGAGCTTGGCTTCTTCGGCCACCAGCGCCTTCATAGCCACCCCGTCAACAACACTTTGGAGGAGGCTCCATGAAGGCAAGCACCGTCCCACCCACCCCGCCGAGCGTCGCCGCCCGGATCGCCGGGCTCCCGGATCTCTCGATAGAGGAAATGAGGGCGCTGTGGCGAGAACTCTTCGGCAGCGACAACCCGACACCCAATCGCCAGTTCATGGAGCGGCGGATCGCCTACAAGCTGCAGGAGATCGAGTTCCGCAAGGTCGATCCCAACCTGCTGGAGCGCAACAAGCGGCGCATCAAGGCCCTGCTGGAGACCGGGAAGGCGCGCAAGCTCGACCGCGACATCCGGCTGGTGCCCGGCACCGTGCTCACCCGCGAATACCAGGGCATCGAGCACCGGGTGACGGTCGCCCAGGACGGGCAGTACGAGTTCGAGGGCAGGCGCTACCCGAGCCTCTCCATGATCGCCCGTGAGATCACCGGCACGCGCTGGTCCGGGCCGCTCTTCTTCGGCGTGAAGGCGCCGGCCAAGCAGAAGAATCCGAAGAAGCAGGGAGGCCGGCGATGAACGAAGCCCTGAAGCGCCGCCTGCGCTGCGCCGTCTACACTCGGAAGTCCACCGACGAGGGGCTCGACCAGGAGTACAACTCCATCGACGCCCAGCGTGACGCCGGCCACGCCTACATCGCCAGCCAGCGCGCGGAGGGCTGGATTCCGGTGGCTGACGACTACGACGATCCCGCCTTCTCCGGTGGCAACATGGACCGGCCGGCGCTCAAGCGGCTGCTGGCCGACATCGAGGCCGGCAGGATCGACATCGTGGTGGTCTACAAGATCGACCGGCTGACGCGATCGCTGACCGACTTCTCGCGCATGATCGACGTGTTCGAGCGCCACGGCGTCTCCTTCGTCTCGGTCACCCAGCAGTTCAACACCACCACCTCGATGGGCCGGTTGATGCTCAATATCCTGCTCTCCTTCGCCCAGTTCGAGCGCGAGGTGACCGGTGAGCGCATCCGCGACAAGATCGCGGCCAGCAAGCGCAAGGGCATGTGGATGGGCGGCGTGCCGCCGCTCGGCTACGACGTCGAGAACCGGCGGTTGGTGCCCAACGAGCGCGAGGCCAAGATCGTCCGCCACATCTTCCAGCGCTTCGTCGAGCTCGGCTCCTCGACCCTACTGGTGAAGGAGCTGCGCCTCGACGGCGTGACCTCCAAGGCCTGGACTACCCAAGACGGGCGGGTGCGCGATGGCAAGCCCATCGACAAGAGCCTCGTCTACAAGATCCTCAACAACCGCGTCTACCTGGGCGAGATCCGCCATCGCGATCAGTGGTATCCGGGCGAGCACCCGACCATCGTCGAGCGCAGGCTGTGGGATGCCGCCCAGGCGATCCTCGCGCAGAACTCGCGTGTGCGAGGCAACAACACCCGCGCTCGGGTGCCGTTCCTGCTCAAGGGGATCGTCGTGGGAATCGATGGCCGGGCGCTCACGCCCTGGTCCACGCGCAAGAAGAACGGACGTATCTACCGCTACTACCTGCCGACGCGGGAGAACAAGGAGCACGCCGGCGCCTCCGGGCTGCCGCGCCTGCCGGCCGGTGAACTGGAGGCCGCCGTGCTGGAGCAGATGCGCCGGGTGCTGCGCGCCCCGGCCATGGTCGCCGGGGTGGCCGAGCGCGCCGCCCGGCTCGACCCCTCCCTGGACGAGGCCCAGGTCACGGTGGCCATGACCCGGCTGGATGCGATTTGGGATCAGCTCTTCCCGGCCGAGCAGCAGCGCATCGTGCGGCTCCTCATCGACAAGGTGATCGTCTCGCCGGACGACATCGAGGTGCGGTTCCGGCCCAACGGCATCGAGGTGCTCGCCCTGGAGCTGCGCCCCGAGCCCGCCCCGGAAACCCTTGAGGAGGCCGTGGCATGAATGAAATCTTGATCGACAAGACCGGTCAGCCAGAGGTGATCACCGCGAGCGACGGCAGCCTTACCATCGCTGTGCCGATCCGGATCAAGCGCCGCGGCAGCCGCAAGGCCGTGGCCCTTCCGGACGGCAGCGCTGTCCAGCCCCGTCCCTGGGATGACACGCCGACGCCGATCCAGCTCGCGCTCGCCCGCGGCCACCGCTGGCTGGCGATGGTGGAGTCCGGCGAGGCGCGCACGCTATCCGAGGTGGCCGAGCGCGAGGGGATGGATCGGGCCTATGTGAGTCGGATGGTGAACCTCACCACCCTGGCGCCGGACATCGTCGCCGCCATCCTCGACGAGACCCTGCCGCCGGAGGTGACCCTGTTCGATCTGGCGTCGGGGACGCCACTGCTATGGGACGAGCAGCGGGCCATCATCAATCCCTGATTACCGTCGCACGTGCATCCTTCGGGTTGGATTACTTGTCGAGAGACCAGCCGGAGGCCTTGATCAGCTGCAGAACCCGTCCAACTTCCGATGAGGCCGGAGTCGTGTCGATGGACGGAAAGAGTTCTTTCAGCATGTCGCCGAAGGTCAGTATCTCGATGGGGTTGCCGCCGAGATTCTCGCGGAACGTCGCGTTGTCCTGCCACGCCGCTCGGCTGCCCACGACTTTCGTGACGGCCGTGATGTAGGTGAACGAGGACGAACCCGTCAGTTCGGCGACCATCGTCCTGAACGCTGCGGCCCACTTTTCCCTGGTCAGCTCGCGAAACCCGCGCCAGGCTTCACGCCCCGAGACCACCTTGTTCTTGGCGATGGCATCGATCCAGTATTCAGGACGAAAGCCGCCCTGCCAGCTCTTGCAGCTCACCACCATCACCCGACGCGCACCGTCGAGTCGCGGATGGATGCCGATCACGTCGATGTCGCTATGCACGGCATCCTGGCGGGTGTCGTACTCCACGTGATCGCCGGCGGGTCGGAACTTGATGTTGTGCCGGGTGAAGTACCCCTTGTGCTGCAGGTACTCGTCCACCATTTGTTCGAGGATGTCCTCTTTCATGCCTGTCCGCCCTCGCGATCGATCCGTTGGCTGGCGAATCCCTCGAACTCAGGCCGGAGGCGGCACTGCAGAAATGCCTCGAGGAGGTTGAGGACGTGGATGCCGAGCGGCGCATCGAGGATGAAGTTCACCCGATCAGTGTGCTCCCTGATCCAGCCGGGGACGTTCGTCTCGTTCAAGCCGGCGACGCCGATGCGCTCGCCGTGTTTGATCAACGAGGCTGCCAGAGTGCTCTTCGCGCTGCCGGCGTTGTAGTGTTGAGCCGTGTAGCGAGCAGCGCTGTTGGGGCCGACCTTCCCGACCTTCAGCACATGAGGTCCAAACGAGAAGACGTACACTGCCATAGTGCCGGGCGGTAGTGCCTTGGGCGGCACATGCGGTGCAGGGCGCCGCTCGATCGCGATGGCGTCATGCGCCAACGAGACGCCAGCCATGCCAGCGACTCGGCGAAAATCCTCCAAGAGCAGATCAGGATTCCAGGTCATCGGCCCGATTCCTCGCTGGTCGACGTCCACCCGGTTCCGGCAAGCCATGTTTGCGGAAAAGCGGCACCTTGCTGGATCGCGTCCAGCGGGGGCGACAGGAATACACGCAGACCGGCAACGACCTCGGAGATCTGAAGCTCGACCAAGGCATTCTTCCTCAAGAATGCCTGCCACTGGGTCTGCTTCTGCCGATCCTGTGCGAATTCGTCGCTCAGGCCGAAAGGGACGCCATCCGGCAGCGGTGTCCTGCGGCGCTCGAAGGTGGCGTGGATCGCGTTGCACAGAAGCTTGCCGTCGAAGTCGGTGTAGCGCGACAAGATCCAGAGATCAAAGTAATCCTTCATGCGGCTGTTGGCGATGCCGAGCGACACCAGCGCCTCCAGCTTCTCGGCGATGACCGTGTAGCGGGGGTAGGCACGCAACTTCGGGGCTGGCATCTCCGACAGCATCACCGGGTAGTCGACGGCCTCGGGGCCGGGTGTCACGGCGTCGCCGAAACCCACGTCGACCTGCACGTGGCATCGGGCACCGTCCAACAGGCCGATCAGCGTGACCCGGACACCGGAGTAGTTGGCTTCCTTGCGGATCTCCTCCGCGTGTACCGAGTCAGGCTGGAAGCGTATGCCGTCGTCCAGTTCCACCGCACAGATATCCCGGAACGCCGCCTCGACATGCGGGATCTCGGCCGAGCCGAAGCCCAGCAGATCGGCGTCGCGTGTCGGACGATGCGGGATGTCGAACCACAGATCGAACAGCAAGGCGCCCTTGAGCAGGAAGTGATCCGCATGAGCGGAAACACTCAGGCGATACAGGAGCCGCTCCAGGGCGTAGCGGGTGAGGACGAGGTTGAAGTCCTGCTTGTCGGTGCGGGCCTTGGCGAGCAGTCGTGCACGGACCGAGGCGGCGGTGTTCCGGCTGCTCACGTCAGGCTCTCCAGGTAGGGGCGCATGACGTTGGCCACCCGGCACAGCTTGGCAAACTGCCACAGTTCGTCCATGCCGACGCGCTTTCCTTTCCAGGCCTCACGCAGCGCCTCCAGCGCGACATCCAGGCCGATCTTGTTGCGGTACTTGAAGCAGTCGGCCACCGTCCGGGCGACGTTGGTCACGCGCACCGGCACACCATCGATGAGGTGCTCCTCGACCCCCTCCGTCAGCGCGGCGCCGGAGAAGCGCACGATGCGCAGCGGGGGATAGTCCATCTTTGGCGCACGTGCCTTGTTGGGGATTGCCAGCCAGACCTCGAACGGCGACTGTGTGGTGAGTTCATGTAGGCGAAGTGCCGACAGCAGACAGACGATGGCTTGCGGGTGCTTGCGTGCCACCTCGGCGAGTGCGCCGTGTTCCGAGACGGCCCGGTCCGGAATTGCGTACAGGCCCCGTCCCACGCGCTGGAGCAGCCCTTGCCGCACCAGCCGCGTGAGGGCGACCGTGGGCAGCCCACGCTCATTGAGATCGCGTGGGCGAATAAGGCCGCGCTGGGCGGCAAGATCCAGAATGCTCTGGTGCGAACTGTCCATGTCGTCATAATGTTGCGAAACGTCGGTAGCTGTCAAGAACTACCGACAAAACACAACTGGCATGGTTTCCTTTGCCTGCCGATGCCGCAATCCAACCGTTTGATTCGTCAGCGCGTAACCAATTGATCTGTATGGGTCCGCGTTGCGGCCTCTGTGGACTTCGGCCCTTAGTCGGGGAGCGAGGCTGGAGAGAATAACGGCGCGGAGAGAGCGAAATGGGTCCGAGATGGGCGAGACGACCGGAGGAAGGAAGTCCGCAGGAATCCGCAGGAGTCCCCGCGAACACGCGGGAGCGCGCAAGAAAAAAGGCCAACCGAGAACGGTTGACCTTTATATATTGGTGGAGGGAGAGGGGTTGGACCCAGCCCCAAACGCAACTCAACGCCTCTCCCACAAAGTGGGAGGTGAGGGCCTTCAGCGCTGGCGGAGGAAGCGGATCGTGTCTTCGATCTGGTCGAGGGTGCCTTCGAGGCTTTCGAGGACGTCCGCGTTCCAGAAGCGCAGGACGGTCCAGCCTTCGGATTGCAGGAAAGCCGTGCGGCGGGCGTCGCAGGCTTGTTGTTCAGGTGTTCCGAGGGTGTCGCCGTCAAGTTCGATAACGAGTTTGAGTTCAGGGCAGGCGAAGTCCGTGATCCAGGGACCGACGGGATGCTGGCGGCGGAACTTCATGCCGGCGAGCGCACTGCCGCGCAGGCGCGACCAGACGAGACGCTCCGGGAACGGCGCGTGACGGCGGAGATTGCGGGCGCGGGTGATGGTGGACATGACCGGGAACATATCATGAACATATTCGCGACGGAAGCCCTCACCTTTTGGGGTCAGGTGAGCCGGAAGGCGTGGGGCAGAAGGCCGGCCAGCGTGTAATGCGCCTCGGCGCCTTCGTCGGTGAAGCAGAGGATATCCAATGCTCCGTCTGCCGAGAATTCGGCGAGAACCTGCCGGCAGATGCCGCACGGCGTGCCGGGGACGACACCGGACGTGGCGATCGCAATGGCCCGGAATGACGTATGGCCGGCGGCGACGGCGGTGAAGACAGCGGTGCGCTCCGCGCAGCAGGTGGCGCCATAGGTGGCGTTCTCGACATTGCAGCCGGGAATGATCTCGCCGCCGGTGGTGAGCAGGGCGGCGCCGACCCGGTAGTCCGAATACGGAGCATAGGCGCGCGCGCGCGCCGCAGCGGCCGCAGATTTCAGGGCGGGCCAGTCAGGCTTCATCGGAACGGCGGCTCGTCAAAGGCGCGCAGTTTGCGGCTGTGCAGGCTGGCGCCGCCGTCGAGGCTGAGGCGTTCCAGCGTCTGGATGCCGATGCGGATATGCTCGCCGATGGCGCGTTCGTAGAAGCGGTTGGCGGCGCCGGGGAGCTTGATCTCGCCGTGCAGCGGCTTGTCGGAGACGCAGAGCAGGGTGCCGTAAGGCACGCGCAGGCGGAAACCGTTGGCGGCAATGGTGGCGCTTTCCATGTCGATGGCGACGGCGCGGCTCTTGTTGAAGCGGCGGGCCGAGGCGGTGAAGCGCAGTTCCCAGTTGCGGTCATCTGTAGTGACGACCGTGCCGGTGCGCAGGCGTTTCTTCAGGGCTTCGCCCCGTTCGCCCGTGACTTCCTCGGCGGCCTTGGCAAGGGCGACCTGAACCTCCGCAATCGGAGGAACCGGGATTTCCGGCGGCAGAACGGAGTCGAGCACATGGTCCTCGCGCAGGTAGGCATGCGCCAGCACATAGTCGCCGATCTGCTGCGAGTGGCGCAGGCCGCCGCAGTGGCCGACCATGAGCCAGACCTGCGGGCGCAGGACGGCGAGGTGGTCGGTGATCGTCTTGGCGTTGGAGGGGCCGACGCCGATATTGACGAGGGTGATGCCCTGCTGGTTGGCCGCGCGCAGGTGATAGGCCGGCATCTGGAACCGCCGCCACGGGGAGGCCTCGATGGCGGCGCGGCTGGTCTCGTCCGGTGCCCGGATTTCGAGCCCGCCGGGGACGGACAGCGACTCATAGCGCGTATGTCCTCCCAGCTGTGTCAGTGCCCAGTCGCAGAAGGCATCAACATAGCGGTGATAGTTCGTAAACAGAACATATTGCTGGAAATGTTCGACTGGCGTGCCGGTATAGTGTTGCAGGCGCTTCAGCGAAAAGTCCACGCGCTGGGCATCGAACAGAGCCAGCGGGCGCTCTTCGCCGGCCTCGTAGGGCTCGCCGTCGGCCACCTCGTCGCCGATCAGCGTCAGCTTCGGCGAGGGGAACCAGCGGACCAGCTCGGCGGGCGCGATCTCCTCCAGGCCCGCCGCCTGCGACGGATCCCAGACATACGCATACGGAATTTCCGAGGCCGAGCGCTCGACGAACACCTCGACATCATAGTCCCGCATCAGCGGGCCGAGCACTTCCATCAGGTAGGCGCGGAAGAAATCCGGCCGCGTGACGGTGGTGATGTAGATGCCCGCCTCGGAGAACTTGCCGAACGAGCGCGAGATCGGCGGCGGGGGGCCGTCGGGATCGTAGACGATCCGCAGCTGGGGGTAGCAGAACGCGCCGCTGGCGCGGGCCTCGCCATCGGGCGGGGTCCCGTCCTTGAGGAAGCGGCGGAGGGCATCGGAAAGGGCAGACACGGCTTCGGCATAGAGCGCTTCGAGCGCATCCACGGCGGCCTTGGGGGTGGTGTGTTTCGACATGGCACCCATTGGCGCGGGTTGGCGGGGATGTCAATCGGGGCGGGACGGCAGGGGGTGGCTTGCGCGCAGGGTGAAATTGGGGTGACGTGGCCGCCTTCGGCAGGAGGACGCCGGTGGTGGGACCTGTGGTGGACATGGCGGGTGAGGACACGCGCACGCGGGTGTTCCTGAGCTATTCGCGCAAGGACAAGGACCTTGTGGCGCGCATCGCCGACGGCCTCATGGCGGCGGGCTTCCTGCCGGATTTCGACCAGGCGGCGCACGACCCGGACAATGTGAGCGCCGGCATCTCGGCCGAGGACGAATGGTGGAAGCGGCTGCAGGAGATGATCGCGGCGGCCGATGTGATGGTCTTCCTCGTGTCGCCGGATTCGGCAACCAGCGCAGTGTGCGACGAGGAGATCGCCTATGCCCGTGCCCTGGGCAAGCGGATCATCGCCGTGCTGGCCCGGCCGGTGGACTTTGCCAGGGCCCCGCCGCGCCTGTCGGCGCTGAACGTGCGGATTGATTTCTCAGGCGGCGGGCCGGGATTTGACGCGGCGCTGGCGGGGCTGACGCGCGCGCTGGAGATGAATGTCGGCTGGCACCGCGAGGGACGGAAGTATTACGCGCGGGTGCAGGAATGGGACGGGGCGGGGCGGCCGAAGAGCCGCCTCTTGCGCGAGGGCGCGGTGGAGGAAGCCGAGCGCTGGGCGCTGGCGCGGCCGCGCAACGAGCCCGAGCCGGGGGAGCTGTTCCTGGCGTGGATTGCGGCCTCGCGGGCGCAGATAAAGCGGGACGCCGCAGTGCGCGCCTTCTGGCGGCGGGTGACGGCGGTGTTCGTGGTCACGACGCTGGTGGCAACGCTGGCCGGGGCCTGGTTCGTGATCAACGGGCAGCGCAGCCTTGGCCGCAGCGAAAGCCTGATGCTGGCGCGGACCTCTGACCAGTTTTACAACAAGGGCGATTATCTGCGGGCGCTGCACCTGGCGATCCTGGCCTCGCGCAGCAGCTTTTTTTCTCCGTCTACGGATGAGGCGAGGGCCGCCTTTGCCAAGAGCGCGCACGCGCTGTCGCACCTGGTCTCTGTGCGCCAGGACCTGATGGAGGGCGAGAGCGGCGATGCCGCCTATGAGAAATCCATCGAGCGCCACGCCGTCTCGCCGGACGGACGCCGGCTGGCGACCTGGGACCATCATGGCTGGGTGACCCTGTGGGACACCACGACGGGAGCGCAGGTGGGGGCGCCCTTCCGCATGCGCTGGGGCGTGAGTTCGGGCGCAGGCCTGTTCAGCGCGGATTCCAGCCGGTTCGTGATCTGGGACCAGGGCGGAGCACAGGTGGTGGATGCAGAGACCGGCGAGAAAGTGGGCGGGCGGCTGAGCGATGCCGGGACCGGGGCGGACGAAGACGGCCATCTGGTGATGGCGGCGTTCGCCCCGCACACACACCGCCTGGCCACGCTGCACCCCTCGCAGCGGCTACGCCTGTGGGACACGCGGGATGCCGCGCTGGTGGCGGAGGCTGACCTGCCGCCGGACGCGCAGGCCGCACGGCTGAGAATGTCCGCAGACGGACAGGTGCTGTATGCGGCGGCCGGCGAGAGCGTGCGGTTCTGGCGCACGGATACGGGCGCGCCCGCACGGCCGGTGCTGCTGGCAGGAGAGGCGCTGGTGGGCGCGGCCCTGTCGCCGCGCGATGACCGTATCGTGACCTGGGGCTATGCCCGTGAGGCTGACCTCTGGGACGCTGCCGGACGGCGCACCACGCTGGCCGGATGCCATAGCGGGCAGATGGTGGCGGCGCAGTTCATCGTGCAGACGGAACGCATCGTGACGCAGGCCAGCGGAGGTGAGGTGTGCGTATGGGATGCGGCCACCGGCCGGCAGGTGGGCCCGCGCCTGCTGCACAATACCGGCGCCGGAGATCCGGCGATCTCGCCCGATGGCCGGCGGATCTTCACCGTAACCTATCTGGGCGGCGGGCGGCTCGGCTCGCTGGAGACCGGCGAGGCGGCCGAAACACCGGAAACCGATGCCGGGGCGGTGCGCGGGGGCTTCTCGCCCGACGGGCGATACCTGGTGACGCAGGACTACAAGCAGGTGCGCGTCTGGCTGGCGCAGAATTATCAGAGCGCAGGGCTGGCCGTCATCGAGCCGGGATCGAGCGCCGAGGCCGTGTTCTCGCCTGACAGCCGCTATCTGGCCGTGCTGGACGCTGACCAGCGCGTGCGGGTGTTCGACGTGGTGGGCGGCACCCAGCTGGGCGGTGCGCTTCCGCATACGGATTATTTCGATCTGCCCCAGTTCCTGCCCGGCGGGCGCATCCTGACGGTAGCCGACAATGTGGCCTCGATCTGGAATGTCGAGACATGGACCCTGACCGGCCCGGAGCTGCCGGAATGGGGATTCCATTATGGCGCGATGATGTCGCCGGACGGCAAGCGTGTGCTGACCTGGACGGAGGAAGGGCAGGCGGCGCTGTGGGATACGTTTGCAGAGACCGAGATCGGGAACGGATTGCTGGTGGGTGAGCAGGGCTATTGGGGCGCAGCGTTCGATCCGGTGCGGCCGCAGATGGCCCTGTGGTATGAGGGCGCGGTGCAGCTGGTGAATACCGATACGGGCGAAGGCTCAGAAGCCCTGATGGAGCATGACGCGCTGGTGCGGGACGGGATGTTCCTGCTGGGTGGCGCGCGGCTGTTGGTGACGACGCAGGATGGCGGCGCGCATCTTTGGGACACGGAGAACTTCAGCAAGCTCGGCACCTATACGCATGACTCGCCGTTCCTGCCGCTTGTTTCGCCCACCGGAGACCGGGTGCTGATCTGGGATGGGCCGGCCGCCGTGCTGATCGATGCTGCAGCAGGCGCCCCTCTGGGCCTGCCGCTGGCCCATGCCCGCCATTCGGAGGAGGACGAGGGGGCCGGCGATGTTTCCGGCGGAGCATTTTCCGCAGACGGACGGGTGGTTGCAACCTGGAACATGGGCGAGGTGCGCAGCTGGAATGCGGCCGATGGCAGTGCACTGGGCCTGGTCATCATACCCGGCAAAGAGGTGCATGATGTGTCCGTGTCGCCGGATGGCCGGCGGCTGGCCGTGGTGACCGGCCCGGAGGTGGTGATCTATGACACCGCGCAGGGGATGCCGCTGACCTTACCCATGGTGCATGCACATGCCGTCTACAAGACGGATTTTTCCAGCGACGGGCGCACGCTGGCGGCGCTGACGATCGACTATCGCGGCCAGCTCTGGGAGACGGCGACCGGAAAGGCGAAGGGCGATCCGCTGCAACTGGGCTCGGAGTCCGGCTATGCCCGGTTCTTCCTCGATGACCGCCGGCTTCTGGTCTGGGACGATGCCGGCTCGCAGGTGATTCATGATGCAGCAACCGGAACGGAACTGGCCCGCAATCCGCAGTTCGATTTCTTCGCGGAGCCGGTAATCGACACACAGAATGGCCGTATGCAGACGATCGATACCAATGGCCGGGTACGGCTGCTGGATATCCGCTTTGCCCTGCGCACGGACGCCACGGCCGAAGATGTGGCACAGGTGTGTGCCGCGAAACTGAACAGTGCGCTGTCGGCACGCGGCGTGCCCTTCGTTCGCGAACTGGATGCGGAGGCGATCTTTGCAGCACCGATCCTGCGCGGGCGGGAGGGTGAGGATGTGTGTGCGCCGCAAGCCGTGCCCTGGTGGGAGCGGGCGGCGGGGGCGATGTTCGGATGGGCGTTCAATTGAGCGCAGGAAGGCCCTCACCTCCCATTGCTTCGCAATGGGCCCCTCCTCTCCCGCCAGGCGGGAGAGGAGTTCATGTTTCACGGGAGGTGAGGTAGTTTGTCCGATGGCTGATGTTTTCCTGTCTTATGCGCGCGCCGACCTGGCAAAGGCGCAGCGGGTGAAGGCGGCGCTGGAGGCCGCCGGGCTCAGCGTGTTCTTCGATGTCGAGGGGCTGGACGGGGGCGATGTGTTTCCCGACGTGCTGGACCGGGAGGTGAAGACCGCCGGGGCGGTGGTGAGCCTGTGGAGCCCGCATGCGCTGAGCCGGCCGTGGGTGAAGCAGGAATGCTCGATCGGCCTGAAGCGCAAATGCCTGGTGCCGGTGGCGATCGAGCCGCTGGGGCAGCTGGATGTGCCGGTGGCGTTCGAGGGGCTGCAGGTGATCGATTTCACCGGTTTTCACGCGGCCGCAGATACGCCGGAGTGGCGCCAGCTGATGCGGGCGCTGGCGCGGACGCTGAAGCGGCCGGAGCTGCTGGGCGAGGCGCAGGGGGCGGCGGAGGCTGCAGCGCCGGCGAAGGTGAAGGCGGCGGCGAGGGCCGGGGGTATCCATCCGCTCCTGGTGGGGTTTGGCGCGCTGGCGCTGGCGGTGGGCGGCGGGATTGCGGCGGTGCAGCTGATGTCCGTCAACGAGGTGCAGACGCTGGAGGCGCCGGCGAAGGTTGAGGCTGGGGTGGCGGCGGAGGCGGAGCCTGAACCCGAGCCGGTGAAGACGGCGTTTGTGCCGCCGGCGGCGGGGGTGACGCCGGTGCAGCCGGGAACCGCGTGCGGGGATGTGGAGGCGCTCGTCTATTTCGCTTTCGACCGGACGAACCTCAGCCCGGAGGCGCTCAGCGTGCTGGAAGAGGCCATGACCGTGGGATTTGACTGCCAGCTGGTGGAGGTGCGCATCGAGGCGCATGATGACCTGATCAGCAGCCCCTCCTATGCCGAGGGCGTGTCGCAGCGGCGGGCGGAGGCGGTGGCGGTGTGGCTGACAGGGAACGGCGTGGATCCTGAGCGGATCACCCGGATCGGCTATGGCTCATCACAACCCTGGCAGCCGGGCGAACGCGCGCCGGCGAACCGGCGGGCCGTGGTGATGTTCGATTATGAGGCGCCGGGCTGGCCGGGCTGACCGCCCGCGTTCGTGCTGCAGTTCTCCCGCTTCCCAGCGGGCGTTGATTGCCATAACGTCGCGGTCCTAACCGAGCCGGAGTGGGACAATGGCGAAGGCGAAGCGGGGAGAAACCCCGGAGGCGGGGCCTGAAGCGGCGGGCGGGGTGTTCGACTGGAAGTCGCTTCTGACGCCGGCGCCGGTGCTGCCGCATGTGGTGGAGCTGCTGCCGCCGCAGGGCTCGCCGGTCGTGCCGAGACGCATCGATGCCCATTCGGACGTGTATCTCGCCATCAGCGTGCTGTCTTTCTACCATCCCGAGGCCCGCCGGGGGCTGACCCGGCAGATCCCGCTGATCTTTGCGGATGCGACCTGGCGCCGGCCGACCGACATGGACCTGCCGCAGACGGCGGTGATGGGGCCGAACCCGGAAGCGCATCCGAACATGGCCAAGCACGGAACCTATGCCTTCGGCGGGCGCACCTTCTTCGGTCCTGCACGGTTCGACGGAGCGGTGAACGTGTCCATCGGGATGCACCTGTTCAAGTCCAACGAGGCGGCGCGCAAGCTGATCGATGTGGCGCGGGCGGGATCGAAGCTGATGCCGAAGGGCGAGATGCTGGTGCTGGGCTCGCTGGCCGGGGCAGGCATCGACGGGGCGCTGAAGGGGCTGAAGGAGCTGTTGCCGGACAAGCAGACACCCTGGGTGGTCGGCCGGATCCTGGAACTGGCGACATCGGAGACCGAAGGCTTCCAGACCGGGACCTGGGCAACAATTGCCGGCGGCGGGCCCCGGCCCGAGGGGCTGTATCTCGACCGTCAGGACAATCTCCTGCGCGATGGCAAGGGCAAGCCGCTGCAGAAGCCATATATCGTGTATTCGGTGGAGGCGACGGAGACCAATCCGGACCGGCTGCGCGTGGGCAACATTCCGCATGCGCGGGCGCGCCTGAGCGGAGCGCACCGGCGCGGGGAACGCGTTACGGAGGAGCAGCTGCGGCGCCTGTTCGAGCATTTCTGCGACGAAGTGGAAATGTCGGACGACCTGACCCAGCGCGACCGTGACGAGATCATCGCGGACGCGACGAAACGGTTCGAGCGGATGATGGCGAAGCGCAAGGCGCTGTCGTTCGAGGCGGACGAAGCGATCCTGCCGTCACGGGCGGCTTCGCCGAAGGCCGTGTCGGCTTTCCGTGCGGCGATGGCGGAGGAGGAGTCCGCCGGTGACGCCGAAAAAACCATTGAAACCTCACTGGAGTCGCTGAAGGCGGCGCTGAAAGACCCCGATGCGGAGCCGGACGAAGGCACGAAAGGGCTGCTGGAGCAGCTCTACACCGCTGTCAGCGACTATGCGGCGCTGGTGCGCAGCAATCCGGAACGCTACCGGCCCGTGATCAAGGACGTGGCCAAGAAGATCCGGGACCAGAGGGAGTTCAAGGCGCTGCTGCAGCTGGCAACGGCGGTGCGCGACGGCGGAGCACAGATCGGCTGGCTGAACTATTATGGCGCGGCAGCGGATATCGAACTGAACGGGGCGCCGAGCCTGGAAGACCTGGCGCGGGCGGAAGGCGCAGGCGAGCCGCTGCCGCCGATGGCGGGCGAGGCCTTCCTGGCGAAAGCCATCGAGCTGGCGGGCAAGGATTACGAGAATGATCCGGGCCTCATGTCGGACTGCCTTGGCCTGCAGGGGCGTATCTGGAAGACGCGGGCCGTGCGGGCGCGCGAAGTGAACGAGGCGACCCGCCTCGCGTTTGAACGTTCGTATACGTACTATGCGCAGGGGCTTGCGGCGACCCTGCAAGCGGCAAAGCCGGACCCGGAGTTCCATCAGGTGAACATGCTGGGCCTTGTGCATGCCGCAGAGAAACGTGGCATCAGGCTGGGCAAGAAGGGCGAGGCGGCCAAGTGGGCGCGCGATATCCTGAAGCAGATCAAGAAGACGCCTGATACAAAGAACCCTTACGCCTTTGCCAATGCCGGCGATGCGGCGCTGTTCCTTGGACGGGAAGGTGACGCCGCGACATACTATCAGGAATACATGAAGCGCATCAGCGGCAACCCGTTTGCGGTGAATGCGACGCGCCGGCAGCTGATCGAGGTGTGGGGCATCGACCCGAAGGGCAACACGGACCTCTCCAACATCGTGCGCCTGATGGGGCATCTCGCGATGCGCTCGATGGCGACCGTCTCTGTGACGGTGGAAGAAATTGAGGCGCTGGCGCAATCGGTGGAGCCCGAAGGCAGCACCCTGGAAGCCGTGCTGGGCGGCCTGCCGGCGATTCCGGCCAGGGAAATCCGCGAAGTGCTGAACCTCGCGCAATCCGTCGGCAAGGTCTGCGCGCCGAGCGGGCGGGCAGTCGGCACCGGCTTCCTTCTGCACGGGCGGCACGTGCATCCGGCAGTGGCCGACGAGTATGTGTTCATCACGAATGACCATGTCGTCTGCGACGAAAAGGATCACGGCGGAATAGCCATCCGATCCCGCGAGGCCTGTATCTTCTTCGAGGATCTTGATCCGGATACGGTCTATCAGGTGTCGGAGGTGTTCTGGCGCTCGGATGTGCCGATGCATGACTGCGCCATCCTGCGCCTGCACCAGCAGCCGCCGAAACTGACGATGGAGATCGAACCGGCGGACAACCTGCTGCCGCGGGTGCACACCGAGGCAGGCAAGGCGGAGAGCGGCGGGGGCGGGCGCGCGTCGCGCGTGTATGTGATCGGCCATCCGAACGGGCGGGGTCTGGAGATCACGTTCGAGCAGAATTTCATCATCGACCATGAGCAGCGCAACCCCGCGGCGAAGGTGACACCGCAGCCCGTGAGGATTCATTACTATGCGCCGACCGAGCCGGGCAATTCCGGCAGCCCGGTGTTGAGCGCATTCTCGCGCAAGCTGATCGGCCTGCATCATTCGACCACGGACAGACCGCTGGGCCGCGACAAGAAACCGAACGAGGCCTACAAGGCCAATGAGGGCCTGTGGATACAGGCCATCCTGGCGGCGGTGCGCGCAGAGAAGGGGGATGTGCCGGCCGCAGCCGGCGGCGGGGGCGGGAACGTGGCCGCGATGCCGAAACCGGCCGCCAAGCCAGTCGCTTCGGCCGAGCCGCCGAAGCCGGCCGTGGTGCCTGTGGCAGCTCCGGCCATCGCCACACCGCCGATTGCGCCCGGACTGGCAGGCGCGCCCCGCGCGCTTTTCCTGGTGGAAGCGGCAGAGGCGGCCTTCGATAATCTCGAAGGCCTGGCCGGTTCAGCGGTGAAGGGACTGGAGTCAGCCGGTGCCGTGACCCGGTTCATGCAGCTGTCACCCAAGCCGCAGGCGAAGTGGCCGGGACTTGCTGATCATCCGGACACGAAACATCTGGCGCATCTGAAGGTGGACCTGAACAAGGGCATGAGCTTTGACCTCAGCGCGGCAGCGATCCGCAAGGCGCTGGAATTTGCCTCGACCCCGGTGAGCGAGGCCTGGAGCCGCAAGGTGCTGTTCGGCATCCGTGGGGCGCTGCCGAAGGCGACCTTCAGCGAGGAGCTGGCGGCAGCTTTCTTTCCCTCTGTGGCCATGCGCGAAGTGGAGCCCAACCATACAGACTATCACTGCACGATGGGCGTATGGGACCGTGACACGAACGAGATTTTCGTCTGCCACGGATCGACCGTTCCGGCGGTCGGCTATCTCTGGCATTCCGTAAACGGACGGACGGGCGAGGCCATTGGCCGGAACGCCAACATGCTGTCACCGGGCGTGTATGCACATACGGTGGGCACACATGTGAACAAGACCTCGACCCGCCAGCCAGGGGCCTTCGTGCAGGCGGCGAAGATGTGCGTGATGCGCCTTGCCAGCCAGGATCTGATCTTCCGGCAGGGCAATGTGAAGTGGGACACCGAAAGCGACCGGGCAGGATTCAGCATCGGCGAGAATATCCATGCGGGCCTGGTGCCAGCCAAGGAGTGGGGAGCCAGGCATTTCTCCGCAGGCTGCCAGGTGGTGCGCGGGACAGTGGCGACACCGCAGACGCGCGACACGCCTGCCGGGCACTGGCGGGCCTTCCGGGAGGCCGCGGGCCTTGCGCCCGACCCGGCGATCACGGCGGTGCCGGCAGGCGATTATCCGAGTGTGACCACGGGCGAAGACGGCACGAAGTTCACCTATGTGCTGCTGACGGCGCGCGAGGTGCGGCTGGCATCAGAAAACCTGGATGTTCCGTCCACCGATCTTACCTTCTTCAAGCTGCGCCGGGGCAGCCAGGGCGAAACCGTGCAGGCGCTGCAGGCCTTCCTGGGCCTGAAGACGGACGGAGATTTCGGATACCTGACGCAGCGGGCGCTGATCCTGAAACAGCTGGAGCTGACGGGCGAGGCGGACGGTGTGGTGACGGCGGCGAACGCGGCCCAGTTCGGGCTGGCCTGAGCCGGGCAGGCGGGGAGGGAC
>JBKBJF010000037.1:0-17139 GCA_046293935.1 Hyphomonas sp.
CGCGGGCCTGATGGCCCGCACCTGACAAGACAAACGAATGCCGTATTCTGCACGCCTTGAGCAAAGGAGGCTTGCATGTGGCTGTGGCTGTTGTGGTGGTGCGTGGACGATCATATCGCGGCGGCTGCGGGCGCGCCCGGAATCGGCAGCCTGCCGATCTGGGTGCCGTTGATCCTGTCGCTGGCCTTTTCCTTCTCGCTGGACAGCGCCATCGAACGGCGGCGGAAGCACGCCTGACGCGTCAGCGCTCCGCGAACTGAAGGTCTGCAAGGCGCGCATACAGACCGCCGCGTGCCACCAGACTGTCATGCGTGCCTTCCTCGACGATCCGGCCGTGATCCATCACGATGATCCGGTCGGCGCGGCGCACAGTGGACAGACGGTGGGCAATCACCAGCGTGGTCCGCCCGTTGGCGGCATTCTCGATGGCACGGCGCACCGCCGCCTCGCTTTCCGAGTCGAGCGCTGAGGTCGCCTCGTCCAGCAGCAGGACGGGCGCGTCGCGCACCAGCGCCCGGGCCAGCGCAATGCGCTGGCGCTGGCCGCCGGAGAGGCTCCTCCCCTTCTGGCCGAGCGGCGTGGCCAGCCCATCTTTCTCGTCGAGGAAGCTCATCGCCTCGGCCATGCGCGCGGCCTCCGCCAGGATCAGGTCATCGGCGTCATCCCGCCCGAAGCGGATATTGTCGGCCGCCGTGCCGGTGAACAGCGCCGATTCCTGCGGGGCATAGGCAAACCGGCTGCGCCAGTCGCGCGGGTCGGCCTCGGCCGAGGCAATCCCGTCCAGCCGGATCGTGCCGCCCTGCGGATCGAACAGGCGCAGCGCCAGCCGGAACACGGTGGTCTTGCCCGCCCCGCTCGGGCCCACCAGCGCGACGAACTCGCCGGGCCTCACCTCCAGCGTGAAATCCTCGAGCGCGGAGGCATCGCTGTCCGAATAGCGGAAGGTGACATGCTCGAAGCTGAGGGCCCCCTTGCCGGAAGCCGGCATCGGCACCGGCCGTGCGGGCGGGGCAATTTCCGGCTCCGCACGCAGCACTTCGGCGGCCCGGTCGGCCGCGCCGGCGGCACGCATCACTTCGCCATAGACTTCCGCCAGCATGCCGAAGCCCGAGCCGGCATAGGCAGCATACATCACCATAGTGGCGAGATCGCCGAAGCTCATCTCGCCGCTCGCCACTGCCCGCGCCCCCAGCCAGAGCACGCCGGTGAAACCGCCGAACAGCAGCACCGAGACCAGCACGATCATGATTGCGCGCGCGCCGGTGCGCTTCATCGCGGCGGCGAAGGTCGCCTCGATGGCGGTCTCGAACATCATCAGCTGACGCGTCTCGCGGCCATAGGCCTGCACGAGTTCGATCGAATCCAGCGTCTCGGCCGCTTCGGCCCCGGCATCGGCAAGGCGCGACTGGGCCCGGTTCGACATGTTGCGGATAATGCGTCCTATGCCCATCACCGGCAGCACCGCCACCGGCAGCATGGCCAGCAGGGTCAGCCCGAGCTGCCAGTTGACTGCCAGCATCAGGCCGAGCGCACCAATGGTCGTGATCACTGTCCGGGTCGCAAGCGAGGCGGAAGAGCCGAGGAAGGTCTCGATCAGGGTGACATCCGCGGTCAGACGGGACACCGCCTCGCCCGAGCGCATCCTTGAGTGATAGGCCGGCGACAGGCGCAACAGGTGGGCATAGAGGTCACGGCGCAGGTCAGCGGCGATCCGCTCGCCGAACCGCGACACGAAATAGAACCGGATCGCGCCCAGCACCCCGGAGCCGACTGCGGCGGCAAACACCCACAGAAAGGCCTGGTCGATCATCCGCACCAGTGCTTCGGCGTCCTGTCCCGCCCGCTGACCGGCATCGGCCGCCCGGCCCAGCAGCAGCGGAATGGCCAGGCTGACAGCGGCAGCGGCCACCAGGAACACCAGGGCAATGCTGACGGTCAGCCAATGGCGCCGGACATACGGCCACAGCAGGGCCAGCGGCTTCAGGCTGCGGCCTTTCGGACGGCTGATCGCCTCCCCGCCCTCGGGCAGGCTGGCACGCCTGTCATCCGTGATCTGGGCGCCGGAATCGGCCATTACGGGGTCCTGTCAGCTGCCGGGACCGGCCGGGAAGCCAAATCCCTGTCTGCGCCCCTTGCGGGGCCGGGGCCTTTCCCTTATACGGCCCACTTCGATTTCAGGCTGAGACATGCCAGCGCACCCGGGTGCGTCAACCCGGTTTAGTTACGGAACAGACGAAAGAGGCGAATGCCATGAAAAAAGAAGGGCATCCCGACTACCACTTCATCACCGTGGTGATGACCGACGGCACCGAGTACCAGACCCGCTCGACCTACGGCAAGGCTGGCGACCGCCTCGTGCTCGACATCGACCCGAAAGTGCACCCGGCCTGGACCGGCGGCGAGGGCAAGACCCTGGACCGCGGCGGTCGCGTCTCGCGCTTCAAGGACAAGTTCAAGGGCTTCGTGTAAGGGGCATCCCGCCTTTATGCGATGGGTTGCGTAGGAAAGCCCCGGCCATCTGGCCGGGGTTTTTCTTTTCAGCCCCGCAGGCGCAGGGCGAGGCCAATGAACGGGATGGCCGCCTCGGCAGCGAGGCGTTCCAGCGGGCCGCGCGCGAACTTCCGGAAATACCGGGCCAGGCTTCGGGCCTTGTGCCGGCGGACGAAAGCAGAGGGCACATCGGAGGTCGAGCCGTAATGCAGCGCGCCGGCCTCAGGCACATAGATCACCGCCCCGCCCGCCGCGCGCGCCCGCCGGCAGAGGTCGACATCCTCGACATGGATGAAATACCCCTCATCAAACCCGCCCAGCGTGAGAAAGGCCTGCCGCGCGATCAGGAAAAACGCGCCGGAGACGGCCCCCACCCGCACCGGGCCCGGTGGCAGCGGCTCGTGCTCCAGCGTCCAGCGGCCAAGCCCGAGCGCGCGGGCCAGCGTCAGCGTCCGCCGCCGCGCGCCGCGCTCTTCCCGGCCCCTGAGATCGAAAATCCGGCCCCCGGCTATCGACACGGGCGGCGCCTGCTGCAGCGCGGCGATCAGCGGGCGCACGGCGCCGCGCTTCAGCACGCAGTCGGGATTGATCACCAGGAAATAGTCGCTGTCCGACAACCGCGCCGCCGCGTTCACTCCTGCCCCGAAACCGGGATTGGGCAGACGCACCCGCTGCGCTTTCGGAGTGATGGCGACGAACCTGTCAATCCACTGCTCCGTGGCCGGAGGATTGCCATTGTCGGCGATCACGATGCCGGTCACGTCCGGATCGCCCTTCAGCGCATACAGGCATTCCACGAGGCGCGGCCCCGTGTGATAGCTGACGACCAGTGCCGTCACGGCCGGAGTCATCCTTCGACATCCTGCAGCGTGCGGTGCCAAAGGATGATCGCCGCCGCCGCCAGGGCCAGAGATCCCCAGAAACCTTCATTCCAGAGGCTGTAGGCGAAGCTGAAGATCACCGTCGCCGCCCCCGCAAGCCCGGCGGCCGCATAGCGGATTTCCGGACGCAGCGTTGCCGGGCGCGGCAGGTGGAAGCCCAGCGCCACCAGGGCGAGCGCGGCCAGCACGGCCCCGATCATGCCCGTCTCGGCCCAGATCTGCAGCGCCATGTTGTGCGGATGGCCGGGCACGATCCGGTAGTTCGCCCAGAAACCTGGAAGCTGTGCCAGCCAGTCGGGGCGCGAGGCGAAAGTCTCCGTCCAGCCGCGCGTCGCGTTCAGGCCGTGCCCGGTGAACGGCGCCTCCGGCATGCGTCCGATCACGACTTCCCACGACCACAGCCGCGACCGGAAGGATGCCGGCAGCGCTGCCGCGACAGGTTCAAGCCCCCGGATCAGCAGTGCGAACAGCACGGGCGCAGCGGCGATGTAGCCGGCAATCCCGCCGAGCAGCCAGCGGAAGCCCATGCGCGGCAGCAGCGTGACGAGCCCGATCGCCGCGGCCATGCCGCCGAGAGCGAACAAGGCCGTTTCGGCGCCGAGGACCAGGAAGGCAGCGAACGCCCCGACTACAAGCGCCGAGGCAAGCACGGCACCGGCCGTCCGCCATCGGAAGGCCAGCATCGGCAGGAGCAGCGGCAGCGCCAGCGCCAGCGTGTTGGCGCCGCGCCCGATATTCTGTGTGCCCTCATGCAGTCGCGAGGGATCGTCGCCATACACGAAATCCAGCACCGGCTCCATCAGCAGCGCTGCCGCGACCAGCAGCACCGCTTGCAGGCCCAGCATCGCTGCGACGAGGCCGGAAGCACGCGGCGCGGGCGCCGTGCGCAGGGTCGCCGCCAGGGTCAGAGCCGACATCAGCGCCAGCAGCACGATCGACAGGCTGCGCGCTTCGACCGCGAAGGTGCCCTCAAGAATGTTGCCGGAAAGGAGGACGCTGCCCGTGCCGGACCAGACCTCGCTGAACGCTGCCCAGGCGACGAAGCCAAGACCGATGAAGGCAAAGGGCGCCGGCGGCATCCGCGGGCGGGCCAGCGCCAGTGCGGCCAGACCCGTCAGCCCGGCGAGCGGCGCAAACCCCTGCCCGCCCAGCACCGACATCACGGGCCAGAGAACAAAGGCAACCGCAAGAACAGGCCCGTATGTCATGCATCCCCATTTAGACGGGCCCGGCGCGGCTTGTCACCGCGCCTGTGTCAGCGGGCGCGCTTCAGGTCCGGTGGCATCGCCTCATCGGCCAGCGCGGTCAGCGCCTCATCCAGCGTCAGGATCTGCTGGCCATTGGAGCCGAGCCGGCGCAGCGCCACCTTGCGCTGCTCGGCCTCGCGCGCGCCGACAACGGCGATCACCGGAACCTTCTGCAGCGAATGCTCGCGAACCTTGTAGTTGATCGTCTCGTTGCGCCGGTCGACCTCGACCCGGAGACCGGTCTTGCGCATCGCGGCGGCAACCTCCTCGGCATACCCGCCGGCGGCATCATCCGAAATCGCTGCGACGACCACCTGCACCGGCGCCAGCCACATCGGGAAGGCGCCCGCATAGTTCTCGATCAGCACACCGATGAAACGCTCGAGGCTGCCGAGAATCGCACGGTGCAGCATCACCGGGCGGTGTTTCTGGCCATCCTCGGCAATGTATTCGGCGCCAAGACGTTCGGGCAGAACATAATCGAGCTGGATCGTGCCGCACGTCCACATCCGGCCGATCGCATCCTTGATGACGAAATCCAGCTTCGGGGCATAGAAGGCGCCGTCGCCCTCCGCAATCACCGGCTCGACACCGGCGGCCCGCGCCGCTGCCAGCATCTGTGCCTCGGCCTTGTCCCAGAACTCATCCGAACCGGCGCGCTGCTCGGGCCGGGTCGCCAGCGCGATATGATCCGTATGCATACCGAAATCGGCATGGATCGACCGCGCCAGCGTGATGAAGGCCGCCGTCTCGCTCTCGATCTGGTCCTCACGGCAGAAGATGTGGGCATCATCCTGCGTGAAGGCGCGCACCCGCATCAGTCCGTGCAGTGCGCCCGAAGGCTCATAGCGGTGACAGGCGCCGAACTCCGCCATGCGCAGCGGCAGGTCGCGGTAGGATTTCTGCCCGAACTTGAAGATCTGCACATGCCCCGGGCAGTTCATCGGCTTCAGGGAGAGCGTTTCCTCTTCTTCCGTTTCGCAGACGAACATGTTCTCGCGGTACTTGTCCCAATGGCCGGACTGCTCCCAGAACTTCCGGTCGAGCACCTGCGGCGTGCGCACCTCGATATAGCCGGCGGCTTCGAGGCGGCGGCGGACATAGGCCTCAATCACGCGCCACAGTGTCAGGCCCTTCTCGTGCCAGAACACCATGCCCCGTCCCTCTTCCTGCATGTGGAAGAGATCGAGCTGGCGGCCGAGCTTGCGGTGGTCGCGCTTCTCGGCCTCCTCGAGGCGGTGGAGATGTTCCTTCAGGTCCTTTTCACTGGCCCAGGCCGTGCCGTACATGCGCTGCAGCATCTCGTTGCGGGAATCGCCGCGCCAGTAGGCGCCCGCCAGCTTCATCAGCTTGAACGCCTTCGGCAGTTTGCCCGTGGACGGAAGATGCGGGCCCCGGCAAAGATCGAACCAGTCACCCTGCCGGTAGACCGTGATCGGCTCGCCCGGCGGGATGATGTCGTCGATGATCTGCGCCTTGTAGTCCTCGCCGATGCGCTTGAACTCGGCGATCGCTGCGTCCTTCTGCCAGACCTCTCGGATGATCGGATAGTCGGCATCGACGATCTCGCGCATCTTCGCCTCAATCTTCTCGAAGTCTTCGGTCGAAAACGGCTCCTTGCGGGCAAAGTCGTAATAGAAGCCGTCATCGATCACCGGGCCGATCGTCACCTGCGTCCCGGGATAGAGCGCCTGCACCGCCTGTGCGAGCACGTGCGCGGCATCATGCCGGATCAGTTCCAGGCCTTCAGGGTCCTTGTCGGTGATGATGGCAACCTGCGCATCGCCTTCCAGCGGGCGCACGAGGTCCCACATCTGACCATCCACCTTGGCGGCGAGCGCCTTCCTAGCGAGGGATTTCGAGATCGACTCGGCAACGTCCAGCGGCGAGGCGCCGTCCGGGTATTCACGTTTCGAGCCATCGGGCAGCGTAACTTGGATCATGGGTCTTCGGTTTCTGGATCGGGCCGCAGGACATTCCGTCCCGGGGGAGACTCTTGGGAATCCGGCATGGGTTCTGGCGGGCCGTGATTAACGCGGCTTTACCGGGAATCCTACCTGAGTTTTCAGGTCGTGCCGGGGCGTCAGGCTTTGGGGTGCATGAACGCAGCGCGCAGAGGCGCCTTCAGGGGTGCGTCATGCACCCTGACGAGTTCGCGGGGTGAGCCCGGTGAGGAATAAGCCAGCGTTCATGCGGCCCATATGTCACGCCTCGGGCCGGGTTTCAACCAGACCTCTTGGCCCGGACTTCCAGTCGCCATAGCGCCAGGGCTGCCAGAACGGTACGGCGGGTTTCGTGTCCGGGGCGGGATCGTAACCGTAGCTGCCCCCCGGGCGGCAGCGGATGAAGCGCGCCAGCGCCATCCATCCCCCCGGCCACCAGCCATGCCGGGCCACGCATTCCGCCCCGTATTCGCTGCAGGTCGGGCTGTGCTGGCAGCGCGCCCCGAACAGCTGGAACACCTGGCTCGGCCCGTGCTTGTAAACCGCGAGCAGAGCATAGGCGACGCGCCGGCGCAGGCCCACGTCTATCAGGCCCGGCTCTCGATGGGCAGTTTGCCTGACCTGATCTGCATGATCACACTCTCGCAGGCATCTTTTTGGGAATAACCACGAGGGGAAATCGCAAGAATCTCACCTTCCGGCGATGTAAGCCGCCAGCGGTATAACCTCGAATTGTCACGATAGACTTCGAAGTGCAGCGCCAATACACCAGCTTCAGAAGACAGTTTGCGGCGACGAGCCTTTCTAAAGTCATCTTCCGTAAATTCAGGGATATCTGACAAATCAATGGCATCCTCTTTGACGCCATGAGCACGGCGGAGGTCGGCCTGAGAAACTCTGATATCTTTCAGTTTTTTACGAACAATAGTCATTATATCTGCGCTTTTCCGGTGCTGTGGCTTTCCGGGCCGAAATGATCCTAGTCCGGCCCTCACGGTCGGTATGCGTGACCACAAGGATTACCAGATTATCGGCAATTCCGATATCGGTTTCACGAAGCTCACTATCAACCTCTTCGGTCTTTAAGAGCAGGGTTTCGCGTTTGAAAATCTGAACGGCCAGTTCGAATGAGATGCCGTGCTTCTGCCTGTTCGCAGTTGCCTTTTCCTGATCCCACTCGAACTCCATCATGCCGCCGCCCGGGCCGCCAGCGCTGCCTCGATCGCGGCCACCGCCGCCTCGAAGGCGAGCAACGTGGAGGCATGGCGCGGCGGATAGTCGGCGACCGGCTCCAGATGGCGCAACTCCCAGAACCGGCCCTCCGGGGGCGGTCCGCCCTCTTTCAGCATCGCGCGAAGGGCGTCCCGCGCCGCGCGTATGTCCTCAACCGGAGCACCCACCGCATGCTCCGCCAGGATCGACGTTGCCGCCTGCCCCAGGGCGCAGGCCTTCGGGTCCACGGCAATCGCCATCACCCGCTCGCCCGCCGCATCCAGCTTCACGTCGACATTCACGGTCGAGCCGCAGACACGCGAGACCTTCAGTACCGAGCCTTCTGCATCCGCCAGCCGGCCGAGGTGGGGTATCCCGGCGGCCAGTTCAAGAATGCGGTTGTGGTAGAGTTCGCTCATGCCGCCCTAGATGGCCCGCTGGCGGAGCTGCCGCAAGCCCGGCAAAAAGGAGCCGCCTGCGCCCCGGGGCTCAGGCGGCCCGGCCAAAGGGTGGGGTGTAGAAATGGCCCTGAAGCCATGCGCCACGATGGCCGCCCCGGACGCCCGGTTCAATTTACCATTTCGACAGGTTGCCTGCGGCTCAGAAGGGCCAGAAATGGGCAAGCTTCGGCAGGATGGTCAGAAGGATGTAGACCGCCGCTGCGAAGCTGACCGCGGCGAACAGCACCACCACGCCGTCGCGCGCCGTCAGGGCAAGGCCGAGCAGCAAGACCGTCAGCCCCGGCAGCAGCGGGCCAAAGGGCACCAGTCCCAGCGGATAGGTCAGCAGCGAGGCCAGCACGCAGAGCAGAGCAACAATCTGCACGAAAGGCGACTCGGTCAGGAAGATCAGGCGCGGCTTCACCAGCGCATCGATCATGTAGGCATATTTCTCGCCGGCCTCTGCTCCCTTCACCAGCAGGTCGCGGCTGAAGCTGAAATCCAGCGCCCCTTTCGGCAGCCAGGGGGTGCGCCGCCCGATCACGATCTGCGGGGCGAAGATCAGCGTGAGCGTCGCCACGAACCAGTTGGAGCCGGGAATGATCGTCAGTGGGCTGACGGCTATGAACCCCAGCAGCAGCAGCACGGGGCCATAGGCCCGGCGCCCGACAGCGGTAAGCAGCTCGCGCACCGTCACCGTCTCGCCCCCGGTATTCAGGACCAGGGAACGCAGCAGCGTCCGCAGGTTGGTCACCGGCGCCTTCGTGCCCTCACGGTTCATCCGGCAGCGCCATAGCGTTCGATCCGGGACCGGACGTTTCCGTTCGCATCGATGCGGATCACATACAGCCGGTCGAATTCTGCTGCCTCGTCAAAGGGCGGGCCGGGCTCCGCGCCCAGCAGGGCCGCCAGTTCGTTTGTGGTGTTGGAATGGCCGACAACCAGCTTCACGCCCGGCGTCTCCCGCAGCCAGCTGGCAAAGGCCGGCAGGGTAGCGGCATCATAGGTCTGGATCGGAAGGCCCGTGGCCGCCGCCACCGGCACCGCCGTCTGCTGCGTGCGCGCCGTGCGGGTCGACCAGATTTCCGTCAGCCCGTTACTCTTCAGCCGCGCTGCCAGCGCCGCCGCCCGCGCAGCCCCGGCCTCGGTGAGCGGCGGGTCCTCGCCGGCCGCTTTTTCCGCATGCCGCACCAGATACAGCGTCAGCACGGCCGCTTCCGTATCCGCGTGTGGCTTGGGCCCGGCAGCCGGCGCCGATGCACATGCGGCCAGCACCAGCCCTGCCATCAGGGCGATCACGCCCCGCCGTCTCACACCCGCCGCCATGTGCTGCCTCCTGCACCGTCCATGATCTCCACGCCTTCTGCCTGAAGCAGGGTGCGGATCCGGTCCGCTTCCGGCCAGTTCTTCGCCGCCCGCGCCGCCACACGCGCCGCCACCAGCGCGTCGATACGGGCCGTGTCTTCCTTGTCGCCGCGCTGCTCCCACTGTTTCGGCGTCATCGTCAGCAGGCCCAGCAATTCGCCCGCCGCCAGAAGGTCCGCGCGCGTGGCTGCCATCATGTCCGCATCACCCTGGTCTGCGGCCGTGTTCGCCGCCGAGGCAATCGCCGACAGCGCTGCCAGCGCCTCCGGCGTGTTGAGGTCATCCTCCAGCGCCTCGCGGATACCCCCATAGGCAGCCCTGCCGCCTTCCGCCTCCCACACCCGGCGCAGCGCGCCATAGATGCGGTCGAGTGTGGTCTTCGCCTGCTTGAGCAAGTCCGGTGTCCAGTCGAGCGGCGCGCGGTAATGCCCGCTCAGCATGGCAAAACGGATCACCTCGCCTGGCCAATCCTTCAGCAGGTCATGCACCAGAACGACATTGCCGAGCGATTTCGACATCTTCTCCCCGCCCATGTCGAGGAAGCCGTTGTGCAGCCAGTAATTGGCCATCACCTCCCCATGCGCGCATTCGGACTGGGCGATCTCGTTCTCATGGTGCGGGAAGATCAGGTCGATGCCACCGGCATGGATGTCGATCGTCCGGCCGAGATGCTTCTCTGCCATCGCCGAGCATTCGATGTGCCAACCCGGGCGGCCCCGGCCCCAGGGCGAGTCCCAGATCGCATCTTCCGGCTCACCTGGCTTGGCAAACTTCCACAGCGCGAAATCTGCCGCCGCACGCTTGTCCTCACCGGGCTCGACGCGCGCGCCGGCCTCGTTATCCTCCGGCTTGCGGCCCGATAATTTTCCGTAGCCGGACATTGCCGCCACCGAGAACCATACCCCGTCCTTGCCGACATAGGCATACCTGCGCCGCACCAGCTTCTCGATCATGCTGATCATCTCGGCGACATGCTGGGTCGCCCAGGGCTCAACGGTCGGCGGCAGAACATTCAGCGCCGCCATGTCGGCGTTATAGATGTCCGCATATTTGCGGGTGATGGCCGCAATCGGTTCACCCGTCTCCAGCGAGGCCCGGATGATCTTGTCCTCGATATCGGTGATGTTGCGGGCATAGACGACCGAGCCCGGCCCATAGGTGGCCAGCAGAAGGCGGCGCAGCACGTCGAAGACGATGGGCGGGCGGGCATTGCCGATATGGGCGAAATTGTAAACGGTTGGCCCGCACACATACATCGTGATCCGCTTCGGGTTCTGGGGCCTGAACACGCGTTTTTCGCGCGTTGCGGTATCGTGCAGTCGGAGGGTCATCCTGGTCTCGCGTCGGTTCGTCGCATCGGGGGGGAAAATCAGGGCTAGTTTCGGGCAGCCCTCATGGCCTGTTGCCGGCTCAGCAACAACAGGGGCAGCCACACGAAAGCGTCAACGCAGGCAGTGTCATGGGCGCTGCCCTATCACTTGACGCGAGGAAAGCCAAGATTGTGCGCATCCGGAGCGCACCCTTCCGCGTAGAAAGTTCTGGAAACACCGGGGCCCCGGCCCTATGTTCCCTCGTATCGCCCTGAGGGTATCAACTCCGGGCGGGCGTTAAGTCCGTGCCTTGCGGCCCCGGCTCGACCCCCGTCCCTCAGTGAAGGAAACTTAATGGCCATGGACGCCGTGACTCCCAAGAATGAAATCCTGCGCGCGGAAACCTTCCGCCGCCCGACCCAGGAAGAGGCTGAAGAGGCCGTCCGCACGCTCATCGCCTGGGCCGGCGACGATCCGATGCGCGAGGGCCTGATCGACACGCCCAAGCGCGTCGTCAATGCCTATAAGGAATGGTTCGAGGGCTATGGCGAAGACCCGGTCAAGTACCTCAGCCGCACATTCGAGGATGTGCAGGGCTATGACGATATCGTCATCCTGCGCAACATCGAGGTGGAAAGCCATTGCGAGCACCATATCGCGCCCTTCCTCGGCAAGGCCTTCGTTGCCTACAAGCCGTCTCAGGCCGTGGTCGGTATCTCCAAACTGGCCCGCGTGGTCGAGATTTTCGCCAAGCGCCTGCAGACGCAGGAAACGATGACCGCGCAGATCTGCGACGCCATCACCGAGAGCCTCGCGCCGATGGGCACCGCCGTGCTGATCGAGGCAGAGCATCAGTGCATGTCCACCCGCGGGGTGCATCATCGTCACGTCACCACGGTCACCACCCAGTTCACCGGGGTCTTCAAGTCCGATGCCGACCTGCGCAACCGCTTCCTGCGGATGTGCGGACAGCCGGTCTGATCCCCGATCCCGGTGCAGACTTCCGGCGGCCCTCACGGCAAAGTGGGGGCCGCTTCTGATTTCGGCCCTGTTGCGGAACCGGCATCGCTGCTAGCAAGTGCGCTCAGTAGAGTTCCGCACAAAAACCACACCGGGAGATGACTGCCATGAAGACCCCTCTCACCCTTGCCCTCCTGTCTGCCCTCGCCCTACCCGCCCTGGCGGCGACCACGACCGTCGAATTCGTGCCTGCCAGCGGTGCCGAGAAAGTCGTCGCCGTGTTCTCCGATGATGGCACGGTCAGCTTCAATGGCGGCCCGGCCGTCGCCTATACGATGGATCAGGACGCCCGCACCATCTGCTCGACGATGGGCGAGGCTGAGAACTGCGCCACCTTCGAAACCTGGGGGGAGGAGGTTGGCCACACCACGCCCTACACCACATCGCAGGGGTCTTCCGGTGTTGCCACGGTGACCGCAAAGACAGACTAGGCTGTCCCGGGCTTCGGCCCCGCAAGGCGTCCGCTGCGGCGGGCGCCTGTTGCTTTCCGGCCGTCAGCGTCCGAGCCAGCCGAGAATATCCGCGGCCACCTTCTCCGTGCCCGGTTCATCGAGTATCCAGTGGCCATGCTCCGGATACTCGATGAAGTCGCCCCTCACCGGGCTGCGGGCATATTTCGCCGCCACCTTGCGTACGCCTTTCGGCAGGGTGGCACGGTCATGGCCTGCGGCGATCGTCAGTGTCGGGATCATCACCTTCGACTCGTCGATCACGATACCGTCGGTGATGTCGCCATACACCTGCCCGGAATCGTAGAGCGCGCTGGCGTAGATCTCGTCATGGCGTCTTGCCGGCACCCGGTTCAGCACGCCCCAGCGGAAACCCGTCTTCCACACCTTGTGCGCCTTTTTCCGGTCCTGAGACAGGATCACATTCAGGAAGGTCCAGGCGACCGGCAGGCCGATCACGGCGCAGTCCTTCGGCTGGGCCGGGGTCAGGAACACCGCCTTCGACACTTCGCCGCGCTCGGCCAGCACCTGCGCCAGCAGGCCGCCCATCGAATGTCCGATCACGGCCGGTTTTGCCCCGTCGAGTGCCGTCAGGCGCCGTGCCTCGCGCACGGATGCCTCCACATAGTCGGCAAAGCCCAGCTCCGGCAGGCTGGCAGGCGGATTCTCCTTCACCCGGCGGTCCGGGAACAGCGTGATCGCCTCGCAGGTCCATCCGCCGGCCTCCAGCAGCGGTTTCATCCGGTCCCAGGCACGGGCATCGCAGCCGATGCCGTGAATCATCAGAAGTGTCGGCACTCTGGCCCTCCTTCGCCGTGTTCAGCCCTGCGGCACCTTGCCCGGCAGCACCGGCTCCGTCCAGCGCCGGAAACGCTGCGCCACTTCCAGGTAGACGGGCCGCTTGAACGGCACGATCAGCTCCGGCGTCTCCTCCAGCGGCGCCCAGCGCCAGGCATCGAATTCCGGCGTGTGCCGGTCGAGGCGCACATCGCTGTCAGAGCCCTTGAAGCGCAGGGCGAACCATTTCTGCTTCTGGCCATGATACGGGCCCGGCAGGCGCTTCTTCAGGTCGGGCGGAAATTCATAGTGCAGCCAGTCAGGCGTCTCCTCCAGCACGTCCACCAGCTTTTCCGGAACGCCGATCTCTTCCTCGAGTTCGCGCAGCGCCCCTTTCAGCGGGCTTTCGCCTTCATCGATGCCGCCCTGCGGCATCTGCCACTGGAACGGCCCGCGCCCGTTGACCCTGCGGCCGACAAACACATGACCGGCCTTCGAGAACATCGCGAGGCCGACATTGGGACGATACAGGCTGGAGTCGAACTTGGACTGGGTCACCCACCCGTATTTAGTCCAGTCAGGGCGGTGCTGCCAGTGCGCACCTCCGGGGCAGGCTTCTCGCGCGTGATCGCCGACACCGGCGCCAGCACGAGCCCCTTCTCGGGCAGCTGCGCAATCCAGGTCTTCGCCGCCTCCACTGTCATCGGGAAGGCATAGCCGGAGCCGAAGGCAGCGCCCTTCTCGCGCGCCAGCGTTTCAAGGTCGAGCAGTTCGGCATTGATCTCATCCGGCGACTGACGGGTATCGATCGGGCCTGCCGCGCGGGCATAGCGCACGCCGGTGGTCCGCGCCGTGGCCGCAAAACCGGCACGCTCGAGGCTGCCATCATCGATGAAGGCATAACCGCGCTCGGCCAGGCGCTGCAGCACAGGGCTCGCAGCCTCTGCATTCGCGGCAAACTTCGCACCCTGGTAATTGACGATGCCGAAATAGCCGGTGGTGCGCGACAGGATGGCATCCAGCCGGGCAAGATTGGTCTTGGCATCCGCACCCGCCAGCAGTGTATCGGGATGCATCTTCATGCGCCCGTAATCATAGGCTTCCATCGGCACTTCGATCAGCACTTCATGGCCATCGGCGCGGGCCGTCTTGATCCAGTAGTCGAGGCGCTTCGAATCGAGGGCAAAGGACAGCGTCACGTCTGCCGGCAGGTCGTCGATGGCCAGCTGGGTCTGCGTCGCGTTGATGCCGAGCCCGCCGATCACGAGGCCGACCATCGGGCGGCCCTCGGGATTGGAGAAGCTGCGGGCATAGACATCCGCCGGCGCCTTGCTGGCCGGCTTTTTCACCACGGCCGGGGCGCTGGGCGCTACCGACGCGATGCGTAACGTGCCCGCCTCCTGCGCGCCGATACTGCGCACCTGGCTCAGCGATTCGCCGGCCCGCACGATCTGGCCATTGATCCGGATCGCATCCCGCGCACTTACCGCCGGGCCGCCCTGCCCGCCGGTCACTTCGATGCGCAGCCCCTCATTCTCCAGTTCGGTCAGTGCCAGCTGCAGCGTGTCGGACATGCCGGCATCGTCGAACTCTGCGGCCTCCTCGAAATCAGTGTAAGCCGCGAGGCGCGCCTGCGGCTCCAGCACCTCATCGACCGTCTCGAACAGCGCCAGCGTCTGGCGCGGGCCGGCGGCGGCCGGATCGGCGACGATATGGATGCCGGCCCCGAGAGAAGCGGCCAGCCCGCCGAACACGGCGAGGCTCATGCCCGCATGCGTTATTCCCGTGCGGAGCGGAGACGGCTCGGACTCGCGCCGGTAACCCATGGACTGACCTCATTGAACAGGGCGGTGAAACAAGCCCTGAAGATCACCCGGCAGGGTTAACAGGACGCAAAGATTTGGTCTTCGCTGTGTAACGGAAGGCTAAGACTTCCGCGGAAGTCCGGCCTTCCCGAAGGTTAACGCTCAGCCATCCTTCATCGCCAGGCGCGAGGGCTGGGCCCGGCCTTCGCGCAGCAGGCGGATCGCTGTCTCCAGCTGGTAATCCTCGCCCGCATAGCCTTCCGGCGGCTGCTCGTCCGGCATCCGCATGGCCTTGCGCGCCTCACCGGTCTCGTTTTCCAGCGCATGCGGCAGGTCGGCTTCCGACCAGCGCTGGATCTTGGCGAGTTCCTCCTCGGTCAGACGCACCTGCGTCACCATCACGTCGGGCTCGATGCCGAGCGCCTGGATGGAGCGGCCGGACGGCGTGTAATACCGCGCGGTGGTCAGCCGGATCGCGCCCGGCACGGTCTTCAGGAGGATCACCGACTGCACGGAGCCCTTGCCGAAGCTCGTCGTGCCGACCACCAGCGCGCGCTCGCGGTCCTGCAGGGCGCCGGCCACGATTTCCGAGGCCGAGGCCGAGCCGCCATTGATCAGCACCGCGATCGGCACGCCCTTGAACACTTCGCCGCGGGTCGCGTTGAAGCGGGCGACATCCGACGGGCGACGGCCCTGTGTCGAGACGACCTCGCCGCCGGACAGGAAATGGTCGGCCACCTTCACGGCCTGGTCGAGCAGGCCGCCGCCATTGTTGCGCAGGTCAATGACGATGCCCCTGGGCTTCGGTCCGCGGCCGAGGGCATCCAGCGCCTCCTCCAGCAGCAGGTCGGTGCGCTCGTTGAAAGTGGAGATGCGGATATAGGCGATGTCCCCGCCTTCCATCCGCCAGGTGACGGATTTCTGCTGGATGACTTCGCGCACCAGCTTCACCTGGAAGGGTTCGCTGCCTTCGCGCAGGATGGTGATCTCGATTTCGGTGCCTTTCGGCCCGCGCATTTCCTTGACCGCATCGTTGAGGGTCTGGCCGAGGATCGGCTTGCCGTTGATCGCGGTGATGAAGTCGCCCGGCTGGATGCCGGCGCGTGCGGCCGGTGTGCCGTCCATCGGCGAGATCACCTTGACCACGCCGTCTTCCATCGTCACCTCGATGCCGAGGCCGCCATATTCCCCGGAGGTCTGCACCTGCAGCGACTGGTAGTCTTCCGGGTCGAGATAGCTGGAATGCGGATCGAGCGAGGTCAGCATGCCGTTGATCGCGGCCGACATCGCCTCGGTCTCGTCGATCGGCACCACATAGTCCTTCTGGGCATGGGCGAACACTTCGGCAAACAGCTCGATCTGCTGATAGGTCAGCGCTCGCGGATCCTCCGGCCGGCTGGCGTCCTGTTGCGGCCAGGCCATGGCCGCAAAGCCGACAGCGGCTGCCCCGAGAATTCCGCCCAGTGCAGTCCCGGTCAGCAACGAACGCATATTCCACTCCATGTTCATCAGGGCGACCCTCACTTGTCGCTGGACATCCAGTCTGCCGGATTCATCACCCGGTCGCCAAGCCTCAATTCCACACTCAGTTCGGGCGCCGGATCACTGCGGTCGGGCATGCGGCCCACCGGCTCCCCGGCGCTGACGGACTGACCTTCGGATACATAGATCCGGCTCATACCCGAGAGAATAACATTATATCCGTCACTTGTACGCAGAATCAGCATTTGCCCATAGCTGCGGAACGGCCGGGCATACTCGACCACGCCGCTGGCCGGGGCGCTGACCTGCGCCTCGGCCCGGGTCGTGAACACCAGCCATTCAGCCCTCGCGCCGCCCGGCAGCTTGTCCCCGAAGCCATAGCGCAGCGTGCCGGCCACCGGCTGTTTCAGCCCGCCCAGCGAGGCCTTGCCCAGCGGCCGGGACGCCGGGGCCAGACCCTCCTCCGGCCTGGGCGCAGCTGCCGTCTTCGGCTTGGCCGGGCGCACCGCCGCCAGCTGCGGACGCAGCCTTGGCTTCAGCCCCGGCGCATCCGGCGCCTTGCTCTCCAGCCCCGCCAGCAGGTCGCGCAGCGTTCCAGCCTCCTTGCCCAGCTGGTCGGCCCGCCGGCGCAGCGCCTCGGCATTGCCTGAAATCCCCTCGTAGGCCGACCGTTTCTGCGCCGCCAGGCGTTCGATCTCTTCCTTCTTCAGCGCCAGGG
>JBKBJF010000038.1:0-15726 GCA_046293935.1 Hyphomonas sp.
GGGCATGACCGACTCTGCCCTGCCCTTTGCTGTTTCCGATGCCTTGCCGATCCTGGCGGATGCCGCCAGAGGCGCCGACGATGCCGACCTCTACATCGAACGCTCGCGTTCGGAGAGCTTCATCTTTGATGACGGCCGGCTGAAATCCGCCGCGTTCGATACCGATCAGGGTTTTGGCCTGCGCGTCGTGGCCGGCGAAGCACAGGGCTCAGGCTATGCCTCGCAACTCACATTGCAAGCCATCCGCCGCGCCGCCGATACCGCCGCCCAGGCCAAGCGCGGCCATTCCGGCAGGCTCGCCACCGGCCCGCAACCCACCAACCGCCGCCTCTACGCCCCCATCGACCCGACGCTCGCCCCGGCCTTCACCGGCAAGACCAACCTCCTGGCCGAGATCGACGCCTTCGCCCGCGCGGCCGACCCGCGCGTCGTTCAGGTCTCCGTCTCCCTCTCCGGCAGCCACAAGGAGGTGGACATCCTGCGTCCGGATGGCGCCCACTTCCATGACATCCGCCCGCTCGTCCGGCTCAATGTCTCCGTCACCCTGGAAGAAAACGGCCGCCGCGAATCCGCCGGCACCGGCGCCGGCGGACGCGCCGCCTATGACGAGTGGATCCAGCCGGACCGCTGGAAAGCCATGGTCCGCCGCGCTATCGAGAAGGCTTCAGTGAACCTGCAATCCATCCCCGCCCCTGCCGGCGAAATGGAAGTCGTGCTCGGCCCCGGCTGGCCCGCCGTGCTGCTGCACGAGGCCGTCGGGCATGGTCTCGAAGGCGATTTCAACCGCAAGGGCACCTCCGTCTATGCCGGCCAGATCGGCCAGCAGGTCGCCGCCCGCGGTGTCACCGTCATCGATGACGGCGCCATCGAAGCCCGGCGCGGCTCGCTCTCCTTCGACGATGAAGGCACCCCGACCCAGCGCACGGTCCTCATCGAAGACGGCATCCTCAAGGGCTACATGCAGGACCGCATGAATGCCCGGCTGATGGGCATGGCCCCCACCGGCAATGGCCGGCGCGAAAGCTACGAGTCGCCCACGATGCCGCGCATGACCAACACCGTGATGCTCGGTGGCAGCGCGGACCCGCAGGAAATCGTTGCCTCGATCAGGCGCGGCCTCTGGGCCGTCGATTTCGGCGGCGGCCAGGTCGACATCACCAGCGGCAATTTCGTCTTTCAGTGTACGGAGGCTTACCTCGTCGAGAGCGGCAAGGTCATCGCCCCGGTGAAGAACGCCACCCTCATCGGCCACGGTCCTACTGTGCTGCGCGACGTGACGATGATCGGCAACGACTTCGCCATGGATGATGGTGTCGGCGTCTGCGGCAAGGCGGGTCAGTCGGTACCCGTCGGCGTCGGCCAGCCCACCCTGAAAGTCGGTTCACTGACCGTCGGAGGGGCAGGCTGAGGCACAAGCTGCTACCGCAACCTTATGCCGCATTTCTTGCCTCAACCTCCAACGCCGCCTTGCTCGCCAACCGTCCGGCTTTGCCATGGCCGAGATACTTAAGCAGGAAGCTGAACAGGCCGAGCAGCACGCCCAAGATGATCGCCACCACGCCAAGGCTCCAGAAAACGTCCTTGTACGTCATCAGCGCCTTGCCGGGGTCGAGCACCTGTCCGGCCACTGTATCGCTCGCGGTGAACTGGGCGATCACGCCCGCCACATATTGCGCGAAGGCCGAGGACAGGAACCAGCCTGCCATCATGAAGCTGACCACCGCGCCGGGCGACAGTTTCGTGATCATCGAAAGGCCAACGGGTGAAAGGCAGAGTTCGCCTGTCGTGTGCAGGAGGTAAGCAACGACCAGGAAGACCAGCGGCACGCGGAAGCTGTCATCCGCGAACTGAACACCCCAGACCAGCACCCAGAAGCCAAGACCGACCTGCACCAGCGCGAGGGCAAATTTCAGCGGCGTGTTGGGGTCGAGCTTTCGCGACCCCAGCCAGGCCCAAAGCGCGGCAAAGGCCGGAGCGAACAGCAGGATAAAGCCGGAATTGAAGCTCTGCGTCTGTGCGGCGGTCACGGTCATGAAGCCATCATTCGGCAGCTGCGTGTTACGCTCGGCGAACTGGTTCAGCGACGAGCCGGCCTGCTCGAACAGTGACCAGAACACCACCGACATGAACACCAGGAACAGGGCCAGGATCAGCTGCTGGCTCTCCTTCCAGGTGCACTTCGTGGCCATGTAGAAGATCATGTAACCGCCGAACAGCACGAGGCCGGTCATCAGGGTCCAGAAGGTATATTGCGGGCTCTGGATCAGGTACCAGATCACCGCCACGGCCGGGATGGCGAGCAGGTAGAGCCAGGTCTCCAGGCTGAACGGTCCCGTTTTTCTGGCCAGAGCCTCAGGGTTAGGTGGCGCGCCAACGGCATCCGGCAACTGCACCTCGCCCGGCGCCCAGAATACCAGACGGCGCCGCACGAACACCAGCCAGCCAACCGCCATGCCGACTGCCGCAAGCCCGAAACCTGCCCACCAGCCGACCGTCTGGCCGAGATAGCCGCACAGGATGGCCGCCCAGAAGGCGCCGAGATTGATGCCGTAATAGTAGAGCGTGAACCCGCCATCGCGGCGCGGATCATTCTCTTCATACAGCTGGCCAACGATCGACGAGATGTTGGCCTTCAGGTATCCGACCCCCATCACGATCAGCGCCAGCGCCAGGAACAGGATGTTCGTATACAGAGGGTGGCGCTCGGCCTGGGTCAGGGTCTCCGTGACGTTCGGGATCACCTGCGGCAGAGGGCTGTCTGCATCGAGGCCGGTGAAGGCCAGCCCGCCCTCAGGGGTCACATTGGCCCGGCAGCCATCATACGCCGCATCCCCGCCGAACAGGCAGCGCTGCGTGCCGGTCTCGATGAATACCTGCCGCGCCCCGCCCCGGCCCTCGACAGCCAGGTTGTATTCTGCGCCTTCATAGACAAGCTTCTGCGTCGCCTGCGGGCCGTGCAGGCCCATCGTCAGGTGTCCGGCCACCAGCAGCAACGCGCCGAAAGCGATGGCCTTGCGGTTGCCGAGATACTTGTCCGCCAGATAGCCGCCGAGCAGCGGCAGCAGGTAAACCAGCGCCGTATAGGAGCCATACTGGGCCTGAGCCGACTTGTCGTCGAACAGGAAGTGCTGGGTGAGGTAGAAGATCAGCAGGGCCCGCATGCCATAATAGGAGAAGCGCTCCCACATTTCGGCGAAGAACAGGATGTGCAGGCCCTTCGGGTGCTGCCGCATCTGGTTGAACACCGGAATGCAGGTCAGCAGTGTGATCACGATGCCCAGGACGATAATCAGCATGAACGGCTCCCCAGCGCGCTGTCTCTTGTGGGCGGCGGCCGCAGCCCACGCCTCTTGTGACACAGATTTGACCACGCCCTGCCGGGGGGCTCAAGGCCGTTTCTGCCGTTAGAGGAAAGCCTAGTAAGCCTCTTCCGCAAACACCTTGCGCACGTCGCGGTTCCACGGGCCGTAATAGCGCTGCAGCAGGCGTTCGGCCGGCGTCAGGCCCGAAGCAGCAATCTCGTCGAGGCCAGACAGGAAACCCGACTCGTCATCACCCGAGGCCGACAGGCGCCCGCGCTCGCGAAGGCCCGCCCGCGAGATCGACAATACCTCCTTGGCCAGGTCCTGCATCGACCGCCCGGCCGGTACCGGCGTGCGCAGGCCGAGTGTCCGCACACCCTGCCGCATCGCTTCCCGCTCCGGCGCGGTCCAGTGCTTCACCAGATCCCACGCCGCATCCAGCGCAGACTGCGAATAGAGGATACCCGTCCAGAACGCGGAGAACGCACACAGCCGGTCCCACGGCCCCGCATCCGAACCTCGCATTTCGAGGAAACGCTTGAGCCGCACTTCGGGAAAGATCGTCGACAGGTGGTCCGCAAAGTCATCCATGGCCGGGCGCTCGCCCGGCAGGATCGGCAGCCTGCCATCCATGAAATCGCGGAAGCTCAGCCCGGAGGCATCGAGATACTGCCCGCCCCGGCGCACGAAATACATCGGCACATCGAGAGCATAGTCGACATAGCGCTCGAACCCGAACCCGTCCTCGAACACGAAAGGCAGCATGCCTGAACGGTCCGGGTCCGTATCGGTCCAGATATGCGAGCGATACGAAAGGAAGCCATTCGGCCGGCCTTCCATGAACGGCGAGTTTGCAAACAGCGCCGTGCCCAGCGGCTGCAACGCCAGCGACACACGCAGCTTCTGCACCATGTCCGCTTCCGATCCGAAATCGAGGTTCGCCTGCACTGTGCAGGTGCGGAACATCATCTGCCGCCCCAGCCGGCCCACCTTGTCCATATAGGCGGCCATGATCTTGTAGCGGCCCTTCGGCATCACCGGCGTCTCGGCCATCGGCCAGAGCGGACTCGCCCCCAGCCCGACAAAACCGATCCCCAGCGGCTCGGCAATCTCGCGCACTTCCGCAAGATGGCGGCCGACTTCCGTGCAGGTCTCATGGATCGAGTCGAGCGGCGCGCCCGACAGCTCGAACTGCCCGCCCGGCTCCAGGCTGACGCTTGCCCCGCTGCGCTTCAGGCCGATCAGCTTGCCGCCCTCATGGATCGGGTCCCAGCCGAACCGGTCGCGCAGGCCTTCCAGCATGGCGAGGATCGAGGCCTTGCCCTCATACGGCAGCGGCTTGAGGTCCGCCCAGGTGAAGCCGAACTTCTCGTGCTCGGTGCCGATCCGCCAGTCGGTCTTCGGCTTCGATCCGGCCTCGAGGTATTCGACCAGCTCGGCCTTGCCGCCTATGCGGGGCGAGGCCTCGTCGATATCGGTGGTTGGCGTGGTCACCGTCGGGCCTCCCGGCTCTGTCTCTGTCCGACCGGGAGATAAGGCCGAAATGTGGCAACGCCAACGGGGGCCGCCAAATTGTTGTGCAGGGTGCGCCTTCAGCCCCAGTCGCCACACACCGCCTGCCACAGCGTCATCGCCGCCACAGCTGCCGTTTCCGCCCGCAGGATGCGGGGGCCAAGGCTCACGGCGAAGGTATCTGCCCGCCCGCGCAGGAATGCCCGCTCCTCGGGCGTGAACCCGCCTTCCGGCCCGGTCAGGATCGCCGCATCGCGCCCCTTCAGGCCCTGCAGCACCGCCAGCATCGGCTCCGCCCGCCCAGCCGTGCCGCCCCAAGGGGCGCTGTCCTCATCGCCCGCCTCATCGCAGAAGATCACCGCCATGCCTGCCGGCAACGCCGCCAGCGCCGCGTCCAGCGCCGCCGCTTCTGCCACCTCCGGCAGGTCCAGCCGCTCGGTCTGCTCGGCCGCCTCCAGCACGATCTTGCGCAGCCGGTCGGTCCGCACCGTCCGCGTCTGCGTCCGCTGCGTCAGCACCGGGCACACGCGCGCGGCGCCCAGCTCCGCTGCCTTCTCCACGATCAGGTCCGTCTGGTCCTTCTTCACCGGCGCGAACAGCAGCGTCATCGCAGGCGAGGCCGGTGCCGGCTGCGCCCGGCTTCGAGAAAGGGATCTCAGGCTGGCCCGCTTACCCGGCGATTCAGCCACCTCCGCCTGCCATTCCCCGTCCCGGCCGTTGAACAGGCGCACCTCGCCGCCTGCCCCAAGACGGAGCACCCGCAGCAGGTAGTTCGACTGTTCCTCATCCAGGGCGACCATCGCCCCGGCAGAAAGATCAGCAGAAACAAAGAGTCGCGGAGAGGTTGGCATCCCGGCGGTATAGCCCTCCCGGAACGCCCCTGTCAGGTGTGGTTTTTGCATCACGCTTTGTGGTTTTGAAACCACAACGGGTGCGAGCCGATGGCAAATCAACTATACCCGATTGCGATGAGTTTCACGCAGCGCCACGACGACACGGAGGCCTTCGGGATTCCGGCAGACTCGGCCATGCCGGGCTGGCTCTCCAGCCTGCCGCGGCACTGGCGCCCCTTTGCCATGCTGGCCCGGCTCGACCGGCCGGTGGGCATCTGGCTGCTTTTCCTGCCCTGCCTCATCGGCCTTGCCTTCCAGCGCCTGTCCAGCGGCCTGTTCCTGATCGACCTCGGCTGGGTCTTCCTCTTCTTCGCCGGCGCGGTGGTCATGCGCGGGGCCGGCTGCACCTGGAACGACATCACCGACCGCGACTTCGACGCGAAGGTCGCCCGCACCGCCGCCCGCCCGATCCCCTCCGGCGCGGTCAGCTTGCAGCAGGCCTATCTGTTCCTCTTCGCCCAGCTCGGCATCGGGTTCGTTGTCTGGCTGCTGCTGCCCTGGGATGCGAAAATCACTGCCCTGCTCGCCCTGCCGCTGGTTGCCATCTACCCCTTCACGAAGCGCGTCACCTGGTGGCCGCAGGCCTGGCTCGGCCTCACCTTCAACTGGGGCGTCCTGGTCGGCGCGGCCACCGCCAGCCTGATTACCGCACCGGTCTACCTGCTCTATTTCGGCCTCGCCCTCTGGACCGTCGCTTACGACACGATCTACGCGCTGCAGGACCGGGAAGACGACGCCCTGATCGGTGTGCGCTCCACGGCGCGCCTGTTCGGCAAGCGCGCCGCCCTCTACTCCTTCTGCTTCCATGTCGGCGCGGCCGCCCTGATCGCGCTCGCCGCCGCAGCCAACGGCGCCGGCCGGATCGGCGCCCTGACGGCACTTGCCTTCCTCGCGCATGGCGTCTGGCAGGCGGTCGTCCTGAAAGCGAGTCAGGAAAAAGCCGCCCTCACCATTTTCAAGTCCAACGTCTGGGCCGGCGCCCTCATCGCCGGCGGCTTCCTGCTCTCGGCCCTGCTGCCGGAACGCCAGCCGAAATCCATCTTCGCTGAGCACGAGACCCTGCCGCCCGCCCGCGCCGAAGCCGTGCCTCTGCCCTTCGGCATGGAACTGCGCCGCAAACCGGAACCAAGGAAGGACGTCTGGCTGGTCCGTGACATCCGCGCTGCGCTTGTCCTGCGCGGCATAGATCCCGACGCGGCGGAAAACCTCTACGAAAGGTGACGCGCGCCCGGCGCGGGTCTATACTGGGAAGATGACCGTCGTCATCGAAATGGTATCCGATCTCGTCTGCCCGTGGTGCTGGCTCGGCCTGCGCCGGATCGAGGCAGCGATGGCTGAAACACCCGAGGTGGAAACCCGGCTTCTCTTCCGCCCTTACGAACTCGACCCCACCATCCCTGCCAGCGGCGTCGACTACAAGGCTTACATGTCGCAGCGCGTTTCCTCGCCCGAAGGCAGGGAGCGCATGGCGATGATGCGTCAGGCCCTCGTCGATTATGGCAACGCCGAGAACATCCCCTACCGGTTCGACGCCATCACCCACCGCCCGAACAGCTTCAACGCCCACCGCCTCGTGCGCTGGGCGCAGGGTCAGGGCAAGGGCGCCGCCGCCAAGGAAGCCCTGTTCCGCGCCTACTTCAACGAAACCCGCGATATCGGCGCGCATGACGTCCTCGTCGATGTCGCCCGCCAGATCGGCCTCGATCCGGAGATCGTCGCCGACCTCCTGAAAACCGATGCCGATATCGAAGCCGTTCGTCAGGAGGCGGAGGTTTTCCGCCAGATGGGCATTGCCGGGGTTCCGACCTATATTGCCAACCGCCGTGTCGCCGTGCAGGGCGCTGAAAGCGCGGAAAAGCTCGCCCGCTTCATCCGCCACGCCGCCACCCTGCTGCCGCAGGAACGCCCCTCCGGCGCGCCGAACTGACTCCCTCATGAATCATGTCCGCATCGAAACCGAAGGCCGCATCGCCACGGTGTCGTTCGACACCGGCGCCAGGGCCAATGCCCTCAGCCAGCAGGTAATGCGTGAACTGACGGATGCCGCCCGCCGCTTTGCCGGAGACCCGGCCATTTCCGCCGTCATCCTCACCGGGCGCAAGGACAACTTCACCCTTGGCGCCGACCTGCGCGACCCGGAAGGCGCAGACGTGCGCCGTCTCGGCCTCGCCGAACGCCGCCTGCGCCTGCGCGCCGGGCCCGCCATGTGCGAGGCCTGGGAACAGGTCGACGCGCTCACTATATGCGCCATCGAAGGCTGGTGCGTCGGCGGCGGCGCGGCGCTCGCCGCTTCCTGCGACCTGCGCGTCGGTTCGGAAGCCTCCACCTTCTATGTGCCGGAAGTCGAGCGCGGCATGAACATGAGCTGGGGCTCCATCCCCCGCTTCACCGCCCTCGTCGGCCCTGCCCGCACCAAGCGCATCGCCGGCCTCTGCGAAAAGATCAGTGCACAGACGGCTCTGGACTGGGGCCTCTACGACCACCTCGCCCCGCCCGGCAGCGCCCTCGCCAAGGCAAACGAAATCGCTGCTGCCGCCGCCAAACTCCCGCCCACCGCGCTCAAGATGGTGAAGCACGACGTCAACATCGCTGCCCTCGCCCTCGCCCGGGCCACGGCCCACCGCGACCTCGAAGCCTTCGCCCTGATGCAACAGACCGAAGACTTCAAGGAAGGCGTCAAGGCCTTCTTCGAAAAGCGGGATCCTGATTTTACGGGGGACTGAGCAACTCAGCTCAGCTGCAACTCCACCAGCCGCTTGTACGCCCCGCCCTGCGCCATCAGGCTCTCATGCGTGCCTTCTTCCACTGCGCGGCCGTTTTCCATAACCACGATCCGGTCTGCCGCGCGCACGGTCGAGAGCCTGTGCGCGATGATCAGCACCGTCCGTCCACGGCCGAATTCCGCCAGCGCGTCCTGCACCTTCGCCTCGCTTTCCGCATCCAGCGCCGAGGTCGCCTCGTCCAGCAGCAGCACCGGCGCCGCCCGCAGGATCGCCCGCGCCAGCGCCACACGCTGCCGCTGCCCGCCGGACAGGTTACGCCCCATCTCGCCCACCGGCGCGTCATAACCGCCTGGCAGCGCCTCGATGAACTCGTGCGCGTTGGCCGCCCGCGCCGCCCGCTCGATCGCCGCCGGCTTCGCGTCCAGCTTGCCCAGGCGGATATTGTTCGCCACCGTATCGTCGAACAACGCCGCATCCTGCGCGACCAGCGCCATCTGGTTACGCAGGCTCCGTCCCGTCAGTGTACGGATATCCAGTCCGTCCAGCCGCACCACGCCGGATGAAGGCTCGTAGAGCCGCATCAGCAGGTTGAAGACGGTGGACTTGCCGGCACCGGACGCACCGACAAAGGCAATCGTCTCGCCCGGCCGCGCCGAGAAGCTGAGGCCCCTCAGCGCCTCCGTTCCATCCGGATAGCTGAAGTGCACATCGTCAAAGACGATCTCACCCGTCGCCCCGGTCAGCACCAGCGCGCCGGGCTGATCGGCCACCTCCGGCGCCGCATCCACAATCTCGTAGACGCGATCGGCCGCCGCTGCCCCCTCCTGCGCCACCGCGCTGATCGCGCCGAGCGCGCGCACTTCCGGCGCCGCCACCGCCACCGCGCCGATCACGCCGAGGAGATCGCCCAGCGTATTCTCGCCCTGTGAAATCCGCCAGGTCACAAAGCCCAGAAGCGCCGCCAGCGCGAGGCCGCCAAATACTTCCAGCACCGGGTCCACCCCTGCGCGCTTCGACAGCACGTTGAGGAACAGCCGCGAGCGTTCGGCAAAGCCCTTTTCCGCGCGCGCCTTCTGCCACGCTTCCAGGCCATAGGCCTTGACGATTCGTGCCGACTGGAATCCCTCCGACAACAGCGAGGTCACCTCGCCCGTCTGCTCGGCGGCCTTCTTCGCCCGTTTGCGGACGGAGTTACCAAGCGAAATCACCGGCCCCAGCGCCAGCGGATAGACCACAGCGATGATCAGCGCCAGCTGCCAGTCCTTCCAGAACAGCCAGACCAGAACGCCGATCACGGTCGCCAGGCTCTTGATGAAAGTGTTGGTGAAGCGCAGCGCCGCCTCGCGGATCGAGATCACATCATTGATGAAGCGCGAGACGAAGCTGCCTGAGGCTGCGCCCGATACGCGCGCGAAATCACCATCCACCAGCGCATCATACTGAACGGTCTGCACACTGACGAGTCCGCGCTGCACGCCGGTATTGTTAAGCAGCGTCATGCCATACATCGACAGCGACCGCCCGGCCGTCAGAAGGATGATGGCGAGGATGCCGGTCCAGATCCATCCGGAGGCGGCTCCGCCACCCGCACCGGTGATCTGCTGCTGCAGCGAGTTGCCGACGAAATCCAGAACCATGACATAGCCGACCCCCCACAGCCCCGTCAGCAGCGCCAGCAGGGTACCGCCGATGAACCACGCCTTGTGTGGCCAGAAGTGCGCCCTGAACAGCCGCCAGAGCGAGCGCTGCGGCGCGGCCGGGGCGGGCTCAGACGTGATGGGTGTCTCCCGTTGCGGGGTCCAGAAGGCGGTGCGCATGCAGGATGAAATAGCGCGTCTCGGCATGGTCCACCGTGCGCTGCGCAGCGGCTTTCCAGGCGTCATAGGCTTCCTGGTAGTTGGGGAAGGCCCCGACGAAATCGATCTTCGAGAGATCCTCGAACTCGACGCTGGTTACATCCTTCAGCTCACCGCCGAACACGATGTGGAGAAGTTGCTTGCCGGCCTTGTCCGCCATTTTCCTTACGGGCTCCGTTGTGTCCCGGGCGGGCGGTTTCGGGGCACGCGCCTGCGGATCGGGAAGGCTCACATATCCTGTGCGGCGCACTAACAAAGGATGAAGCGCGTTTCCAGAGGCCACCACACTGCGCTGGGCCGGAACCGGGCGGTTGAACACCAGCGGCTCGCCTGCATGGGTCGTCACCGTTCCGCCTGCCTCGGCCACCAGCACGGCCCCTGCGGCGATGTCCCAGTCGTTCTTTGCACCGAGCACCAGGGCTGCGTCCCACTCGCCCGCCGCCACGAAGGCAAGGCGCAGCAGGGTCGCGTTGGGTTTCGGCCGGGCGAGATGCACCTCAGGCCACGGCTCGCGCCAGCCGGGATGGGTCACCACACCCTCGTTTGCGATCAGGCGCAGGCCGCTCTCGCCGGTCCGCCCGGTCACGCGGATTGCCGTGCCGTTGCGCCTCGCCCCGCCGCCCTTGCGGGCCGCGAAGAACTGGCCCAGCGCCGGCGCATAGATCACCCCGCCCACCGCTTCGCCCTCCTCCACGAGCGCGAGGCCGATGCACCAGTCCGGCGTGCCGTCCATATAGGCGCGGGTGCCGTCGATCGGGTCGACCACCCAGACACGCGACTTCTGCCGCGCAGCGGGGTCATCAAGCGTCTCCTCGGACAGCCAGCCATAGTCCGGCCGGGCAGAACGCAGCGTGCGGTCGCACAGCCGGTTGATCGCGAGATCCGCCTCGGTGACTGGTCCCTTGCCTCCCGGCTTGTTCCACGCCTCCCCGCCGCTGTGGTGCAGATACGACAGGGCCAGGTCCCCGGCCTCGTGCGCGAGGCTGCACAACAGACTGAGGTCTTCCTCCAGGGTGCGTTCAGCTGCCCGCAAGGTTCATGTCCTCGATCAGGATGGAGGGCGCATCGCGCGTGCCGCGCAACTCAAGGTCCGAGGCCGGGATCAGTCGCGCGAACATCGCCGGCAGGTCGCTGGCCACCGTCACTTCCGAAACCGGATACGCAATCTCACCGCCCTCGAACCAGAAGCCCGAGACGCCTACGGAGTAATCGCCCGTATTGGGATTGATCGACGGGCCGAACATGTCCGTCACCAGCAATCCCTTGCCCGCCTGCTTCGCCAGGTCGCCCGGCGTGGCCGTGCCGGGGCGCAGATACACGTTGGATGTCGACACGCCCGGCGGATCGCCGAAGCCGAGGCCGGCAAACCCGTTCGGGGCAAGACCCAGCTGGCGTGCGGATGCGGTGTTCAGCAGCCAGCAGGTCAGCCGCCCGTCCTCGATCAGATGCGTCTCGGCCACCGGCAGCCCCTCGCCATCATGGCTGCGGCTGCCCATGCCCAGCGGGCGCAGCGGATCGTCGGTGATGTAGATGCCGTTTGCAAACACCTGCTGGCCCATCCGGTCCTTGAGGAAGCTCACGCCGCGCGCGATCGAAGGGCCGGAGATGGCTCCCAACAGCGCGCCGAGCAGGCTGTCCGACACGCGCCGGTCGAAGATCACCGCCGCCTTCTGCGTCTCGACCTTGCGCGCCCCCAGCCGGGCGATCGTGCGCTCGCCGGCCGTGCGGCCCACTTCCTCCGCAGACGGACGGTCCTTCAGGAAGCGCACTGACCAGCTGTCATAGTCGCGCTCCATCTGCCCCTCCTTCTCGGCCACGGCCGCCAGGCCCAGGCCGGTCGAGGTGCCGGTCTTCCAGGCCCGGAACCCATTGGTCGCCGCCACCCAGCGCTGCGAGCGGTTCCAGGAAGCGCCGCATCCCGCCACGGTCTTCACGCCCGGCACGGCCAGGGCCGCCGCCTCTGCCGCCAGCGCCTCGCGCTCCAGAGCATCGGCCGGGATTTCAGGTTCACCCGACAGGTCCATGTCGAGGCCGGTCTTCGCCAGAAGGGCCGCGTCGGGCAGGCCGCAGAACCGGTCTTCCGGCACCGCTTTCGCCATCGCCACGCAGCGCTCGGTCAGCGCCTTCAGGCCAGCGGGGGACAGGTCGGCGCCGGAAACATGCGCCTGCCGCTGCCCGAAGAAACAGCGCAGCGCCACGCTGGCGCTCTCTTCCCGCTCTATGCTCTCCAGCCGGCCCTCGCGCACGGAAACGCTCACCCCGTCGGCCATCCCGATCCGCGCATCCGCAGCGCTGGCACCGGCTTTCAGGCAATCGTCGAGAAGTCCGGCCAGCAGATCGGCCGGAGGGGTCGCAAGTGTCATCATCGGCGCTAGATGGACCGGGCCGCCGCCCGGCGCAACTGCCCCTGTCAGGCCAGCGTCAGGTACGGCACCGCCAGCAGGGCCATCGCCACGCCCAGCATGCCCAGCCAGGTCAGCACCATGCCCAGCGCCCGCGCCGGCAGGATCGTGGCCGACAGGCCTATGGCATGCAGGATGCGCCCGGCCGTGAACACGCCGCCGATCGCATGGATCATCCAGAGCGGCGCGTCCATCGCGGCCAGCACGAACAGGCCCAGCATCGTCACCGGAATGTACTCCGCCGCATTGCCATGCGCCCGCGTGCGCACTTCCAGGTCGGCATCGCCGCCGGTGCCGAGCGAGACCTGCGCTGACCGCCGCCGCCCGACAACGCGAAGCGACAGGTACAGAAGCAGCAGGGTATTGACCGCGAGATAGATCGCGCTGGCCGTCAGGGTCGTCATGGCTGGGGTCCTCCCAATAAGAAGCCGCCGGGCAGCCCACCCGGCGGCTCTGGTCTTATGTCTGTATGGCCGGTCGCAAGGCCGCAGGCCAGCTTACATGTCCCGGCGCGCGTCCGGCAGGCGGTCGTTGATGTCGTCGCGGATGTCCATCAGCGTCACGATCAGGCCGCAGACGATGCTCGCGGCCACCCAGCCGCCAAACGCAAAGATCGCGAAGTCAGCGACCTGCGACAGCGGGCCCGACAGGCCGATCAGCTCACCTGTGAACGCGCCCTTCTGGTAGATGCCGAGCGCGATCCCGGCCACGATGATGGCGATGTAGGCAACATACACCATGATGCGGAAGCTGTTGATGATGATGAACTTCATGAGGATCCCCTTCCTGGTTCCGTCCTGTTCTAGGGCGTGCGCCGCCGGGCGTCACGTCACTCAATTATGACTGCAGGCTTCGGGCCAGGCCCGGGCCTGCGCCAGTTCATTCTCCTGTCGCGCTATTTTCTGCGCAAGCCGCCATGTCATTGGTTGCAGATGACAGGGCCAGCAGGTCTTCCACTGACATCGAGGTCGAGATGTCGATCAGGCTCTGTTTTTCGTCGCCCATGCCTTTGGCAACCTTCGAGAAGAGTTCCGGCGACAGGTTTTTCTCCAGCGCGTCGACGACACACTTGCAGGTTGATTCCGCTTCTCCCTGCTCAATGCAGGTTGAAACCATCTTCTGCTTGTCTGAAGGCCCGAGCGCGCCGCAACCGGCCAGGAGAACCGCAGACAGCCCCATCAGAATCGCAAACCGCATCGAAACGCCCTTTCTCCGGTCTCCCGGAAGAAGTGCTGGCACGATTTCCAGCGGCTGAAAAGCGGCTATTCCCGCCGCAGGAGTGCGTCGAGCTGAAGGCCCCGGCCCAGCTTGCGGGCAAAATCGGCTTTCACGGCCGCGCGGTCATAGTCTTCGGCCACCCAGTCCAGGAAGGGCTTCCAGGCCTCTGGCGCGCGGCCTGCATTGTAGGCCTCATAGGCATCCAGGAAGGCATCCAGCACCCCGGTCTTGCCCTGACGGACATGCAGGTACTTGCCCGACAGCTGCCTCCGGGCCTCGGCAAAGGGCACCCGCTCACGCAGCAACTTGTACAACACCGCCATCATGCCCGCCCGGTCGGCGCCGGACTTGCAGTGCATCAGCGCCGGATACTCGATCCGCTCGAACAGCTCGCGCGCCGCAAACACCATCTCCCGGGTCGGCGGATCGCGGGAGAACATCTGGAAGTCGATCAGTTCGATCCCGGCCGCCGCACAGGCCTCCTTTTCCAGCAGGTAGAAGCCCTGCGTGGTCGCCCCCCTGAGGTTCAGGATGGTCTTTATGCCCCGTGCCCGCGCATGTTCGGCGATGTGCCGGGGCGAAGGCTGGTTGGAGCGCCACATTTCCGGAGAGATCTGGTGCAGGTTGCGGAAGCGTGCGCGCAGGAAGCCATGATCGCCCCACACCAGCTCCCGCCGCGCCCGCGCCCGCCCCTCGGGCGTCGACAGGTCGGCGGGCAGATGCGCCCGGCGTTTGCTTTTTGGGGTAATCTTGACCATCGCCCGCACCTAAGCGGCCCGGCCCGCTTGGGCAAGCATGGCCTTCAGCCCCGCACCTGGCCACGTCCCGGAAAAAACTTCACGCCGCCTGCATCCGATTGCCTTCATGGCAGCATCTCAGGGGCAAGAGGGCCGGCAATTCCGCCGGCACCTGCATGAACTGGAGATCGCAATGGGTCCGGATGTCGTTGTCCCGACTGTGTTTTTTGCCACCATCATCGGCAGCATCTGGCTGGTGAGCTTCTTCAACGCGCGCAAGCGCCTGACCATTCACGAAACCCTGCGCCACGCCATCGAGAAGGGCCAGACCCTGTCGCCGGAACTGCTGGAACGGATGTCGATGGTCACCGACCCCGTGCGCGCAGACCTCCGCCGCGGGGTGCTGTTCCTGGCCTTCGGCGCCGCCTTTGCCGTGCTGGGCGCCATGATCGGCGTTGACCAGGCCAATGCGCTGATGCCGATGATTGGCGTCGCCGCCTTCCCGGTCTTCCTCGGGATCGCTTACATTGGGCTGTGGGCCTTTGGCCGTGGCAAGTCTGAGGCCTGAGCTCCGGCTGGTCGTCTCCGAGGGACGGGACATGCGCAGCGATCCGGATCTGGCCCATGCGGCGGCACGCGGAAACGAGGCAGCCTTTGCCGAACTCGTGCGCCGTCACCAGGGTAAGGTCCGCGGCATGGCCCGCCGGCTGGCCGGCTCAGAGTCCACCGGTGACGACATCGCCCAGGTGACCTTCCTCACGGCCTGGCAGAAGATCGGAAGCTATGCCGGCGGAACGTTCAGCGCCTGGATCTGCACCATCTGCTTCCGCGAGTTCCTGCAATGGCGCCGCAAGCAGAAGATGGAAATCGAGTTCGACGAAACGGCGGAGATCATCCCCTTCGACCGGTCGGCGGACCAGACCGAGCAGCGGATGGACCTCACCCGTGCGCTCGAAAGCCTCAGCGAGGCCCAGCGCGTCTGTGTCGTGCTGTGTGTCGCCACCGGGCTTTCCCATACCGAGGCGGCCGAAGTCACCGGCTGGCCCCTCGGCACGGTGAAATCCCATGTCCAGCGCGGCGTCG
>JBKBJF010000039.1:0-14982 GCA_046293935.1 Hyphomonas sp.
GCCTCCTTGCCCAGCTGGTCGGCCCGCCGGCGCAGCGCCTCGGCATTGCCTGAAATCCCCTCGTAGGCCGACCGTTTCTGCGCCGCCAGGCGTTCGATCTCTTCCTTCTTCAGCGCCAGGGTCGCCTCCGCGGCCCCGAGGCGCGCCTGCTCGGCGGTGATGCCGGCTTCCAGCGCATTCAGTTCGGCAATCTCCTTCGAGATCGCCGCTGCGCGCTCTTCCAGTTTCGGATAGGTCGCCTGCATCAGGATCGCGCGCCGGATGGCGAGGCCGGAATTGTCGGGGCTGACCACCAGCGCCGGGGGACGCCGGCGATTGGCCGCCGCCAGCGCGGCCAGCAGGTCGGCGAGCGCCGTCTCGCTGCGGGACAACTCGGCACGGGCCTCCTCGCGCCGCGTCCGCAGCGAAAGCAGCGCCTGCTCCGCACGGGCCGCCTGCTCCTCGCGGCGGCGCGCTTCCATGGCGGCGCTCAGCAGTTCGTCGTCCAGCGTGCGCAGGTCGCTGACCGCCGCCTGCCCGGCCTTCTCCAGCGCCTCCAGCTTCGCCACCGCCGCACGGCGTTCGGCCTCCAGCGCCTCCAGTTCCGCGCGCGTGAACGTGTCCGGCGCCACAGCCATCAGCATCGGCATGAACAGCAGGCTTGCAAGGACGGCAGCAGATCGGCGCATCCGGCAAGCCTTGCCAGAGAGGCGTCACTTTGGCGTTAATCGCGCCCCCGCCCGTCACGCCCGCAGCGCGTTAAGCTCCTGGTAAAGACCGGCGCAGGCCTCACCCAGCAGGATAATCTGTATACGGAATTTCTTCCGGTCATAGGCCGGTGCCTCCACGGCCAGATGGCGGATGACCGCCAGCAGGATGTCTGCATCGTCAGCAAATGTCTCCGGCGGTGTGGCGTCCAGGCCGTGCACGCTGGCATTGCGCATTTGCACGATGCGCTCGATCGCATGCAGGCGCCCGGCCGTCAGCTCCAGCTTCTCGGGCGGGGCGAGATAGTCCTGCGACCGCGCCCGCCGCAGCAGCAGCGTCACGGGCGCCACGCGGTCATTCTGCGGCGGATCAAGCACGGCCTCCGGCATCGCCGTGTCATATCCCGACAGGGCCGCCACCAGCAGGGCTTGCAGCGCACTCACCATGCCGGCCGCCACCCAGCGCAGGCGCCGGGGATCTTTGCGCGCGCCCTCTGCTTCGCGCTGCGCCAGCTTCAGCGCTTCGCAGGCACCTTCCAGCGCCAGGCGGATGCGCACCTCCGGATCGGGATCGACAGTCGGATGATCAGTCATGACTGAGGCTTTGCAGGCTGCGCTGCCGCGATCAAGCCCTGACGGCGGCCTGACAACTTGCTGACAGGCGGTGTCAGGCCCGCCTCAGGGCCCTTCGCCTAGACCGTGCGCATCGAAACCGCAACTGAAGGACCCTGCCGATGAAAACGCTTCTTGCCACCCTGCTGCTCGCCGCGCCTGCACCGTTCGTGATCGCCCAGGGCAATGATGACCTGCTCGCCCCGGCCTCACCTGCCGGCACGGTCAGCCGCGAGCAGGCCCTCGGCATCGCCCGCACCGAGGGGATGACCCGCCTGAAGGAGATCGAGCGCGATGACGGCAAATGGGAGATCGAGGGCTGCACCCTTGATGGCCGCGAGATCGAGATCGACATCCGCAGCAGCACCGGCGAGATCGTCAAGCTCGAGATCGACACCGGCCGCGACGATGACGGATGCTGAGGCTTCAGCCGCTCCGGCGTGCACGCCAGTCTGCCGCCGTCTGTCCGTACACGTCCCATACCATGTGCGGGATGGGCGGCGGCGCCACGGCCTCTCTCAGCTTGCGTGAGCCGAGCCGCTCGGCCACCCGGATCGAGGGCGCATTCTTCGGGTCGATGCAGTGGATGATTTCATCCCAGCCCAGAATATCGACCGCATAATCCATCGCCGCGCTGGCGCCTTCGATCGCATAGCCCCTGCCCTGCGCCGATTTCAGCAACCCCCAGCCGACTTCCGTGCCCGGCCAGCCTTCCGGCTGCCACGGGCCGAGCCGGCCGATCCACGCCCCGCTCGCCTTCTCCACCACCGAGAACATCGAGAAGCCGCGGATCGGCCATGCCCCGGCAATAATGCACAGGGTGCGCCAGACGGCTTCGCGCGGCTGCACCCCGCCGATAAACCGCGCCGTCTCCTCATCCGCCATCAGCGCACAGAAGCCTTCATAGTCCTCCGCCCGCGGAGGGCGCAGGATCAGGCGCTCCGTTTCAATGACAGGGCCGGCAGCCATGCGGGATCAGGCGAGGCTGGGGTCGATGCCCTTGCACGCCTCGACGAGGCCCTTCACCGAAGCGACCGACTTCTCGAACATCGCCTTTTCGTCCGCATTCAGATCAAACTCGACGATCTTCTCCGCGCCGCCGGCGCCGATCAGGGTCGGTACGCCGACATACATGTCCTTCACGCCATACTGGCCGGTGCAGTAGGCGGCAACCGGCAGCACGCGCTTCTGGTCGGCGAGGTAGGATTTCGCCATGGCGATCGCCGACTCCGCCGGCGCGTAATAGGCCGAGCCGGTCTTCAGCAGGTTGACGATCTCGCCGCCGCCCTTGCGCGTGCGCTCGACGATCGCATCCAGGTCGGCCTGGCTCATCCAGCCCTGCCGTACGAGCTCGGTCAGCGGCAGGCCGCCCACGGTCGAGTGGCGCACCATCGGCACCATGTCGTCGCCGTGCCCGCCGAGTGTCCAGGCATGGATGTCGGCCACCGACACGCCGGTCTTCTCCGACAGGAAATAGGCGAAGCGCGAGGAGTCCAGCACGCCCGCCATGCCCACCACTTTCGAGGTCGGCAGGCCGGAGAACTGCTGCAGCGCCCAGACCATCGCATCCAGCGGGTTGGTGATGCAGATCACGAACGCGTCCGGCGCGTGGGTCCTGATGCCCTCGCCGACGGCTTTCATGACCTTGAGGTTGATGCCGAGCAGGTCGTCGCGGCTCATGCCGGGCTTGCGCGGCACGCCGGCGGTGACGATGCAGACATCGGCCCCGGCGATGCCGGCATAGTCATTGACCCCTTTGAGATCGACAGAGGCGCCGTAGACCGGCGTCGACTCGGCGATGTCCAGCCCCTTGCCCTGCGGCAGGCCTTCCGCGATGTCGAACAGCACGGCATCGCCGAGCTCCTCGCGGGCGGTGATATGGGCGAGCGTGCCGCCGATCATGCCGGAGCCGATCAGGGCAATCTTCTTGCGGGCCATGGGAATCTCCTCGGAATATGGGTCGCGGAAACGGTTGCGCCGGACCCCTAGCCGAGCCTGCGCCGGTGCGCAATGCGGCCGGGGGACAGGCGCCATGCGAAACGCCCCGCGAGGGGGCTCGCGGGGCGTCCGGTGGAGAGGTCTGTTCCTCCGTCCTCAGTCGCGCGACAGCAGCGACATCAGGATCGTGAACATGTTGTAGAACATGATGAAGAAGTTGAGCGCACCCCAGTTCGTCATCACGGCCAGCGACCGCTGGTCGCCTTCATAGGCGAAATAGCCCTGCTTCAGTTCCTGCGTCTGGAAGGCCACCAGCACGCCGGAAATGCCGAGCACCGCGATCTGGATGATCAGTTCCATCGTGCCCGAGGGCGGGAACAGCAGGCTGAGCAGCGAGATGCCGACCACGCCCCACAGGGCAAACACGGCGATCACGCCGATCGGGCGCAGGTTCGCCTTGGTCATGTAGCCGAACAGGCTGAGCGCGCCGAAGGCCGAGGCCGTCAGCAGGAAGGCCTTGGTCATGGTCAGGAACGAGACGCTGAGGGCGGCGCCGCCGCGCGTCGTCACGCCGGTGCCCGACATCGCCATCACGACCCAGATCGACAGGCAGACGCCCAGCATCGACACGATCGTCCAGTAGAGGATCCCGGTCGCCAGCGGCGACGGGTTCTTCATCAGGAAGGCCGAGCCGAGGATCAGCGCCAGCGGCCCGAACTGGAACAGGTAGAACAGCGGGGTCCCCAGCAGCAGCTGCGTCAGGCCCGGTACAAGACCCGAGCCGACCACGAAGGCAATCGCGCCCGACAGCGCGATTCCCAGGGCAAGCTTCTGATAGACCCCCAGCATGAACGAGCGCAGGCCCACATTGACGGACGTGTCCATCGCCGTGGCATCCATCGCCCCGAAAGTCCGGTTGAAGTCATTCATCGGTTGTTGAACCCTTTCTTTGAACGCATACGCCCTGCGGGCGCCGTCTGGCCAGTATATGGGGGCCTTCGTTCCGCTCCGCAACAAAAACCGGTCGGTGTCAGCGCCCGCTTTTCCCTCCGGGATTTAACGCCTTCCGCGGCGTCGTGCCGGAAGGATGTGAACATTCCTTAAACAATACTTGAAATATCAGGCGCTGAATCTGCGAATACAAGTAACGATCAAGTCATGTGAAAGACCGGCAGCGGCAGGCGAAAGCCTCGCCCCAGTGAACGGCTAATCACTGTTGACTCGCACATTAGGCGAACATAAAGCCGGAATCAGGCTGTGCCGTCCACAGTTTGTAAATTCAGTAAAAGCCACAGCTATAAAGGGGAAAAACATGGCTGATGCATCGGCGTACGCCGAGAATATCAAGAAGTATGCAAAAAATTACAACAAGGCCGCCGCCGAGAAGATCGTCGGGCACCTTGGCATTGCCCTGCGCAACAAGGACTCGTCGATCGTGGCGTGCAGCGATGATGGCGAGCTCGACCGGATCCGCGAGAAATGGTGCCGCGGCAAGCTGGGGCTGGCTCACAACCAGAAGGAGCTGGATGCCGGCATCCGGGCGGTCTGCGAGGCGATGAAGGCCGAGGGGGGCCAGAAATCGCGCGTCACCTTCTATTATCTTCTCGCCGAACATTTCGGCAAGCTCGAAGCCCTCGCCGGCTGAGACCGGCCCGCCGGACGGACCGCCTGACAAGATTGAGAGCACACCTGACACCCGGCCCGGCGCCGGGTTTCTTTTTGCCGGTATCCGTGCTCAACACTGGGCCGGCCATGCTCCGCCTGTTTGCCGCCCTTCCGGTGCCGCCGGATGTCTCCCGGTCCCTGCTGAAACTTCAGAAGGATCTGCCGGGCGCCAGCTGGCGGCCGGAGGAGAATTTCCACATCACACTCTGCTTCTATGGCGAGATCAGCCACGACCGGGCGCGCGACCTCGACAGCCTGCTCGGCGAGATTGACCGGCCGGCCTTCGAGCTGGCGCTGGAAGGCGCCGGCTGGTTCGGGCGGCGCGAGCCGTCCGCCGTCTGGGCCCGCGTGCGCGGCAGCGATGACCTGCGCGGCCTCGCCAGCCAGTGCGAGCGCGCCGCGCGCCGTCTCGGCATCACGCTGGAGAAACATCCCTACACGCCGCACATCACGCTTGCCTATTGCCATGGCACCCCGCTCGAGGCGGCGCGCCGCTGGAGCGAGCAGCATCAGGCCTTCCGCAGCGCGTCCTGGGCGGCGAGCCATTTCCATCTCTATTCCAGCCAGATGCGTGCCGCCGGGCCGTCACGCTACGTCGCCGAAGCCGACTATCCCCTGACCGGGCCGCCCGGTGGCTTCACCGCGCCTGAAGGAACGTATTGATCGTCAGCCGCCCGGCGCGCGGATCCGCGGCGAAGCCGAAGCCTTCCGGGATCTGTCCCGAATGCAGGGTCCAGCCGCGATAGATCACCAGCCGGTTGAACGCGGCCTCCACCCGGTAGGTCTGTTCGAACTGTAGCGTGTCGCCGCGCAGGTAGTCCGCCGCCGGCAGGCCGTGGGCGGCCACCTCGGCCTCGATCAGCCGCGAATAGTCATCCAGGCGTGACGGGCTCACCGTCTCGAAGCCGCTTGCCCGGTGCCGGTAGAAGGCGGTGCCGCCGTGCACACCTGCACACAGGTAGTGCAGCACCGCGATGCGCCCGGAATCGGTCGAGTCGAAATGCGGCAGGCGCTGCACTGGCCGCAGCGTCTCCGGCCGCGCCGTCACCAGCGAATAGTTGCACTCGATCAGGCTCGCGCCCCGGTGCAGGCCGAAGACGTTCGTCAGTACGTCCTGCAAGAGGCCCATCCGTTCGCCGAGATAGTTCGCATCGGCCGGGGCGCGCACGCCCGGATAATGCGGGCCCAGCGGTGCAAAGCGCTTGCCCGCGGCCTGCTCCACCAGCGCAGCGGGTCCGGAACTGAACGCATCGATGATGACGATCGGCTCGCGCTCGTGCCCGATCCGCCCGATCACAGGAAAAGGCGCTGTCGTCATGCAGGCCGTCTCCCCTCTGAACCGGACCTCCGGGACACTAGGCAAGCCGGCCCGGCCCGGCAACGCCGTCACTGCTCTTGGCACCCGGAGTGTCAGTCCACATCCGCATTGGTGCCCCTGGCCGGACTCGAACCAGCACTCTGTCGCCAGAAGCGGATTTTGAATCCGCCGCGTCTGCCATTTCGCCACAGGGGCCCCGGAGGGCGGGCCTCTCCTGCCCGAGGGGTAAGTGATCTGTCAATCTCCCGCCGCTAGAGCGGGTCTGCTATGACCGCCGCCATGTCCCCTGCGCCCGAAACCCGCACCCTGCTCCAGGCCATCGAGCAGATGGCCGCTGCCGCCCCGGACGAGGGCTTCACGCTGAGCGAGATCTTCGACCAGCTCGACGAGAGCGCGTTCGGCGCCAGCCTGTTCCTGCTGGCCCTGCCCTGTTGCATCCCCTTCCTCTACATCGTGCCGCAGATCGTCGCCGTGCCGATGCTGGCGCTGGCGGTGCAGATGTGTCTCGGCCGTGAGGAGCCCTGGCTGCCTTCCGGCCTCGCCAGCCGCCGCATCGACAAGGCCGGCCTCACCGCGATGGCCACCGGCGGGCGCAAATGGTTCGGCTGGATCGAGGCGCTGATCCGCCCGCGCCTCAGCTTCATCACCGGCCCGCGCTCCGAACAGGTCGTCGGCGCCTTCCTCGTGTTCTTCTGCGCGTCCATCCTCGTGCCCCTGCCGGGCACCAACACCGTGCCCGGCTTCGGCGTCGCCATCGCCTCCTTCGGCCTGATGCAGAAGGATGGGGTGGCCGTGCTGGCCGGCCTCGTGCTCGGGGTCGCCTGGATCGGCATGCTGATCTTCGGCGCCGTCACCGGCCTCGGCTTTCTCGCCGGCGTACTCACGGGTTCGTGACGCTGCGCCGCATTGCCCGGCGCCCGGCGATCGCCTTCAACTCGCCGCCATGACCGCGCTCACAACGCTCCTCACCGGCTGGCGCTGGCCGGTCGCCGCACTCCTCGCCTCGGCCGCGATGCTGGCGGCGGCGCATGCCTTCGAAGCCTTCGGTGGCCTGTATCCCTGTCCGCTCTGCCTGCGCCAGCGCGAGGTCTACTGGGCCCTGATCGCGATGACGCTGACCGGCCTCGCCCTCTGGCGCCTTGTGCCGAAGCGGCGCTTCCTCGTTGCGCTCAACGTGCTGATCGGCCTCGTCTTCGTCACCGGGGTGGTGGTGGCCTTCTACCATGCCGGCGTGGAGTGGAAGGTCTTCCCGCCGCCCAACGGCTGCTCGGGCGGGCCCGGCACCGATCCGATGACTTTCGGCGACATCGACCAGCCGGTGAACATCGCGCTGTGCACGGATGCACCGTTCTACATCTTCGGCCTGTCGATGGCGGGCTGGAACGGAGTCATCTCCGCCGTGCTGGCCGGTGTCAGCTTCGCCGCCGCCGCCATCACCTTCCGCTTCTACCGGACGAAATAGCTCGCCGCCGCCGCGCCAAGCGACACCGCCGCAACCCCGGCCGCCACCGCCCGCAACCGGCGCATCCAGATCGGCAGGCCGGCGCCCCGGCCATCCCACAAGCCGTGCAGCAGGTGCGCGCCCGCCAGGGCCGCCAGCATCGGCCACTGCGCCGGCGCCCACAGCGCCCACAGCACGATGCCCCATCCGGCCAGTGCTCCGAGTACGGACAGGGCCAGGATCGGCGCGCGCGGCACGCCCGCGCCCTGCCCGTTCACTTCCGCGCCCCAGCGCAGCCCGCCGAGGAAACACAGGATCAGCGCGCCATACACAATCACCGCCTGTGCCGCCTGGAACTGCAGCACGGCATTGCCGCGCGCCGCCCACAGCACGCCCGCGCCCGCCGCCAGCGGCACAAGCCCCGCCAGTGTCAGCCCCAGCGCGAAGGCCGGCAATCCGAACAGTCTCATGTGTTAAAGCCCCAGCACCCTGCGGGCGATGATGTTCTTCTGGATTTCATTGGTGCCGCCATAGATCGACTGCGCCCGCCCGGCAAAATAGCTGGCCACGTCGCGCGGTCCAGTCCCGGCCGATGGGGCCTTATGTCCCACGAAGGGCCCCGCCGCATCGAGGAACAATTCGGTGATCTTCTGGTGCGTTTCGGTCGCGAGGATCTTCACGGTGGAGGCGGCATCGCCCACGGGTCCGCCGGACACCTGCGCCGACAGGATGCGGAACACCGTCATCTCCAGCCCATCGACCGCGATCTCCGCTGCCGCCAGACGGGCCGCGAAACCGGCATCATCGATCAGCCGCTGATTGCTGGCCGGAGAGCCTTGCGCGGCGAGCGCCCGCACATGCCGCAGCATCGCCCGCTTGCCGCCGATCCGCGCATACGAGGTGCGCTCGAACCCGAGCAGGTATTGCGAATAGGTCCAGCCCTTGCCTTCCTCGCCGATCCGGTAGGCTTCCGGCACCTCGACATTCTCGAACAGCACCGCGTTCAGCGCGTGCGCGCCGTCGATCGTGATGATCGGCTTCACGGTCACGCCCGGTGCATCCAGCGGGCAGCAGATGAAGCTGATGCCCTCCTGCTTCTTCTCGCGCTGGCTGGTGCGGGCGAGCAGGAAGATCCAGTCCGCGTGCTGCGCCGCCGAAGTCCAGATCTTGTGGCCGTTGAGAATATAGCGCCCGTCCTTCAGCTCCGCCGAAAAGGTCAGGCTCGCAAGGTCCGATCCCGCCCCCGGCTCGGAATAGCCCTGCGCCCAGCCCACCGACCCGTCACGGATGCCCGGCAGCCATTGCTGCTTCTGCGCCGCGCTCCCGAAGGTATAGATCACCGGGCCGACATAGATCACGCCCATCGGCGTCACGGTCGGCACGCCCGCGCGCTCCAGTTCCTCGTCGAAGACGTACTGCTCCTCCAGCCCCCAGCCCGGCCCGCCATGTTCCACCGGCCAGGCCGTCGCCAGCCATCCCTTCGCCCCCAGCGCCATCTCCGAACGGCGCACCTCGGCCGTCGTCAGCGGCTGGCCGGCCTTGTATTTCGAGATGATGTCCTTCGGGAATTCCGTCTCGAACCAGCCGCGCACCTCGCGCCGGAACGCCTCGATATGCGGCGGAAAATTCAGATGCATGGCCCAGTCCTCCACCCCTCACGCTAGCCTCCGCCCACCGTCACGCAAGGGGTCACGCAGAGGGAGGCCGGCACCGCTGCACCCTCATCTCCCACAGGGAGAGGGGTTGGGGAGCCACCACTAACCCCTCTCCCTCTGGGAGAGGAGGGGCCCATTGCGCAGCAATGGGAGGTGAGGGCCTCCGAACCCCTCCGCCTGCGGAACACTTGCGCCTACATCCCGTCACCAGAAACCCCAACCAGATCAGGCCCAGGAAAGAAATCCACAGGAACTTGCGCAACACCCTGCCAGCTGTGGCAGACTTCCCTCATGTCCCGGCCCATCGCCCCCAACTCGCCACATGCCGCCCTCATCGAGGAAGCGGGGCCGATGCTCGGCTGGCTGATCGACCAGCTCTCGCGCCTCTTCGTGCCGGGCGCGGCGGTCACGCTCAGTGGCCTGCGCCGCGCGGTGCGCCGCTATCTCGTGCCGGCCGAAGCCGCCATGCGCCGCGCGCTCTACCTCATCGCCGTCACGCTCACCCTGCCCGCTCCGCGCGCGCCCGGAAACAAGGCCGCCCCGCCCCGCAAAGGCGGAAACATCGCGCCGCCGGCCACCCGCCCCCGCACGCCCCTCTTCCGTTTCACCGAAACCGCGCCCGCGCCGCCTGCGCACACAATCCCGGAGGACAGGCTGCCGCGCATCTCCGTCCCCGGCATCACCCCGCGTCCTGTCCCGCCCCCGCCCGTGCCGCGAACCCCGCCGGATTTCGCCGCCTATGAAGCGCGCATCCTGCGCCGCTTCAACGCGCTCGAAGCTGCCTTCCTCGACCCCGGCCGCGCCGCCCTGCGCCTTGCCCGCCGTCTCGCCCGCCAGACAAAGCCGCGCCCCGGCCTGTCGCTCATCCATATCCCCGGCACGGCCTCAAAGACACTCGCCGCCCCGATCCGCCATCTTCTCTTGCGCCTCAACGAAGCCGCCCTCACGGAAGCCGTCCGGCCGCTGCTGCCAGATACGTCCTGAGCTTCCACTGATCCGCAGACGCACGAACCGGAAGGCCGCCGCCTTTCCGGCCTTTCGTGCTGCGCGTGACCTTCAGCCCGGATCAGAAGCCCTCCCCGTATCCGGGGAGGGCTCGATCTGAGGCTTGCGGCTGGCCTTACTTCGCCGCTTTCGTGTCCGCGATCCAGCGGTCCACTTTCGCGTTCAGCATTTCCAGCGGCAGCGCGCCGCCGCCCAGGATCGTGTCATGGAAGGCGCGGATGTCGAACTTCCCGCCCAGCGCTTCCTCGGCCCGGGCCCGCATCTTCTGGATTTCGATCATGCCGATCTTGTAGGCCGTCGCCTGGCCCGGCATCACGATATAGCGCTGCACTTCGGAACGTGCCTGCCCTTCGGTGATCGCGGAATTGGCGAGGAAGTATTGCACCGCCTGCTCCTCGGTCCAGCCCTTGGCGTGCAGGCCGGTATCCACGACCAGACGGATCGCGCGCCAGATTTCCGAGCCGAGGCGGCCGAAGTCCGAGTACGGATCTTCAAATGTGCCCGGCATTTCGCTCGCCAGCTTCTCCGAATAGAGGCCCCAGCCTTCGGAATAGGCGGTGAAGCCCGCCTGCGTGCGGAAGGTCGGCACCCCGGTCAGTTCCTGCGCGATCGAGATCTGCATGTGGTGGCCCGGCAGGCCCTCATGGTAGGCGATGACTTCCAGCTCGCCCTTCGGCATGGATTTCATGTCGGAAAGGTGGGCATAATAGATGCCGGGACGCGAACCATCCGGCGTGCCCGGATAGTAATGCTGGGCCGCGCCCGGCTGCTCGCGGAAAGGCTCGACGCGCTTGACGATCAGGTCTGCCTTCGGCAACAGGCCGAAATATTGCGGCAGCACGGCCTTGATCTTCTCGATCGCGGCGGTGGCATCCGCGATATAGGCTTCGCGGCCTTCATCCGTATCCGGATAGTAGTGGCGCGGGTCGTCCTTGGCGTCGCGGATGCTGGCGAAGAATTCGTTCAGCGTGCCGGTGAAACCCACGGACTCCTTGATCGCTTCCATCTCGCCATGGATGCGAGCGACTTCGGCCAGGCCGAGCTGGTGGATTTCGTCCGCCGTCATGTTGGTCGTGGTCATCTGCGCCAGCATGAAATTGTAATAGGCCTCGCCGTCCGGCTGCAGGTTGGCGCCCTGCGGGCCGGCCGGGTCGGGCGAGTTCGCCATGTCGGTGGTGGCAAAGGCGATGATCTCGTTATAGGCGGCCAGGAAGTCGCCCTTCAGCGCCGCCTCTGCCTCGGCCACCAGTTCGGCCTGCACTTCCGGCGTGATCTTGCCCGCGGCCGCCAGCTTCGCCACGTCGGCCTTGAAGTCGGCAAAGATCGCCGCATCCGGCCCGCGCGTGAACGGCGCCCCGGTGATGATCTTCTTCGACTGGTCGATCACGCCCTGATAGGCGAATTTCGGCGCATGCACGCCGCGTTCGGCACTGGCCCTGGCGATGTCGAGCGCCTCGCGCAGCGCCCGGGCCCCGGCTGTGATCCGCTTCACATAGGCGCGCGCGTCGGCCTCTTCATCCACGGCATGGAACTGCATCAGGAAGGTCGGCAGGAAGCTCTGCGGGCCGTTCATCTGGTCGAAGGCAAAGCCGTTATAGCGGAACGGCAGGGCCGCATTGGCGCGGGCATTCTGGTAAAGCCACAGGTCGTAGGAATCCTTGTCGGCCGGCGACAGGATATCGTAGTTGAATGTCGCCTTGAGTTCCTCGGCCGCCGCATTCGACCAGGCCAGCAGCTCGTCCTGGCAGGCGAAGGTGAAGCAGTCGATCTCGTCCTGGCGGTCCTTGCGCCCGCGGAAGGTCAGCATGATCGGCGAGAACTGCAGCTGCTCCTCGTATTTCGCATTGAACCATTCATTCAGCTTCGCGCTCTGCTCGGCCACCACGGCCGGGTCGACCGCCGCCGTACGGGTCGAAGGGGCACAGGCGGAAAGGGCAAGGGCAAAGGCCAGTGCGGAAACGGCACTGCGGATCATGGGGGAGCCTCCGGAGGGGGGATTTGTTGTTAAACGATAAGGACCCCTACGCCTCACCGGTGCCCGCGTCAAGCGGCCGCCAAAGGCCGGGTTGATTGGCAAGCGCCCCCGGGCCGGTTAGGGAAAGGGATGGCCCTGTCCCGCTCCGCCCCGCTTGAAGTCCGCCTCGGCACCCGCGGCTCCCCGCTCGCCCTGGCCCAGGCCCACCAGATCGCCGCCGGGATCGCCGCCGGCTCCGGCGGCCGCCTTTCGGCCCGGATCGTCACCTTCACCACCAGCGGCGACCAGCTGACCACCGAGCGGCTGATCAATTCCGGGGGCAAGGGCCTGTTCACCCGCGAACTCGATGAGGCGCTCTCTCGCGGCGAGATCGACCTGGCCGTGCACAGCCTGAAGGACGTGCCTGCCCGCCTCCCGGATGGACAGGTGTTCGCCGCCTTCCCGCCGCGCGAGGACCCGCGCGACGGCTTCGTCTCGAAGACAGCGGGCTCGCTGCGCGACCTGCCTGCCGGCGCCCGCCTCGGCACCGCCTCGCTGCGGCGCGAGGCGCAGGCCCTCGCCCTGCGTCCGGATCTCGGCGTCGTCACCTTCCGTGGCAATGTGCAGACCCGCCTGCGCAAGCTCGAGGAGGGTCTTGCCGAGGCCACCTTCCTGGCCATGGCCGGCCTCAACCGCCTCGGCTATGGCGGGGTGGCAACCCCGATCCCGGTCGAGGACATGCTGCCGGCTGCCGCCCAGGGAATCATCGGCGTCGTCTGCCGCGAGGATGCCGATCCCCTGTTATACGAAACCCTCCGCAGGCTGAACAATGCCGAGAGCGAAGCAGCCGCCCTGGCCGAGCGCGCCTTCCTCTCCCTGCTCGATGGCAGCTGCCGCACGCCGATTGCGGCCCACCTCTCCACCGGCGCAGACAGCTGGCACCTGACCGGCGAAGTGCTCAGCGTGCGCGGGGAGCAGCGCTGGCGCGCCCGCCGTGCCTGCCCGCGCACCGCCACGCCTGCCGAACTGGCCGCGCTCGGAGAGGCGGTCGCGCGCGAGGTGCTCGCGGCTGCCGGCGGCGCCCTGCCCCGGTTCACGGACGCGACATGACCCTGCCGGTCATTGTCACGCGCACCCGGCCCCTCGCAGAGGAAACCGCCGGAGCGCTCGAAAGCATGGGGTTTTCTCCGGTCGTCTCCCCGATGCTGGCCGTTAAGCCCCTGCAGCCGGACCCCGGCCTCATTGCCCGGGCCCGTCATCTCGTCTTCACCAGCGCCACCGGTGTGCCGGCCGCTGCCGCCTGCAGACCGGCCCCGGGCGTCACGGTCTGGTCCGTCGGCCCCACGACATCCGCAGCAGCAGAAGCGGCGGGCTTCACGCACATCCTCGAAGGCCCCGGCACGGCCGATGACCTCGCCGCATTGATCATCCGCTCCCAGCCCCGCCCGAAGGGATTGTTCGTACACGTTGCAAATGAAGAGGCTGCCGGCAGGCTCGTCGCCCGGCTGACAGAGGCGGGCTTCGAGGCCGAATTCCTCGCCCTTTACCGCACCGAGCCTGCCACAGCCCTCACCCCCGAGGCACAGGCCGTGCTTGCCGGCGCAGGCCCGTGCCTCATCCTCCTCCACTCCGCCAAGGCCGCCGCCGCGCTCGCCGCAACGCAGCCTGATCTTTCGCGTGCTTTCCTTGTCGCCATCTCGGAGGGCGCCCTCGCACCCCTCAGGGGCCACGCCGGCCTCGGCGAGCGGGTTGCCCGCAACCCGCGCGAATCCGATCTCCTGCAGACTGTCCTTGAAGCTGCCGCAATCCTCAGCTCCTGAAGCAGCGTTGCGGCAGGCTGGCCGCCTGTGCCAAACTTTTCTGAAACCTCAACGGCCTTATATGAACGCGATGAGCGACGACCCTTTCAGCGATGCGGACCGGACCGGCGCCCCGATCGACGCCCAGTTCGAACCCGCGCCGGACAAGCCGCACACCCATCCGGGGGCGGGTGCGCCCGGCTGGCGCGCGCTGGGCGCGGTCGGTGTGGCCTCTGCGCTGATCGGGGCGGCGGCGGGCGCCCTGGGCGGCCAGGCCCTGAGCGGCGGTGCGTCCGGCATGACAGAACTTGAAGCCCGCCTTGATGCGGTTGCGGCCGTGCAGGCGGGCATCAGCGAACAGCTGTCCCGGCCTGCAGCGGCTTCGGCCGAACTCGCCGGGCTGATCGCTGAACTCGATGCCGTCTCGCAGCGGCTCGACCTCGCCCTCGCGGCCGGTGGCGACCCGGCGGCGCTGGAGACGCTCGTCTCCCGCCTCTCCGCGCTCGAGGCCCGTGTGCCCGCTACCCCGGCGCCCGACCCGCAGGTTGCCTATCTCACCGAACGCCTGCGCAATCTCGAGGCCGAACGCGAGGCCGATGCGGCCCGCACCCGAGCCGCCGAGATCATCGGTAACCGTGCCGACGCGGCCCTCGCGCTGTCCGCCATCGAGGCGGCCACCCGGCGCGGCACAGGCTTCGAAGCCGACTACCGGGCCCTGCGCAAGGCCGTGCCGGACAATGAAGCGATCCGGCGCCTCTCCCCTTTCATCGCCGGGGTGCCCGCGCTGACCGCACTGCAGGCCGAGTTTCCCGCCGTGCGCGCCGCCGTGCTGGCGGCGGCCACGCCCGAGCCTTCGGCGAAACTGTCCTGGGCCGACCGCTTCTTCGGCGATGCCGTCAGTGTCCGCCC
>JBKBJF010000040.1:0-9057 GCA_046293935.1 Hyphomonas sp.
CTTCGCCGGCACCTCCCCCGCTCGCGGGGGAGGACATCTCCCCCCGCTGGCGGGGGGAGTGGCCCGGAGGGCCGAGGGGGGAAGTGTTCAACGCCTCAAGCGCGTAATACCGCCCCATCACACCCTGCAGTTCCGGGAACTCGCCGACCATCTCGGACACAAGGTCCGCCTTCGCCAGCCGCGCCGCGCGCTCCGCGAGGTCGGGATCAGCCCCGACCTTCGGCGCCAGTTCCCGCGCCAGCGCCGCCACGCGCTCCACCTTGTCGCCGAGCGAGCCCAGCTCTTCCTTGAACGCGATGGTCTTCAGCTTTTCGCCCATCACCTCCAGCGGCGTCGCCTTGTCCTTCTCCCAGAAGAAGCGCGCATCCGACAGGCGCGCCGAAAGCACGCGCGCATTGCCCTCGGCAATCTTCACGCCGCCATCGCTCGCGGAAATATTCGCCACCACAATGAACACCGGCGCCAGCTTGCCGGTCTTCGCATCCGTCGCTGCGAAATATTTCTGGTGCGTGCGCATCGACAGCGTGATCACTTCCGGCGGCAGGTCGAGAAAATCCGGATCCATCCGCCCAAGGACGACCACCGGCCATTCCGCCAGGCCCACCACTTCTTCCAGAAGGCCCTTGTCCTCGATCCACTGGAGCCCCGCGCCGGCACACGCCGCCTCGATCCCTTTCAGGATCGCCGCGCGCCGGTCATCGCGCGACAGCACGACATGGCCCCTGCCTTCCAGCTGCTGCTTGTAGTCCGCCCATGATTTGACCGTGTACGGACCACGCCCGTGCACCCGGTGCCCCTCGGTCACATTCCCGCTCGCCACGCCGCCCACCTCGAACGGCACCACCGCACCATCGAGGAGGCACACGATCCGCTGCAGCGGCCGCACCCAGCGCAGGTCGCCGCCGGCTGTGCGCATCGATTTCGGCCAGTGGAAGGTGCGCACGATATCCGGCACCGCCTCGGCAATCACATCTTTCGCGTCGCGCCCCGGCACGGTCGTATAGGCCACATAGACGTCGCCCTTCTTCGCGTCCGAAACGATGCTCGCCTCGGAAATATCCTTCAGCCCCGCCCCGCGCAGGAAGCCCGCAATCGCCTGCTCCGGCGCGCCGACCTTCGGCCCCTTCTTCTCCTCGCGCACATCTGCCGAGCGCGCGTCCAGCCCCTCCACGACAACCGTCAGCCGCCGGGGGCCGGACACGGCAAACGCCTTCGCCCAGCCCAGCCCCGCCGCCTTCAGCCTGCCGGTCACGGCCTCCAGCAGGTCGGCTTCCGCCTTCGCCTGCATGCGCGCGGGAATTTCCTCGGAAAAGAGTTCGAGCAGGAGTTCAGCCATGGGCCTGTCAGTCACCGGAAAAGAGAACGCCCCGGCTTACAGCCGCCCGCGCCGGGGTCAAGGTGCGCTGCTCTTCATCCTCCCCTGCGAAGCGGGGGAGGTGGCAGTCCGCGGAAGCGGACTGGCGGAGGGGGCGCCCCTCAAAGCCCGTTATGGCTCCCGTCGCACAGCGGCTGCTTGCCTGTGCGCTTGCAGGCGCAGAAGAACACCCGGCCGGTCTTCTGGCATTCCCAGCCGACCGGGGTGAACTCCGTGCCCTTGTGGCTCCCATCGCAGAACGGCTGCTTCTTCGACCGTCCGCACGCGCACCACCAGTACATCTTCCCCTGTTCCACCTCGACCGCGATCGGCTCCCGGCCCCCGATTTCAGGCTCGCTCATGGCCTCATCCTCTCTCTTGTTTTCCCGGAAGATACACGAAAGCGAGCACGAGCAGGCATAAAATCAGGAGCACACTATACTCCACCCCGTTGCGCCCGAGGCCGACGACAAACCAGCCATTCGGCAGATGCACCATCACCATCCCCAGCGCCAGGATGCCGGCATGCCCGAGGCAGAGCACACTCACAAACCGCCTGAGAATGATCAGCGCCGGCGCGACAAGCTCATATCCCGTCACGCCCCACGCCCAGGCAATCCCCACCGGAAAGCCCTGCGTCTCCAGCCACGCGCCAAACGGCGCAACACCCCCGGCCGCCACCCGCACCGCGCCATGGATGAAAATCAGCAGCGCCACGCCGATGCGGATGGCCGTGAGGGCGCGGGCGGCTCGGGTTTCAGCAACAGAACTCATGCGGTTTCCCGCCGGGGCAGTTTGCGGATCGCGGCCCCCGCTTCCGCTTCGGCAATCGCCAGATCATAAGCCGCCTGCAGATTCATCCAGAATTGCGGCGTCGTGCCCAGCCAGTGCGCGAGGCGAAGCGCCGTATCCGCCGTGATCGCGCGATGCCCGTTGACGATCTGCGATACCCGGTTCGCCGGCACGCCGAGCGCCCTGGCCGCCGCCGTCAGAGTCACGCCCAGCTCGGCAAGCTCCTCGGCAAGCACCGTTCCCGGATGGATGGCAAAGTTCTTCATCGATTTCACCGCCTTTAATGATAGTCCATGATCGTCACGTCTTCCGGCCCCGGCGCGCCGCGCGCCCACCGGAACACGATCCGCCACTGGTCGTTGATCCGGATACTGAAGTGCCCGGCAAAATTCCCGCGCAGCGTTTCCAGCCGGTTGCTGCGCAATGCGCCAAGGTCCTGTAACGATTGCGCTGCATTCAGCACCTGCAACCGCCTTCTGGCCTGCTCCCGGAAACCCCGGAAAGCGCGCACATCCTCGCCATTGGCGAAAGATTCCGTCGCGCGGTCCCCGAAGCTCTGGATCATCTGAAGGCAGGTATAATACGCGTGACGTCACGCGTCAAGCTCTCCCTTGCTCATTGAGATCAGGGACATGGGTTCAGACAACCGCTTTTTCCTCAGCCCCGCGCCGCTTCCTGCTCCGCCCACTGCGCCGCCGCCCCGCGCGCCAGATCGCGCACGCGCGCGATATAGGCCTGCCGTTCGGTCGGGCTGATCGCGCCGCGCGCATCGATCAGGTTGAACGTGTGCGAGGCTTTCAGCGCGTAGTCATACGCTGGCAGCGGCTTGCCCGCCGCACGCAGGGCATTCGACTGGTTCTCGCAATCGGCGAACCAGCGCTTCAGCATCTCGACATCCGAATGTTCGAAATTGAACGCGCTCTGCTGGCGCTCATTCTCCAGGAACACATCACCATAGCTCAGCGGAACGTCCGATGACGGATCATTGAACGGCAGGTCATACACATTGTCCACGCCGAACACATACATCGCGAGGCGCTCGAGACCGTACGTCAGCTCGCCCGAAACCGGCGCCACATCCAGCCCGCCCACCTGCTGGAAATAGGTGTATTGCGAGACTTCCATTCCGTCGCACCAGACTTCCCAGCCGAGCCCCCAGGCGCCCACGGTCGGGTTCTCCCAGTCATCCTCCACGAAACGGATGTCGTGTACGGACGGATCAATCCCGATCCGGTAGAGGCTTTCGAGGTAGAGGTCCTGCAGGTCGGGCGGGTTCGGCTTCAGGATCACCTGATACTGATAATAATGCCCCAGCCGGTTGGGGTTCTCGCCATAGCGGCCATCCTTCGGCCGGCGCGAGGGCTGCACATAGGCGGCGCGCCACGGCTTCGGCCCCAGCGCGCGCAGCACGGTGGCCGGATGCAGCGTGCCCGCGCCCACTTCCATGTCATACGGCTGCAGGATCGCGCAGCCCTGCGCGCTCCAGTAAGTCTGCAGCGTCAGGATCAGGTCCTGGAAGGATTTCGGTTTGGCATGGGCCCTGGGCGCAGACATGATCGGTTCCGGTCAGCAACAATACCGCCGCACCTAGCGCCTCGCTGCCCGGCTGGCAACGCCTACCAGCGGTCGTTCCGCCCGCGGCCGTTATCGTGGTCCTTGTTCCCGAACAGGCCGATCCAGGCGATCATGATACCGAGGATGAAACTTCCGGTCAGGAGGAGTGTGAACATGGGCCGGTCTCCCTTGCTGCCCCCTGTTACCGACTTGGCCCTTCGCGCCGGGATTGCAAGCAAAATCGCTCCCGCGTCACCAGGAAATCGCCCGGCCCTCCACCACAGCCTGCGCTTCTGCCCGGCGCGCGCGGCCATCTTCCGTGTGCGTCACCATCGGCGCCAGCAGAGTCAGCGGCCCCTGCTTCAGTCCCTTGCGCCCACGCACCAGCACCCGCCGCGCCGCCTCGCCCGGCTTCGAGGCCACCGGCAGCACGGTGATCTCCCCCGCCTGCCGGTCAAACTGCGCCAGAACGCGCGCCAGCTCCGCCGCCCGGTGCACCATCACCACCGCCGCCCGCGGCTTTGCGGCAAACACCATCGCCTTCACCCAGTCCTCGAGCGGCAGGCTTTCGAGATACGCTCCGGCCTTGCCCGCGCCCGGCGCGGAAATCCTGCCCGGCTCGAAGTAAGGCGGGTTGGCAAACACCAGGTCAAACCGGTTCTCCTGCGCACGCACCCAGTCCGAAGCCTCTGCTGTCTCGATCTTAACCCGCGCGCCAAACCCGTTCGCGGCCGCGCCTTCGCGCGCCATCTCCGCAACCGCGCCGTCCTGCTCCACACCGGTAAAGCGCACCGCCGGCAGCCGGAATGCGGCGGGCAGCAATGCCCCGCCGCACCCGCATCCCAGCTCCAGCGCCTCGCCGCCCGCGAGCTCCGGCAACGCCGCGGCCAGCAGCAGCGAGTCGAAGCCCGCGCGAAAACCCTCCGCAGGCTGAACAAGTTTCACCCGGCCCTGGTAGACCGTATCCTGCGTGCTCGCTGTCATCCCGGCTCCACGCCTGCCAGCGCCAGCCTCGCCCGCGCCAGCTGCGCCCCAGGCACCAGGATGCGCCGCGGGAACACGCCGATATTGCCCTCCACCGCCGAGATATGCCGGTCTACCACGAAATACTCGACTCTCGCCTCGGCCAGCAGGTGTTCCGCATAGGACAGCTTCACCGGATCATTTGTCCGGAAGGCCTCTTCCATCAGTACGAGGCCACCCGCAGGTTCATCTCCACAGAGCGCGCATCATAGGCCTCCGGCTTGTCCGGCTTCGGCCCGGCGCCGGTGACGATCTCGAGGATCTGGGTCGCCTTGGCGCTGCTGCCGCCGAGCGGAATGCCGAAGCCGACCCCCACGCCCACGCTGGACGAGCGCCCGTAGGAGCCGGAGGCCGTGCCCCCGCCGATGCTGATCGAGCTGCCGCCACCACGCCGGGCGTCCTGTTCCATCGCCTCATGCGTGATCTCGAACCAGTCCTTGCCTTCCATCAGGGTGATCTCGGCCGCCCTCAGCAGCGCCAGGTTGCGCGCCCGCATCGGGTCCGTATCGGTATAGGAAACCCGGTGCCGGCCGGTTTCCAGCTGCTGGGACATATAGCCGATCGCCCCTTCCTTCTTGGCGGGGGCGTAGGCAGTCGAGGTGGCGCAGGCGGCCAGAAGGGCGAGGGCGGGCAGGAAAAGCATGTGTCTCATGCGCCGCATCTAGCCAGAATTTGCCCCTTTTGTCAGCCATCCGGGCGAATCCCGGTTGATGACAGGTGCGTCATCGGCTGAATACATGCGGCCCGGTGCCACGTCGCCTTGGACACGGGGCTTCGTAGAATTACTTACAGCTCAGGCCATACCTGCACGGAGCCCGCCCCTTGACCCTTGCCGCGAAACCGAAAAGCAAGGCTCAGTTGTCCTCGATGGTCGACCGGATGCAGGACCTGGTCGCGGCCGACCTTGCCGAAGTCGAACGCCTGCTCGCCACCCGCGCCGCCAGCCCCGTCGCCATCATCCCGGACCTGTCCGGCTACATCGTCTCGGCCGGGGGCAAGCGCCTGCGCCCGCTGATCACGCTGATCTCCGCCAATGCCGTCGGCACCGCCAGTGCTGCCACTCATGCCCTCGCCGCAGCGGTCGAGTTCATCCACACCGCCACGCTGCTGCACGATGATGTCGTGGACGAAAGTGCCCTGCGCCGCGGCAAGCCCGCCGCCAAGACGATCTGGGGCAACAAGGCGTCCATCCTGGTCGGGGATTTCCTGTTCGCCCGCGCCTTCAACCTGCTGGTCGAAACCAACAGCCTCACCATCCTCAACCGGCTTGCCACCGCCTCCACGGTCATCGCCGAGGGCGAGGTGCGCCAGCTCGCCGCCATGCAGTCGCGCGACCTGCCCACCGAGGAATACCTGGCCATCGTGGAGGCCAAGACCGGCGCCCTGTTCGAGGCCGCCGCCGAAACCGGCGCGCTCTCTGCGGGCGGCCTCGGCCATGCCGACGCGCTCGCCACCTATGGCAAGAATCTCGGCCTCGCCTTCCAGATCATCGATGACGCGCTCGACTATGGCGGCACCACTTCGGTGATCGGCAAATCCGTCGGCGACGATTTCCGGGAGGGCAAGATCACCCTGCCGGTGATCATCGCGCGCCGCCGGGGCTCGGATGAAGACCGCGCCTTCTGGGACCGCGCCCTCAACCCCGCCACGCAGGAAGATTCCGATCTTGCTCATGCCGTCCACCTGATCCGGGCGACCGGCGCTGCGGAGGCCACCGTGCAGGAAGCCGAAGCCTATGCCGCCCTCGCCAAGGGCGCGCTGCGCACCCTGCCGGCGTCGCGCTACCGCGACGCCCTCGAAGACCTCGCCGATTTCTGCGTCAGCCGCGCCTACTGAGCCCACGCCTGCCGTGCAACCGCAGATGAACGCCGGCTTCAGGCCCGGTTTGGCAGGGCCGTGTTTTCCTGCCCGCATGAAAAAACCCGTTCGCACCCTCGGAGCCGCTGTCGCTGCGCTTGCCGCGCCGGCACTCCTCGCCCTTCCGGCCACTGCTGGCACGCGGGGCGCCATCGCCAGCCTCGAGACCCGGCTTGGCCACGACACCACGCTGACACTGTCCGTCGGCACGTCCGGATATGACCCTCGCTACGGGCCGTACGATCGCTATGGCCTCAACCCTTGGGGCCAGTCGGACCGCGAAGTGCGTGCGCTGCGCCGCGATGCGGAAGCCGCCTGCCGCCAGGCGATCCGCTATGAGGCCCGCCAGGCCGGGTTCCGCGATGTCGATATCGACGATGACATCCGCTTCAGACAAACCGGTCCTTACGGCTTCCTTCTGAACTTCCGCGAGGTCGAGTTCGAGAGCAGGCACCGCGACATCGAAACACGCGTCACCTGCGAAACGCGGGGCGGCTATGTCGTATCGCTCAGCGGTCTGCCCGCCCGGCCGCACCCCGGTAAGGGCCACGGAAGGCGCTGGTAGCCCTGTCCTTTTCCAGAAGCCCGCTCCTGGACCTGACTTCTGGGGGCGGCGCTTCCGTCTGCCCTTGCGTCAGGCGCCACCCGTTTTTCTGTCGCGGAGACATCGCTTGCCAAGCGTGCCGGAGGGGGTATTCAGTCACCCCCGGACTTTCCGTCAGCGTTTTCTCAGGAGCCCGGGGCATGCAGGATTTCATCGAAGCACTGGAAGCAAGGCGCGAACAGGCGCGGCTCGGCGGAGGCCAGGCGCGGATCGACAGTCAGCACGCCAAGGGCAAGCTGACGGCCCGCGAGCGCATCGCCGTGCTGCTCGATGAAGGCTCCTTCGAGGAATACGACATGTTCGTCGAGCATCGCTGCTCGGACTTCGACATGCAGAACCAGAAAGTGCCCGGAGATGGCGTGGTCACCGGCCAGGGCACGATCAACGGCCGCCTGGTCTATGTCTTCTCAAAGGATTTCACCGTCTTCGGCGGCTCGCTCAGCATCACGCACGCCGCAAAGATCGTTAAGGTCCAGCAGATGGCCGCCCGCAACGGCGCGCCCGTGATCGGCCTGTTCGATGCCGGCGGCGCCCGCATCCAGGAAGGCGTCGACAGCCTTGCGGGGTATGCGGACATTTTCGTGGAGAACGTGCTGTCCTCCGGCGTCATACCGCAGATTTCCGTCATCATGGGCCCTTGCGCCGGCGGTGACGTCTATTCGCCCGCCATGACCGACTTCATCTTCATGGTGAAGGACACCTCCTATATGTATGTCACGGGCCCGGACGTTGTGAAAACCGTGACCAACGAGGAAGTGACGCACGAAACCCTCGGCGGCGCGTCCGTGCATGCCAGAAAATCCGGTGTCGTGGATGGCGCGTTCGAGAACGACATCGAAGCACTCACCCAGATGCGCCGCCTGATCGACTTCCTGCCGGCTTCCAACCGCGAGCAGCCCCCCGTGCGCCCGGTGCATGACGTGTACGACCGCCAGGAGTGGAGTCTCGACACGCTGATCCCGCCGAATCCGAACACGCCCTACGATATGAAGGAACTGATCACGAAGGTCGTCGATGAGGGCGATTTCTTCGAGATCAGCCCGCAGTTCGGCGCCAATATCATCTGCGGTTTCGCACGCATCGAGGGCTCGACCGTCGGTGTGGTGGCCAACCAGCCGATGACACTCGCCGGCGTGCTGGACATCGACGCCAGCCGCAAGGCCGCGCGCTTCGTGCGCTTCTGTGACTGTTTCAATATCCCGATCGTCACCTTTGTCGATGTGCCGGGCTTCATGCCGGGCACCAAGCAGGAGTATGGCGGCCTGATCAAGCATGGCGCCAAGCTGCTCTTCGCCTATACGGAAGCAACCGTGCCGAAGGTCACCGTCATTACACGGAAGGCCTATGGCGGCGCCTATGACGTGATGAGCTCCAAGCACCTGCGCGGCGACGTGAACTATGCCTGGCCGACCGCCGAGATCGCGGTGATGGGCGCCAAGGGGGCCGTCGAGATCATCTTCCGCAAGGAGGCCGGCGACCCTGAAAAGCTCGCCGCCCGCACCAAGGAATACGAGGAGAACTTCGCCAATCCCTACGTGGCCGCGAAGAAGGGCTATATCGACGACATCATCATGCCCCACAACACGCGCCGGCGCATTTCGAAAGCCCTCCGCACCCTGAGGAACAAGAAGCTGTCGAACCCCTGGAAGAAGCACGACAACATCCCGCTCTGACCGGTCCGCGGCAAAGCTGGAGTCCCGCCCCCGGCCGTCCGGCGGCCTCCCTGGGCGAGGAGAGATTCGCGCGCCGGGCAGGTCCGGGCGCCCGCCTCGCGCCCTCTGCTGCCCCGGGTCTCGGGCCATCGCCGGACAACCCGCCGGGGCGCGCGGGGCGGCCCCCCCCCGCGCCCGGCCCCGCGCGCCCGGCCGCGGGC
>JBKBJF010000040.1:9067-14697 GCA_046293935.1 Hyphomonas sp.
GCTGGTCCGGGCGCCCGCCTCGGGCCCTAGTCGGCCCCGGGCCCCGGGCCACCCCCCCCCCCCCCGCGGGGGCGCCCCCCCCCCCCCCCCGCCTGACCTTCGCGCAAACGTCAATCTGGCGCGCGCGTCTGTTTCAGTTGCTACAGGTTCGAGTGTGCGGCGTCCGCACCCGCGCGTCGGCGTCTCCCGCACGCCGCTAGCCCGGCCGCGTCAACTGCAATGGCCTCTCGACCGGAGCGATTCCTTTGCTACGCTTTTTTCCTTGGAACGAGTTCCGGGGGGAACAGATGGCGGATCAGACGTCCGGTGCGAACAGGCCTGCATCGCAGGGTCCGGCCCCATCAACCCCGGTCATTGCCGTGATCGGCGAAGACCCGCCCGCGCCCTGGCGCGAGGGATTCGAGGCAAGACCGGCAGAGCTTGGTATACGGACGGTCATCCTGCCGAAGGGATGCATTTTTGTGCTTCAGCAAAGCCGGGAGGAACTGCTGGACCTTCTCAGGACTATATAAGGGACAAGGGGCGGAGCCGGTGATGACTGTTTCAATCTTCATCTCCGTACGGCAGATCAAGGCACAAGGGATGCCGTCAGGCGTATGCGGAAGGTACGCATGAGGCCGCATCGGCATGATCCCTGCACCCGGCTGCGCCCCCCGCCAGAGGCCAACCTGCTCGACCAGGTGGGGGATAAGAAGCGCGTCCTGCGTATCTGGCAGACGGTGCGGGTCGGCCGCGCCACGCGCCAGCTTGAATACATGCAGTTCGGCCGCGATGGCCTGCGCCCGCTCGTCTTCCTGCATTCGCTGGAATATGCCAACGCCCCCGCATGGGGCTTCTGCGTGGATGCCGCGCAGGCCGGCTTCGGCACCTTCGCCATCCGGCGGCCCGGCTTCGGCGGCTCTGACCGCGTCGGGAGCCTGGAGGCACAGGCCGGGGTCATTCTCGATTTCTTCGAGGCTGCGGGCCTTGAGAACATCATCCTTGTTGCCGTCGGCTCGGCCTGTCCGGTGGGCTACCGCCTGGCCGCCACCTCACCCCGGGTCAGCTACACGATCTATGTCAACTGCGTCTTCAACCGTGACATCTTAGCGGAGTTCCGCCCGCAATGGCTGGCGCCGATGTTCCTGCAGGCGATCCGCAACCCCGCCGGCGCGCGCCTCTCGCTCGAAGCCCTGCGCCAGCTCGTCCGTATGCGGAGCGCAGGCTGGCTGTATGAGTCCGTGCTGCAGAAAAGTCCTGGCGACCTGCAGTTCGCCCGCACCTTCCAGCGCGACATCGAAGCCGCCTGGGAAATCGGCGCCCGGATCCATGCCGATACATTCCGGGATGAGATGCGCTATTCGCTGGAGGATGATCCCTTTCTCGAGGATGGCCTGCTGAAACGCTTCCGCGGCATAGCGCTCTCCGGCCAGGAGACGACCGACACCTGGCGCGCCGGCTTCGAGGCCGAAGCCCGGCGCGTTGGCGTGCCGTATGGCTACCTGCCGAGTGGCGACATCTTCGCCGCCTACCAGTCAGGGGCCGAGCTGCTCGATCTCGTCCGGGAATGTGGCTGACGCTCGCGCGGCGCCACCGGCCTCCGTCTCAGGCCGCCGCCTCCGGCGCCTCGCCGATCTTCAACAGGCGCGCCACCAGACCCACCGTCGTGCTCTGCAGCACCAGCGACACCAGCACCACGAGGAAAGCGATGTTGAAGAAATTCCCCGGCACGCCCAGCAGCACCGGGATGATCGCCAGGTAGATCGGGATCGCCCCGCGCAGGCCGACCCAGGAGATGAACAGTTTCTCGCGCCAGCTGAAGGGCTCGAACGCCAGGCACAGGAACACCGCTGCCGGGCGCGCCACGAAGATCAGCACGAAGGAGATGATCAGCGCCTCCGGAATGTCCGGAATCAGCTTCGACGGGGTCACCAGCAGGCCGAGCACCAGCAGCATCGCCAGCTGCGCCAGCCAGGCCATGCCGTCCATGAACTGCTTGACCACCTGCCGCGCGCTGTAGGCATGGCTGCCGAGGATCAGCCCGGCCAGATACACCGCCAGAAAGCCCGACCCGCCCAGGATGTTCGCCGCCCCGAAGATCAGCAGCCCGGCCGCCAGCGCGAAGATCGGGTTGAGGCCGAGTTCCAGCTCCACCCGGTCGAAAATGAAGGTCAGCATCCGCCCGCCGGCATAGCCCAGCAGGCCGCCGATGGCGAACTGCTGCACGAAGTCGCGCGGTACCGACCACAGCGCAGCCGCACTCGTCGTCGAGGTCAGCATCAGGCCGGTGAAGGTCAGGGCCAGGAAGATCGCCATCGGATCGTTGATGCCGGATTCCACTTCCAGCGTATGGGCCACCTGTTCCTTCAGCCGGATGCCCTGCTGGCGCAGCAGCAGGAACACGGCCGCCGCATCGGTCGAGGCGACCAGCGAGCCGAGCAGGAAGGCATACAGGGGGTCTGTGCCCAGCAGGCCCCACATCCCCAGCGCCACGATCGCAGCCGTTACCAGCACGCCCAGCGTCGCCAGGATCGTTGCCGGGCGCAGCGCCTGCCGGAAGTTCTTCATCGGCGTATGGATGCCGCCGTCGAACAGGATCACCGCGAGCGCGAACGAGCAGGCGATATAGCTCAGCGGCACGTCATTGAAGATCACGCCGCCGGGGCCGTCCTCCCCGAACAGGATGCCGACGGCCAAGAAGGTCACCAGCAGCGGCGCGCCGATGCGGCGCGAGACGAAGCTCGCGAAGATGGCGGCGCAGAGCAGCAGCCCGCAAAAGAAGATGAGCTGGTTGGTCGAGTCCATTCGGCCCCCGGCAGGTCGCGTGCATTGGCGTGATACGCCCTATCTGGCGGCTCTCCGCGCCGGGCACAACCGCCGGTTTGCCCGTCGGCCCGGAAAACCTGCCGCGCACGCTGGCTGAGACCGGGCAGGTCTGCCGCGGCCGCCGGTTCAGGCAGGGGGATGACCGTTGAGAAGCTGGTGCGGTCGAGAGGACTCGAACCTCCACAGGTTGCCCCACAGCGACCTCAACGCTGCGCGTCTACCAATTCCGCCACGACCGCACTGATCCAAAGGTATTCGGGGCAGACGGGCCGTATAAGGCGGGCGTCCGGCTTTGTGAAGCCCCGAAAAACGCCTATATCGCAGGGCAGATGCCAATAGCAGCCGCCGACGTCGACTGGGCCGTTTCCGGTGCCCCCGTGCCTTACGAGGCCGCGCTCGCCCTGATGGAGGCGCGGGCCAGTGCCATCCATGAGGAGGGCGCGCGCGAGCTGGTCTGGTTCCTGGAACACCCGCCTCTCTACACCGCCGGCACCTCAGCCCGCCCGGACGGCCTGAAAGACCCTGCCCGCTTTCCCGTCTTCGCGGCCGGGCGCGGCGGGCAGTACACCTATCACGGCCCCGGCCAGCGGGTGGCCTATGTGATGCTGGATATCGGCGCGCGCGGGCGCGATGTGCGCCGCTTCGTGCAGCAGCTTGAGGCCTGGATCATCCGGTCTCTCGCCGCCTTCGGCCTCGAGGGCGGCGTGCGCGAGGGCCGCGTCGGTGTGTGGATCGACCGGACGGAACCCGGCGGCCCGCTGCGGGAAGACAAGATCGCCGCCATCGGCATACGCCTGAAGCGCTGGGTCAGTTTGCACGGCATCTCGCTGAACGTCGAACCGGACCTTGCCCACTTCACCGGCATCACGCCCTGCGGCATCGCGGATCCCCGTTACGGCGTCACCAGCCTCGCCGCGCTCGGGCGGGTCGTCACCATGGCGGACGCCGACATCGCGCTCAGGGATGCGTTCGAGGAAGTTTTTGCCAGCCGCCTGGTGCGGGTCGCTGCACCGCTGGAACACACCGCGGCCTGACAGCAGCCTGTGCCGCCTACTCCGTAGTCGGATCACGTCCCGCGCGGATACGCCCTTCGCCGCCATTCGGCAGGCGGGCGACATACAGCAGCGTCCACAGCATCACACCCAGCGAGCCGAGCGCCCAGATGGGCAGGCCCATCGCCATGCCGGTCTGCACGGCCATCTGCCGCTCGCTCGGCGGCGGGCCGGGCGGGCCGCGGCGCTGCGGGCGTTGCTGTCGCTGCTGTCGCTTCTGCCCGTCCTTGGCATCGGCCTTGGCCGCCTCGGCTTCCGTCTTCTCTGCGGCCGGCGGCGCAGTCATCTTGCGGTGCTGGGCTGCGCCCATGCCGGTGCCGGCGGTATAGGCCATCAGGCCGAGGATCATCGGCACCAGCACGATCACGGCCAGCCAGGTGGGGCGCCTGGCATCCGCCAGCCGCCGGGTATGCGCTACGAAGGAGGTGAACTCGGTCACGATTGTATAGACCGCAAACGGCACCAGCAGCGCCGGCACGGTGATCAGCAGCAGGCTGACCGGCGTGTTCACCGCCTCCATCTTCACCCCGGCAATGGTCAGGATACCGGCCGCAAAGGACGGCACGATGTAAAGCAGCAGCCGGCCCATGAAGAACAGCGTCCAGGCCCGGGTGAAGTGCAGCTTGCCGGTGGTGCCCAGAGGATTGAACAGGGTCTGCACCCAGTTCATCTGCCCCGGATCGTCACGCACATCGGTGATCCAGGGGCGGTGCGGGTCGATTGTTCCGGACGTCGTCTGCATGGTGGTCTCTGGTTCTGGTTATGGTCCGGTCAGCGGAAGGTGGAGCCAATGTTGTCCGTAGGCGGACCATGACGGTTCGGCTGGGGATCGGATCGCATGCGGAAGGCAGCATAGCCGGTCAGTGCGCTGGCGACGAGGAAGGCGGCGATCGTCGTCACCGCGGCCAGGCGCGCATATTCGCTGGCCCGCAGCGACAGTGCCTCCAGCGCCGCACCCATGCCCTCGGTTGCCATCACCTTCTGCATGTCCGCCTGCATCTCGAAGGCCGCCGGCGACAGCACCGGCAGGAACATCACCGAGAACACCATGCTGAGAAAGCTGAAGCCGGCGACGAATCCCAGCCACAGCCAGGCGCTCAGCCCCGCATCGTGCAGCCGCTTGCCGAACAGGCAGAGATACGGGAACACCAGCGCATATTGCAGGATGCCGAGCCCCGGAGAGACCACGGCCGACAGCACCGTCACCACCAGCATTGCGCCCGTCAGCAGGATGAAGCCGCGGGCAAACGGCCTCGGGGCGAGACGGCCTTGCGGCTCCAGGAACAGGAAACGGTAATCCATCGGGTCCGGGACGTATCCTCGCAGGTTCTGGCCGGGGTGCATACCGGCCCCTTATCAATAAACGATAAACCTTGGCAACAAAAAAACCGCCGCCCCGCCGTTCCGGTAAAAAGCTGGAACCGGCTGTGCAGGGCGGCGCGTCCGGAACGGCGGTTGACGCATGCTTCACCGGACGCCGTGCGACGCCGGCTTATGCAACATCTGCGCGGGAAAAATCCCGGTTCTTTCAGCACGGTGTGAGAATTCCACAGGAACTTGCGCCCCCCGGTCCGGGCCGTGCGATACTCTGCCCATGACCGCACGCCCCGCCCCCGATCCCGATCTCGTCCGCCAGGCCCGGAGCCTCATCGGCTGGCTGATCACTCAGCTCACGGAGCTTCTCGCGCCGGGCTATGTCACGCTGCGTCCCGCGCTCGTGCAGGTCTGCCGGCACTTCCTGGTGCCCGCCGAGACCGCCCTGCGCCGGCTGAT
>JBKBJF010000003.1:0-97839 GCA_046293935.1 Hyphomonas sp.
TCCGGGTCTCGCCCCTGGCCGAGATCGTGTAGACCGAGGCCCCGGCCACGCTGGCCGAGGCCGCGGCATCGGCGTGCAGCGAGATGAACAGGTCTGCCCCCCAGTTGCGGGCCTTGGTCACTCGGTCCTCATGCTCGACATAGATGTCGGTCTCCCGGGTCAGGCGCACCTCATACCGGCCGGAGGCCTGCAGCAGGTCGCGCAGGTCGAGAGCCGCCTTCAGGGTGATATCCTTCTCCCGGCCCCCGGCCAGCGCCGAGGCGCCGGGGTCGCGCCCGCCATGGCCGGCATCGATCACCACCACATGCTTGCGCCCCTTGCCCGGCCGGGCGGCCGGCGGGCTTGCGGCCCCGGCCAGTTCCCTTCGCGCCTCAGCGCGGGCGGCGTCCATTTCCGTTTCCAGTTTCGCCAGGCGCCTGGCATCCCGCCGGGCATTAGTGGTGAACCGCGCCGCCGAGATCGTGTCGAGGTCGAGGATCACCCGCCAGGCCCGTTCCTTGCCGGTCGGCGGCAGGCGCAGCATCCGGGTCACGGCCAGGGGGCGGTCCAGCCAGAAGTCCAGCCGGTCAGGGGCGAGCGCCCAGGCCGCGATACCCCCGGTGCCTTCCCCTGCGGCAGAATACCCGTTGCGGGAGAGCAGCAGCACAACCCTGCGTTCCCCGGACTGTTCCAGCACCATCGCCTCCGCATTCTCCGGCTGGTCCGTCCATATGGTGATCCGTGTCGGCGCGCCGTCGCCGGCGATACGCACCTGCGTCACATCCGCCGCGGCGCTGAAAAAGCCGCCGAATCCGAGCAGTAGGATCAGGATGCGCAGGACGTTCAGCATCAGCTTGGGAGGCGGGCCTTGCGAGGGTTCGGGTCGATTCGCTCCTGCGGTCATAGCCGCACGAAGATTAACCTCCGCTTGACCGGGCCTGCAGGCCCGCCGCTGCGCGATCCGGATTTTGGGTCTTTCATTCGGGGGCGAAATTGGGCACTATTGCTGCGTGGCCGTCCGAAGGGGCTGGCCCATGGGTTTCCCAACAGCGCGCCAGAAGGCCCGGCTTCCCCGGAAAGGCAAGCGGGCAGTGCGCTCCGGAAAGCAAGGATTGATGCGCTCTTGTGCCATAGACACTGCAGGATTCGCCGGATCGCCCCCGCGGTCTGAGCATCCGCGCGTGCCGGCACATCCCTTACAACACTTATCCGGCCATCCGGGCCAGCTGAGGCGCCTTGCGCCCTGGCCCGCCGCGCCGGACCGAAAGGTTCTGTTTCATGAGCAGACTGATGCTGATCGATGCCGCCCACCCCGAAGAAACGCGGGTGGCGATCGTCAACAACGGCCAGGTTGACGATTTCGACTTCGAGGCAACCGGCAACGAACAACTCCGCGGAAACATCTATCTCGCCAAGGTGACCCGGGTGGAGCCCTCGCTCCAGGCCGCCTTTGTCGAGTATGGCGGCAACCGGCACGGCTTCCTCGCCTTCAGCGAGATCCACCCGGACTATTACCAGCTGCCCGCGGAAGACCGCGAGGCCCTGCTGCGCGAGGCCGCCGCCGAAGCCGCCGCCGCCATTGAGGATGACGAGGATGGCCTGTATGCCCCCCATGGCATGAGCGCCGAGCTCGACAATGGCGGCCATGGTCATGTCCATGACCAGGACGCCGATGAGGGTGATGAAGACGACACCGGCGAGGAGGACGGCGCCGAATTGGCAGCCGATGAAGGCGAGGCTGGTGACGCCGGCACGGACGGCGAGGCTGAAGGCGAAGACGCGTCCCGCCCGCGCGCCCGCGCTGACCGCCGCAATGGCGGCCCGAAGAAGACCCAGCGCACCCCGATCTCCCGGCGCTACAAGATTCAGGAAGTGATCCGCCGCCGGCAGGTGATGCTGGTCCAGGTCGTCAAGGAAGAGCGCGGCAACAAGGGCGCTGCCCTGACCACCTATCTCTCCCTCGCCGGGCGCTATTCGGTACTGATGCCCAACACCCCCCGGGGCGGCGGCATTTCGCGCAAGATCGTGAACTCGGCCGACCGCAAGCGCCTGAAATCCATCGTTGCCGAACTCGACGTTCCGGAGGGCCAGGGCCTGATCGTGCGCACCGCCGGCGCCAAGCGCACCAAGGCCGAGATCAAGCGCGACTATGACTACCTCTCGAAGCTGTGGGAACAGATCGTCGAGAAGACCCTCTCCTCCGAAGCCCCAGCCCTGATCAATGCCGAGGGCGGCCTCGTCCACCGCGCCATGCGCGACATGTTCGACAAGGAGATCGAGGAAGTCTGGGTGCAGGGCGAGGAAGCCTACCGGGAAGCGAAAGACCTCGCCAAGATCATCATGCCGAGCCAGGCGAAGAAGGTTCAGCTCTGGAAGGAGGATGATCCCCTGTTCGTCGCCGAGGCGGTCGAGAACCAGCTCGATTCGATCTACTCCCCCGTCGTGCAGCTGAAGTCCGGCGGCTATCTCGTCATCAACCAGACTGAGGCCCTCGTCGCCATCGACGTGAACTCCGGCAAATCGACCCGCGAGCGCAATATCGAGCAGACCGCCCTGCGCACCAATCTCGAGGCGGCCGAAGAGGCCTGCCGCCAGATGCGCCTGCGAGACCTTGCCGGGCTGATCGTGATCGACTTCATCGACATGGAGGAGAACAAGAACAACCGCGCCGTCGAAAAACGCCTGAAGGAATGCCTGAAGGTCGACCGCGCGCGCGTTCAGCATGGCCGCATCTCGCAGTTCGGCCTGATGGAAATCTCCCGCCAGCGCCGCCGCCAGGGCGTGCTGCAGGCGACCTCCGACCCGTGCCAGGCGTGCAACGGCACCGGCCGTCGCCGCTCCATCCCGTCGGCTGCGCTGCAGCTGATCCGCGCCATCGAGGCCCGCGCTGCGATGGGCGGGCTGAAATCTATCTCGGTCAAGGCGCCGACCGATGTGGCCCTCTACATCCTCAACAACAAGCGCGAGGCGCTGATCGAGATCGAACGCGTGGCCGGCTTCGCCGTATCGATCCTGTCCTCGGAGGACATGCTGCCGGGCGACTTCCAGCTGGATGCCGAGCGGGACCCGAACGCCCGGCCGAAGAAACGCCCGACGCCGCGTTCGCTGATGAAGCCGACGCCCCAGACCGTGCGCGACGAGGAAGAGGAAGACGCCGAGGACGATACCGTTCCGGATACGGACGATGAGGCCGATGACGGGGACGAGGGCGATGCGCCTGCCCCTGCCGCCGCCGCGGAAGGGGGCGGGCGCCGCAAGCGCCGCCGCCGCCGCCGGGGCCGCGGGCGCGAGCCGCGCGAGACCGGCCTCGAACTGGTGGATGGCGAAGCCGCGCCGGTGGCCGCCGCCGATTCGGGCAGCGATGAAGATGACGGCGAGGACGATGAGGAGGATGGTGCCGCCGGCGGGGATGCCCCCGGCGCCCAGTTCGGCCCTGATGGCCAGCCGAAGAAACGCCGCCGCCGCGGACGCCGGGGTGGACGCCGCCGCCGCCGCAATGGCGAGGCCCGCGAGGGCGAAGCCGCCATTGCAGCGATCGCCGATGGCGGGGCCTATCTCGATGGGCTGTCGGTCAGTGCCGAAGCGATGCTGGGCGAGGAGCCCGAAGCGCCGGAGGCTCTTGCCGAAGCAGACACTGTGGCTGCCGATGTGCCGGATGTTCCGCCTTCGGAGGAAGATGCGCGCCGGGCCCGCCGCCGCCGCAGCCCGAAAGCCGAGGCGCCTGAACCGGTTGCCGAAGCGGCCCCCGGGCCTCAGCCGGAACCGGCCCCCGTGACCGGCGCCCCGGCGCCTCAGCCGCCGCCCGAGCCTGTGCCCCAGCCCGCCACCGCACCCGCGCCCGAGCCTGCGATGGCCGAGGCACCGGCGCCTGCGGCGGAAGCCGCACCTGTCCCTGCCCCTGAGCCTCAGCCCGAGGGACCCAAGCGTACCGGCTGGTGGAACCGCGCGAAGAAGTAACGGCGCCCGCGAAGACTTCCTCTGCCTCAGACCGCCCGCGGCCTGCCCTCTCCTCCTGTACAGGTGAGGCCGGTGTCTGCGGCTGAGGGTGGAGCACAAAAAAGGCCGGAGGCTTCCCTCCGGCCTTCTTCATTCCATCCGTTCCCGGATTAAGCCGACTCTCTGGCCTTCACCTTCTCACCTGCAGGCGGGAAGCGTTCGTAGAAGGTTTCACCCTTGGCGGCCATCTCACGCAGCATCTTGCCGGGCCGGAAGCGCTCGCCATACTTGTCAGCCAGGCGGTCAGCCTCGGCGACGAAGGCGGGGATGCCCCAGATCAGGTCCATGTAGCTGACGCATCCGCCCGTGTACGGCGCAAAGCCCCAGGCGAGGATGGAGCCGATGTCGCCATCACGCGCATCCTGGATCACGCCTTCCTCGAAGCAGCGGCTGACCTCGATCGCCTGACGGATCAGCAGGCGGTTGGTCAGCTCCTTCTTCAGCGCCGGGGGACACTCGTCGATCTTCACCTCGATCTGGTCATTCAGGCCCGGCCACAGCCGGTCGGGCTTGCCCTGTTCGTTATAGTCATAGAAGCCCTTGCCGTCCTTGCGCCCGACGCGGCCCTTGTCCTCGACGATCCAGGCCATCATGCGGCCCAGCGGCGCTTCATTATAGTTGAAACCTGTGGCTTTCGCGGTCGCGCGGCCCACCTTCAGCGCCGTGTCGAGACCGACCGAATCCGACACTTCCAGGGGGCCCATCGGCATGCCGGCATGGCGCCCGACATTCTCGATGATCGCCGGCTTGATGCCTTCCGACAGCATCTCCAGTCCTTCCTGGGTGTAGGTGCCGAAGCAGCGTGAGGTGTAGAAACCGCGGCTGTCATTGACAACGATCGGCGTCTTGCGGATGGCGAGCACATAGTCGACCGCCTTGGCGAGGGTCGCCTCGCTCGTCTGCTTGCCGTTGATGATCTCGACCAGCCCCATGCGCTCGACCGGCGAGAAGAAGTGGATGCCGATGAAGTTGGCCGGGCGTTTCGATGCCTTCGCAAGGCCGGTGATCGGCAGGGTCGAGGTATTCGTTCCGTACACGGCGTCCTCGCCCAGAACGGCTTCGGCCGCCTCGGTGATCTTCGCCTTCAGGGCCTCGTCCTCGAACACCGCCTCGATCACGAGGTCGGCGCCTTTCACCGCGTCATAGGACGTCGTCGGCGTGATCAGCGCGAGCAGCGCATCGCCCTTCTCCTTCGACAGCTTGCCGCGCGAGATGTCCTTCTCGACGAGGCGCACGGAATATTGCTTGCCCTTCTCGGCGGCCTCCTGAGTCACATCCACCAGCACGGTCGGAATGCCGGCTTTGGCCTGCACATAGGCAATGCCCGCGCCCATCAGGCCGGCCCCGATGACGGCGATCTTCCTGAACTGCGTCTGCGGATAGCCCGCCGGACGGTTCGCGCCTTTCGACAGCGCCTGCGTGGAGAGGAACAGCGAGCGGATCATCGCCTTCGCCTCGGGACGCTGCTGGGTGTTGATGAAATAGCGTGTCTCGATGCGCAGTCCGGCATCGATCGGCACCTGGATGCCTTCATATATACAGGAGAGGATGTTCTTCTGCGCCGGGAAATTCCCGTAGGTCTTGGCCGCCAGCATCATGTTCGCCATCGTCGCCACCTGGCCGACGCCCGGCGACTTGTGCGGCACGCCGCCCGGCACCTTGAAACCCTTCTCGTCCCACGGCGCCTTTGCCTTCGGGTTGGCCTTGACCCAGGCCTTGGCGCGGGCCACCGTCTCCGCACCCGGAGCAAGTTCCTGCACCACGCCCATCGCATGGGCTTTCTGGGCATCGAAGGATTCCCCCTGCAGGATCAGCGGCAGTGCCGCCTGGATGCCGATCAGGCGCGGCAGGCGCTGGGTGCCGCCGGCGCCGGGCAGCAGGCCGATCTTGGCTTCCGGCAGGCCGAACTGGATCTTCGGATTGTCATTCGCCGCGACGCGGTAATGGCAGGCAAGCGCCACTTCGAGACCGCCACCGAGAGCAAGGCCGTTCAGCGCCACCGCCACCGGCTTGCCGCAGGTTTCCAGCTTGCGCAGCGTGCCGTTCAGCGAGAAGCCGGCTTCGAACTGTTCCTTCTTCAGTTCGTCTGCGGACTTTTTAGCCTTATCGCCGCCGCCGCCGGCCCGGTCGCCCATTTCACCGAGATCGGCACCGGCGCAGAAGCCGCTCGCCTTGCCGGACGAGAGTACGAGGCCCTTGATGGCGTCATTCGTGGCGACCTCTTTCGTGATCGCGATGATGTCAGCAACTGCCTTGCCGGTCAGCGTGTTCATGCTGCGGCCCGGCACATCGAAGATGGCATGGGCGATGCCGTCGGCATCGATGTCCCATTTGAAAGTTTCAAGGTTCATTGTATCAGTTCCAATTAGTCCGTGTGGAGATCAAACGCGCTCAATAATTGTCGCCGTGCCCATGCCGGCACCGACGCAGAGCGTGATGAGGCCGGTTTCCTTGTCTGCGCGCTCAAGCTCGTCGAGCACCGTGCCGAGGATCATGCCGCCGGTTGCGCCCAGCGGATGGCCCATCGCGATGGCGCCGCCATTCACGTTCATCTTCTCGTGCGGAATATCAAGCAGCTTCATCATCAGCAGCACGACCGAAGCGAAGGCTTCGTTGAGTTCGTAGATGTCGATGTCGCCAACATTCATGCCGGCCTTCTTCAGCACTTTCTGCGTCACATAGGTCGGCCCCGACAGCATGATGCCGGGCTCGGAGCCGATGGAGGCCATCGCGCGCACTTTTGCCCTTGGTTTGAGGCCGAGTGCCTCGCCCATCTCCTTCGAACCGAAGAGCACAGCTGAGGCGCCATCCACGATGCCCGACGAATTGCCGGCATGGTGGACATGATTGATCTTCTCAAGCTCCGGATAGCGCTGCTTGATCACTTCGTCGAAACCCATCGCGCCCATGCCCGAGAAGGACGGCTCCAGCGCGGCAAGCGACTGCATCGTCGTGTCCGGGCGCATGTGCTCGTCATGCGCGAGCCGGATGCCGCCCATCTGGTCGCGCACCGGGATCACCGATTTCGCAAACCGGCCCTCTTTCCAGGCACGCGCCGCGCGCTTCTGGCTTTCCAGCGCGAAGGCATCCACGTCGTCGCGGCTGAAGCCGTACTTCGTGGCGATCGTGTCAGCACCGATGCCCTGCGGCGCGAAATAGGTCTTCAGCGCAACCTGCGGGTCCGTCGACCAGGCCCCGCCGGAGGCCCCCATCGGCACACGGCTCATCGATTCGACGCCGCCGCCGATTGCCATGTCGGCTTCGCCGGAGATGACCTTCGCCGCCGCCATGTTGCAGGCTTCGAGACCGGATGCGCAGAACCTGTCAATCTGAACGCCGGCCGTGGTTTCGGCATATTCGGCGTTGAGCACAGCAATGCGCGCGATGTCGGCGCCCTGCTCGCCCACCGGCGAGACGCAGCCAAGCACCACATCGTCCACCTTCGAGGTGTCGAGATTGTTCCGGTCACGGATGGCCTGCAGAACCTGGGTGGCAAGGCTGAGCGAGGTGATCTCGTGCAGCGCGCCGCTGGATTTTCCCTTGCCGCGCGGGGTGCGCACGGCATCGTAGATATAGGCTTCGGGCATGGTAGGCTCCTTTCGGGGGATCAGGATAGGGTCGCCGGTGCTTTCACCGGGTTCAGTGTCAGTGAGGCAGTGGCGCGCGCGGCTTCCTTGCCGCGCGAGTCGTAGAGGCCGGCTTCGGCGAAAACCATAGCGCGGCCGATGTTGCGCAGACGGGCCGCCACTTCGATGGGACCGGTGCGGACAGGGCGGAGGAAATGCGTGTGCAGATCTACCGTAGACGGATATTTCGGGGTACCGGCCTTTACCGTCGCCAGCATGCCGATGGCATCGTCCATCATGGCGACGAGATAACCGCCCTGGATATAGCCGGCGGGATTGGTGAAATCCGGGCTGCCGTTGAACCGGACGCGCGCGGTCATCGCCTTCGCGTCCAGTTCTAGCAGTTCAAAGCCGAGGGAGACCGAGCTTCGCGCGGGCACCGGGAACACGTCACGGAGGAGGTGCCGGTCAGGCATGGCCAGCTTCCCCCTCCGGCCCTTCGGGCCACCTCCCCCGCAAGCGGGGGAGGAGGGCCTCGCATCCGGACGCCCTCTTATCCTCCCCTGCGAAGCGGGGGAGGTGGATCGCTGCGCAGCAGCGAGACAGAGGGGGCTCTTTCCTCAAGTTAAAGCGTCCTCGCGATCAGCATTTTCATCACTTCGTTCGCGCCGCCATAGATGCGCTGCACGCGCGCATCGGCATACATCTGGGCGATGGGATACTCGTCCATATAGCCGAAGCCGCCATGCAGCTGCAGGCATTCGTCGATGATCCTGCACTGCAGGTCGCTGATCCAGTATTTCGACATCGAGGCGGTCGCGGCGTCGAGTTCCCCCTTCAGCAGAAGCTCCGTACAGTGATCGGCGAATACCTTGGCCACCGTCGCCTCGGTCTTGCACTCGGCCAGCTTGAACTGGGTGTTCTGGAAATCCCAGATGGTCTGGCCGAAAGCCTTGCGGCCCTTGACATACGCGACTGTCTCGTGGATGGCGCGCTCGATCATGCCGATGCCCTGCAGGCCGATCACATGCCGCTCCTGCGGCAGTTTCTGCATCAGCTGGATGAAGCCCTTGCCCTCTTCGTCGCCGAGCAGATGTGTGGCGGGCACGCGCACGTCATCGAAGAACAGCTCGGACGTATCGGCAGCATGCTGGCCGACCTTGTCGAGGTTGCGCCCGCGTCGGAAGCCACCCTCGCCTTCCACCGGTTCCGTCTCGACACAGACGATTGAAATCCCCTTGGCCCCCTTGGTGGGGTCGGTCTTGGCACACACCAGGATCAGGTTGGCGGTCTGGCCATTCGAGATGAAGGTCTTCGAGCCGTTGATGACATACTCGTTGCCGTCACGCTTTGCGGTCGTCTTGATGTTCTGCAGGTCTGAGCCCGCGCCCGGCTCCGTCATCGCGATGGCGGTGACCATCTCGCCCGAGCAGATTTTCGGCAGCCAGCGGCGCTTCTGCTCCTCGGTGCCGTAGGCGGTGATGTAGGGGGCGATGATGGCGTTGTGCAGCGTGATGCCAAAGCCGTCGATGCCCTTCCACTGCTGCTGCTCGATGATGATCGCCTCATGCCGGAAGTCGCCGCCCGCGCCGCCATATTCTTCCGGAACGGAAGCGCCGAGCAGGCCCATCTCGCCGGCCTTCTTCCAGATCTCGCGCGGCACGATGCCGGCCTTGCGCCAGGCGGCGACATGCGGGGCGCATTCCTTCTCGAAGAAGCTGCCGACGGCATCGGCAAAGATGTCGAGTTCCTCACCCTGCCGCCAGGCGGGCTTGGGAACATTCAGGGGGCTCTCACGCATCAGTTCTCTCCGGGTACCTCGCGGCACGCGGGTTGCCGCTTACGTTCACGTCAGCATGTAGTGGCTGCGGCACGGATGCGCCATCCGTGCCGCAGCGTCAGCAGTGTATCAGAACTGGGCCTCGCTGAGAGCCATCATGGCGGCCGCCCCGGTCTTCACCTTGGCGAGGTGGGCAGCCGTGTCCGGCAGCATGCGCTCGACGAAATAGCGCCCGGTGGCCAGCTTGGCGGCATAAAAGGGATCGCCCGATCCTGTCTTCTCCAGGGCGATCTTTGCCATGCGCGCCCACATATAGGCCAGCGCCGTCAGGCCCATCAGGTGCAGGTAGTCATGGCTGGAGGCGCCGGCATTGTTGAAGTCGCTCATGCCGTTCTGCATCAGCCACATCGTGCCGTCCTGCAGCTGGGCGCGGGCCGTCTTGAGCCCTTCGAGGTAGGGATCGAGGCCCGCCACTCCTTCGCTCGCCGCCACGAACTCGTCGATCTCGGCAAAAAAGGAGAACACCGCCCGGCCACCATTGGCGCCAAGCTTGCGGCCGACGAGGTCGAGCGCCTGCACGCCATTGGTGCCCTCATAGATCAGGGTGATGCGGCAGTCGCGCACGAACTGTTCAAGGCCCCATTCGCGGGTGAAGCCCGAGCCGCCATGCACCTGCAGGCCGAGATTGGCGCTCTCATAGCCCTTGTGAGTGAGGTAGGCTTTCACCACCGGCGTCAGCAGGGCCATGAAGTCTCCGGCCTTCTCGCGCACCCTGGCGTCCGGCGACTTGTGCTGAAGGTCGCCCTGGAAGGCCATCCAGTAGGTGAAGGCGCGGGCGCCCTCGATGAAGGCTTTCTGCTCCAGAAGCATGCGGCGCACGTCCGGATGCACGATGATCGGGTCGGCCGGTTTGTCAGGTGCGGCGGGGCCGGTCAGGGCCCGGCCCTGCACCCGGTCCTTGGCGAAATCGAGCGCGTTCTGATAGGCGATCTCTGCTTGGGCGAGGCCCTGCAGGCCGACGCCGAGGCGGGCCTCGTTCATCATCACGAACATGGTGCGCATGCCCTTGTGTTCCTCGCCGACGAGCCATCCGGTCGCCCCGTCATAGTTCATGACGCAGGTGGCATTGCCGTGGATGCCCATCTTCTCCTCAAGGCCGCCGCACGAACAGCTGTTGCGCGCGCCGAGCGTGCCATCGTCGTTGACGAGGTATTTCGGCACGACGAACAGCGAGACCCCCTTGATGCCTTCCGGCGCGCCTTCGATGCGGGCGAGCACGAGGTGGATGATGTTCTCGGTCAGGTCCTGCTCGCCGCCTGAAATCCAGATCTTCTGGCCCGTGATCTTGTAGGTGCCGTCGGGCTGCGGCACGGCCCTGGTCTTCATCAGGCCAAGATCGGTGCCGCAATGCGGCTCGGTCAGGTTCATGGTGCCGGCCCACTCGGCTGAAGCCATCTTCGGGCCGTACTTGGCTTTCAGTTCGTCCGAGCCGCCCGCCATCAGCGCCTGGTAGGCGCCGTGGGTCAGGCCCGGATACATGCCGAAGGCCATGTTCGAGGACGAAACCATCTCGGTCCAGGCGATGTTGACGGCATGCGGCAGGCCCTGCCCGCCCATCTCCGGGTGCGCCGACAGGAGCGGCCAGCCGTTCTCCACCAGCTGGCGGAAAGCCTCCGGGAAGCCATCGGGTGTCTTGACACTGGCGTCCGGATTGCGCCGGCAGCCCTGACGGTCGCCCACCGCGTTCAGCGGGAACAGCACATTCTTGGCGAATTTCGCGCCTTCCTCGAGGATCTGGTCGATTGTCTCCGGCGTGGCCTCGGCAAAGCCCGGCAGGTTCGAATAGTTCTGGAGTTGCAGCACTTCATGCAGCACGAACTGCATGTCACGGACGGGGGCGTCATAACGCGGCATCAGACAGGCTCCTTTCAAACAGGATGTTTGCGGCCTTGAATGGCAAAGCGTGTTGGAAAAGTCATTCCAACACGCGCCGGTGATCTACAATTTTACCGGTAGGCGGCGACTCAGACTTCGTCGAGCTGCTTGCGGGCAACCTGCTCATAGGCCGCCGCCTGGCGCTTGGTCTCTTCCGACTGGCCGTTGTTGGAGACGAGGTCTTCCAGCCACTCGATGCCCTTGTAGAGCTCGGTCAGCGCGGTTTCGATGTCCTGGCGCTGCACTTCCAGCTCGCGGGCCTGCTTGCGGAACTTCTCCAGCATCATCCGCGTCTGGGCGCGCTTGCCGTCATTCAGGGCATACAGGTCGAGGATCTCGCGGATGTCGGCCAGCGGCAGGCCGAGGCGTTTCAGCCGCACGATGATCGTCAGGCGGGCGCGGTCGCGGTTGGAATACAGGCGCATCATGCCATCCCGGGCGGGATGCAGCATGTCCTTGTCTTCATAGAAGCGCAGCGCACGGGGCGTGACACCGAATTCCCGGGCCAGTTCCGAGATCGTGTAGGTGCGCGAATCGGCGGCCGAGATGGACGAGGCGGTACGATGAGGGTGTTGCATGACGTGTCTCTCCCTGGGTTGGCGTGTCTTCTTATATCCAGCATGTAAGCAAGGCTTTCCCTGAACGTCAACGTAAATTTCCGCTTACGCTAAGGGAAGGTTTTGCACGTTTTATCCCACCAGGAGCGAAAACGGCGAAGAATCTTACCTTTAACGCGCCCTTAACAGACACCGGGCCATTTCTGAGCGGGTGTAAACAAATCCGCCGTTCTCCTTAACCATGCGGAGGGCGGCCCCGGCGTGAGGAAGATCACATGAGTCAGGGCGGACCTTGGAGTGGGCGGGCATTCGACCAGCGGGCCCGCGAAGCCGCGCGGGAAGCTGCCATGGCCGAGGGCATCACCCTGGGCGAGTACCTCAACCGCCTGCTGATGTCGGCCGAGGAGCCGCCGCCCCCGCCGCAGCCGATGGAGACGCCCTACTCCTATACGCGCCGCACCGCGATGCCGGCCCAGCCGCCAGCCGCCCCGCCCCCGGTATACGACACGGCCACAGCACTTGACCGGCTCACCCGACGCATCGAGGCAACTGAAGCGCGCTCGACCCTCGCCATCAACGGCATCGACCATACCGTGCTCGGGCTCGTCGCCCGCCTTCAGAATGCCGAGCAGACGACCGCAGCCGTCGCCGGCCATGTCGAGGGCCTGATCGAAGAGATGCGCGCCACGCACGAGGCGCTGCAGACGAAAGTGCGCCGCCTCGAACAGGACGACAAGGGCGCCCGCACTGTTGAGGCCCTGAAGACGCTGGAGGATGCCCTCGGCAAGCTGGCGAGCCATGTCTACCACGAGGGCGAGCTGACGCAGAACGAAACCGCCGCGATCAAGGGCCGGATCGAATCCGGCTTCGCCGACATGCACGACCGCGTGGAAGGCATGGAAGCGCGCGTCGACCGCACGCTGTCGGATGCAGCCGCGCGCGTCGAACGCGCTGTACAGCAGGCGGAGCTTCGTGCCGAAGGACAGGCCCGCCAGCTGGCCGAGCGCGTCGGCGCACTGGAGTCGCAGGTGCAGGAACGCCTTGCGCAATCCGGCCAGACCGAAGCGCGCCTCAGCGCGGTGGAGGCGGATGTTTCCGGCGCGCTCGACTCGATGGAGAGCACGCTGCTGCGCATCCAGGAGCGGCTGAACCGCGCCGAGACCAACACCGACACCGCTCTGAAGAGTCTCGAGCAGACCTTCGCCCACCTTGACGAGCGGATCGAAGCGGTGGCCGCGCAGGTCGATCCGGAACAGGCCAAACGCCTGAAGCAGGAATTCGAGCAGCGCTTCGAGGACCTCGCCCGTTCGGTGCGCATGGCCGTGGACACCGCCCGTCTGGAGATGGCCAGCGAGATCGCCCGCGCCGCCGAAGCCCAGGATGCCCGCTATGCCGAAGACGTCGGCGCACTGAAGACCCGGCTGGCAGAAGTCGAACGCGGCGGCCGCGATGTCACCGCGCAGGTGCAGGAAGAGATCGGCAAGCTGGGCGCCAGCGTTGCCCAGCAGATCGAAGCGCTGGCAACGCATGTCGAGGAACGCCTCGAGGAGAGCGAGATCCGCAATGCCGGTGCGATCGAGCAGGTCGGCGAGCAGGTCACGGTCGCCGCCGTGCGGCTTCAGAAGCGCCAGGACGAAGCTCTCACCGCGCTCGCGCAGGACATTGAGGGCATGCGCCAGGCTTCCGATGCGCGCCTGTCGGATGCGCTGGCCAGCGTGTCGCAGCGACTGGAGCAGATGCAGGCCCAGTCGGCCGACTCGCTGTCACCCGTGCAGCGCGCGATCGCGGCGCTGGCCAGCCGCCTGGAAAGCCTTGAAGCCTTCACCACGCCGCCGGATGTGCCGGTGCCACCGCCCGTGCTGCAGCCGGAAGCGCCGGCCGCGCCAATGCCTGCGGCAAGCCCGGCGGCGGATATCTTCGCGAGTGTTCCGCCTGCAGAGGATGAGGCATTCGAGGCCGGGTTCACTGGCTGGGAAGTGGTGGACGAGGCCGTTGCGGAAAGTCCGTACAAGGCCGATTTCGATGCCATCCGCGCGGCCGCAGGACGGATCACGCCGGCCACGCCGGTGCCGGCAGCAGAAGCGCCCAGCTATATCGCCGAAGTGCCGGATGAGGACGATCTCTATGCCGGCCTCGACGGAGAGGAAGAGCCCCCGCCGCCGGCTGCGGCTGCAGCCACACCCCCGCCGGCGGATGATGGCGCAGGCTTCGATCCGGTCTCGGAACTGGATGGCTTCGAGATGCTGGATGACAGCCTCGAGCACAGCCACAGGGAGACGCGCGAGTCCGACATCTTCGACGAAGAACCGGATTTCGCCCGTGTCCTGGCCGAGACCGGCGCGGCTGCGGATGCCCGTGATGACGAGACGAGCGACTATATCGCCCGCGCGCGGCGTGCCGCGATGGCTGCCGCCGACCAGAACACCCGCCCGGCGAGGAAACCCGCTGCGGCCGAAGCCCCCGCCGCCGGGCCGAAGTCCGGCGTGTCCAAGCTGCCGCTCTATCTCGCTGCCAGCGCGGTGGTGATGACCGGCGCAGGCGTCGGCGGATACCTCTACCTGCGCGGCAAGCAGCCGCCACGGCCCACGATGGCCGGCCCGGTCGACACCTATGTCGATCCGCAGACCGGCACGCCCGCAGGCACACGGATGGCAGAAGCCGATGCTGAAGAGGTGCTGTTCGAGGACGACTCGGCGATGGTGTCCGCGGATCTGTTCGGGGACGCATCACCGGCAGAGACCAGCCCGACGGAGATTCTTGCCATGGCAGAAGCCGCAGCGGCATCGGCCGCGCCTGAGGCTGGCCCGGTGGACATCGCCACCCTGACGGCCGCCATCACAGCACCGGCCCCTCAGCCCTCAGATGCGCCGGCCGCTGCTCCGAGCCTGAAGCCGAAACCTCCGGCCACCACGCCGAAAGCCGAAGCGAAACCGAAGCCCGAGCTGACGCCGGAGCAGGCCGCGATCCAGACCATCATGACCGCCGCCGCCGCAATCGAGGCCGGCACCCCGCCTGCACCGGCCGCTGGCACTGCCGACACCCGCCCTGCCCCGGTTCGGATGGCCGCGCGCACGGACGCCGGTTTTCCGCGCATCCCTGCAGTCGTCAGTGTCGAGACGGAAGCCAATGCCGGCAATGCCGTGGCGCAGTACCAGTTTGCCCAGGTGAAACTGAAGGAAGGCGATCTCGAGGCCGCGACCTCTTTCCTGCGCCGCGCCGCCCAGAAGGGTGTGGCCCCGGCCCAGTACGATCTCGGCAAGCTCTATGAACGCGGCAACGGCGTGGAGCGTGACCTCGCCGAAGCCCGCAACCTGATCCAGAAGGCAGCCGAGGCCGGCCATGTCGGCGCGATGTATGACTACGCCCTGTTCCTCGCCGAAGGCGAAGGCGGGCCACGGTCGGAGCCGGATGCGGTGACCTGGTTCAATGCCGCCGCGACGCATGGTCTCGTCGACGCGCAATACAATCTCGGCGTGGTGCATGCCGAAGGCATCGGCACCGCAAAGAATCTCGCCGAAGCGCTGTTCTGGTTCGAGGTGGCCGCCCTGGCGGGCGATGAGGGTGCGAAACAGGAAGCCGCCAACCTGCGCAAGCGGGTGACGATGTCGGAATCGCTGGACGCACAGGAACGCGCGAAAGCCTGGAAGGCGGTGCCCGCCAACGGGCTGGCCAACGGAAAGTTCGGCGCGCAGCGCTGGAACACCGGCAACCCGCTGCAGGTGCAGGCAGTGCAGACGGCGCTCGGCCGCCTCGGCTTCGATGCCGGTGCGCCGGACGGCGTGGTCGGCCCGCGCACGGCCGGAGCAATCCGGGACTACCAGACGATGGAAGGCCTGACCGTGACCGGCACGATCACCCCGGAGCTGGTTGACCACCTCAACGCCCGCGCGGGCGGGGCCACGACCTGATCTCCGGGGGGAGGGCGGATCACTCCGGCTTTGCGGTCAGGTCGATGCGGCGGATTTCCCTGATCTTGCCATCGGCCAGCTCGCCCTCGACGAGTTCGGAATTCATCAGGGCGAGATAGCGCCCGCCGGTGAATATCGGCCGGGCATTGCCATACCAGTCGACACAGGACACTTCGCACTCATAGCCTGACGGCAGGCCGGCATCCGGATCCTGGCGGGTGGCGATCAGCTCGCCGGCAAGGCTGAGCTGGCCGGCCTTGCCGGCAGCGAGATAGCTGATGTCGGACGATTCCGACCACCACCACCAGCGCTCCGACTCCTCAGAGCGGCTCACCGTTGGCAGGCCGATCAGCCCTTCGCCATCTGCGCCTATGCGGCTGTTGAAGGCATGGCTGCGGTTCTCACTCTCGAACCGGTTCTCCAGAACGATGCTGCTGGCAACCCCGGGCTCCTCGCGGCGCAGGTCGATCAGCGAGACACTGAGTCCCTTGTGATCCCGGTAGCCGGTCAGGGCCATGTATGGTCCGGCCCGCTCGGCGCGGATGACGCCGTGCGGTACAGTGACGGTGATCGGCCACATGGGATTGCCGACCGGCACGATGACAGCGCGGCCATCCTCGACCGGATCATCGCCTTCCGAGGGTGCCCATGTGCCCCAGGTGTCGCGCGCGCCGTAGACGAGATAGTCCTCGGTGAAGCGGGCCTCGTAGGATTCCGTGCCCGGCGTTGGCAGCGGCACATAGCGCCCGCCGGCTTCGTCGCGGAACCTATCGCTGAGTGCCGTCAGCGGCGTGTCGAAGAAGGTGAGCATGGCCGGCATGTCATAGCGCCGGTCGCAGAACGCCGAGTTCCAGTCGACCACGGCGCGGAAGGTGCCGGCATCCATGTCCATCGAAAACTGGTTCTGCGGCGCGCCGCGCACACCGAGCACGGACGGTGTCTCGCCATTGACCGGCAGGCGGACAAGCGCGGACTGTGCCAGCTCGCGCACCGGCGCATGGCCCTGCCGCGCGAAGCAGACCTCTTCTTTCGTCTCATCCACCTCGTGACCGGTTTCACTCAGACTCGGGCTCATCCAGAGCCAGAATGCATCCCTGGTGACGAGGAAGGTGTGCTGCTGCGGGCCGACGATCGCGGTGGCCTTGCACAGCGGCGCGGAAGCATCCGTCGCACCGGAAATGTCGCAGACCGTCACGGTATGGATCACCGGTTCGAGTACGCGCTGCACCGGCATCCAGACATCCTCGGCGCGGAACAGCGGGCGGCCGCGCAGATGGGTGCGCTCGCCGTCCGGGCCTTCCTGGCGCCATTCGCGGATCTCCGGCGGATCGAACGCATCCCAGAAGGTGCGCCCGGAGGCATAGATCGGCGTATGGATCACCAGCTTGCCGTCGATCATCCGCGTCGCGTAGTTGCTGCCGGAATAATAGTCGTCAGACGAGATATAGAACGTGGCCTGGCGCGTGACCTTTCCGTCATCGGAGAGGTTCAGCACGGTGAACTCGCTCGCATTCTCGGCATAGGAATAACCGGTGACCAGAATGGTGCGCCCGGCCACGAGCATCTCGTCATACCAGGTGTCCTCGTTGCTGGAACGGTAGACATTGGCGCGGTCGGTGAGCTTCAGGCCGTTGACGCCGCCGGGCTTGAGATCCGTGACGAACAGGCGGCCATCCTGAAGCACGATGAGATAATTGCCGATCTGCTTGACGATGCCGCCTTCGTCGACGCCGGCCTTCTGGTTGTTGGTGATCTCCGGATTGGCCGGATCGCCCGGGATGACCGAGCCGGTGACCGTGATCGCCTCCATGGAGGCTTCGGCGGCAGGCGCAGAGTCAGCGGGCGGAGGGGGTGGAGGCGGCGGCGGCGCAGACCCCGGCGCGGCGCTCTCGGCCACCGGCGCCGGCATCGTCGCATACGCCATCCGCCGCCACCAGTAGGCGCCACGCTTCTCGGAAGCCGCGCGCGTCAGCTTCAGCCAGCTGAGCAGTTCTTCCTCACTGTTGAACCTCGAGAGCTGTACCGAGCGCAGCCCGTCCAGCGCCGGATCGGCATAGGCGGGCACGGACAAATCCATCTCGCCGAGCGTCATTCCGGCAAAGCGGTTGACCTTCGGCCCGGGCGCCGCTGCCAGGTCAGCTGCAGGCGTTGCAGATGTCCTGCCGGACGTGGTGCAGGCCCCTGCGGCCATCATCAGCACCGCCAGGCTCGCCGCGATTCTCACTTTCATGGGACTCCCCTCCCTGTGTTTTCAGGACTTAGCACACCAGACTGAGGCGGAGTAAAGGCGGATGCGTGACGTTGCGGGGCCCGTTCCCTTGCACGCGAAACCGGATAAGTTGCCGCGCCATGACGAACTCGAACGATATTCCGCTCGCCGCCAAGCCCATCAACCGCGCCGCACACCGCCGCACGGATGAGGCCTGGCTTGAGACCGCTTTCCGGCAGGAGACGGCGCTGATCCTTGTGCTGCGCGAGGGCGCCCCGCTGGTGGCGCGCGATGGCGGCCTTGTCTGGATGGGGCCGGAGATCGAGCGTGTCTCGCCCGGCTCGCCGCGGCTTTTCCTCGGTGAGGACAAGACCGGCGCGCCGGTGTTTGCCGTCGACCTGCCACCGCGCTTCGAGCTTTCCGGTTCGCTGATCGATGGCATCGGCGAGTTCCTGGATTTCCGCCAGGCCGCTGCGCGCATGCCTGCGATGGATGCCAACTGCGCCTCAACCGCGCGCAGCCTGTTCCTCTGGCATGGCTCGCACGGCTTCTGCGCGAAGTGCGGCGGGCGCAATGGCATCGTCGATGCGGGCTGGAAGGCACAGTGTGCGCTGTGCGGAAGCGAGCATTTCCCGCGCACCGATCCCGTCGCGATCATGCTTGCGGTTCGCGGCGACAAGGCCCTCGTCGGGCGGCAGAAATTCTGGCCGGCAGGCTTCATGTCGTGCCTGGCGGGCTTCTGCGAGCCCGGCGAGACGATCGAGCAGGCTGCCGCACGCGAACTGTTCGAGGAAGCAGGGATCGTATGCGACCCGGCACGGGCCGAATATGTCGCCTGCCAGCCCTGGCCCTACCCGTCTTCCCTGATGATGGGCTTCATCCTGCCCGCAGACAGCGAGGAAATCCGCATCGACTCCAAGGAACTCGAGAGCGCGCGCTGGATTCCTCGCCAGGAGATGCGGGACATCCTGCACGGCACGCATGCCGAGCTGTTCTGCCCGCCGCCGCAGGCGATTGCGCACCATATCATGAAGGCATGGGCCTTCCGGAACGATTGACCGTACACGGACGGATACAAGATTTCGCCTGAAAAATGAAAATGGGGAGTTGATTTCCCACGAATCAGCATATTATTGGGCTGCCATACAAAGGAGATCGAAGATGGCAGTTGCAAAGAAACCCGCCGCCAAGAAACCGGCTGCGAAAAAACCCGCCGCGAAGAAGCCTGCTGCGAAGCCGGCCGCCGCCAAGAAACCGGCCGCTGCGAAAAAACCCGCCGCCAAGAAGCCGGCGAAAAAGAAGTAAGTCTACGGACGATCTTCACATCAAACGGGCGAGCTGCGGCTCGCCCGTTTTCTTTTGTTTTTCAAGGATTTTAGCCGCACTCTTCAAGCGGTGCCGGAAGTTTCGGTCTCTGCATCCACTGCGCCTCTACCCCCTGCGGAGCTTCATCAGGAACAGGCACGCAGAGCAGGTTATCCACAGGCCCGGCGAGCCGCTGTTCTCCCATCCATACGCCTCGCTTCAGGCCCGCGCATCCTAGCGCTCACATTGCGCATGAGATCGCACAGGACATTCCGGCAAGGGTTGCGGGCTGTCGCTCAGGTGAACGTGGCGACTTTCTCCAAGGCCTTCGACGGCTCTTTTGTATATGAGTGTTGTAGTTGAGATACAGTCTGGAACGCGTGGTCTGTCGCGTGATCGAGGGACAGGTTTGCTGCACGCGCGAAACATATCCCACGCATCTTGTGTCAACCACGCGACTTGAAACGGGCCATGCGCATGCATGGCTGGCCGCGGAGTGCATGGGAGGGGGAGATCGGCGCTCCGCGGCCAGGATGTGGACTGCGAGGGGTACGGGTAGGCAGTCCGCATGCGCAGGAGATGCCGGGCGGACATCGCTGCTCGCATCTATCTGGCACAGGTGCGGCGCCGTCCTCAAAGCACGGGTTTGTGAACAGACATCACGCCTGCGTGAGCACACTGGCGATGCCCCCCCTCGCAGAAGGTCTGCTCATATCATATGTCTCTGACGCTCTGGCATGCGGGGAATGATCTTGGACCGGATTGATGCAATGCGCCTGTTCATCCGCGTGGCGGACGCCGGCAGCTTCTCCCGCGCGGCGGCGGATCTGGAACTCGGCCAGCCGACGGTCTCACGCCGGGTGCAGGATCTGGAGGCCGCGCTCGGCACCACTCTGTTCCAGCGCACGACGCGTGCGCTCAGCCTGACAGAGGCGGGAGAACGCTTCTACCGGCGCGCCACCGACATTCTCGCCGAGTTCGATGAGGCAGAGGCGGAAGCGCGCGGACTGGAACATTCACCCGTCGGGCTGCTGCGCATCTCCTGTTCGCATTCCTTCGGCCGCCGTGTGATCGCGCCGGAGGTGCCGGGCTTCCTGGCCCTGTGGCCAAGCATCCGTGTCGACCTGATTTCCGATGACGCGCTGACCGATCTTGTCGCCGAAGCTGTCGACATCGCCTTCCGCCTCGGGGAGCTGCGCGACTCGCGCCTGATGGCAAAGAAGGTTGGCGAGGCTGCGCAGGCCGTGTGGGCCTCGCCCTCCTATCTCGAGCGTTACGGCACGCCGCAGCATCCGTCGGACCTTGACCGGCATCATGCGGTCGTCTTCCGCCACATGCGCCAGACCGTCTGGGACCTGACGAATGGCCGGGAGCATGTCGAAGCGCGCGTGGACGGACCGTTCCGCGCCTCCTCCGGCGAGACGCTTCTGGAAGCGGCCGCAGGCGGCATCGGCCTGCTGCTGGCGCCGGCCTGGCTCGCATCGGAATGCACCGGCGCGCAGCGCCTCGTCCGTGTCCTGCCGGACTGGCAAGGGCCGAGCCTGCCGATCCATGCGGTGTGGACTTCAGGCAAGCTGCGCGGCAAGGCCAAGCTTTTCGTCGATCATGTCGAGCCGGCAATCACCGCCGCCTGCGGACTGACACGGCTGGAAACCGCACGGCGCTAGAGCTTCGCGCCGGTTGCCTTCGGGAACACGCCGAGGATTTTCAGGGACTGCGAGAAGAAGCCCAGTTCCTCCAGCGCGAGCTGCACGGGACGCTCGTCCGGGTGGCCTTCGATCTCGGCATAGAACTGCGAGGCTTCGAACGAGCCGCCGACGAGATAGCTCTCCAGCTTGGTCATGTTGATGCCGTTGGTCGCAAAGCCGCCCAGCCCCTTGTAGAGCGCTGCCGGAATGTTGCGGACCTCGAAGAGGAACGCGGTCTTGGCCGGGCCGTCGCCGGCATCGATGTCGGCCGGCTCGCGCGACATGATGATGAAGCGCGTGGTGTTGTGTGCGGCGTCCTCGATATTCTCTGCGAGGATTTCCAGGCCATAGACCTGCGCGGCCAGCCGGGGCGCGATGGCTGCAATCGACCTGTCCTTCAGTTCGGCCACCTCGCGGGCAGCGCCGGCCGTATCGGCCGCAGTCACGGCCTCGATGCCATGCCGGCGCAGGAAGTTGCGGCACTGGCCGAGACCCATGATGTGCGAACGGGCCTTTTTCACTTCGGACAGTTTCGTGCCCGGCAGCGCCATCAGCTGGAAGCGGATCGGCAGGTAGTATTCCCCGGTGATATGCAGCTGGGTGGTCGGCAGCAGGTAATGGATGTCGCCCACCCGTCCGGCGATGGTGTTTTCCACAGGGATCATGGCCAGGGCCGCCTCCCCCCGCTCCACGACCGCGAAACAGTCCTCAAACGTCCGGCAGGCCATCGGCTCATGCGCCGGGAAGGCTTCGCTGCAGGCGATGTGCGAGTTCGCGCCAGGTTCGCCCTGATAGGCAATTTTGAGCGTCATTCCGGAAATCCCTGCCTGCTGGCCGCCCGGACATGCGTCTGATCGCCGCGACACCGGGGGGCAGCGCCTCGGAGAGGCACCGTTTATATTGTGCGCACCCGGTTAGCGTGCCAAAAGGCGCCCGCCAAGACGCAAATAACGCGACAGATTCGAAGGATTGCCCGATGGGAGAACTCGGTCTCAACAAGATCTTCGGCGCCCTGCTGGCCACGGCGCTGGGCCTGATGGCGCTGATGCAGCTGCCGGCCCTGGTGTTCGGCGATTCCAGCGCCCATCATGGCGATGAGCACGGCGCCGAGCAGACGCTGAGCGAGAAGATGTGCGCCCAGTTCCATTACTGTGTCGAGATTGCCGAAGCGGCCTCCGCCGGTGCGGTGGAAGACGTGTTTGACCTTGGCGCCGCCCTCGCTATCGCGGATGTCAGCCGCGGCGAGCGCCTGTTCGCCGGCCAGTGCGCCACCTGCCACACGATTAATGCCGGCGGCGCCAACGGCACCGGCCCGAACCTCCACAATACGGTTGGCGCCAGCAAGGCCCACATCGCAGGCTTCAACTATTCCGCCGCCATGAACGCGGCTGAAGGCGAATGGACCTATGAGAACCTTGATGCCTGGCTGAAGGCACCGGCGAGCTATATCCGCGGCACTTCGATGTCCTTTGCCGGCATCAAGCGCGATCAGGACCGCGCCAACGTGATCGCCTATCTCGCTGCCAATACCGAGAACGCCCCGGCCTTCCCGGAACCGCGCGCCGCTGCTGAAGGCGAAGCCGTTCCGGCTGACTCGGCTGCTGAGCCTGAAGCAGGCGAAGGCGCAACCGAAGCCACCGATATCGAGCTTCCCCCTGCGGAGGGCGAAATCGCCCCGGTAACGGAAGTCGAACCGACCTGATGCATCCGGTCTGCAAGACAGAGCCCCCGGCCCCGGCCGGGGGTTTTTGTCTGGGCGATCATACCGCAGCCCGAAACCATTCCGGCAGGTTGGCGCGTGCCGCGGCGAGATCCACCCGCCGCACGGTGATGACCTCTCCGGCCACAGGGCGGATGCGCGCGATGGCTGCGCGCAGCGGCTCGCGGGCGACCGCCATGTGGAAGACATTCGCATGCAGGAGTTCGTCCGGCCGCGTCAGGATGCCGGCATGGCCTTCCCAGAAGATGAGATCACCGCGCTTCAGCGCGCCGGGCGCCTGCCAGTTGTCCACCTCATCACCGGCCCAGGCCGACTGCATGTCGGAATCGCGCGGCAAGAGCACGCCGCAAGCCTCGAAAGCCTGCTGGACAAGGCCCGAGCAATCGATCCCCCGCGCGCCGCGTCCGCCCCAAAAATAGGGCATACCGAGGAAACGTTCTGCGACATCGGCAGGGTCTTCCTCCACCTGATCGATTGGGGCGATGTGGCGGTCATACAGCCAGCCCGCTCTGCGGCACTCGATCCACGTGCCCGCTTTCGTCCCCGTAGCGGTAAGGCGCGCGCCGAGGCAGAGTTCTGCCTGCACGGGCGATTTCAGGTCTGGCGCTGCAAAGGCCAGGGTCTGACGGGCAATGACCTTGTGCGTAGGCGGAACAATCCCGGCATCCGGCATGGGAACCTGCACCCACCCGGCATACCTGTCGCGACGGCACTGGACGAGCCGGAAGCCGTTCTCATCGCCGAAGGCATCCACAATCTCGCCAGGCAGCACCTGTGTGCCGATACGCGCCTGACGATGCGGCTGCTCCAGCAGGTCGGCCGCCGCGAGCATCTGCACGGGCATCGCCGTGCCCGGAGGGCGGGCAAGACGGGGATCGGCATAGTCAGGCATCGGACAGCCTCAGGCTTCGGCCTCAGGCGGCGGCGCTCGGCCGTTTCGCCGGCGGCTTGCCCCCCGACTCTTCGCCGGATGCGGCCGCCAGCACAAGCCGCGCAAAGGCCCGCAGATACGCCATGCCCGCAGGCGTGCGCTCAATGAAGATCGAACGCAGATCTGAATCGTCCGGGATCCGCCGGATGAAATCCAGCCGTTCGAGCGCATCGAGCGCCCGCGTGATCGCCGGTTTGGCCACACCGAGATGCTCGGCCAGGCCGCGCACCGTGTGCGGGCCGGACATCAGGGCAACGCTCATCAGCACGGCCTGCTGGCGGGCGGTCAGGTCCGGTGCATCCGAGCGCACCGAGGCCGTGACCGCCTTGCGCCAGAGTTCGAGCCCTTCCCGTTCCGATAACTGCATTCCCTGTTTCTCCACAACCGCACCAGAATCGCGCGTGAGGTGAATCTCAGGTGATTTGCCCGGAGCGTCCAGTGGGTCACGCCTGCCCCTTCACATTCCCGGCAAAACACCCGAAATAGGGGCATGGCCGCTGCTCACCCCCCTCATACGCACGGGCATGCGAACACGCCGTGCAGCCCGGCGGATGCTGACGCTTTCCTGACGGAAGCCGAAGCCCTTGTTGCGCGGCAGGGCCAGCGGATGACACGCATCCGTCGCAAGGTGCTGCGGCTGCTGCTGGAAAGCACAGGCCCCGCCAAGGCCTATGACCTGCTGGCCAGGCTGGACGGCGAAGGCGCGGCCAAGCCGCCGACCATCTACCGGGCGCTCGATTTCCTTCAGGAGGCGGGCCTCGTCCACAAGATCGAGAGCCTCAACGCCTATGTCGCCTGCGGCCATACCAGCCACAGCCACTCCGCCGTGTTCCTGATCTGCGACACCTGCCACAATGCCGAGGAGTTGCACGCGGTGGCCACCAGCCATGCGCTGAAGTCTGAAACGCGCGGCGCCGGGTTCCACATGAGCCGCGCGGTGGTCGAAGTGCGCGGCACCTGCCGGAACTGCGCGGCATGATCCGGCTCTGGCAGGGCAGCTGCAACCAGTGGGATTGCGACGAGATGGGGCACATGAATGTGCGCGTCTATGTCGAGAAGCAGATGGAAGGTCTCGTCGCCCTGATGCACGCGGCGGCCATGCCGAACGCCTTCCGCACCAACTCCCCCTCCACTATACTGCCCGTGGACCAGCATATCCGGTTCGTACGCGAGGTGCTGCCCGGCAAGCCGCTGGCGATGCAGGGCTGCGTGCTGGAAATTGGCGACAGCGATGCGGTGATCTACCAGGAACTCCGCCATGGCGATGGCAGCCTGTCGTCAGCCTTCCGCACGCGGATCATTCACGTTGACACAGCGGAAGGCAAGCCCTTCCCCTGGTCGAACCGCCCGCGCGAGAAGCTGGAAGCCCTGAAGGGACCGGTGCCCGACGAAGCCAGGCCCCGCTCTTTCGATCCGGATGCGCCGGGCCTGCCGCCGGACGAGATCACGCTTGAGAAAGTCAGGAACCTTGGCGCCCCCCTGATCGGTATGGGCGCGGTACCACCCGACCATTGCGGCGTGCATGGCTGGATGCAGCCCTATTGGGTGATCGGACGGATTTCAGATTCGGTGCCCAACCTTCTTGCCGACTGGCGTGCACGGGTCGGCAGGCTTGCCGGCGCGCGGCGCATGGGCGCTGCCGTTCTGGAATACCGCATCCGCTATCACCGGCTGCCGCGCGCGGGAGACGTGTTTGCCGCCTACACCTCACTCGGCAAGGTGCAGGGCAAGACCCACACCCTCGTGCACTGGTTCATGGACCCTCTGACCGGTGGGCCATGGGCCACCTGCGAAGCGGTGGCCATCTCGCTCGACCTGGATGCACGCAAGGCTGTTGAAGCCCCTCCCGAGATGCTGGCAGAGCTGGAGCGGATCGCACCGCGGGGGCTGACGATCTGAGGCTCATCCCTTCAGGTAAGGCGCCAGGATTTCAGCCAGTTTCGGAATGTCGTCCGGGTGCAGGCCGGCAATGTTGATCCGGCCGGAGGCGGGCATGTAGACGCCGTGCTTTTCGCGCAGCTCAACCGTCTGCGCGGCTGACACCGGCAGCTGCGAGAACATGCCGTTCTGGCGGCGCAGCTGAGCAAGTTCGTTTGAGCCGGTGGCAGCGACTAGCGCATCGGCAAACGCAGCGCGCAACGATTTCATCCGTTCTCGCATCGCCGTCAGCTCGGCCTCCCATTCGGCACGCAGGGCGTCATCGCCGAGAAGTGTTGCCACGATCCCGGCACCATGTGCGGGCGGCATGGACCAGGTCGCGCGGCCATTGTCGGCGACATGCGTGTAAGCCGCATCTATCCCTGCGCGGCTCTCGCCCACGACAAGGAAACAGCCGGTGCGTTCGCGGTAGAGGCCGAAATTCTTCGAGCAGGAATAGGCGATCATCGCCTCGCCGGCCGCCGCGATGAAGGCGCGCACGCCTTTCATGTCGTCTTCAAGACTGTCGGCAAAGCCGTGATAGGCAATGTCGATCAGCGCCGCGAGCCTTTTGCCGCGCACCAGTTCACCCAGCTCTTTCCAGAAGCCGGCCGGGAAATCGATCCCCGTGGGATTGTGGCACGGGCCCTGAACGATCACGCCGTCGCCCTCGGCGGCCTTCAGCAGGTCTTCCAGCATGCTGGTGGGTGAGAAGTGTCCGCCCGCAGCATAACCATAGTCGTTCACCTCGAGGCCGAGCGACTTCACCACGTTCGGATGGTTCGGCCAGGTCGGGCGCGACACCCAGACGCGGCGCGCCCCGGTCTTGCGCATCAGGCTGACGCCCTGGAACAGCGCGCCGCAGCCGCCGGGCGCCGTGAAGGAGATCACGCGGCCTTCGGTCCGTGCCGGGTGGCCCTTGCCGAGGACGAAATCCTCGACATGGCTGCAGAACTCCGTATTGCCGCGCTGACCCTCATAGACCTTCGTATCCTGCGCGGCGATCAGGCGCGCCTCAGCCTTTTTCACCGCCGAAAGGATGGGCGTGTTGCCATCCATGTCCTTGTAGACACCGACGCCGAGGTCGTACTTGTTGGCGCGCGGATCGGCGCGATAGGCGGCCATGAGACCCAGGAGCGCATCCGGGGGCAGCGGAGTGAGGACATCAAACTGCGACATCGGGTGTGGCCTTTTCTTCTGCGCCGAGCCCTAGCCGCTTTCCGCCGCGCGCGGAACCCTTTGCGGGTGCGACGCAGCGTCAGGATTGCGAGGCCGGACGAGATGACGGAAGCCTTTGCGGCCAGCCAGAAGGAGACAGCCATGGCCGCCTATGTGATCCTGATCCGCGAGAAGCTGCGCGATGCCGAGGCGATGGCGCGATATGCCGAAGCTGCAAGGCACGCCCGCGGCGACCACAGGATCACGCCCCTCGCATTCTACGGCGCGCATGAGGTGACAGAAGGTGCGGACGCTGATGGCGTGGTGATCCTCAGCTTCCCGACAATGCCGGAAGCCAGGGCCTGGTATGACAGCCCGGCCTATACCGAGGCGAAGAAGCACCGCTTCCAGGCGGCAGATTACCGGGTGATTTTCGTGGAGGGCGTATAGTCAGGCCTCCGGGCCATGGGCCTCGCCTCCCATCGCTGCGCCAGGGGGCTTACCTTCCCGTGCTCAGGCGACGAGCGTCGCCTCGGTCTTCGCCTTCACCTCGTCCATCGTCACGCCGGGGGCGAGTTCAATGACTTTCAGGCCGCCGGGGACGACATCCATCACGCAGAGATCGGTGATGATGCGGTTGACAACACCCTTTCCGGTGAGCGGCAGGGTACAGGCCTTCAACACCTTGCTCTCACCCGCCTTGTTGGCATGATCCATGACGACCACGACCCGGCCGACACCGGCCACCAGGTCCATCGCCCCGCCCATGCCCTTGACGAGCTTTCCGGGGATCATCCAGTTGGCGAGGTCGCCATTCTCGGCCACTTCCATCGCGCCGAGGATCGCCATGGCGATCTTGCCACCGCGGATCATCGCGAAGGATGTCGCGCTGTCGAAATAGGCCGTATGCGGAAGTTCGGTGATGGTCTGTTTGCCGGCATTGATGAGGTCGGGGTCCTCCTCGCCCTCATACGGGAACGGGCCCATGCCGAGCATGCCGTTCTCCGATTGCAGCGTGACGGTCATGCCGTCGGGAATGTGGTTGGCCACCAGCGTCGGGATGCCGATGCCGAGGTTCACATACATCCCGTCCTTCAGTTCCTTTGCCGCGCGCGCGGCCATGTCATCGCGTGTCCATGCCATCACACGGCCTCCCGTTTGCGCACCGTGCGCTGCTCGATGCGTTTCTCATGCCTGCCTTGCACCAGGCGGTGCACATAGATGCCCGGCAGGTGGATGGCGTCGGGATCGAGCTCGCCCGGCTGGACGATCTCTTCCACTTCCATCACGCAGACCTTGCCGCAGGTGGCGGCGGGCAGGTTGAAGTTGCGCGCCGTCTTGCGGAAGATGGCATTGCCCGTCGTGTCCGCCTTCCAGGCCTTGACGATGGCGAGGTCGGCGAAGATGCCGCGCTCGAGGATGTAGGTCTCGCCGTTGAAGTCCTTGTGCTCCTTGCCCTCGGCGATCACGGTGCCGACGCCGGTCTTCGTATAGAAGCCGGGAATGCCCGCGCCGCCCGCCCGCATCCGCTCGGCCAGAGTGCCCTGCGGATTGAATTCGAGCTCCAGCTCGCCGGAGAGGTACTGCCGCATGAACTCGGCATTCTCTCCGACATAGGAGCTGAGCATCTTCTTCACCTGACGGCTCTCAAGCAGGATGCCAAGGCCGAAGCCATCCACCCCCGCATTGTTGGAGGCGATGGTGAGATCCTTCACGCCGGACTCGCGGATCGCCGCGATCGACAGCTCCGGGATGCCGCACAGACCGAAGCCCCCGGCTGCGATGAACATGCCGTCGAACAGAAGGCCGTCGAGCGCCTCTTTCGCGGACCCATAAACCTTGCCTGCCATTCGGCTGATAGCTCCCTCATCAACGCCCGGACCGGAGTGACCCCCGGTCTAGCTAGCATACTCTTCGCCGCGTGAATGCCTGAAGCCGCGAACGATTTCAACATCCGTTGAAACAGATCGTCAGACAGCTTCCACCGTCTGCTCGATGGCACCGAAGATGGAGTGGCCTTTCACGTCCAGCATTTCGATGCGCACCGTATCACCGGGTTTCATGAACGGGGTTTTCGGCGCGCCGTCGCGGATGGTCTCGATCATGCGGATTTCCGCGATGCAGGCATAGCCGAACCCGCCCTCGCTGACCGGCTTGCCGGGACCGCCATCGGTGCCCTTGTTGGAGACGGTGCCCGACCCGATGATCGAGCCCGCACACAGACGGCGCGTCCTTGCCGCGTGCGCGACGAGGCGCGGCAGCGTGAAGGTGGCGTCCACACCGGCATTGGGCCGGCCGAAGGGCTGGCCATTGAGATCGACGCGCAGTGGCAGGTGAACGAGGCCGTCCTTCCAGGCCGGGCCGAGCTCGTCCGGCGTCACCGCGACCGGCGAGAAGGCCGAGGCGGGTTTCGACTGGAAGAAACCGAAGCCCTTGGCGAGTTCACCGGGGATCAGCCCGCGCAGCGAGACGTCATTGCACAGCATCACAAGGCGGATGGCCGCTGCGGCCTCCGCTTCGCTCGCGCCCATCGGCACATCCCCTGTGATCACGGCGATCTCGCCTTCCATGTCGCAGCCCCACGCGGCATCCTTCAGCGGAATGGCTTCGCGCGGGCCGAGGAAGCCGTCGGAGCCGCCCTGATACATCAGCGGGTCGGAATAGAAACTTTCCGGCACCTTGTCGCCGCGCGCGGCGCGCACCAGCTCGACATGGTTGATATAGGCAGACCCATCCGCCCACTGATAGGCGCGCGGCAGCGGGCTTTCGCAGTCATGCTCGTGGAAGCGGAAGGTGGGGACCGAGCCCAGCTCCACCTGCTCTGCCAGCATCGCCAGCTCGCGTCCGTAGATTTCCCATTTGTCGAGCGCCGCCTGCAGCGTCGGGGCGATGCGCGCGGCATCGGTGGCGCGCGTCAGGTCGCGGCTGACGACGACGAGGCGGCCATCGCGGGTGCCGTTCCGGAGGGTGGCGAGCTTCATTTCTTTTTTCCCTTGGCTATTCGTCATCCCGGGAGTTGCGCAGCAAATGCCCGGGCCCCCGTCTTCGTTATTGGTTTGTAGTCCGGGTCCCGGACAATCGCTACGCGATTTCCGGGATGACACCATCTCAAATCGGGGCGCTACTTCGTCTCTTCCCTGATCTTTTCGTGCAACCAGGCTGCATGGCGAGGGGCCTTCTTCGTCGCGCTCCACTCCTCGATCATGGGCTCGGCGACACTCTTCAGCTGCGCCATCTGTTCCGGCGTGCCGATATCGGCGGCGAGTTCGAGGCGGTGGCCGTTGGGGTCGAAGAAATAGATCGACTTGAAGATGCCGTGATGCGTCGGTCCGAGCACGTCGATGCCCAGCGACTCAAGATGTGCCTTGGTCGCCATCAGCTCGTCGAGCGACCCGAGGCGGAAGGCGATATGCTGCACCCAGGCCGGCGTGTTCGGGTCGCGGCCCATTTCCGGCTGCTCGGGCAGCTCGAAGAAGGCGAGCACGTTGCCGTTCCCGGCATCCAGGAAGACGTGCATGTAGGGATCATAGGCGCCGGTCGAGGGCACATGGTCTTCGGCGATCGCCAGCTGGAACTCCATGCCGAGCGTCTTCTGGTAAAACTCCACCGTCTCCTTTGCATCCTTGCAGCGATAGGCGACGTGGTGGACACCGCGAAGTCTGGGGGTGGTCATGCAAGCCTCATTTGAGTTTGACCGGGCAGGCCGTTTGTTCTATTTTCGTTCGGGAAGGAGACGGCCTTGTCCGAAGTCACCGATCTGGTCCTGCCCATCCTGCAGCGGATGCAAGCACAGATGAACGCGATGGAGCGCAAGCTCGACATCGTGGCCGATGACGTGCAGCTGATGAAAGTGCGCATGACCAGCATGGAAGAGGCTATGGCGGGTTTCAATCGCCGAATGGACAATATGGAAGTCCGCATTGCGCGCATCGAACGCCGCCTCGATCTCACAGACGCCTAGACCTTCTCTTCCGTCTTCAGCACGCCGCGCTGGATCTGGTCGCGTTCCATGCTTTCGAACAGGGCCTTGAAGTTGCCTTCGCCGAACCCTTCCTTGTAGTCGCCCTTGCGCTGGATGAATTCGAAGAAGACCGGGCCGATCTGCGGCTGGGCGAAGATCTGCAGCAGGAGGCGCGGCTGGCCCCCCTCGGTCGTGCCATCAAGGAGCAGGCCGCGCGCCTTGAGGCCGGCAACATCCTCGCCATGCCCCGGAAGGCGCTCGGCGAGCATCTCGTAATAGGTGGCCGGCGGCGGGGTCATGAACGGCACGCCGCGCTGTTTCAGCCGGTCCCAGCAGGCGTAGAGGTCGTCGCAGATCAGCGCGATGTGCTGGATGCCCTCGCCGTTGAAGGCGCGCAGGAATTCCTCGATCTGGCCGCCGCCGCCCTTGCCTTCCTCGTTGAGGGGTATGCGGATCTTCCCGTCAGGTGCGGTGAGCGCTTTTGACGTCAGGCCGGTATACTCACCCTTGATGTCGAAATAGCGGATCTCGCGGAAATTGAAGAGCGTCTCGTAGAAGTCCGCCCAGTATTTCATGCGGCCGCCATAGACGTTGTGCGTCAGGTGGTCGATCAGCTTGAAACCCGCGCCGACGGGGTGGCGATCGGCACCCGGCAGGTATTCGAAGTCGATGTCGTAGATGCTGAGTTCACCCGCACCGGTATCGTAGCGGTCAACGAGATAGATGATCGAATTGCCGATGCCGCGGATGCCCGGAATGTGCAGCTCCATCGGCCCGGTTTCGACCTGCACGGGCTCTGCGCCCTGAGCCAGGAGGTGGGCATAGGCCTTGCGGGCATCCTTCACGCGGAAGCCCATGCCGCAGGCCGAGGGGCCATGTTCGCGCGCGAAATACCAGGCGGCCGAGCGCGGCTCGTAATTGGTGATCAGATTGATTCCGCCCTGACGCCACAGCTCGACCTCCTTGGAGCGATGGCGGGCGATCTTCGAGAAACCCATGGTCTCGAACACCGGCTCCAGGATGCCCTTATCCGGGGCCGAAAACTCGATGAACTCGAAGCCATCGAGCCCGGCGGGGTTGTCGAAAAGATCAGCCATGGCAAAAGGTCCTGTCTTGCTGGGACGGCAATATAGTTTCATATGTAACTAAATTCGGTTCGCCCTGCAAGCGCAAGACGAGGAAAGAATGCCCGAAAAGCCCGCCGCCACCCTGCGCCTCGCCACCTTCCTGCCGTTCCGGCTGTCGGTGCTGTCGAACGCCATCTCGCAGCGGATTGCCGAACTCTACGACCGCGAATTCGGCCTCTCGATCTGGCAGTGGCGCGTGATGGCGGTCACCGCCGACACGCCCGGCATCAGCGCCACCGAAATCGGCCAGCGCACGCAGATGGACAAGGTGGCCGTCAGCCGGGCGGTCGCCGGGCTGATCGAGGTCGGCTATCTGGAGCGCCGGCCGTCCGCCGAGGATGCCCGCCGATCGCTGCTGTTCCTTACGAAAGCCGGCCGCGAGGTGTATGAGCTGATCGTGCCATTGGCCTTGTCCGAAGAGGAAAGGCTGGTCGCTACCTTGTCGCCAAAGGAGCAGGCGGAACTCGCCAGACTGATGGGGAAGCTGGCGAGGGTTGCCTCACCGGACAGGGAATTGTGGTAGCAAGGCCTACCCCGCCCGCCTGCGCCGCTGGGGCAGGCCCCGCGCAACGGGGCCGTCTTCCTCCAGCGTGAACCGCTCCACCAGCCGCGCGATGAACGCGGACAGCTGATCGCGCACTTCATAGGGCGCTTCCATCGGCAGGAAATGCGAAGTGCCGCGGATGCCACGCATCATCAGAGACGGATTCTGCAGGATGATCTGTGCACGGACCTTGTCGGAGATCACCGAGTCGCGGTTGGGCCGCAGGATGACGATCGGGATCTTCTTCTTGCGCACCTTCTTCAGCGCCTTCCACGGGGCCTGCCGCTGCGCCCGGAAGGTCTTGGCTTCCCATTTCGGCGTGCAGGTGAGGCGCCAGGTCTGGCCGGGATCGTCGCTGCGCGCGCCATCGGCCCGGTCCAGCCCGTCGAGCAGGTAGTCGGCGAGGAAGGGCTCGCGCCAGGACCTGAACGCCGACCGGCCGGAATAGGTCTCGAGCGCCTCCCGGAAGGACGTGAACTCAGACCGGCGCTTGCGCGCGCGCGCCGCCATGCCGTTGCGGCGGAGCAGCCAGTTCACCGGCGGAAACACATGGTTCCAGAAATAGGTCGTGCGCGACAGGATCACGGGATCGGCCAGCACCAGGCCCTTCACCAGGTCGGGCCGCTTGCCGGCCACCAGAAGTGCCACGCACCCCCCCATCGAATGCCCGCCGAGCACCACACCCTGCGGCGCCTTCTGCTCGAGGAACGCGATGACATCATCGCGGTACCTGTTCCAGGATGACAATCCCTTCGCCGGCAGCGGCGAGCGCCCATGCCCGCGCAGATCGAGCGCCGCCACCCGCGCGCGAAGGCCAAGCGGCGCGAGCATCGACTGATAGGTCATCGCGTTGAAACCGGTCGCATGGAGCCACACCGCAGCATAGGGCTTGATCGGATCACCGAACTCGATTCCGGCAAAGTCGCCGATGGGCTTTATGGTCTCCCGGATGCGCCGCATCAGACGGATGCTCCAAAGACTCTGCGGAGCAGATGGGTTGTGCGCGCCAATGGATTCTCCCGGATCTTCTTTTCCTCTTGGGCCACATAGAAGAAGATGCCGTCAAGCCCGAGCCTCACCGCATGCGATGTCAGGTCCGCCTGCAGGCTGGACGTGGCGCCGCCGAGGCCGGCGCTGCGGGCATAGGACTCCAGGGCCGTGAAGGCGCCTGAACTGGCCAGCGCCTCGCGGACATGCGGTGTGAACGCTGCGGTCAGGGACGTCTCCGTCCGTGAGCGGAGGAAATCGGTAGCTGCCGTGTCTCCGCCACGCAGGATGCCGAGCGCATCCTCGATCGTCATCGACCGGATGGCAGCAATGATAAGCGAGCGTGCTTCCGGGACCGAAGCCTCTGCGGCCCGGTTGATTCGCAGCTCCAGATCGTCCAGCGGCCCGCTGGCCCCGATCACGGCAAGGTTCTTCTGAATGTCCCGGTAGGTCTTCGGCAGCGGGATGCGGATGCGGGGGTCGCCGAAATAGCCGTCCGTGCGGTCGAGCCGGGCTGCGACATTCCCGGTACCGAGAGTCAGCGCCTCACGCAGCCCGGCATCGATCTCGGCCAGGGTCAGCGGGCCGGACTGAGGCCGCTGGTCGCCCCCCAGGACGCCGCCATAAGGTGCGGCCGTCTCGCAGCCCGCCGGCAGGAACAGCAGGACGAGGGCCGCCAGGGCGCCGGGTCTCATCATGTCTCTCCCCTTGCCGCAGGCCTGCGGCATTAACTCTACAGACGCGTGACACTACAGGACCGATTCCCGGATTTGAAGGGCAAAGGCCCGCCGCAAGCTGCAGAACTTGCGGCTTACAGCGAATTCATGATGCCCCTATTGACCACGCCTGTAGTCATATATAGACGACGCATGTAGTCGTGGATGGAGGTGGAGCATGGCGCAGATTTCCGCTTCGGAACTGGAAGTGATGGAGGTGCTCTGGGCAAGGCCCGGGCTGGCCGCCAGCGATGTGCATGAAGCGCTTGGTGACGGGCGCGACTGGAACATCCGGACGGTGAAGACCTTCCTGGCCCGTCTCGTGGAGAAGGGCGCGCTGAAGACAGTCGAGGATGGCCGGCGCTATCTCTATTTCCCTTCACTCGATGAGGCCGCTTACAAGGCCGAGGCCGCCACGCAGTTCATCGACCGCGTGTTTTCCGGGCGTGCCGCACCGCTCGTCGCGCATCTCGCCGATGCGCGTGGCCTGACGCATGAAGACATCGCCGAACTCGAGAAGCTCCTGGGGGAACTCAAGAAATGATCCACGCCATTCAAACCGGCGATTTCGGTCATGCGCTGGAAACGCTGCTGGCCGTCTCGGTGCTGATCCTCGTCGTGCTGATGCTGCGCCGCGCCGTCTCCCGGCAGTTCGGGCCCGGCATTGCCTACCTGCTGTGGGCCATTCCTGTTGTGCGCTTCTTCCTGCCCCCCCTGCACACGCCGGTTTCCATTCTCAATCTGGATCTGGGCGCACTCGCTGGGGCTTCCGGGTCTGCGGCTGCAGGCGCCGGCATGACCCCGGCAGATCCCCACGCCGCCCCGCTCACCTTACCTACGCCCGGCGGGGCCTGGGTGCCCGCCCCCGTGACGGAAGAGCCGGCGATCCTCAGCAGTGCCTCGCTGATCAGTGACCTTCTGGCCATCGGGCTCGCGGCCCTGGCTGTGGCCTGGGTAGCAGGCGCGGTGGTCTTTGCAGCGCGCAGCCTGATCGCGCACACCCGATTCATGCAGGTCGTCGACCGGGAGGCGATGCCGGTGTCCGCCCGCGTGCAGGACCTCGCCGAACGCATCGCCGCGGAGACGGGCCTGAAGCGCCCGCCGCGCATCGTGGCGAGCCTCATCTCCCGCGGTCCGTTTGTGACCGGACTTTTCCGGCCCGTCGTCGTCATGCCCGCCTGGTTCGAGGATGACTATACGCCGGCGGAAGCCCGCGCCGCTCTTTCGCATGAATTCATGCATGTGCGCCGCGGCGACCTCTGGGCCTTGCAGGCATATGAACTCTTCGTGGCGGCGATGTGGTTCAATCCTCTGGCCTATATTGCCCGCAACGCGTTCCGGACTGACCAGGAAGCCGCGTGCGATGCCGATGTGCTCGCCCGCTGCCAGACCAGTCCGCATGCGTACGGCTCCACCCTGGTCAAGGCAGCCAAACTGCACCTGCCGGAACTGGCCTATGCCTCCGGCCGGCTGCCCCTGACCCATGCCCTCAAGGAAAGACTGACCCGCATGGCCTATCCCGCCCCCTCATCCCGCCGCCGCATGATCGGCTTCGGAGCCGCACTCCTGTTCGGCGCCTCGACCCTCGCGGTCACTGCCTCGGTGGCAGCCGCAGCCGAACCGAAAGACAAGGACAGCAAGGAAATCCGTATAGAGAGCAACACGCTCTGGATCGACGGCAAGGCGGCCGACCGCCAGATCGTGCTGCTCTCCGACCCGATGGCGAAAGTCATCCCGCACCCGCCGGTGCCCGGCGAAGTGAATGAGCTGCAGCGCCAGATCGATGCCGATATCGCCGAACTGACCGGCCCGGAGATGATGAAGCTGGTGATGAGTGTCACCTCTGACGTCGATGTTGCCGAGATCACGCGGATGAGCACCGAACTGGCCAGCCTGGGCGCAGAGCTCGGCAGGATCGGCACGGTCGAAGCCCTGAAGGCCGACTTCTCGAAAATGTCGGATGAGGAGATCGCCGCCTGGGAGAAAGACTTCGAGGCCCGGATGGCCGCCAAGGCCGCTGAAATCGAAGCCCGCGCAGCTGAAATGGAAGCCCGCTTCGAGACGCACAATCGCAAGACCGGCGCGAGCGCCGAAGCTGCGGCCGAAAAGAAGATGGCGGTGATCGAGAAACGGATCGAAGCCAACTCGGCGCGCATCGAGAAGATCATGGAGGAGCGCTTCGGCCCGGAATTCGAAGCCCGTGTGGAGGCCCAGGCCAAGGTCATCGAGGAACTGGTAGATGCCTGCAAGAACCACACTCTGGCTGAAGGCGAAGCCAGGGTCATCGAGCGCAAGGACGTCGATGGGGAGACGGTTCGCATCGCCTGCGTGAAGGGCGACCGCACGGCCCTGAAATCCGCCAGGGCCCTGTCCACCGTGGGCAATCATCCGGGCATCACAGAGGCCGAAAGGGCTGCCTACCGCGCCGCAGCCGGCGGCGCACGTAAGAAGAATGTCATGGTGATCCGCACCGGCGGCGTAAGGGACCACGCCGAAGCCCCCATGCCGCCGAAGGCGCCCGCACCGCGGGAGATGCCAGAGCCGAAAGGCGCCCCTGAAGTGCCGGAACTCAGCGGCAACTGATCCTCTCATCGTCCCTCTGGACGGCCCCGGCTCTCAGGGAAAGCCGGGGCACTTTTCTGCCTGCCACCGCCCGCTTTGCGCCTGCGCAGCGATCCTCTAGGGTGCCGGCAGACAACAGGGGAGAGTGCCATGTCCTTCCGCGCCGCCTTCGCCGCCCTAGCCCTGGCCACCACGCTGGGTGCCTGTGCCACGGCGCCGGAACCCTGCACGGCCGAATGGATCGATTATCGCACAGGCCAGATCCTGCGCCGCTTCGCGATGGAGAACCGCAGTCTCGTCTCCGACCTGCGCCAGCTGACCCGCAGCGATGGCCGGATCGACACGGTGCGCGCCGTCCTGCTCGCCGCCAAGGCCGAAGACCTGCAGAATTTCGCCCGCAGCTTCAACACCATCATCATTCCGGAACTGCGCGCTTCCGTCGGCCAGTGCCGCGACAACGAGAACTTCATCCCCGTCTTCACCGAATTCCTGCGCCGGGAAGGCGTCCCCGACGAAACGCTCGAATGGGTCGGCCCGATCATCGCGGTCGCCCAGGTACTCGAGTCGACTCCGTAACCGCCCATGAAAACCCTGATCGTCGTTCCCGCGCGCTATGCCTCACAGCGTTTGCCCGGCAAACCGCTCGCCCGCATCGCCGGGCGCACCATGGTCGAACGCGTGGCTGGCCTTGCCCGGCGTGCCGCAGCCAGCCTTCCGCAGGCGGAATATGTTGTCGCAACCGACGACACCCGCATCCTCGAACACTGCCGCGATGCCGGCATCCCGGTCGTGATGACCGACCCGGCCCTGCCATCGGGCTCCGACCGGGCCCTTGCGGCCGTCGACGGCCTTGGCGCCAGACCTGACATTGTGGTCAATCTTCAGGGTGATGCGCCGTTCACGCCGGCCGCGCATGTCACCGCCATCGTCGAAGCGCTCGCCGTCTCCGGCACCGATGCCGCCACGCCCTGTATCCGTCTGAGCTGGGAGGCGCTCGACCAGCTGCGCGCCCACAAAGCCGAAACTCCGTTCTCCGGCACAACCGTCGTCACCGATCCTCACGGACGGGCCATCTGGTTTTCCAAGACCATCCTGCCGGCGATGCGCAAGGAAGCCGAGCTGCGAAAGCTCAGCCCGCTCTCGCCGGTTTTCCAGCATATCGGGCTTTATGCCTATCGCCTCGGCGCGCTCCGGCGCTACTGCGCGCTGCCCGAAAGCCGGTATGAGCGCCTCGAAGGCCTCGAACAGCTGCGTATCCTTGAGAACGGAATGACCCTGCAGGCCGTGGAGGTGCAGCCGGGCCGGATCGCCATTCCCGGCATCGACACTGCCGAGGACATCGCCCTCGCCGAACGCCTCGTCGCCGAGCTGGGCGATCCGGACCTGGCCTGATCCATGCCCCGCCTCTTTGTCGTCCGCCATGGCAACACCTTCGACAAGGGCGACACCGTCACCCGCGTCGGCGGTCGCACCGACCTGCCGCTTTCGGTCTCCGGGCGCACGCAGGCCGAGGCGCTTGCTGCACATTTCGCCGGAACGCCTTTCACTGCCGCGCTCGCCTCGCCGCTCGAGCGCACCCGTGCCACTGCGCGCGCAATCCTCGGCCGGCGCAGCGATGCGCCCGCGTTGCTGATCCGGTCTTTCCTGCGCGAGATCGATTACGGCCCGGATGAGAACCAGCCTGAAGACTCTGTCACCTCCCGCATCGGAGAGGCTGCACTCAAGGCCTGGGATGACCACGGCACGCCGCCGCCCGGCTGGCAGGTCGATCCGCCGGCCATACGGGCCGGCTGGAGACACTTGCTGTCTGAGATCGCCGAGCTGCCGGAATCCGCCAATGTCCTCGTCGTCACCAGCAACGGCACGGCCCGCTTCCTGCCTGATGTCATCACCGCAAGCCCCGGCAATCTCGACCGCAAGCTGAAAACCGGTGCGTGGGGCGAGATCACAGTCACGCCAGACCGTTGCGAAATCACCGCCTGGAACCTTCGGCCCTGACCTAAGCCGCACCCTTGGCTGGCGGGATGGCTGCACCGAGCGAGCCTGGCCCGCTGATCGGAAGATAAAAGGCCACTGTCGTGCCTTCGCCGTACACCGAGGCCAGCGTCATCCGCCCGCCATGCATCTCGGCGAAGGATTTGGTCAGGGCGAGGCCAAGACCGGTGCCATCGGTGTTGCGGTCCTTGGTCTTGGCCACCTGCTCGAACGGCTGGCCAAGGCGCGAGATGTCCTCCGCCGGTATGCCGATGCCGGTATCCATCACGGCGAAATAGATCTCCGGCCCGCGCTGCTCGACCGTCACGGTGATGCGCCCGCCCCTGTCGGTGAACTTGATGGCATTGGAAATGAGGTTCAGCATCATCTGGCGGATAGCACGGTGGTCGGCGTCGATGTCCGGCAGGTTCTGCGCGGCGTCCAGCACCAGCTCAATATCCTTCTCCTCGGCCTTGCGCCGGATCATGCGCACGGCGGCATCCACCGGATCGACCGGATCGATCGGCTGCGGCGTGATCGTCATCTTGCCGGCCTCTATCTTGGCCATGTCGAGAATGTCGTTGATCATGTCGAGAAGATGCTGGCCGGAGGTGAGGATATCCCGGGCATATTCCTTGTACGAAGGATCGCCCAGCGGCCCGGCCAGCTCGTTCGTCATGATCTCGGAGAAGCCGATGATCGCATTCAGCGGGGTGCGCAGCTCATGGCTCATGTTGGCGAGGAAGGCAGACTTGGTGAAGGCAGCCCGCTCGGCCTTGGCCTTCTCCTCGGAATATTTCTTGGTCAGCTCCTTGGCCTTGCCTTCGGAACGCTCGAGATCGAGCGCTGCGCGCCGGATCCGCTCCTTCTGGCGGGTCAGTTCCTCTTCGTTGCGCACATTCTCGCTGATATCGACCCCGACGGTCAGCAGGCCGCCATCGGGAGTCGTGCGTTCGACCATCTTCAGCCAGCGCCCGTTGCGCAGGGCAACAACCATCGTGCGGCTGTCCTCGGCCGAACGCCGCTCGGTCAGAACCGCACCGGCCCGCGCAATCATCACCGTGTCATGGCTCATGCCGGCGCGCAGCGTGTCCTGCAGGCCGAAGTCGAGGGCGAAGGACCGGTTCCAGTAGAGCAGGCGTTTGCGTGAATCCCACAGCGCGAACGGGCCGGTGAAACCTTCGATGGCCGCGCGCAGACGCCGCTCCGCCGCCCGCACGCGGTCTTCCGCCTGCTTGCGCTCGGTCACATCCAGCATGATTCCGCCAAACACATCATCACCGCTGGCCGGGTCTTTCGACAGGCTGCCGCGCATCTCGATCCAGCGCATCGGCACGCCGGATGTCTGGAAGGTGAGGTGCACCCAGCCGATAGTGCGCGCCTTGGCAAAGGCCTCTCGGATACGCTCATGCGTCTCCAGCGGCGTGCGGCCGAGCAGGTCATCCAGCGACAACAGCCCCTTGCGGTCGAGGCCGAGCAGTTCGGAGGCGCCCTCGCTGAAGAAGATCGCGTTCGACAGGTAGGACCATTCCCAGTAGCCCGCCTGCGCGCCGCGCATCACGAGTCCCAGGATACGATCGGATTCCCGGTTGCGGGTGGACTGCACCAGCATCTCGGTCTGACGCTTCGACAGCCGGTGCGTCAGGCCGAACAGGGCCAGTGCCGGCGCTGCGACCAGCAGCGCGAAGATCGCAAAGCGGACGAGATCGGCGGCTGTAAGGAACGGCCGCTCGGCCGTCAGGCAGAGCTTCACGGCGCTGGGCGTGACCGGCGCGCAAGCCGTGCCTGCCCGGATGCCGGACGTGTCCTTGCGGATCACCGGCACCTGGACTTTGGCCATCGAGGCGACCTCGGCCAGCCGCGCCGGGCCAAAGCCGAACTGGGCTTCCGGAGTGCGCAGCACGAGGCGCGAATGATCCGGCTTGCCGAACACGGCTGTGACCGGGGCCAGCGCAATCAGCCGCCTTACGCCCTGAACGGGCGCGACATAGACGAAATCTCCGTGCGCTGTCAGCGTCAGCCCGGACTCATCCGGGCCGAACGTCGCCGCCGCCGCGGCTGCATCCCCGAGCCGCGAGCCTTCCGGCGACTGGGCCGCATCGCTCAGCGCCACAACGGCATCGATCCCCGGCGAACGGGCAGCAATCTCCGAGGACGGAAGATCACGCGCAGCCGCGATCGACAAAATGGCCACACCGGATTCCGCCCGCGCAGAAACGCGCGCCGCCAGCATCCGGGCCTCGCTGTCGAGCTGCGCCAGGAAGGCCCGCTCGGCCACCTGCCGCTCATCCCAGGCCTTCAGGCCGAGGGCCAGCGCCAGGAGGCCGAGGATGGCGAGAACGAGACCCCAGGTCCGGCGCCCATCGGCCGCAAGCGCAGGTTCCTCCGGCGCACCGGGAGGGGTCACCTTGCTGGTCCGCGTTGTCCGTTTCACCAGGGCCGACTCGTCTGATCCGGGCACAGCAGCCCGATTCTACGAGTGTCTGCCGGATAGATTGCCGCTTCGTTAACCTATCCCCGGGATTCGTTAACGGTTTTCAACCCGGTGCAGAGAGAGCGCGGCTGGCAATGTCCATGGCGTTTTCCGACAGCCCGGCAGCCACCAGCCGTTTCAGGCAGGCCTCCGCCTCGCCCCGTGCCTTCGGCTCCAGAAGGCGCCACTGCTCGAACGCCGTCAGCAGCCGCGCCCCGAGGGCCGGGTTCGCCTTGTCTGCGGCCAGGATGGTCGCTTCCACTGCGCGGTAGCCAGACCCGTCCGGGGCATGGAACGCGGCCAGGTTCTGCATCGCAAAGGCACCGATCACCGCCCGCACCCGGTTCGGATTGCGCAGGTCGAAATCACTGTGCGCCACCAGACGCTGCACATCCTCTGCCGTGCCGGTCGAGGCCTGCACCGAGAACCATTTGTCCATGACCAGCGGGTTCGCCTGCCATGTCTGCTCGAACTTGCGGATGGCCTGGGCCTTGCCGGCACCTTTCGTTAACATCAGCGCGCGCAGTGCCGCCAGCCGCTCGGTCATGTTCGGTGCCTGCTCATACAGATGCGTCAGCCTTGCTTCCGCATCGGCTTCCGGTGAGGCTGCGAGCAGCGTGATGCACGCATTGCGCAGCGCGCGCACCGATGCCTGCTCCGCCCCCGGATGATAGGGGGCCGGGGCGGGCCTTGCCAGCGTCTCGCGGATTGTCTCTGCCAGTGCCGCGCTGAGGGCTGCCTGCAGTTTCGCCCGCGCCCCGGCCAGCGCCACGGGGTCCGCCGGCCGGCGCTCGAGGAACAGCTCGCCGACCTCCGGCAACCGCGTCAGCAGGGCAGCGAAGGCTGGATCGGCAAGGGCGCCTTTCACTGCGCCGGCAATCGCACCGATGAGAGCCTCATCCGGCTTCGACTGGCTGCCATCCGACAGGGCCAGGATTTCCTCCTTCACCAGGGTCTGCAGCCCGTCCCAGGTGTTGAAAGGATCGGTCTCGGCGCGCACCAGTGAAAGGCGCTCGTCACGCGTCAGTGACCTTACGACCCGCACCGGCGCGCTGAAATCCCTGTTCACCGACAGCAGCGGACGGGGGCTGCCGGCAGGCAGGCGCAGTTCCAGCACCTCTTCCGGGGTCTCAAGAACATGCAGGAACGGCCCGGCCGTGTGGCCCGCGGCCGCCACATGCCCGCCCTGTCCGTCCAGCAGGGCACACAGGAGCGGAACCGGGACGGCCTGCTTGACGGGCTGGCCAGGTGTCGGCGGGATGGCCTGCTGAAAGGTGACGCGCAGTGTCGCGGTGACCGCATCCCACTGCTCGCCGATCTTCACTTCCGGCGTGCCGGCCTGTGCATACCAGCGCCGGAAGGCGGTGAAATCCCGTCCGGTGACAGCTTCGAAACAGGCATAGAAATCCTCGATCGTCACCGCCTGCCCGTCGTGGCGCTGGAAATAAAGGTCCATACCGGCCCGGTAGTGTTGCTCTCCGATCATCCGGCGCAGCATACCGATCAGTTCTGCGCCCTTCTCGTAGACGGTAGCCGTGTAGAGATTGTCGATCGCGCCATAGGTGTCGGGACGCACGGCATGCGCAAGCGGACCGGCATCTTCCGCAAACTGGCGCGCACGCAGCTTGATCACGTCCTTGATCCGCTGCACCGGACGTGAGCGCATGTCGGCGGAGAAGTTCTGGTCACGGAAGACCGTCAGACCTTCCTTCAGGCAGAGCTGGAACCAGTCGCGGCAGGTGATACGGTTGCCGGTCCAGTTGTGAAAGTATTCGTGCGCCACAATCGATTCGATCGCCTCGAAGTCGACATCGGTCGCCGTGTCCGAATCCGCGAGCACATAAGCCGAGTTGAAGATGTTGAGGCCCTTGTTCTCCATTGCGCCGAAATTGAAGTCGCGCACCGCCACAATGTTGAACACGCCGAGATCATACTCCCGGCCGTACACTTCCTCGTCCCAGCGCATCGCGCGTTTCAGCGCATCCATCGCCCAGGCTGCACGCGGAGCGTCGCCCTTGTCGACATGGATGCCCAGATCCACCTTGCGTCCCGACATCGTGGTGAATGTGTCGCGCAGCACGTCATAGTCACCCGCGCACAGTGCAAAGAGGTAAGCCGGTTTCTTGTGGGGATCGACCCATTCGGCAAAATGGCGTCCGCCCGGCAGGTCGCCGGAAGCGCCCGGCGTTCCATTGGACAGCAGTATGGGATATTCGGCCTTCGGCCCCTCCATCCGCACACGGAAGGAACTCATCACGTCCGGCCGGTCCGGGTAGTAGGTGATGCGGCGAAAGCCTTCCGCCTCGCACTGGGTGCACAGCCGTCCGCCGGACAGGTAGAGGCCGGAAAGGGCCGTGTTCGCGGCCGGCGAAATCTCGACTTCGGTTTCCAGCGTGAACGGCCCGGCCGGCGGCGCCAGGAGTGTCAGCCCGCGCGCATCCGTTTCGAAATCGGCCGGGTCCAGCGGGCGGGTCGGGCCGCCGCCCGTGGCGAGGCCAATAAAGCACAGCCTGAGCGCCTCACCGTCGAGCCGCATTGGCCCTGCGGCGTGGGGCGTCACCCGCAGCGAGGCGCGCACCTTCGTCTGCGTCGCGCCGAGATCGAACGTCAGGTCCACCGCATCGATGCTGAAAGGATAGGGAACATAGTCCTTCAGTTTCACCGCTACCGGCGTTTCGGTCCGCATCATCAAGGCTCCTCGGATGTTTCTGCCCACTGCCAGCAATATAAGCGGGCGGGCGGGCCGTCGAGAGAGGTTGTCCGGCGCCCTCCGCAGTGGCACAGGGGCGCATGGACTCCGCCCGGCTGCCCTATCCGCCACCTATCCGCCGCGCCGCCGCGATCACAGCAGCCGGGCTGGCGCTGGTCATTGCCTGGTATTCGCTGGTTCCTCCGGGCGAGACGCCTGCGCCGCAGCTGTCAGACAAGATCCGCCATTTCGGCGCCTACGCGATGCTCGCAGTGCCCACCGGCATGTGGCTTGCCCCACGCCGCATCGCACCGGCTTTGGCCGCCGCTGCCTGGGGCATCCTTCTCGAAATCGCGCAGGCCTTTGCCGGTACGGGCCGCGAAGCCTCGTTTGGCGATGCTCTGGCGAATGTGGCCGGCGCCTGTGCGGGCGTGTGTCTGGTGTGGATGGTTGCGCGCCGGCGGGGCTGATTATTCCGCCGCGAGGACGGTTTCGTCCTCCAGCCGGTAGACATGCCGCATGATCGCTGCGCAGTGCTGCGCCAGCGGCTTCAGGTCCTGCGGGAAATCGTCCGGGTGCTGCGCAGCGAACTCGGCGATACGCCGGGCGATGTGCATGAGGTCGGGCGTATGCACGATCATCCGGGCCTGGTGCTCGATGCGGGCCGGGTCGCGGTCATACTCGGCGCCCGATACCCGCCATCCGCCCGCGCCGGTCTCGTCGGTGGCCACCACCGGGAAGGTGCTGGGGCTGGCATTTGCCGCCCCGAACTCCACCGGGCGCCATTTGATCGCCCGCCGGTCGATATGCCAGTGCTCCAGCATCAGGTCTTCGTCTTCGTCACTGAGGCGGAACTGGCTGTGCATGGAATGTTCGGACACCAGCTCGTGCGCCTGGAACACCCGGCCAAGGCCGCAGTCATAGGATACGCGCAGCGGCTCATCGACGTCCTTCACCCAGTGGGGAACGACCGACTCGATCACGGCCCATGTGCCAACCGGCTTCACGAACACGCGCTGCGACTTGTGGAACAGGGCCTTCGCCATACCGGCATCTCCATGATCAGCCCGCGAGACTGCCACAGGAGTATGGGGGCGCGGTGAATCCGGCCGGTGAAATTCGACAGATTAACCCTGCCTGACGTTGCGCGCATTTCCGCTGGGGAACGGCTTTCCGTGCGCGTAAAGCGCGCTATTCTCGAGGCATTCGCGATAAATCTAACGACCGCCTGAGGGCGATGGGGAGCCAGACGCGCCATGAACTTCGATTTCTCTGAAGACCAGAAATACCTTGCCGGTGAAGCCCGGAAATTCCTCGAGGCCGAAAGCCCGGCCTCAGAAGTCCGCAAGGTGCTGAACGACGACAAGGTGGCCTATCATGCGGGCCTCTGGAAGAAGATCGCCGAAATGGGCTGGCTCGGCACCACGATCCCCGAGGAGCATGGCGGCCTCGGCCTCGGCATGCTGGAAATGTGCGTCCTCGCCGAGGAAATGGGCCGGGCGATTGCGCCGGTGCCGTTTGCCTCCACCGCCTATTATCTGACCGAGGCGGTCAAGCTGGCCGGCAGCGAGGCCCAGAAGGCAGCCCTCCTGCCGCGTATCGCCGCGGGTGAGATCATCGGCGCCTATGCCGCTTCCGAAGGTCCCGGCCATCCCACCGCCGCCACCCTGAAGACCACCTTTGACGGCAAGACCCTCACCGGCACCAAGATCCCGGTCACCGATGGCGACATTGCCACCCACGCGGTCGTCCTCGCGAGGGAAGGCAAGGGCGCCGCGCTCGTGCTGGTTGACCTGTCGGCCAAGGGTGTGAGCCGCAAGCCGGTCCAGACCCTCGACCCGACCCGCAGCCATGCCGAAATCACGTTCGACGCCGCGCCCGCCGAACGCCTGGGCGGCAAGGGCGAGGGGGAGGCCCTGAATGCGGCCCTGCTCGACCGGGTGGCCGTGCTGCTGGCCTTCGAACAGGTCGGCGGCGCCACCCGCTGCCTGGAGATGGCCAACGAGTATGCCAAGAACCGCTACGCCTTCGGCCGTCCGATCGGCGGCAACCAGGCGATCAAGCACAAGCTGGCCGACATGTATGTGAAGAACGAGGTCGCCCGTTCCAACGCCTATTACGGCGCTTGGGCGCTCTCGACCGGCGCGCCGGAACTGCCGGAAGCGGCCGCGGCAGCGCGTGTCGCCGCCTCGGAAGCCTTCTGGTTCGCCTCGAAGGAAAATATCCAGACGCATGGCGGCATGGGCTTCACCTGGGAAGTCGACTGCCACCTGTTCTACCGCCGTGCCAAGCTGCTGTCGGTGCAGGCCGGCTCGCCCAAGGTCTGGAAGGAAAAGCTCGTGCGGGCGCTTGAGGCGAAGAATGCGGCCTGAGGCCAGCCCGCCTCAGATGCAGAAGAGGCGGCGGGATCGCTCCCGCCGCCCCCGGGGCCTTTCGTCAGTGTTCGGCCGGATAGGCGTTATAGGTGGCCGGCGGCGGCGCTTCCCAGCTCACCGAGTCGGTCGGGCGGGTGGCATTGCCCTCATACACTTCCAGCGTCGCGGTCTTGTACGAGATGTCGAAATTCTCGATCACCTGCGAGCCTTCGCCGGTATAGGTGGAATAGTTGTTCAGCGTCGCATCAGTCAGCTTCCAGACCTGCTTGCCGGGCGCGCCATCCGCCGTGATGGTGATCTCGACCACCGGCACCTTGGTGCCGTTGACGATGTTCTTGATCACCTTGGCCGACCCCGCATCGAAATTGCGGGTCACATAGATTCCGCCGCTGTAAAGCTGGGTCTTGGCCGGCTCTACGGGCAGGTAAGTGACCGGGTCGTAGACGGGCTGTTGCGACACGCTGATCGTGGCCGCTGTGGCGGCCAGCTTGTCATTGCCGAGCTTCACTTCGACACCGGCATGCGCGAGACCGGCGACCAGCATCGAGGCTGCCGTGGCAGCGGCGAAGCGGCGGGTATGCGCGAAAATCCTGGACATGGAGTTCAATCCCTCTGTTCTGCGCCGCGGGCGGGAGCCCATCGCTCGTCTCCCCGGCGAGTGACTGCCATACGACGCCCCAATTCGGGATGGAATATGGCGGCGCGTTGTCAGCATTCGATCACACAGGATTATTTTTCACCGGCACGGCAGGACCACATGCCCCGGCCCTGCCCAACACACGACACGACCAACTGAGGAAACGGAGCCTGCCATGGACTTCAATGACACCCCCGCCGAAGCCGCCTTCCGCAAGGAGGCCTATGACTTCCTTTCAAAACACCTCGAGCTGAAATCCGGCGCCCGTCCGCGCACGTCCAACGAGTCGGCCCTCGCCCGCGCCAAGGCCTGGCAGAAGACCAAGGCCGAAAACCGCTTCGCCCAGATCACCTGGCCGAAGGAGTGGGGCGGGCGCGGCGGCACGGCCATGGAAGCCGTGATCTGGAGCCAGGAGGAGGCGAAGTTCGACGCCCCTATCGGCCCGTTCGCCATTGGCCTCGGCATGTGCATCCCCACGGTCATCGCCTTCGGGTCGGACGAGCACAAGGCGCGGTATGTGAAGAAGGCCCTGCACGGCGAGGAAATCTGGTGCCAGCTCTTCTCCGAACCGTCCGCCGGATCGGATGTTGCGGGCCTGAAGACCCGTGCCGTCAAGGATGGGGACCACTGGGTGGTGAATGGCCAGAAGGTCTGGACCTCCGGCGCCCACTATTCCGATTTCGGTATCCTCCTTGTCCGGACGAATCCGAAAGTGCCCAAGCACAAGGGGCTGACCATGTTCATCGTCAACATGAAACAGCCCGGCGTCGAAGTCCGCCCTATCCACCAGGCCTCCGGCGGGCGCGAGTTCAACGAGGTCTACTTCACTGATGTCCGCATCCCGGATTCCGACCGGCTCGGCCCGGTGGGTGATGGCTGGAAGGTCGCCCTCGTCACGCTGATGAACGAACGCCTCGCCGTTGGCGGCTCGCCCGGGCCGGACTGGGGAGAGATCATGGCCTATGCCAAGCAGGCCGGAACGATGAGCGACCAGGCGTTCCGCGAGAAACTCGCCGACTGGTATGTCGCAGCCCAGGGCTACAAGCTGACCAAGTTCCGCACCCAGACGGCCCTTTCGCGTGGCCAGACCCCCGGCCCGGAAAACTCCATCGGCAAGATCATCACGGCCAACCATCTGCAGGACATCTGCAACTCGGCCATCGAGATGCAGGACCATTACGGCATCATCTCCGAACAGGACCGGATGCCGGCGGATGCCATCTTCCAGCAGAGCTTCATGTGGGCGCCCGGCCTGCGCATCGCCGGCGGCACCGACGAGATCCTGAAGAACATCATTGCCGAACGCGTCCTCGGCCTGCCGCAGGATGTCCGGGTCGACAAGGACCTCGCTTTCGATGAGATGAAGTCGGGCTGACCCTTGAACCTGTCATTCCGGGCAAAGGCCGGAGGCCGGTGAACCCGCCCCCCCCTCTCTCAGACGGAACGCCCCTAGGTATTCCTCCGGATACGTTCTGTTCCTGATCTGAAGCATGCTGATGCCGGACCTGCCCCTCAGGTCCGGCATTTCATTTCAGGGAGATTCCCATGTTCAAGACCAACGAGGGAAAGTTTGACCGCATCCTGCGGATCGTGCTTGGCCTTGCCCTGATCGCGCTCGTGTTTGTCGGGCCGCAAACCCCGTGGGGCTGGATCGGACTTGTCCCGCTGGCCACCGGGCTGATCGGCTGGTGCCCGGCCTACACCCTGCTGGGTATCAATACCTGCCCGGCCAGGAAAGGCTGAGGCTCATTCCGCCGCCGTCTGTTGCGCGATGAACGAGGCCAGTTCGCTGACGCAGGCCCGCCCGGCATCGGTCAGCGCCTTCGCCCGCGCAGCGTTGCTGGGGTCCAGCGCAAGTGCCGAAGTGGCGAGGCTCGTCTGCGCCACCACCGCCCGGCGGCGCCCCTTCAGCAGTGTCGCATCCAGGCGGCAGCGCGCGGTCGTGCCCGACAGCGTGAATTCCGACACCCGCCAGGCCAGTTCGAACTCGGCCGTCCCGGAACTGTTGGCCGGCAAGGCCGCATGCTGGCCCTCGCCGCCGAGTGAATCGAGCAGGGCCGTCTGCATCATCTGCGTGGCGCTGTCGGTCCACTGCACGCCGCGCACGATGCGCAGCCCGCCATTGCCGTCCTCGGCCGCGATCGCGCGGCCAGCGAACAGGCGCGAGGCTTCCGGCTCGCGGATGGTGATGGTCGCGCCCAGCCGGTGCATCGGCTGCATCGGCCCGATCCGGTAATAGGCGTCCGGCGCTTCCGGGCGCTCGATGACATTCACGCAGGCCGCGAGGCTCATCAGTCCTGCGGCAAACATCAGGCTCCGGATCATCTGCGTTTCTCCTCATACGGCACAGGCTCGCCGACGACGAAACCCTGCGGATTACGCTCGAGCTCGCGCACCGCGCGGTCAAGCCGGTTGATCAGCACGCGAAGGTCCTGGCTCGCGGCGGATGTGTTCTCGAAGGTGACGGTGGCCGGCCCGTCGATCAGCGCAGTGGCGGCATCGACGGCTCGCTGGCTCGACTGCAGCGTGCCGGTGGCCGCATCTGCCACCTTGCGGAAGTCCTGCACCAGCACTTTCAGGTCTGCGCCCGCTTCGGCAAGCCCCGTCTCGGCCGTCTGGCCGAAGGCCTGAAGGTCGCGCGAGGCAGCCTCGAAGGCCGCCGAGGCGGCTGAGACATCCTTCAGCGTCGTCTCCGCCTGGCTGACCAGCCCGTCTTCGGCCGCCAGCAGGCCCGTGAACGTCTTCACATTCTGCAGGGTGGCACCCACCGCCTCGATATTCTCATCGGTCAGCAGCAGATTCATCCGCTCGATCGTCAGGTTTGCCCGGCCCAGCGCCTCGGCACTGCCCTGCACGATCTGGTCAACCAGCGTGCGCTCGGAGCGGATGATCGGTACCGGCTGGCCCGGCTTGCCTTCCAGCAGCGGTCCCCTGCCCGCACTGATCTGCACATAGGTTATGCCGGTAATGCCGGCGAGCTGCACGGTGGCAGTGGAATCCTCGCGCACCGGTGCCTCGCGGGACACCCTGATCCGTACCCGGACCTTCGACTGGTCCTGCTTGTCGATCCGCACGCTTGCGACCTCGCCGACCTTGACGCCGATATAGCGTACGCCTGCCCCTTCCTCCAGCGAGACAGGCCCTTCGAATACGATGTCATACAGCTTGTAGTCCCGCCGGAACTCCGACTGGCCCAGCCACAACACGAAGCTCGCCATCGCGGCGGCCGCAAGGATCACGAGGGCGCCGATCAGGGCATAATTCGCGCGCGTTTCCATCTCTGCCTCAAGCCTTCTCTTCACTCACCGGCGCGCCCGCACGTCCGCGCGGTCCGCCAAAATAATCCTGTATCCAGGGATGGTCGATGCGCCTCAACTCCGGGATTGTCCCCACCGCCAGCACCTTCTTCTCGCCCAGAACCGCGATCCGGTCGCAGGTTGCATGCAGGGTGTCCACATCATGTGTCACCAGGAAAACGGTCAGCCCCAGCGCCCGCTGCAGCGATCTCACCAGCGCGTCGAACCCTGCCGCCGTGATCGGGTCCAGGCCCGCTGTCGGCTCGTCGAGGAAAAGAAGCTCCGGGTCCAGCGCCAGTGCGCGGGCCAGCGCGGCTCGCTTGCGCATCCCGCCCGACAGGTCGGACGGAAATTTGTCGCCCGCGCTGGCAGCCAGGCCTGCCATCTGGATCTTCATGTCCGCCAGGTCGTGCCGCAGCGCCCGCGAGAGCTGCGTATGCTCCTTCATCGGCACCATCACGTTCTCGCGCACCGTCAGGTTCGAGAACAGCGCCCCGTCCTGGAACATGATGCCCCAGCGCCGCTCCACCGCCGTGCGTGCCTCGCGCCCCAGCGTTTCCAGGGTCTGGCCGAACACTTCGATATGCCCGCTCTCGGGTGGCTTCAGGCCCGTGATCGCGCGCAGCAGCACTGACTTGCCGCCGCCGGAGGGGCCGATGATGCCGATGATCTCGCCCCGGAGAATATCGAGATCGAGATGTTCGATCACGACATTCGTCCCGAACGCCACCTTCAGATCCCGTATACGGATGATCGGCTCACTACTCATATGCCGAGCTCCATGTAGAAGATGGCGAACAGCGCATCCAGCACGATCACGGAGAAGATCGCCTGCACCACCGAGGTTGTCGTCGCCTTGCCGAGGGATTGCACGCTGCCGCCCGTCAGCAACCCCTGCCGGCAGGCAATCAGCGCCACCACCAGGCCGAACACCGGCGCCTTCGACATCCCCACCCAGAACTGGTCGAGCGGCACGGAGGCGCGCATCCGCTCCAGGAACACGGTCGGGTTGATGTCCAGCGAGGTCCACCCCACCAGCATGCCGCCGGCAATGCCTGCCAGTGTCGCCACGAAGGCCAGCATCGGCGTCACCACCACCATGGCGATCACCCGCGGCGCCACCAGCACATCCATCGGCTTCAGGCTCAGCGTCTGCATCGCATCGATTTCCTGGCGCATCTTCATCGTGCCGATCTGCGCGGTGAAGGAGGAGTTCGTCCGCCCCGCCAGCACGATGCCGGTCAGGACCACGCCGAATTCGCGCAGCATCGAAAACCCGATCAGCTCGACCGTGAAAATCTCCAGGTCGAAGTCGCGCAGCGTCGTTGCGCCGATATAGGCGACCACCATGCCGACAAAGAAGGACAGGAACGCGATGATCGGCACCGCGTTCAGCCCCGCCTCTTCCATAACCGACACGATCGAGGTCCAGCGCAGCTTCCAGGGCTGCAGCGCCAGGCGCACGATCGTCGCCACTGTTTCGCCAAGGAAGGCCAGCGTCGCCGTCGTCTCGCGCAGCACCGCCACGAAGCCGCGCCCCAGCCGCTCCAGAAGATCCACCAGTCCGTGCCGGGGCTCCGGTTGCTCCGCCACCGGATCGGACACCTGGTGCACCTGCGCGATCAGGCTCGCGGCCGAGGCATGCGGGCCTTGCAGCGCCGTCTCGTCCAGCCCCGCCTTGCGCATCGCGCGGTCGACCACGTACGCGCCCGCTGTATCGATCCGCCCCAGTCCCGAGACATCAATCCGCGCGCCGGCGGGCAGGGTCAGCGCCGCGAAGGATGCCTCGACGGCATGCAATGTCGCCACGGTCCAGTCTCCGGTCAGCCGGAGAACTGTTCCTTCGCCGCTCGTATCGAGCGCGAATCCGGGGTCGACAGGGTGCTGCATGTTCCGTACTTGGCCTGACAGACTAGCAAAACATGCTTAATCACAGGGCTGGCCAGTCCAAACGATTTCGCCCCACGGGATTAACCTATGCGCAAGCTCCGGCTCGAAACCGCACAGATCTCCTCGCCGCTGCGCACGGCTTTCGCGATTTCGCGCGGGGTCAGGACCCAGGCCGAGACGATCCGGGTGACGCTCAGCGACGGCAGCCATGCCGGACGCGGGGAAGCCGTGCCCTATGCCCGCTATGGTGAAACGCCGGAAAGCGTCCTTGCCGCCATTGGTTCCCTGCGCAGCGAGATCGAATCCGGCCTCACCCGAGAAGCCCTGCAATCGCGCCTCCCCGCCGGGGCGGCCCGCTGCGCGCTCGACTGCGCCTACTGGGACCTCGAAGCCAAGCGCACCGGCACCCCCGTCTGGCGCCTCGCCGGCCTTCCTGAACCCAGACCCGTCGACACCGCCGTCACGATCACGCTGGATACGCCCGAAGCGATGGCTGCGGCTGCCCGCGCCGCGCCCGGCAAAATCCTGAAACTCAAACTCGGCGGCCCGGAAGATCTGGACCGCCTGAAAGCCGTCCACACCGCCCGTCCAGACGCGCGCCTGATCGCCGACGCCAACGAAGCCCTCGCCCCTGATGCCTGGCCCGCGCTCGCCAAAGCCGCCGCCAGTCTGGGCGTCGTGCTCATCGAACAGCCCTTTCCTGCCGGAAAAGACAGCCTGCTGATGAAACGCCCCGGCCCCGTCGCCGTCTGTGCCGATGAGAGCGCGCACACGAGCGCCGACCTCCAGTCGCTGGCCAAATCCTATGACGCCGTGAACGTGAAACTCGACAAGGCCGGCGGCTTCACCGAAGCCCTCGCCATGATCCACGCCGCCCGCCAGTGCGGCATGGGCGTGATGATCGGTTGCATGGTGGCCGGCTCATTGTCGATGGCCCCGGCTGTCCTGCTCGCCCCGCTCGCCGATGCGGCCGACCTGGACGGCCCCCTCTGGCTCGCCGAAGACATCGACCATGGCCTCACCTGGACCGGCGCCACCCTGTCTCCCCCAGCACCCGCCCTCTGGGGCTGAGACAAACCTGTAAAAAGCTGGAATCGCCTGTAACGGACGGCAACGCCCGCAGACAGAAGGCGGGAGACACAAAGCTTCCGCGCCCGCCTTGCGGCCATTCCTGTGCAACCCCGTAGGGTGCATTAAGGCCAAAGGCCGCAATGCACCGCCCTGCAAACTGGCCTTATGCAACAGCTTTTCCGGCCAGACGGGAAAAATCCCCCTACGGATCAGGGGGCGGAAAAGAATCCCCGGAAACGTGTGCAACACCCTCCGCACCGGGGGTATCGTAGGCCCCATGACCCCGATGCGTGTCCTGCGAGCCAACCCCCACTTCGCGCGCCTGTTCGCCCGGGTGCACCCGCTCTGCTGGCCGATCCTCTGGTGGTCATTGAACCGCCTGCTCGACTGGTACGAGACCTCGGGCTATGCGGAAGTGCTCTACGCGACCAGCCGCTGGGGCGTCATCCGCATCGTTTATTATGGCGACCGGCTCCCCGATCCCTCCGCCCCCAGGCCGTATGTCCTGACCCGGCCCCGCTGGGATGATCCCGTGTGGAGCACCCGCGTGCCCGCGCCCCTGCTCGCGCGGGCCGTCTCGGACACCGTCAGGCCGGGGGCCCTCCACGCCTGCGGGGGTGACGGATCATGGCTGAGCCTCAGGCCCCGCGCGCGGACGGCCGGGTCCTCTGCCCTCTCCAGCCCCGACACCTCCTAGATCCCACGCAGATAAAAGCTCAGACCAGACCCAACCGGCCGGGACACCCCGCGTCCGGATACAGGCGCTGCGCCTGTCTCACCCCGGCTTGCGGCCCAGCCGGGCGATCAGGCTGGACGTGTCCCAGCGGCCCCCGCCCATTGCCTGCACATCGGCATAATACTGATCGACCATCGCGGTCAGCGGCAGGCTCGCGCCGCTCTCGCGCGCCGCATCCAGCGTGATGCGCAGGTCCTTGCGCATCCAGTCGACCGCGAAGCCGAAATCGAACTTGCCTTCGGTCATCGTCTTCCAGCGGTTCTCCATCTGCCAGCTCTGCGCCGCGCCGCCGGAGATCGCCTCGATCACCTTCTCCGCGTCGAGCCCGGCTGTCTCCGCAAAGTGCAGGCCTTCGGCAAGGCCCTGCACGATGCCGGCAATACAGATCTGGTTGACGGATTTCGCGAGCTGTCCGGCGCCCGTCTCGCCGATGCGCGTGATCTTGCGGGCGAAGGCATTCATCACCGGCTCGGCGGCTGCGAAGGCGGCTTCCTCACCGCCGCACATGATGGTCAGCTTGCCATTGATCGCGCCGGCCTCGCCGCCGGAGACCGGGGCATCGATGAAATGCGCGCCCTTGGCGCGGCAGCGGGCCGCCAGCTCGCGGGCAAGGCCGGCGGAGGCGGTGGTGTGGTCGATCACGGTCATGCCGGCGCCGAGGCTTGGCTCGAAGGCGTCGAACACGGCGCGCACATCCGGATCATCGCCGAGACACATCAGCACGTATTCGGCGCCAAACACGGCCGCCGCAGGGTCGCGGGCAACCTCGCCCCGATGCACGGCGGTCCAGGCCTCCGCCTTTGCCGGCGTGCGGTTCCAGACGGTGACCTGATGACCCGTCCGCGCCAGATGGCCCGCCATGTGGAAGCCCATGACCCCGAGGCCCAGGAATGCAGTGCGCGCCATGACTGTCTCCTTTTGGGACGCAATTAGATCGAATTTCATCGAAATCCCACCCCCGGCCGAAGCGCCGGTTTCACCATGACCTGATACACAGGCATCTCCGTCAGAAGGACAGGACCAGGACGATGGCGTTTGCCACCACACCCCGGACGCGCGCAGGCAGAATGCCTGCCTTCCCGGCCCGTAAACTGGGCACGTGGAAGATGGCGTATGCTGACTTTCTGACGGCCCTGATGGCCTTCTTCCTGCTGATGTGGCTGGTCAGCGGGGTTTCTCCCGAGAGCCGTGCTGCCATCGCGGCGGAGTTCAAGCTGCGCCCGGCGCAGACGGTGGCGGCGCCCGGCGGCGATGTACCGCTGGAAGCCGGCCGGCTGTTCAGCCTGCTGGCCCTGTCCGAGGCTCTGAAAGCGGCGGGTGACAGCGTGGTGCTGACGGCCGAGCCGGACGGGGTGCGCCTCGATCTCGTCGATACCGAAGGCCGGCCGCTGTTCGAGAGCGCCCGGGGCGCCCTGACGCCGGAAGGCCGGGCGCTGGTGGAAGCCGCGGCGGCCACGCTCGCCTCCCTGCCAAACCGTCTGACCATCGAAGGCCATACCGATGCCTTCAGCCTCGCCGGGACGGGCTATTCCAACTGGGAGCTGTCCTCGGACCGGGCGCATGAGGCGCGCCGCCTGCTGATGGTTGGCGGAGTGGCCACCTCGCGGGTGCAGGCGGTGACCGGCCTGGCCGATACCCAGCCGCTTAATCCCGGCGAGCCGCACAGCGCCCGCAACCGGCGGATCAGCCTGAAAGTTCATCTTTCCGCCCAGCCCTGATGCAAACGGGCCACGCGGCTGTGACTTTTTTATCGCGCGTGGCCGTTCCACCTGATTTGGGCTATTGGCGCCGGTGCGGCGCAGTGTATCGTCGCCCGGCATGAAGTTCACGGACTCCCATCTGTTGCCGGCCGGGCTCGAGCGGTCGCTGAGGTTCTATGTGACGAACCCCAGCCCCTGTCCCTATCTGCCGGACCGGAAGGAGCGGAAAGCCTTCACCAATCTCGCCATCCCGGAAGCCGATGCGGTGCACAATGTGCTCAGCCAGTCGGGATTCCGCCGCAGCCAGTCGATCGCCTACCGGCCCGCCTGCCTGCGCTGCAACGCCTGCCGCAGCGTGCGGGTGCCGGCGCGCGATTTCACCTTCAGCCGCAATGACCGCAAGGTGATCGCGAAGAATGCCGGGCTGGTGCGCCGCCCGGTGCCCTCTCAGGCCACGCGCGAACAGTTCCGCCTGCTGAAGGCCTATGTGAAGCATCGCCATGACAATGGCGGGATGTCCGAGATGACCTACCGGGACTATGTTGCCATGGTCGGCGGCAGTCCGGTGCAGAGCCTGATCTTTGAGTATCGCGACGGGCCGGAAGACACCTCGCCGCTCGTCGCCGCCTCGATCACCGATATCCTGCGTGACGGCTTCTCGATGGTCTACACCTTCTTCGACCCGGAAAAGGATACGCGCAGCCTGGGCCACTATGTGATCCTCGATCACATCCGCCATGCCCGCGACCTTGGCCTGCCACATGTCTATCTCGGATACTGGGTGAAGGGCAGCCCGAAGATGGCCTACAAGCGGCGCTATGCCCCTCTGGAAGTGCTTGACGGGGACCGCTGGCGGCTCTTGAGAGACGACGAGTAAGCAGCGGCAAGCCCCTGACCGGCAGAAGACCGGCGGGCACAGGCCGGGGAGGAAATGGCATGATCAACCGGCGCAATCTGGTCGGCGCAGGCCTTATCGGCGCCGCGGGCGCGGCGGCAACCTTTGCCAATCCGAAATCCGGCGAGGCCTTGTCCGGACCGGCGATCAGCCGCAGCCGGCGCCGCTTCAACATGGTGACCACCTGGCCGAAAGGCCTGCCCGGCCTGGGCCGCGCAGCCGAGCGCCTGTCCGAGTTTGTGTTCGCGATGTCGGACGGGCTGATGGAGATCAAGGTGTATGCCGCCGGCGAACTCGTGCCGCCGTTCGAGAGTTTCGATGCGGTGGCCAACGGCTCAGCCGACATGTATCACGGCGCGGATTATTACTGGACGGCGAAGTCCACCGGCTTTCCCTTCTTTACAGCCGTCCCCTTCGGCATGACTGCGCAGGAGATCATGGGCTGGATTGATTTCGGCGGGGGCCAGGAATTGTGGGACGAACTGGCAGGCCAGTTCGGCATCAAGTCCTTGCAAGGCGCGAATACCGGACACCAGATGGGCGGCTGGTTCCGGAAGGAAATCCGCACACTGAACGATTTCGTGGGCCTGAAGATGCGCATTCCCGGACAGGGCGGCGAGGTGCTGCGCGCACTGGGTGGCGCCTCCATCGCGCTGGCAGGCGGCGAGATTTACCAGGCGCTGCAAACCGGCGCGATCGATGCCGCCGAATGGGTGGGACCGTGGAATGACTATGCGCTCGGTTTCCATCGTGAGGCGCCGTACTATTACGGCCCGGGTTTCCATGAACCGGGCGCCAGTCTGGCCGTCGGCATCAACCGCAAGGTCTGGGACAGCCTTATCCCATCGGAACAGGCGATCCTCAAAGCGGCCTGTGCGGCCTGCAATCATATCGCGCTCGGTGAGTTCACCTACCAGAACTCGGTGCACCTTGATCTGCTGGTGCGAGAGCACGGCACGCAGCTCCGTTCGTTCCCGGAGGAAGTTGTGAAGCGGATGTCGGAAGCGGCCTTCGATGTGCGCGCGGCAAGCGGCCGCAGCGGCATCGAGAAGCGGATTTATGAGAGTTTCGAGCGGTCTCTGAAACTGATGCGCGGCTGGGCAGGCATTTCCGACGGCGCGTATTACACCGCCCGCGCGCTCGGCAAGTAGCGGAGCGCCGGCATGGACCCGCAGCTTGTCAGCGCGATCGGCACGGCCCTCTTGTGGGCAGGCATTGCCCTCTTGCCGCTGTTCGCCCTGCCGCTGGCGGCCCTGGCGGTGCCGGGCGTGCTCGACGGATGGGCGAAGCGCGTGATCACACTGATCGACCGGATCACCGGCACGGCGCTCGGCGCGGCGATGTTTGCCGGGGTGGTGCTGATCTTCGCGCAGCTGGCCGTAGTCGTGCTGCGCTATGCCTTCGGCCTGTCCTACACCTGGCTCAGCGACATCGTGACGTATGCCTTTGCGGCGATGTTCATGCTGGGCTCGGCCGCGGCCCTGCGCGATGGCGCGCATGTGCGCGTCGACATCCTGCGCCCGCGGTTCGGTGAAGCCGGCCGCAACTGGATCGAGCTGGCCGGCGCCTACCTTTTGCTTTTTCCGATCTGCGTACGGATCATCACCACCAGCGAAGCGGGCCTTGCGCGCAGCTGGATGCTGCTGGAAGGCTCGCGTGAGTCCGATGGACTGCCGATCCTGTTCCTGTTCAAGACACTGGTGCCGGTATTTGCCGTGCTGCTGATGGCGCAGGGCCTGTCGGAAAGCCTGAAGGCCGCCCTGCGCCTCACCGGCGCCCTGCCTCCGGCTGAACCGGCCAGGAAGATGGAGGCGAGCGGCCATGGAACTTGAGGCGATCCTCGCCATCACGATGTTCCTCGTCGCGCTCGGCGGCCTGCTCGCCGGCTATCCCGTCGCGCTGACCCTGGGCGGCGTGGCGCTGATCTTCGCGCTGATCGGCATCGCGCTGGGCGTGTTCCCGGACAGTTTCCTGAAGGCCTTTCCCAGCCGCATCGAAGGCGGCGCAATCATGCAGAGCCAGACGCTGATTGCGGTGCCTCTGTTCGTGCTCATGGGCGTCATTCTCGAACGCTCGCGCGTGGCCGAGGACCTGCTGACGATTGCCAGCCGCCTGCTGACCGGCGTACGTGGCGGCCTCGGCTTTGCCGTCGTCCTGGTCGGCACACTTCTGGCGGCCTCGACCGGCATAGTCGGGGCAACCGTGATCACCATGACGCTGATCGCGCTTCCCTCGATGCTGCGGCAGGGATACGATCCGCGCCTCGCCACCGGCACCATCGCGGCCTCCGGAACGCTGGGCCAGATCATCCCGCCCTCGATCGTGCTGATCCTGCTGGCCGATGCGATTTCCAACGCCGCCAGCCAGGCGAGCCTGCGCACGGGTGCGGGCTCTGCAGTCGTCTCGGTCGGCGACCTGTTTGCTGGCGCGCTGATCCCCGGCCTGCTGCTCGTGTTCTTCTATCTCGCCTGGGTGGCTCTGATGGCGATCTTCCGCCCGGCCACCTGCCCGGCCGCACAGCCGGATGACCGTGTGCCCCCGCTGACCTTCAGACAAGTCGCGATCGGTCTTGGCGCACCGCTCGCGCTGATCGTCGCCGTGCTCGGATCGATCCTCGGCGGTATTGCTCCGCCTACGGAGGCCGCGGCCATCGGTGCCGGCGGCGCGCTGTTGCTGGCAGGGCTGCGCCTGTCGGTGGATGCCAGAAGCCGCCTGTCGCTGGTGATCCTGGCCGGCTTTGCCAGCTTGCCGGTGATCCTGATCCTGCGCAACACGCTGGACCTGCGGGCCGGCGACATCCCGCACACCGCGCTCGCCTCCTTCGGCATGGCCGCGACAGCGCTGGCCGCTGTGATGTTCTTTGCCGCGCTGGCCGCATCGCTGATCGTGCTCTGGCGCGCAGCGCAGCTGACACCGGCCCTCAAGAGTTCGACTCACATCACCTCGATGGTGTTCCTGATCCTGATCGGCGCGTCGCTGTTCAGCCTCGTTTTCCGCGGCTTTGATGGCGACGACCTGATCGCGGACATCCTGCACGCCGTGCCGGGAGGCAAATGGGGCGCGCTGGCGATGACCATGCTGGTGATGTTCGTGCTCGGTTTCTTCCTCGATTTCATCGAGATCGTGTTCGTGGTCGTGCCGCTCGTCGCGCCGCCGCTGATCCTGCTTGGCTGTGATCCCGTCTGGCTGGCCATACTGATGGCCGTGAACCTGCAGACGAGCTTCCTGACACCGCCTTTCGGGTTCGCGCTGTTCTACCTGCGCGGCGCTGCCCCGCCGGAAGTGAGCACGGCGCAGATCTGGCAGGGCGCCATCCCGTTCATCAGCCTGCAGCTGCTGCTGATCGCCTGTGTCGCGCTGATGCCGCAGCTGGCGACCTGGCTGCCCTCGATCGCGGCGCGCTGACCTCATGGGACAGGATATCGCGCCCTTCCAGGCGATCTCGATCAGCCGCCGCGCGCATGAGATGAAGGCGGCAGGCCAGCGCATCCTGCACATGGAGTTCGGCCAGCCTTCGACCGGCGCGCCGAAGGCCGCGATAGCGGCTGCGCATCGGGTGCTCGACACCGAAGCCATGGATTACTGGGAGAGCGCACCGCTGAAGGAACGCCTTGCGCGGCACTATCTCGAGACATACGGCGTCGAGGTGAAGCCGCGGCGGATCGCGATCACCTGCGGGGCCTCGCCCGCGCTGGTGCTGGCACTGGCCACCGCTTTCAATCCGGGTGACCGGATCGCGCTCGCCCGGCCAGGCTATGTGGCGTATCGCAACACCATCCGTGCGCTGAACTTCGAGCCTGTGGAGATTCCCTGCGGCGAGGAGACCCGCTTCCAGATTTCAGCCGCCGCGATCGAGGCGCTTCCCGAGAAGCCCCAGGGCATCCTGCTGGCAAGCCCGGCGAACCCGACCGGCACAATCCTCCCGAAGACGGAGCTGGCCGCGATAGCGGGCGTTGCCAGGCGTATCGGCGCGCAGATCATCTCCGACGAGATCTATCACGGCCTGACTTATGGGCCGGATATCCACACGATGCTGGAATTCGACCCCGGCGCCTACATCGTCAACAGCTTCTCGAAGTATTTCTCGATGGCCGGCTGGCGGCTCGGCTGGCTGGTCTCGCCGGAGGACCAGGCGCAGCGCACGGGCGCCTATATCGGCAACCTGTTCCTCACCGCACCTTCGCTGGCCCAGCATGCCGGGCTGATCGCGATGGACAGCCGGGAGGAACTCGACGGACACGTCGATGTCTACCGCGCCAACCGCGCGCTGATGCTGGACGCCCTGCCCCACCTCGGCCTGGAACGCATCGCGCCGCCGGACGGCGCCTTCTACATCTATGCCGATATTTCCCGCTTCACCGATGACAGCCTCGCCTTCTGCCTGAAACTGCTGGAAGAAACAGGTGTGGCCACGGCGCCGGGGGTCGATTTCGACCCCGCAGACGGTCACCGTTTCATGCGCTTCTCGTTTGCGCTGTCTACGGATGAAATCCGCGAGGCGCTCGGCCGGCTGGAGGCCTGGTTCAGAGCGCAGCCGAGGCGCTGAATAGGTCTCTCAGGACGGCTGCAGTTCTTTCGGCTTAGACAGCTTGCGGTTTCTCGCCCGCGCTTTCGGCTTCGGAAGTTTGCGGAAGCGGCTCTGGCACCAGGCCCAGCCGAGGCCGACATCGATGAGCGCGTCGGAGCGCCCGCACGGGCAGGCAAATTCCCAGAGGTCGAACACGCGGTAGGTCTCGCCGGCGACCAGCGGCACGGGCTCGCCCGTCACATGGTTCGGGGCCGCGTTGACACACAAGACCAGATCACCGGGACCAAGAGCATCACTCATCGCGCAAGCCTGATACCACAAGATTGGGGTGCCGCGCGAGAGGCCTCAGGTGGGCGGCGGTAAGCCCGGCGGTTAAAGTTCGAGCTTCAGGAGCTTTCCCTTGCGCGTAATGAGATTCTTGTAATCCCACTGGATGGTCTGAGCCTTCTTCAGCCAGCGGCGCAGGTCGCGGAGCGGCACCTCTGAGGCGTCATTGAAAAATACGGAGGCGTCCTTGAACTTCTTGCCGGCGACATTCAGGCCGGGTTCCTCGAAGTCCGCGCCGCTCCAGAACATCAGGCGAATTCCGGGTTTCTGTTTGCTGTAGCCGGCGATGGGATTGCCATCGAGGAACCAGACCGGATGGGCATGCCAGATCTTGCTCTCCGCCTTCGCCAGTCCCTTGTCGATCTCCTGCGCGAGCAGGTCGCACACCTCGCGGTGTGCGGGGTCTTGCTGAGCGTTGTAGGTCTTGATGTCAGGGTGCATCGGTTATGCTCCTATTCCGGGCACGCGCCCCAGAAGCTCTCGGTGCCGGGAACGGCGCCCTGCGCGACGACCTGCTCCGGTACCAGCACCTGATAGTCCTCCTCCGGTACCAGCCGGATGTATAGGGTGCGGGCCAGGCTGCCGGGTGTCTGTTCCGGCTCGTTCCAGCACCCTGGGGCAACGGCGCCGAAGGCCAGTTCGTTCTCGCCGGGCGCCTCACGCTTCAGCCGGGCGAGTTCGGCGCTCAGCGCGGCCAGACGCGCGCCATCTTCAGGTTTCGTGCCATAGGTCCAGATGGTGAAGCCGTCGCGCGCTTCCCGGGCGAGGAAAGGGCTGCCGGACTCCGAGGTGGCCACCAGCGCGAACGTCTCGGCGATATCGACGCCGAGACGCGGGTTGATGACATTGATCTGGAGCAAGGCGCCGTCGCTCCTGGCCCGGAAGGTTGACGGGATACGCATGGCAAGGGAGATTTTCGACAGGTCGAGCGCGCCGGGATCAATGGCCGGCTCCGGCGCCGCCTCACTGGCCGCGGGCTTCGACGCATCGACCGGCAAGGGCGTACCGCTGTCCTGGGGGCCGGACTCCGGCGAACAGGCCGCGAGCAACAATGTGGCAGAGAGGGCAGCAAAGGCGAGACGCATAGGGCGGTCCTTTCAGGTGCAGGCTGAGCCACGCTGGCGCAACTCTGGCACGGCGTCCAGCCTGCCCGGCTAGGTGCAGCTGTAATCCGCCACCGCCCCGCCATCGGCCATGGGCATGAGCGACCGGAAGGTGCAGCCTTCGGGCGTGGCCGCCCGGGCCGCCTGTTCCAGTTCGGAAGCAAGCGTGTCCTCACCCTCCTGGATACGAAAGCTGCCATCGGTGAGCAGCGACAGTTTCAGCTTGAATCCCTGGCCGTCGAGCGGGGCGGCAAAGAAGCTGTAATTCTCCGTGCCGATGGTCTGGGGTGCGATGCCGTTCCAGCTGGAGGCGCTCCACTTCAGCTGCGGCGCCTTGCCGGCGGATGCACAGGCGGCGAGCCCACAAAGGCCCGCCGCCAGGAGGAATGAACTCTTTGTCATACTGGCCTCCCGTACACAGACAGCCAGTGTGCCACGCTTCAGCTCTTCCGGAAACTGACGGCCGGGGACTCGTCCATGGCAGCGCGGTTGCCGGCGCCGACATCGAAGAACTCTCGCGGTTCGAAATTGAAGCTGCCGGCAATGATGGAGCCGGGGAACTGTTCGCGGGCGGTGTTGTAATCCTGGACGGCCGAGTTGTAGAAACGGCGGGCAGCGGCGAGCTTGTCCTCGATGGCCGACAGCTCCTGTTGCAGCTGCAGGAAGTTGGTGTTGGCCTTGAGGTCCGGATAGGCCTCAGCGAGCGCGAAGATCTTGCCAAGGGCAGCGCGCATGGCCGTGTCGGCCGCCGCCATCTCGCCCGCCGTGCTCGCCGCCTGCCCGGCCTGCCGGGCATTGATCACCTGCTGCAGGGTTTCCTGCTCGTGCGCGGCATAGCCCTTCACCGTCTCGACGAGATTCGGGATCAGGTTGACGCGCTGTTTCAACTGCACATCGACATCGGCGAAGGCCTGGTTCACGCGCTGCCGCTTCTGCACAAGACCGTTATAGATCAGGATGATCAGGCCGGCGACCGCGACGATGGCGGCCAGGACGATCAGGACAAGGTTCATGGGTGCCCCCTCGAGGAATTCCGGATATTCAAAGGGGTAATGGGCTGCGACGCCGGGCGCAAGGCTGGATTGCCCCGGACGGCCAGTCTCGACAGGGAGATGCACCAGTGACACCGCCATATCCGCGAGGTGAGCACCACTATATTCACCGGATTGGCTGGCTGCGGGCAGCTGTCCTCGGCGCGAATGACGGTATTCTCTCCACGGCCAGCCTGATGATCGGGGTGGCGGCGGCAGCCGCTTCACCGGCCGATATCCTGATCGCCGGGGTCGCCGCACTGGCAGCCGGGGCGATGTCGATGGCGGCCGGCGAGTATGTCTCGGTCAGCTCGCAGGCAGATACAGAGAAGGCCGACCTTGCAACCGAGCGGACCGCGCTGAAGGATTATCCGGAGGACGAGTTGCAGGAGCTGGCTGATATTTATGTCGCCCGCGGCGTGGAGCCGGCGACCGCCCGCGCCGTGGCGGAGCAGCTGACCCGCCATGATGCGCTCGGCGCGCATGCCCGTGATGAGCTCGGCATGACTGAAGTCGCCGCGGCCCAGCCGGTGCTGGCGGCGCTGAGTTCAGCTGCCAGTTTTGCTGTTGGCGCGGTGCTGCCGATCATTGCGGCTGTGCTGGCGCCGGAAGGGATGGTGAGCGTTACGCTCGGCACCGTATCACTCGCCAGCCTTGCGCTGCTGGGCTGGGTGTCGGCGGTGATCGGCGGGGCCAGCCGCTGGCGGGCAATCGTACGGGTCGTGTTCTGGGGCGCCGCCGCCATGGCCGTGACGGGCCTGATCGGACGTCTCGTCGGCACGGCGCTCTGACGCGGCGTTTCATCCGTTTGCGGACGGACTGCTTCAGCCTTCAAGGCTGGCTTTCATGCGCGCCAGCAGGTTCACTGCACCTGCGGCATGCGGGCCGATCCAGCGGTCATGGATGGCCTTGATGGGGAGTGCGTTGAGATGATTCCAGCGCACACGCCCAACCCGGTGCGGGATTACCAGTTCAGCCGCTTCCAACACTTTCAGGTGCTGCATCACCGTGCAGCGGTCGATCTGCGGGAAGCGGGCGCAGAGCTCGCCCGTGGTCTGCGGGTTGTCCTTCAGCGCATCAAGGATGGCGCGGCGCACCGGTGCGGCGAGCGCGCGGAACACGGCATCTTCCCTTGTTTCGGCGTCGAGGCTTGACATGTTATATTTTTATAACATTATGAGACGAAAGACAAGCCTCAGGAAAACATGATGGACCTGAAATTCGAAGTGAGCGGGCGGATTGCCCGGCCGGTGGAAGACGTGTTCGAGGCAGTGGCAAACCCCGAGAAACTCTCCGCTTACTTTACGACCGGTGGCGCGAAAGGCCGGCTGGAAACGGGCGCGGTGGTGACGTGGGACTTTGCCGACTTTCCCGGCGCCTTCCCTGTGCACGTTGTCGAGGTGGAGAAAAACAAGCGCATCATCCTGCAATGGGACGCGAACGATACGGACGCCGAGCCGGGCGGCGAAAGCGGCACCTACAAGACGCTGGTGACGATGCGCTTCGAACAGCTGGAGGACGGGCGCACGCTGGTTTCGATCTCCGAGGAAGGCTGGCGCCAGACGGCGGCCGGACTGAAATCGACCATCGGTAATGCCGGCGGCTGGATGCAGATGCTGTGTGCCATGAAGGCCTGGGTCGAGCACGGCATCAACCTGCGCGAAGGCATGTTCCGCTAGGCGCCCGGCGAAAATGATATAATTTCGGCGGCATGACCGACGCTGCAGACCGCCTCGCCGCCTATCTCCGCCAGGCCCGCCGCGCGGTGGTGTTCACGGGCGCGGGCATTTCGACCGAGAGCGGCATTCCGGATTTCCGTTCGCCAGGAGGGGTCTGGTCGAAGATGAAGCCGATCCAGTTCCAAGATTTCATGTCTTCCTATGCGGCGCGCCGGGAGGCGTGGACCCGCGTGTTCAACCGAACCGCCGGCTGGACCGGCGCAGCGCCGAATGCCGGGCATTTCGCGGTGGCACAGCTGGTCGAGATGGGCAAGGTTTCGTCCGTGATCACCCAGAATGTCGACAACCTGCATCAGGATTCCGGTGTGCCGGAGGACAAGGTGATCGAGCTCCATGGCAATGCGAGTTATGCGAAATGCCTGAATTGCGGCAAGCGCTACGAGATCGAGGACCTGCGCCCGCGCTGGGAGGCGGAGGAGGACATCACCTGCGTTTTCTGCACTGGGCTGATCAAGACAGCGACCATTTCCTTCGACCAGCAAATGCCCGGACGGGAAATGGCCCGAGCCACGGAAGAAGCGGCGCTCTGCGACCTGATGCTGGTGCTCGGCTCGTCGCTGGTCGTCTACCCCGCCGCCGGCCTGCCCCTGCTGGCGAAGGAACGCGGCGCCGACTATGTCATCGTCAACCGTGAAGAGACCGAGCAGGATCCGTATGCGGACCTTGTGCTGAACGTTGGGATCGGGGATCTGATGACGGCGGTGATGGGCCGGTTATGACCCCTACCCGCTGAACGTGCCGCCGCGCGGGAAGCCCTTCGGGACGACCTTGCCGGCCTGGGCGCGTTGGCCGCGCCAGGATTTCCAGTCATCGAAAGCGCGGAAGCGGTCGCCGGTGCGCACGATCAGGCCGTCGCGCTTGTCGAAGGTGATGATGTCGGCGAGCGTATACTTGCCGCTGTAGGCCTGCAGCTTGTTGCCCTTGCCGCGCGGCATCTCGGGCAAATCTTTCAGCGGGAAGATCAGCATCTTGCGGTTGGTGCCGACGACGGCGAGCATGTCGCCTTCGACCGGGATGGAGGCGACGAGTTCACCCTCGCCGACATTGACGATCTGCTTGCCGGCCTTGCGGTTTGATTCAAGCTCCGCCTCCGGCACGACGAAACCGTAGCCGGTGGACGAGGCCATGACGCGTTTGCGCTCAGGGTCGAACCTGAACATCGCGACGATGGCGACGTTGTCTTCAAGCTCGATCGACAGGCGGATCGGTTCGCCATTGCCGCGCCCACCCGGCAGGCGGTCGGCAGCCAGCACAAAGGCGCGGCCATCGGAGGACATGAACACGAGCCGGTCGGTGCTCATCACTTCTTCCATGAAGCCGGGGCCATCGCCTTCCTTGTACTTGATCGAGTCGACATCCAGCCCGTGACCCTTCATGCCGCGGATCCAGCCCTGCTGGGAGAGGACAACCGTGATGGGCTCCTTCGGGCGGGAGGCTTCGAGGGCGGCTTCGAGATCGACTTCCGGCGCTTCCTCGAAGGTGGCGCGGCGGCGGCCCAGCTCCGTGGACGGATCGAACTCGTCGCGTACGGCTTTCAGCTCTTTCGAGACTTTCGACCATTGGCGGCGCACTGAGCCGAGGAGCTGGACCAGTTCTTCGCGCTCTTCCTGCAGGCGCGTGTGCTCGCCGCGGATTTCCATCTCTTCCAGCTTGCGCAGGGCACGCAGGCGGAGGTTGAGGATGGCTTCGGCCTGGATGTCGGAAATCTTGAACCGCTTCATCAGGACAGGCTTGGGCTCGTCCTCCGTCCGGATGATGCGGATCACCTCATCAATATTGAGGTAGGCTTTCAGGTAGCCTTCGAGGATGTGCAGGCGCTTCTCGATCTTGTCGAGGCGGAACTCGGAACGGCGCACGACAACTTCGCGGCGGTGATCGAGATAGGCCTGCAGCACGCCGCGCAGGCCCATCACCTGCGGCGCGCCCTTGTGCAACACGTTCATGTTGAGGCTGAAGCGCGTTTCAAGATCGCAGAGCTTGAACAGGCTTTCCATCAGCACGCCGGGCTCGACCGTCTTGGCGCGCGGCACGAGGATGAGGCGGACATCTTCCGCACTCTCGTCGCGCACATCTTCGAGCAGCGGGACTTTCTTCGCCTCCAGCAGCTCCGAGAGCTTTTCGAGCAGCTTGGATTTCTGCACCTGATAGGGAATCTCGGTGACGACGATCTGGTAGGTGCCACGGCCGGTGTCTTCGACCTGCCAGCGGGCGCGCATACGGAAGCTGCCGCGGCCGGTCTCATAGGCCTCGAGCATCGAGGCCGGGTCTTCGACGATCACGCCGCCGGTGGGGAAGTCTGGCCCCTTCACATATTCCATCAGTTCGGCGGTGGTCGCCTTCGGCTTCTCGATCAGGAAGCGCGCGGCATCGATCACCTCGGCCACATTATGCGGCGGAATGGAAGTCGCCATGCCAACGGCGATGCCGGTCGCGCCATTCGCGAGAAGGTTCGGATAGCCGGCGGGCAGCACCACGGGCTCTTCATCATTCTCGGCATAGTTCGGGCGGAAATCGACGGCGTTCTCGTCGAGCCCGTCCATCATCAGCTCGGCCGCGCGCGTCATGCGCGCTTCGGTGTAACGATAGGCGGCAGGGCTGTCGCCGTCGATATTGCCGAAATTGCCCTGGCCATCGACCAGCGGGTAGCGGACGTTGAAATCCTGCGCCAGGCGGACGAGCGTGTCGTAGATCGAGCTGTCGCCGTGCGGGTGGTAGTTACCCATGACATCGCCGACGATCTTGGCACACTTGCGGTAGCCGCCTTCGGGGTCCAGCCTCAGCACGCGCATGCCATAGAGGATGCGCCGCTGCACCGGCTTCAGGCCGTCGCGCACATCCGGCAGGGCCCGGGCCGTGATCGTGGAGAGCGCATAGGCGAGATAGCGCTTGGACAGCGCCTCGCTCATCGTCTCGTTGATGATCCGCTCTTCCGGCGGCGGAGAGGATCCGCGCTTTACCATTCTGGTCTCTTCTGCAGTTCGTGCCACATTCTGTGCTCAGCGTCGGGTCAGACTGGGCTGCGACTCACCGGCTGGCACAGGTTAACAGAAACCGGGCTTTGGTTAAGGAAAGGAAAAGACCCCTGCTGCTGAAAAAGCTCTGGAGATACGGGATCGGGCTGGCGGTCCCCGCCATGGCCGGGGCGGGCCTGTTCCTGTGGCTGGCACCGCCGCAGCACAACCCGTTCCGGCCGCTGGACCTGAACGACCCGCCCGGCATCGCCTCGCACTACAAGCTGACCCAGATGAAAAATCACCGGGAGGCCTGCTTCGCGGCGCTCGATGCGACGGGGGTTCTGTACACGCCCCTACCCGATTCCGAGACCGGGCCGGCCTGTGGAAAACGTGACGCCCTGACGCTCGATCGGTCGCTGACACCCTATTCCGCCACGCTCAGCATGACCTGCACGCAGACGGCGGTGCTGTATTCCTGGGAGCGGCATGTGGCGCGTCCCGCGGCGATGGAGCTCTTCGGATCGCAGATCGTGCGGATCGATACGTTTGGCAGTTTCTCATGCCGCAACATTGCGGGCACCGCCCGCCGGTCGCAGCATGCCACGGCTAATGCCATCGACATTGCCGCCTTCCGGCTGGAGGACGGGCGGGTGATCAATGTTAAGACGCATTGGAACAATGGCGGCAGGAAGGCGAATTCCTGAAGCGCGTGCACAAGGGCGCCTGCCGGTTGTTCTCAGTGACTCTCGGCCCTGACTATGACGCCGCGCATGCCGACCATTTTCATATGGATATGGGGCCACAGCGGGCGTGCCGGTAAAGCCCCCGCCCCAGACCCGCCCGGACGGGAGGACAGGCGCGGGGGCGTGAATGGCTATCTGAGCTCTGGCTTGCAGCGGTAGCCCTCGCGGGTGACCTCGGCGACCTTGCCTTCGCCGCCACAGACCCGGATGGCGAGTTCGGTGTTGCTCGAGACTTTCGAGCCGGGCCCGGAATTGTCGGAGACGGCAATGCAGCCAGCGAGCGAGACAAGCGCCAGCGCGCCGCCGGCGGCGAGAATGGTTTTCTTCATGGTATCAGCCTTTGCGTGTTGATCGTGATCAACGCCCCGCCCGCAGATATTTCCGCCGCGCCTGAACGGTCCGTTAATGAAGGGCTCTTGGCGGACGCAGGGGAAGCCGGGGCACAGTGCGCCGAAACTGATGCCGGGAGGACACAATGAAGCTCTACAATTCCGTTGGCCCCAATCCGCATGTCGTGCGCATGTTCATGGCCGAGCGCGGCATCAGCCTGCCGATGGAGGAGATCGACATCCTCAAGGGCAAGAACCGCGAAGGCGATTACCTGAAGACCAACCCGGCGGGGCAGTCTCCGGCACTGGTGCTGGACGACGGATCGGTGATCACCGAGATCACGGCGATATGCGAATACCTGGATGAAAAGTTTCCCGGCGACAGCCTGATCGGCAAGACGCCCGAGGAACGCGCGCAGACGCGGCGCTGGACCCGCTGGGCCGACCTCAACATTGTCGAGCCGATGGCGAGCGGCTTTCGCTATGCCGAAGGCCTGCCGATGTTCCAGGCGCGCATGCGCTGCCTGCCGGAAGCCGCAGCAGGCCTGAAGGCGAAGGCACAGGACGGGCTTGCTTTCCTCGACGCGCAGCTTGCGACGCGAGCCTATGTAGCGGGGGAAAAGTTTTCGCTGGCGGATGTGCTGCTCTTCTGCTTCCTCGCCTTCGGCGGCGCGGTTGGCCAGCCGCTCAATCCGGAGCTGAAGAATGTCGGGCGCTGGTATGCCAGCGTAGCAGCGCGGCCGAGCGCAAAGGCTTAAGTCTTCGTCAGCAGGCGGAGGACGAGCCGGTCACGTTCCGGTGGCAGGCCGCGGTGAACAGCGGCGAAAAGACGGTTTTCAAGAAAGTGGCCGGTCAGTTTCAGCCCGGCTGAAACATCGCCCGACCTAAGCTCCGCCTTCGGATCAATCAGGAAGGCCGGAAGCCGCAGCAGCCGGTCGATATAGTCTTCCGCCTCCGAGCCACGCACCGCGCGGCCCGTTTTCGGCGAGACATGGGTAAGGCCATCATTCGCGCCGGAGAGCGCGCATTCTTCAAGATCAAGCCCGAAGCCGAGCGCCGAGAGCAGGCCGAGTTCCCAGCGCACATACAGTGCCGGCCAGACATCGGGATGCCCGAGTTCATCGAGCAAAAGGGAGGTCGCCTCGAACAGGTTCGAGCCCGCCGCATCGCCCTCGTTGAGACCGGCGCGGAGCAGCGCCGTGACCGAGGCGATGGCAGCAAGGGCGGCAGCATCTTCCAGAAGGCGGGAGGCCCGTTCGCGCCGGGCTTCGGCGACATCGAAGCGCCCGAGATGATCGTCGAGCCGCCCGCTCCAGGTGAGCGCGACGGTGTTGCCGGCCTCATACTGCGCCCGGCGTTTTCGGGAAGCGCCGCCATAGACGAGGCCGGAGCGGCGCCCGCGCTGCGAGGTGAGCACATCGACAATCAGCCCGCCTTCGCCGAAGCGGCGGCCGCCGAGAATTATTCCGTCATCGGACCAGTTCATGGGAAGAGCTTCCGGACCTGCCCGCCTTAAACATCAAACTCGAGCCCCAGTCCGGAATAGCTTTCGCGGCGTTCCTGCCAGCGCTCATCGGCCTTCACGAAAAGGAAGAGGTGGACCGGGCGCTCCAGCATAGCTGCGAGGTCGGTGCGGGCCTGCTTGCCGATCTCCCGTATGAGGCTGCCGCCCTTGCCCAGCACCATGGCCTTGTGGCTTTCCCGCCCTACAATGATTACCTGCTGTATACGGACAGACCCATCCTCGCGCTCTTCCCAGGATTCAGTCTCAACCGTCAGCTGGTAAGGCAGTTCCTGATGCAGGCGCAGCATCAGTTTTTCCCGCGTCACCTCAGCGGCCAGGATGCGCATCGGCAGGTCAGCCACCTGGTCTGGCGGATACAGAGCCTCACCCTCCGGCATGCGCGCGGCAATGGCCGTCTCCAGCCGGTCAATGCCATCGCCCTTCTCTGCCGAGATCATGAAAATCTCTTCATAGACACCCTCTGCATCCAGTGCAGCGATGACGGGCAGGATGCGGTCATGGGGAAACAGGTCGATCTTGTTAAGGGCGAGGAGGGCGCGTTTGCCGGATTCCTTCAGCTGGCGGATGACCCGGTGATCATCCTCCAGGGAGTGGCGCTGCGCACCTGACACTTTGCCCTGCGCCTGCGCCACCCAGGCAGATGCGTCGATCAGGTGGACGATGCAGTCGGCATCCTCCGCCCCGCCCCAAGCCGCCTTGACCATCGCGCGGTCAAGACGGCGCCGGGCTGCAAAGATGCCGGGTGTATCGACAATCACGACCTGCGTATTACCCGTCTGCATCACCCCGCGCACCGGAAAGCGAGTCGTCTGCACCTTGTGTGTCACGATCGCAACCTTGGCGCCCACCAGGCGATTGGTGAGCGTGGATTTGCCCGCGTTCGGCGCCCCGATGATCGCGCAGAATCCGGCACGTCGGATGGGTGTGTCAATCATTCTCGTCCCGGATAGCTTTCAGCATGGCAGCGGCCGCATGACGCTCCGCATCACGTTTCGACGGGCCAGCAGCGGACGCGGCCGACCGGCCGGGGATGCGCACTTCTACTTCATACTCCGGCGCATGGTCCGGCCCTGTGCGGGCGAGGACAACATAGTCCGGCAGCGGAAGACCCTGGCCTTGAGCCCACTCCTGCAACAGTGTTTTCGGATCCTTCGTCTCGGAAGGGCCCTGATTGAACTGCGGCGCCCAGCCCTTTTCGATGAAGCGGCGGGCTGCAGCCAGCCCTCCGTCGAGATAGATCGCGGCGATCACGGCTTCGCAGGCATCCCCGAGCGTGGAATCTCGATCACGGCCGCCACTGGCAATCTCGCTATCGGACATCAGAAGGAAGCCGCCAAGGCCAAGATGCCGGAAGGCTTCGGCACATGCCCCCTTGCGGACGAGACGGTTAAGGCGCGGGGCAAGATCGCCTTCGCTTTCATTGCGCCGGCGTTCGATCAGTCGCTCGGCGATGATGAGATTCAGAACCCGGTCGCCCAGAAATTCGAGCCGCTGGTTGGAATGCTGAACGGCATCCCCGGCCGACACAGCGCTCGGATGCGTCAGGGCGCGGATGAACAGGTCCTTGTCGCGGAAACGGTAACCGGCTGCCGTTTCCGCTTCGGCGATCACCTGCGGACCGGGCGAGGGGCGGATAGCCTTGGCCGCGGCACGCAGGCGGGTGCGCTTGGGACGCGGCGCGCTCACCTGGCCTCCAGCGGGATCGCTTCAATGATGACCTGGGCCTCCGCCCACGGATGATCATCTGTGAGGGTGAGGTGTATGACCGCCCGGTGACCAGCCGGCGTCAGTTTCGCCAGACGCGCCGCAGCCCCGCCGGTGAGTTCGAAACCGGGCTTGCCCGATGGCAGGTTGATGACACCGAGATGCTGCCAGTGAACGCCCGCTCGCGGCACGCCCGTGCCAAGCGCCTTGGCGCAGGCCTCCTTGGCCGCGAAGCGCTTGGCATAGGTTTCAGCGATGCGGCGGCGGCTGCGCGCCTTGGCAATCTCGTAGGGTGTGAAGACGCGCCGCTCGAATTTCTCGCCAAACCGGTCGAGCGAGCGCTGGATGCGCTCGATATTGCAGAGGTCGTTGCCAATACCGATGATCATGCGCGCGCAAGGTCCATGCAGCGGCGCATTTCGCGGATGGCGGCCTCCAGACCGATGAAGATGGCCTCGCCCACAAGGAAGTGGCCGATATTCAATTCCGCGAGCTCTGGAATCGCGGCAACAGGGCCGACATTGCCGAATGTGAGGCCGTGCCCCGCATGGGGCTCTATCCCCCTCCGGCGGGCCTCTGCCGCCGCAATCCGCAGGCGCTCAAGTTCAGAAGCCGCCGCCTCGGCTCCGCCCTCGTTCCAGAGTTCGGCATAGCGTCCCGTGTGCAGTTCCACGACCGGGGCGCCGAGCACCTCGGCAACCGCAATCTGCACCGGGTCTGGCTCGATGAAGAGCGAGACGCGCGCGCCAGCTTTCTTCAGGGCCATGACGACCGGCGCGATCTGATTGTGAAGACCAGCGACATTCAGACCACCCTCGGTAGTGCGCTCCTCCCGCCGTTCCGGTACCAGACAGGCCGCATGCGGACGAAAGGCCGACGCGATCGCCGTCATCTCTTCAGTGGCGGCCATCTCAAGATTGACCGGCAGGCGGGTTGCCTTGCGGATGGCGTCGAGATCGCCGTCGCGGATGTGGCGGCGGTCTTCGCGCAGGTGGATGGTAATGCCATCGGCGCCGGCGGCCTCCGCGATGCCGGCCGCCCGGACAGGGTCCGGGTGCGGACCGCCTCTTGCATTGCGGATCGTGGCGACGTGATCAATGTTCACGCCGAGACGCAGGTGAGTTGCCATCAGGCAAGGCCTCGCGAACCGGGCTTCACGGCAGGCATGGCCGCCAGTTCCGGCGGCAACGCATCCGCCGCATAGTCCGGGAAATCGACCTGCGCGAGCGACACAAGCTGGCAGCCGACATCCGCACGCCCGCCGGAACGGTCGATGATACAGGCGCCGCCGACCGTAGTGCCGGGAAGTTTCTTCAGGGCCTCTACCGTCTCGCGGAATGAAAGCCCGGTCGTCACGATATCTTCGGCGATCAGGACCTTCTCTCCCGGCGCGATCGAGAAGCCGCGGCGGAATTCAAGCTGGCCTTCGACCCGCTCAGCAAAGATTGCACGCGCACCGAGATGGCGGGCGAGCTCATAGCCGGGGATGATGCCACCCACGGCGGGACCGGCCACGACATCGACCTTTCCGAATGCCGCCGTGACCTTCGCCGCGAGGGCCTCGCAGAGTGCCGCGGACAAGTCCGGCCGCGAGAAGACCAGCGCTTTCTGCAGGAAGACCGGGCTGCGCCGGCCCGAGGAAAGGATGAAGTGGCCCTCCAGCAGGGCGCCCGCCTGCCGGAAAACATCCAGCACGTCGTTATTGGTCATCCTGTCCCTCCTGGTCGCGCGTTGCCCGATCCACGACAGCAAGCGAGCGCAGTGCCGCCAGGATTTGCGACATGCGTTTCAGGTCCTCCACTTCGACATCCATGATCAGCTCGATGAAATCCTTGTGCCGCGCCCCTGTGGATATGCCAACAATATTGCCATTGGACTCGGCCACTGCCGAGCAGAGCTTTGCCAAGACGCCCTTCTGGTTGGCTGCATTGATCCGTATACGTCCAACAGCCACAGCGCCGGTCTTTGCCAGTTCCGTCCATTTGAGATCGCGCCAGAGCTCCGGGCGGTCATCATACTCTGCCAGACGGGGGCAGCTTGAGACGTGCACGACGAGGCCCTTGTCCGGAACCTGCACGCCGATGATGCGGTCGCCCGGCAACGGACGGCAGCACTGGCCGAGATGCAGCGTGACACCGGGCGTAAGATCCTTGCCTTCGACGAACAGGGGTGCATGGCGGTTGTCGATGGGGGTCTTGTCCGTGTCGTCCGTGCGCTCTGCCGTATAGCCCGGAAACGCCGCACGGACGATGGCGGCGGTCTGCAGGCGCCCCCGCCCAACCTGTTCGCGCATGTCGTCTATCGAGGCGATGCCGAGCTTGCTGGCGACATCGATCAGCATCACGTCGATCGGGTCTGCTCCCGCCCGCCGCAGGGCCTGATTGATGAGGCCTTCACCCAGACGGCGGAACTCGGCAGCCTCGCGGTCACGCTCGAGCTTGCGCTGCTTCGACTTGGCCCGTCCGGTATAGGTCATTGCCTCCCAGCCGATCAGAGGCGCCGGGCTGCGTCCACGGATGATCTCGACAACATCGCCGTTCTTCAGTGGACGGCGCATCGACTTTTCTTCTCCATTGATCCGTGCACCTATGGCTGTATCGCCTACTGCGGAGTGGACCGCATAGGCAAAATCCAGCGGCATTGCCCCGGCCGGAAGAATGATCAGCTTGCCCTTCGGTGTGAAGGTGAAGACATGCTCGCGGTACATTTCGAGCTTGGCATGCTCGAGGAACTCCCCCGGCTCGGCGCCGTCGCGCAGCAGTTCGGCGAAGGCCTTGAGGTTCGCCTCCGGATCGAGGCCGGCCGCGCGCGCCGAGTCGAGGTCGAAACCATAAGAACGGTTCTTGTAACCCCAGTGGGCAGCAACGCCGAATTCCGCCGTGCGGTCCATCGCCTCTGTGCGGATCTGCAACTCTACACGGCGATTGCCGGAGGCGCGCACGGTCGTGTGGAGGCTGGCATAACCGTTGGGTTTTGGAACAGAGATGAAATCCCGGAACCGGTCCGGGATGCAGGCCCAGTGCGTGTGGATAACGCCGAGCACGGAATAACACGCCGGTACATCCTGCAGGATAATGCGGAAAGCAAACAGATCGGCGACATCCCGGAAGGAAATCGACTTGCGTTCCAGCTTGCGCCAGAGCGAATAGGGCTGCTTGCGCCGGCCTTTCAGGCGGTAAGGAATACCCGTCTCATCCAGAAGCCTGGTCAGGTCCGCCCGGATCCGGTCGAGCTCGCCCTGATTTTCCCCTTCCAGCTCTTCCAGCCGGTAGAGGATGGCGCGGCGGGCTTCCGGGTTCAGCTCCTGAAAGGCCAGATCATCCATACGCGCAGCAACATCGTAAAGGCCGATACGCCGCGCGAGTGGGGCATAGATATCCATCGTCTCGCGGGCGGTCCGCTGGCGGCTCTCGGCCTTCTTGCGGAAATGCAGGGTCTCGAGATTGTGCAGACGGTCAGCCAGCTTGACCAGAAGCACCCGTATGTCGCTGGTCATCGCGAGGATGAACTTCTGGAAGTTCTCTGCCTGGGCAGCTTCCTTGGAAGCGAATTCGAGCTTGTCGAGCTTGGTGACCCCATCGACGAGTTCAGCCACATCGGCCCCGAAACGGACTTCGATATCGCCAATGTCGATGTCCGTATCCTCGACGACATCATGCAGCAGGCCGGCAACGATGGTCACCTCATCGAGGCGCACATCGGCCAGCAGGTTCGCGACGCGGATGGGGTGAGAGTAATACGCTTCGCCGGAATCGCGCGTCTGCTCCCCATGATGCTTCCTGGCAAAGTCATAGGCCTGACCGAGCAGTTCGGATTTGACGCGCGGATGGTAGGCGCGGACCTTCGCGATCAGTTCTTCACGGGTCGGCACTGGCGGCAGCGGCTCGGGCGTGCCGGGCGCAGGCTCTGTCCTGCCAGCGGAAGCGCCAGCCCCTTTTTCCGTACCGGAAAGGGCGCTGCCGTCCATTGAAAGCTCCTAAAGGCGATCGTCGCGCCCGGATTCGATTTCGGCCTGATAGGCGCGCAGAACGTCTTCCTCGGTCGCTGCCGGAGCCGCCTGCAGGGCAACGCGGTCGGCCTCGCGCTCGTTCTCCTCGCCCGGACGGATGTCCTGCAGGTTCGAGATGAGGGCTTCCTTCACGATCTTCAGGTCGACGGATGCTTCGGCGATCTCACGCAGCGACACGACCGGGTCCTTGTCATTGTCACGGTCCACGGTCAGCGGCGAGCCCTCACGGATCATCCGTGAGCGGTGGGCGGCCAGAAGCACCAGCTCAAACCGGTTGGGAACCTTCTCGATGCAATCTTCGACAGTAACGCGGGCCATTTCGGGCAAATCTCCTGAGAACCGCCGTTTATATGCGCTGCAGCACACCGCGGCAACCCATCCTTGCAGGCTCTGCCAAGGACCGGTAGGCAATGGGAATACGCATTCCGGGCAAACTATTGCGCCCCTCCCTATTGGAAGAAAAGGATATTGCCAATGGCCTTCTACAAGGATGAACGCCTCGCCCTGTTCATAGACGGCGCCAATCTCTACTCGGCGGCCCGTGCGGTGGGTCTGGAAATCGATTTCCGCAAACTTCTCAAGGAGTTCCAACAGCGTGGCCGGCTCATCCGAGCTAGCTACTACACCACAATCGTGGAAAGTGATGAATACAGCCCGATCCGCCCGCTGGTCGATTGGCTGGCCTATAACGGCTTCAACGTGGTCAAAAAGCCAGCCCGGGAATTTACCGACCGGGATGGGCGCAAGCGCTTCCGGGGCAATATGGACATCGAACTTACCACCGACATGCTGGAAGCTGCCAGCTGGGCCGATCATGTCGTGCTGTTTAGCGGCAATGGCGATTTCAGGCGGCTGGTCGAGGCGGTGAAGGCAAAGGGCGTGCGCGTTTCGGTGGTCTCCACCATGAATCCCTCTCCCCCGATGATCTCGGATGAACTGCGGCGCGAGGCCGACACGTTCATTGAACTCGTGGACCTTGGCGAGCTGATCGCGCGGCCGCGACGGGAGACAGGCGAGCCAGCCCCGCTCAGCGACGAGGACTGAAGCCCAGCAGACCGAGCAGGCCACCAGATGTCAGCAGGGCGACCGCCGCCAGCGCGAAGGGCAGCGAAACACGCGGCGGCGCCGCAATGAACAGGGGCCGCCAGTCCGGCTGAAACTTCGCCTTGTAGGCCCTCAGACCGCGGAAGCCGTAAAGCGCCTCACCCCTGTCGTAAGCGATCCGGCCGACATTGGCGAGCGCAGGCGCATACCGCCCTGCCTTGAGGCCCGCGAGCGGCGCCATGCCGAGATCGAACACATCGTAGCCCGCCGCCTTCGCCCAGAGAATCACTTCGAGAAACAGGAAATCCATGACACCGCCAGGTGCATCCTGGCCGTAACGCATCAGGTCGACCGCGAGTTCCTTGCCACCCGGCGAGGACCAGAGTGAGGCAAATGCAACCGGCTCTCCGCCTTGCTGACACACGATTGCCAGAGGAAAGCGTGCCAGATAGTCCGGGTCGAACCGCCCGAGTGAGAACGCCTTTTCCCTGCCGGAATGTATGGCCAACCAGGCATCGGAAATGCGCTTCAGCACCGGCCAGGGAACATCCGAGCCGGCAGGCAAGACCTGAACGGTCCAGCCATCCCGGTGCGCGCGGCTGCGGACCTGGCGCAGACGGGCACGCGACGAGCCTTCGAGGCTGAAGTCCGGCAGACTGATACAAGCCGTCTCGCCGATCTTCCGTATGGCGTAGCCGAGATCGACCAGCGCAGGCAGCAGTTCGCCTCCCGCCGCATAGACCACTGGCGACTTGCCTGCCCGGTCGGCGGCCTCATGAAAGGCGACCAGCGCCTCCGTCTGCTCCGCATGCGGACCGACCGGGTTCCCCATCGCAATCCAGAGCCCGCCGCGCTGACCATACATCACGAAACTTCGGCCTGAGGGAGTAAACACGAAAGACTTGTCACCCACAAAGATGAGGTTGGCGTCCGGGTGGCCATGTGGAGTGGTGGCCAGGATCTCAGCGGCACGGGCCAGATCGGCCTGGCGGTCTTCAGGCGTCTGAAACGGATGCCGCACGGCAACCATGTGCCACCCGGCGATCAGCAATCCGCCGATCAGGATGCCTGCCAGCGCGCGCATCGATCTCGGCGCATCTGAATCGCCGAGGAAGGTCCACCAGAGATCGTCCCTGTAAGGTACATTCTCATAGGCCGCGAAGAACAGCCAGAACGCCAGACCGGCTACCAGGACGGCCGCCACGAGGCCGGGGCCGGTCAGCAGCCCCTCGGACAAATGGCCGCGGCGATAAAAGCAATCCCGGAACGGAACAAGCGCCATTGCCACAAGAGCAAGGGTCATGGCCTCTTCCCAGTGAAAGGCCTTCAGGAGCGAAAAGACAGCGCCCGCCAACAGCGTGAAGACCGCCACCCACCAGGCCGTATCGATCCGGCGCCAGAGACCGGCGGCCAGGAAGAGCAGCAACATGCCTGCCATCGAGGCCATGAAATGCGAGAGTTCCGCAATGGCCAGTGGCAGGCTGTGCAAAAGCTCGCGCATCCTTCCGGGCAAGGCTGGCGTAACGGCCGAAAAGATCAGCAGGATGCCGGCGCAGAAGCTGAGGATCGCGGCCGCCGGCGGAATGACGGCATCAATAAACACGCGCCAGCCAAACTCGCCCCCGCGCGTACTGGAAGCCGGGCCCTTATCACTGCCGGATGGGAGGGTGCCCGATTCGGAAGAAGCCTGCTCGACTGTCACGCCCTGAACCTTCGGCTGATATCGGCGCATGTTTAGTCAGATGACATGCCACCTCAAGCCGGAGAGTTGCCGCTGCGACGGGCAGACGACACAAAGGGCAGATCAGGGAGGCCCCCATGCCCAAATTGCCCCATCCGCGTTTTGCTGGCTTTCTTCTGGTCTTTGTCCTGTCTACAGGTCTGGCCTTTCTCGTTCTCCCGCCCGAGAGGGCGCTGATCGCCGGCTTCGACCTTGCCGCTGTGATGTTCGTGTTCTCGTGCCTTCCCTTGTGGTCCGGAGACACAGCCGATGCGGCCCGCCAGCGCGGCTTACGAGATGATGGCGGGCGAGTATTCCTGCTGCTGGTCACTGTGGCGGCGTTCACCAGCGTGCTGATCGCCACGGCAATCCTGATTCCCGGAAATGCGAAGCTCAGCCCGGCCGATCTGGCCATATGCATCTCAACGCTGATTCTCGCCTGGGTGTTCACGAACCTGGTGTTCGCCTTCCACTATTCCCACCTCTTTTACGATCCCAAGGATGGACACGACCGCCGCGGCCTGGATTTTCCGGGCACGGATGATCCTGCCTTTCCGGATTTCTGTTACTTTTCCTTCGTGATCGGCATGACCTGCCAGGTTTCGGATGTCGGCATTTCCGATCGCACGCTCCGCCAGGTGGCGACGGCACACGGCGTGGCTGCCTTCTTCTTCAATCTCGGAGTCCTGGCCCTGGCCGTGAACCTGGCCGCAAGCGCGCTGTAAGCGGCAGATACAAAAGACCCCTGCCGGAGCAGGGGTCAGAGGGTCAGTTGCAATTCAGAGGTCAGCGCCGCATCGTGAAGGTGATGCCGGCGAAATCTTCCGTGTCTCGCAGCGTACGGTTACGGTCGCTGAATTCGATCTCGCGCCGGATATAGCTCAGCGAAAGCTCACCGCCGCCGCGCTGGATCGAGAGGCCGGCCTGCAGGTCGCCGACCGTCAGCTGGTCGGTCAGTTGCATCTCGCCAAGATTGTCGAGGCCGAGGCGACTGATATCTGCGTCCCAAACCAGCGCTTCGCCATCCGCACCGACGAACACATACCAGCCCTGAGGTGTGCCGCCTTCCTTGATGAGACCCTGGCCGAAGCGGACCTCACCGCCAAAGCGCTGGGCTTTCAGATCACTGCCATCGCGGATGGCCATGCGGGGCGCCACCCCGACATCGAAGCCGAGGCCTGTGCGCTCACTGCCGGCGGCAATCGCCAAACCGAGCGAGATGTCGTTATACTCAGGAGCGGGCTGGCCGTAGCTGGCCGCTGCCATGTCCGCCGCCACACGCGAGAGCGCCGGACTGGCGTTCCAGCTGAAGGACGTGTCTGTGACAGGGGAACCGGGAAGGCCAGCGCCGGTCAGGCTGAAGGCGGAAGGCGCAGCCGCACTGGCAACCACGCTGATGCGGGCATCCGGGCCGGTGAGCTGGAAAGCCGGCACATCTGAAGGCAGGGCGCCCAGCGGCGCCGCAGCCAGCGAGTTGGCACTCGGCGCATTCAGTGGGCCATCCCCGAACGCACCGGGCATAGCCAGTTGCATCCCGAGCGATGGCTCGGCGGCCGGTTCGGAGTACATGTACCCTTCTGCACCGGAAGAGACGCACCCCTGGCAGGCCAGAGTTGCGAGACTTGTGGCGAGTGCGAACACCATTCCCCTTACACCTTTCACGGTCATGATTCCTTACTCCACTCGTAAAGAAGGATGACCCTGTCTGGCTAAGCTAGCATGAACGAATGAGGCGCCCAACCGGGATTCGGCGGCTAAAAGATTAAATCCGCGAGACGGATGCAGTGACTGCAAAGTCGCCGCCCTTGCCCGGATTTTTTTGGATTTTCTGCTGTCTCAGTCTTGTTAAGAGGGAAGGCCCTGCTGTTAACCGGTTGAGATAGCGGGCGAAAATGAGGCAAACGCCGCCGCCGGAATCAGCACCGGAAATCTAAACGGCCCGCCTGATGAGCGGGCCGTCTGATTCAGACCTGTGAAACCTACTGGCAGGCAAGGCACTCGTCATAGTCGGTGCGCTCGACTTTCATGCCACCGGTCTCGGTCTTCTCCGATCCGGCGAAGGCCGCGCGCTGCACCGACTTCGAGCGGCAGTAATAAAGCGACTTCAGGCCTTTCTCCCAGGCCGTCCAGTGCAGCATGTGCAGGTCCCACTTGTTGATGTCGCCCGGCAGGAACAGGTTCAGCGACTGCGACTGACAGATGAACGGCGTGCGATCGGCCGCCAGTTCGATGATCCAGCGCTGGTCGAGCTCGAAGGCCGTCTTGTAGATGTCCTTCTCATGCTGTGTCAGGCAGTCGAGATGCTGCACCGAGCCTTCATGCTCGAGGATCGAGGCCCAGATTTCCGGCGTGTCGAGATCCTTCGAGCGGAGCAGATCCTGCAGCTGCTTGTTCTTCACCGTGAAGGAGCCCGAAAGGGTCTTGTGGGTGTAGACATTCGCCGGGATCGGCTCGATTCCGGCGGAGGTGCCTCCACAGATGATCGAGATCGAGGCCGTCGGTGCCACGGCCAGTTTGTTCGAGAAACGGGCCATCATGCCGACATCGCGCGCATCCTCGCAGGGGCCGCGTTCCCTTGCGAGCTTTACCGAGGCCGCATCGGCGCCCTGGCGGATATGCTTGAAGATCCTGAGGTTCAGAGCCTTGGCCATGGCGCTCTCCAGAGGCACTCCCTGTGCCTGCAGGAAGGAATGGAAACCCATGACCCCAAGACCGACAGACCGCTCGCGCTTGGCTGAGTAGACGGCCCGCGACATTTCCGGCGGCGCGCGCTGGATGAAGTCTTCCAGCACATTGTCGAGGAAGCGGAACACGTCTTCCAGGAACATCGGCTCTTTCGACCATTCCAGGAAAGTCTCGGCATTGACCGAGGACAGGCAGCACACCGCTGTACGATCCTGCCCGCGGTGGTCGATACCGGTCGGCAGTGTGATCTCGGAGCAGAGGTTCGACTGGGTGACTTTCAAGCCGAGACGCTTCTGATGCGCCGGCATGGCGTTGTTCACGGTGTCAGTGAACAGGAGGTAGGGCTCGCCGGTCTGCATGCGCAGCTCGAGAATCTTCTGCCAGAGCTTGCGGGCGTTGACGTATTTCAGCGTCTCGCCGGATTTCGGCGAAACCAGCCCGAACTCCTCATCATTACGCACCGCTTCCATGAACGCATCGGTGATGTTGATGCCGTGGTGCAGGTTAAGGCTCTTGCGGTTGAAGTCGCCCGAAGCTTTGCGGATCTCGAGGAATTCCTCGATTTCCGGATGGTGGATGTCGAGATAGCATGCGGCCGAGCCCCGGCGCAGCGAACCCTGCGAAATGGCGAGCGTGAGCGAATCCATCACCCGGATGAACGGGATGATGCCCGAGGTCTGACCGTTCTGGCCGACCTTCTCGCCAATCGAGCGGACATTGCCCCAATAGGTGCCGATCCCGCCGCCATTCGAGGCAAGCCACACGTTCTCCGTCCAGGTTTCGACGATATCGTCGAGCGAATCGCCGACCTGGTTGAGGAAGCAGGAAATCGGCAAGCCGCGGTCTGCCCCGCCGTTCGACAGAACGGGGGTCGCCGGCATGAACCAGAGTTTCGAGATGTAGTCATAAATGCGCTGGGCATGGCCGGCATCATCAGCGAAGGCGGTAGCAACACGGGCAAACATGTCCTGATAGCTTTCGCCGGGCAGCAGATAACGGTCGTCGAGAGTCTTCTTGCCAAAGTCGGTCAGCAGCGCATCGCGGGCCGGATCGGTCTTCACCACATTGCCCTGCACCAGCGTCATCTTCGCTTCGCTACCCGCCTTCGGCTTGCCCTTGCGGGCGGCATCCTTCGAGACAGAATGAGCGTTGGTTGCCGGCATGGCGACCCTCCTGAAAAGTCCTGCATTTACGGGGATTATCGGGGCGCCGGGCCTCATCCTTGACCAGATGTGGTTTCGCGCCTCTTCCCTGACACAAGATATAGTGTCCGAAGGTTAATTTGGGGTCAACGGGGCATTTCGCAAATCCTTCAAGAAGGCCGTGGAAAACTCCTGAATCAAAGGTTAACGCGGACGCTGGATGGCCCTGATTGCGGGTGAATCCGGGCGGGTATAGCGTGGCTGCGGTGGACGCACGAAAGGCTCCTTCCATGAGACGATTTTTTCTCGCCGCGACGATCATCGCCCTCTCCTTGCCCGTTCTGGCCCAGGGCAACCCGGCTCCGGCCGAGTCTTACACCCCGGCGCCGGTTTCTGCACTGGCCCAGCGCGCGCTGGACGCCTGCCCTGGCCTGATGAGCCGCACAAATGCAGCCATTCAGAACGGCCATGTCAGCTATTTCTACGATCATGACTGTGACTGCATGGCCCGGTCGATCGACTATGCGAGCTGGGACGAGGCCAGCGCGAGCTATTCCGGCCCGAAGATGCCCGAATCGGATGCCTTCATCATCATTGACGCCCTAGCGTCTGCCCCGACCATCGGAGATGCCTTCGGCGAAATCGATGAAAACATCAGCGATACCGGATTCGCGGTGACTTCGGCGTGCTACGAAAAGTAATCCCTGCTGCGGCGCTGGCGTTGCTGGCCGCGCCTGCCGCGCTGGCCCAGCTTGCACCGGAGGCTCTGCCTGCGCTTAAGTCAGGTGACTTGTTGTTCAAGGGCGCCGGGACTGGTGCGGGTACGCGGCTTGCGGCCAGCTGGTCACTGGGCGACAAGCGCTGGGGACATGTGGGAATCGTCACCGATGGTGGCCGGAGCGTGATTCATGCCGACACCGGCAAGCCGGGCGAGGTCGGCGCAGTGCGCAAGGTGGCGCTGGCGGACTTCCTGGCGGATGTGGAGACGCTGGGCCTCTATGATATCGACCTGACCGGGGAGGCTCGTGAGAAGTATCTTGGCTTTGCCGAATCGGCAGTCGGCCTGCCTTTCGACCACGGCTTCTCGATTCGCTCGGAGAACAGCCTCTACTGTTCGGAACTCGTCTGGCGGGCGATGTCTGCGGGCCTTGGGCGCGATGCCATTCCGGAGAAGAGCGAACGCCTGGGCCGGACCTATGTGTCCCTCTCCGACCTGTCGGAACATCCCCTGCTGCATGAAGCCGCGACCCTCACCGAGGGCCGCACAACTGCACGGGCGGACTGATGGGAAAGGGTGGAGACAGGCGAGCGACCCGGGCGGAAACTCGTTAGGGCTGCTCGGTTCCCCGCCTGACCCGGTTGGCGAGCGGCCCGTCCGCCGCCTGCCTCCAAGGGTTATATGCGCACCGGCCCTGCCACACGCAAGGAAAAGAATCGGTGAGGGCGTCAGCGTGCCGGGACGTGGGCGGCGATGAGGTGGGGGCCGGGTTCGCGGAAGGCGCGTTCGAGCGCCGCGTCGAATTCTTCCGCGGTTGTTGCATTCACGGCCGGCACGCCTTGCGCTTCGGAGAGCTTTACCCAGTCGATTTCCGGGCGGCCGAGGCCGAGGAGGTCTTCGGCGACGCGGCCCGGGTTGCCGGCACCTGTGCGGGCCAGTTCGATGTTCAGGATACGGTAGGAGTGATTGACGAAGACAACCGTGACGACATTGGCCTGTTCGCGCGCCATGCTCCATAGCGCCTGGTTGGTGTACATGCCCGCGCCGTCGCCCGACAGGCAGAGCGTCTTGCGATCCGGCGCGGCGAGCGCTGCGCCGAGGGCAAGCGGCATGCCCTGCCCGATGGCGCCGCCGGTCAGCATCATCCAGTCATGCGGGCGGGCGCGGCCTGTCATCATGAAGGCCGGCAGGCCATTAGAAACGCCATCATCGGAGACGAAGCTGCCTTCCGGAAGATGGCGCGCGATGGAGGCGCCCACAGTGGCGGCGTTCAGCGCGCCGGAGGGCGCGCCAGGAATGTCGAGCAGTGCTCCGTCTACGGATTTTTTTGCACCCATCGCATCGCTGAGAGCGGCAAGAATAGCGGCACTGTCGCATTCCGGGCCACCGATGATCATCGGGGTGCAGCCTTCAGGCACCAGAACACTGGGGCGGCCGGGATAGGAGAAGAAGGCAACCGGCACCTGCGTACCGGCGATCAGCATCAGATCCGTGCCTTCAAGATCAGCCATCGCGCCTTCGGCAAAATACTGCATCCGGTCCGGGGCGAAGACGCCTGCGCCGCGCGCCATGCGCGGGAAGAACGTATCCGTCAGCACACGGATGCCCGCGGCCTTCAGTCTTGCCGCATGGGCCAGGCCGGCGGGCGTGAGCGCTGTGCCGTTGATCAGGATGGCCGGCCTCTTTGCGGTCCGCGCGGCCTTGGCCGCGGCCTCAATTCGGGCCGGCTCTGGCGCCCTGAGCACAGGACGCTTGCGCACCTTGCCAGGCTTGCCGCCTTCGGTCCAGGCCGTGTCAGCGGGCAAAAGCAGCGAGACGGGTCCCGGCACGGGGCCGAAGCTCGCCTCCCAGGCTTCCGCCGCCAGCTCTCCGGCCTCAGCCACGCGGTCGGCCGATTTCAGCCAGACGGAATTCGGGCCCGCGAGGCCGCGTATGTTGGACGTGAGCGGCGCATCATAGCGAAGGTGGGGCACGGCATGATCGCCGATGACATTGATCATCGGGGTCCAGGCGCGCTTGGCGTTGTGGATGTTGGCGCCGCCATTGAGATAGCCCGCACCGAGATGCAGCAGGGTCATCGCCGGCTGGCCGGTGACGCGTGCGTGGCCGTCTGCAGCGCCGGTCGCCACACCTTCAAACAGGCAGAGCACCGAGCGGATACGCGGCTCGTGGTCGAGCGCGGTGACGAGGTGCATTTCGGAGGTGCCGGGATTGGCGAAACAGGCGGTGACGCCGTGGTCTGCGAGCGTGGAAACGAGCGCCTCGGCGCCTGTCAGCGGGGATACCGAATCTGCCATGCCTGTCTCCCGGATTCGTGCCGGAAGTTCCCTAGGCGAAATCGGAAGCCAGCGCAAAAAATGCAAAACGGGCCGCAGGATTCAATGGGAGCAAGGGGTTCTCCCGGGTGAATCCTGCGGCCCGCCACAAGCCAAAGGGGAATGGCTGGGCTGCAGCATCTGCTACAGCTTGCGCTCGTATATACAGACCGCGTGCCAAAAATCGAGCCCTTTTCGGCCCCCGGCTCTGCAAACTCCCGGTATGATTGCAGAGACTTGCCTCAGATCCGGATTTTGCCGGGCCAGGGCGCCTCCGAATAAAGCGTCTCTATCTGATCCGGCCGCAACTCCTGGGTGCGGGACTGGTTGATATAGCCCTTCTCCGTGATCTCCCCCAGATCGGCGCGTGGCTGTACCGTTTGCAGCAGGATACGGGCAATGCGCGCGGATGGGTTGGGGTTGGCCTTGTTATGCGATGAAATCCCTTCGCGCAGGGCAGTCTCGATGGCCGGATGACGGACCAGCTCTTCCAGCGGCAACGGGCTGCCTGCCAGGCGCTGGCAAAACGCCTCGTTGAGGAAGCCCAGAAGACCGATCTCATTGCGGTTCAGGCCGCAGACGATGGCATCCGAGAGGACGCCGCCCGAAGCGGTCACTGCGGCCATGCGCACCGAACCTGCCGAGACCCATGTGCCACTCGCAAGCTTGAATTCCTCAACCGTCCGCCCATCAAAAGCGAGCCCTTTCTCAGGCTGGGCAGGATCGACGAACTTCACGGCATCCCCAAGCCGGTAGAAGCCTTCCTCGTCGAAGGCTTCGGCTGTCTTTTCCGGATTTCGGAAATAGCCCGGCGTGACGTTGACCCCTTTGACGCGCAGTTCAAGCTTTGTGCCGGCCGGAACGAGCTTGAAGGTGTTTCCGGGAAGCGGCAGACCGATCAGGCCCATCCGGTCGTTCGGCCAGTGAACATTGGAGGCCGTGGGCGCGGTTTCCGTTGCTCCATAACCTGCTGACAGGGAGATGCGCTGACCGGTGATGCGCACCGCCACGACCTGGATGCGCTCGTAGATATCCTGCCCCATCGCCGCGCCGCCATAGGCCATTGAGATGAGACGTGAAAAGAAGACTTCGGCGAGCGCGTCATCCTGTTCCAGTGCCGTGGCGAGCGCGGCCCAGGCCTGGGGCACGGTGGTGTGCTGCGTGGTGGGGATTTCCTTCAGGTTACGGAGCATTTCCGGCAGGCGCTGCGGCGTCGGCGCGCCCTGATCGATATATATCGTGCCGCCCCAGTCCAGCATGTTGTGCAGGATGGCATTGGCGCCGTAGGTGTGGCTCCAGGGCAGGAAATTGACCATCACCTGGGGCCCACCCGTGATCTCGTCGAGACGCTCCTCATCCCAGACCGAGCGGATCATCTTGGCATTGGCAGCGATCATGCCATGCGTGTTGATCACCGCTTTCGGCTCTCCGGTGGAGCCGGAGGTGAGCATGTATTTTGCCACAGCCGCCGGCCCGAGACGGGCATAGGCTGCATCGACAGCCGGGCCCGCCTGCCCCGCGAAGTCCTCAAGGCTGACAGCGCGCGGCACGTCGGGAGCGTTGCGTGAGTAGATGACCAGGCGGTCCTTCAGATTCATCGAAGACAGGGCACGCTGATACTCGGCGCCATCCTCGACATAGATGAATTTCGGTGTGGTCAGACGATCAATATAGTTGAGGCGCACGAGGTCCTGGCTGAGCAGGGCGTAGGCTGGGGTGACCGGGACGGCAGGACTGCCGGCCCACATCGCGCCATACATGATGAGCGCATTGTCTATGGAATTCTTCGACAGGATCATCAGCGATGCGTCCTGCCCGGCCCCTTCCGACAGGAAAGCTGCAGCAATCCGCTTCACCCAGGCCAGCCCCTCGGCATATGTGATCTCGCGCCAGCCTGGCGCGCCAGGATCTTCCGGCCAACGCTCGGCGAGCCAGACCTGCGAAGACCGCTCGGCCGCCCATTTCACAAGCGGTTCCAGCGTGTGCGGCGGATACGCTTTCAGGGGCTGGCCACTGTCGAGATAGATCGTACCCTCCGGGCGGCGGTCAATCTTCAGCTTCAGGGGCAGGTAAGGCACTTCCCGGAACGGGACATGGGCAGTCGTGCTCATCTCAGTGATGGTCTCCCGCGCTTGGATGCGGCAGCCTGTTCTTGGACCGGCTGAAATGAATTGTCACGTGTGTCGCGGCGGGGCTGGAGTCTCACCTGAGGGGAACCGGCTGGTATCGCCCGCACCGGGACTGTTAACTGCGCAGCAGACGCGAAAGGCACAGCCATGACCGGAATGACCAGCCCTGCTTCCTCTGCCGGACGCGGCGTGCTCATCATGGTGGCCCTCGGCGTGCTCCTGCTGCTGCTGTTATCGGTTGCCGCCAACCAGCTTGCCCCGCGCGGGCGCGCGCCGGCCCTGCCAGCCAGACACGAACCTGACCCTGTCATCACACGGTCGCTGGACCAACTGGCCGCTATAACCGCCGATATGCAGGCCGATGAGCGGCGGCTCCTCGCCTTGCGAAACTCCCCCGATGCAGCGGCGCGAAAGGCAGAGATCAAGGCACTGGAAGGATTAGTGAACGCAAGGCGGGAAAGCGCGGCTCAGGTCTGGCAGGACCTTGGCGCGCTGATGGAGATTCCCACGCCCGATCGGGATCGTCAGGGGCTGGTGCGTTTTCCATCCCAACCCGTGGAACGTCACAATTACAGCCAGATCTATCATCCTATCGAAGGGCCTCAGCCCTACAAGATGCCGGATGGATTCTCATTCCGGTTCGACCATGTCCTTCCGCAGGCGGACGGATCGCTGGTCCACCGCGTCGATGCCAGGGCTGGAGGGGCGATCAAGTGGGAACGGGAACTTTCCCGTGCCCGAAAAGAGGCCCATTATACGGTCGAGGCTACGATCAACCAGATTCATCCAGGCATTGTCTATGCTCCGCTCTGGCTGTTCTCCGAAGGATCTTCCGAGGAGGGTCATGAATACGACTTCGAGATCATGCAGGGCCGGATCGAGTACAACCTGCACAACGGGCGAGGTGGGTTCAACATGCGCAAGGTGGAGAAGGATATTGCCGGTCACCGCATGCGCTATGAAATTATCCGGCGTCCGGGCGAAGTGACGATGCGGGTAGAGAGCCTGACAGACGGCTGGCGTGATGAAATGGTGGTCACACCGGCGAGAGTGGCCGAATGGGCAAGACAGGAGGGAGCACCGGAGGATCTTCGCTTCCCGCCGGACGATGTGGCCATGTTCCCGGTGACCGAGCTCTGGCGTTGCCGTTGGCCGGAATGGTGTGGCGAATGGACTGCGCCGCCAGCCGGCAAGGCTATAGAGATGGTGGTTCACGGTTACCGCGTCGATCCGTGAACCATCGACTCATGGATCGAAGCCTTCGTTTTCGATATAGACGACGGCGCCGCAATGCTTGCAGTGGACCGCGTCCCGGTCGTGGCGCATCAGACCGCAATTCGTGCATTCGACTTCAGCCTTGTCTGTGGGGGTGACCAGAGCCTTGAGCAGGCGAAGGAACAGCGTGACGCCGAGCAGCATGATGATGATGGGGAGCACACGGCCCGTCCAGCCCACGAGCTCGATATCGCCATAGCCGGTTGTCGTGAGGCTAGTGACCGTGAAATAGAAGGCATCGAGATAATTCTTCAGGTCCGGGCTCTTGTTGATCTGGTCGGCATAGACGAGGGCCGACATGATGAAAAGGAAGACGACAAGGTTGACGGCGCGTTCGATCAGTACACGGTGCAGGCGCAGATAGCTTGCCAGCGGGCTCCTTTCATCGAGGATGCTGAAGGCCCGCGCAACCCGCAGGGCCCGGATGATCCGCAGGAAGCCGTAATTCTGGGAGACGAGCGGGGCCAGCATCGAGATGACGACGATCAGGTCCGCAATGTTCATGGCGCGCATGAAGAAGCGCCGCTTCTTCGGTGCGATGTAGAAACGCGCGCCGAGATCGAAGGCGATGATCGTGCCGATCACATAGTCGAGCCAATAGTGATAGCCTTCGCGCGGGATGAAGGGCGAGACAAGGAAATAACTGATCGTGAGAACGTCGAAGACAAGCATGCCCCAGCGGAAGCGCAGCGGCCATTTACCAACGCCCTCATAGAGCCAGATCAGCGTGCGGCGCGGACCGAGGGACTTCTGTTCGCCGGTGTCAGGTTCGTTCAACCCACCGGCTCCAATGTTTCATTGAACCGGACGGGATGGCCCGAGCCTTTTTTCACGATCTCGCCTTCACGCATCACGAAGTGGCCGCGAACAATGGTGCCGACCGGCCAGCCGGTGGCTTCGAAGCCGTCGAACTGGGTCCAGCCACATTTGGATTTTGACCAAGCGTTGGTGATCGTCTGCTTGTGTTTCAAGTCCACGATGGTGAAGTCGGCATGATAACCTTCGGCGATGCGGCCTTTGTCGGCGAGGCCGAACACGCGCTGAGGGCCAGCGCTGGTGAGTTCCACGAACCGCTGCAGGCTGAGCTTGCCATCATTCACATGTGTCAGCATCACCGGCACGAAGGTCTGCACTCCCGGCATGCCGGAGGGCGAGGCCGGATAGGGCCGCTGCTTTTCCTCGAACGTGTGCGGCGCATGATCCGTGGCCAGGACATCAACGATGCCGGCATTCAGCGCGCGCCAGAGCGCCTCGCGGTGGCGGGCCTCGCGCACCGGCGGATTCTGCTGGGCAAAGCCCTTCAGCCGATCATAACAATCGGGCGCGGCGAGCGTCAGGTGGTTGGGCAGCACTTCGACGCTGGCTATGTCCTTGGCGTGGACGAGAATGTCCATCTCCTCGGCGGTGGAGATATGCAGAACATGAATACGCTTGCCGGTCTTGCGCGCGAGGCCGATCAGACGGCGTGTCGAGGAAACAGCGGCCTCGACATCGCGCACGATGATATGGCTGTTCCAGTCGCCGGTGACGGCGAGCGGGCGGCGCTCCTCGAGGCGGTATTCATCTTCGGAGTGGAATGCGGCGCGGCGCTTGATGGCGCGCAGGACCGCTTCGACCCCGGCATCGTCCTTGATCAGCAGATCGCCGGTGGAGGCACCCATGAAGACCTTGACTCCGCAACAGCCGAGCATGCGTTCCATTTCGGGCAGCAGATGCGTGTTGCCATGTGTCGCACCGGCATAGAAGGCATGGTCGATGTCCATCCGCCCCCGGGCGCGGTTCAGCTTGTCCTGCAAGAGGTCAGGCGTGATGGTCGATGGGTTGGTGTTCGGCATTTCAAACACGGCCACTACGCCGCCGAGCGCGGCCGAACGGGCTTCGCTTTCGAGGTCGGCCTTGTATTCAAGGCCGGGCTCTCGGAAGTGGACCTGTGTGTCGATGACTCCCGGCAGGATGTGCAGGCCTGCCGCCCCATAGATTTCACCGGCTGCGGCCTGCGAGAGGTCGCCGATCCGGGCGATGCGCTCGCCGACGACGCCAATATCCGTGCGGTATTCCCCGCCGGGGGTGACCACTGTGCCGCCACGAAGGATGAGATCGAAAACCTGAGTCATGCCGCGCCTTATCGCGCCGACGCAGTCAAATGTCACGGGGCGCGTGCTTATTCAGCCGCTTTCGGGCCCTGTTCATTGCCGACACGCCAGGGCGGAAAGCGCCGGTTCCGGCCGGCGGAATAGAGGCAGACGGCATTGCCCGCAGGGTCGCGGTACCAGGCTTCGGTCCAGCGCCAGTCCTTGCGTTCGGGCTCTCCGAGCGGATGAATGCCCGCCATGCAGCGCCCGCCGACCTCGATGAAGACGTCGCTGACCTCGAAATAGACCTGTACGCCCTCGCCTTCAGCAACCTTGTCGACCAGGTGCAGCGACAGCGTCGCCGGCTCCTCGCCCTCGAAGACGGGGCACTCGAACCGGGCATAGTTCGGGGGCGAGTCGACGATCAGCGTGAGGCCAAAGCGCTGCCACCAGCCCACACTGGCGGCATAGTCGGTGCAGGGCAATGTGACCTGATTGAGTCGCATGGGTCGGCAGCTCCTAGCTTGGCTTCATAGACATATTGCAGCCCGTCCGGGATTTGTCAGCCCGGTTTGCCAAGCCGCCGGGTCAAGGCTTTTGCGGCTGAGGGATTTCGCTCCTTCGCGCCGGCAATGAAGAAAGCAAAGACCTCGCGCGTCTTTGCCCAGCCCTTGAGCCTTTTCGCCCAGGCATCAATCTCTTTGGCGGTATAACCTGTGGCGACGTCGCTGCGGCTCTGCTGAAGGCGCGCGTAGGCAAAGTCAGCAGTGGGGACATCCGGCATAGGCCAGTCAGGATCGTCCGCAAAGACGAGGGCATGGCCATGCTGCCGGAGAAGCTCCGTAAACGCATCATTCCGGAAGGTTTCGTTGCGCACCTCAATGGCATGGCGAAGCCGGACGCCCTTGTGCTCCGGCGGAAGCCGTTCGAAGAAAGCCCGGAAGTACTGCGCATCGAACTTGCGGGTTTCGGGAAACTGCCAGTTGATCGCGCCCAGCCGGTCGCCGAGTGCGGTCACGCCGCCGCCGATGAACCAGTCGATCGAGGCTTTCATGTCCTCTGCCGTCTTGCGCATCGTCGTCACGCGCTGCGCCTTGACAGTGAAACGGAAGGTCCCCGGCGTCTCGGCCGCCCATCTGGCGAATACCGCTTCGGTCTGATTGCGATAGAAGGTCGAATTGATCTCGATCGCTGTCACCTGCCGGCTGGCCCAGGCCAGCTCCTGCGCTTTCTTCACCTCCGGAGGATAAAACGTCTCGCGCCAGGGCTCATAGTTCCAGCCGCCGATACCGATATGGATGGGCTGAGACACGTTTTTACTCCGTGAGAGAGCCAAAAAGGGCAGCCTAAGGGCCGCCCTTTGTATCTTGGATCAGGTATCCAGGAAGCTCCGCAGCTTCCGGCTCCGGCTCGGGTGTTTCAGCTTCCTCAGCGCCTTCGCCTCGATCTGGCGGATGCGTTCGCGGGTGACGCTGAACTGCTGGCCGACTTCTTCCAGCGTGTGGTCGGTGTTCATGCCGATGCCGAAGCGCATGCGCAGCACGCGTTCCTCACGCGGGGTGAGCGAGGCAAGGACGCGAGTGGTCGTCTCGCGCAGGTTCGACTGGATGGCTGCGTCCACGGGTAGCAGCGCCATCTTGTCCTCGATGAAGTCGCCGAGGTTTGAATCCTCGTCGTCGCCAATCGGGGTTTCCAGCGAGATCGGCTCCTTGGCGATCTTGAGAACCTTGCGGATCTTCTCAAGCGGCAGGCCCAGCTTTTCGGCGAGTTCCTCCGGGGTCGGCTCGCGGCCGATCTCGTGCAGCATCTGGCGCTGTGTACGGATGATCTTGTTGATCGTCTCGATCATGTGCACCGGGATGCGGATCGTGCGGGCCTGATCCGCGATGGACCGGGTGATGGCCTGGCGGATCCACCAGGTGGCATAGGTCGAGAACTTGTAGCCGCGCCGGTACTCGAATTTATCGACCGCCTTCATGAGGCCGATGTTGCCTTCCTGGATCAGGTCCAGGAACTGAAGGCCGCGGTTGGTATACTTCTTGGCGATCGATATCACGAGGCGAAGGTTGGCTTCCACCATCTCCTTCTTCGCTATGCGCGCTTCGCGCTCACCCTTCTGCACGGTCTGCACGATCCGGCGGAAGTCGTCGATCGGGATACCGATCTCCGTCGCAATCTCGGTGATCTCGGCACGGACGGCTTCGATCTCTTCGCCCTTGCCATCAATTAGTCGCTTCCACTTGGCCGAAATGCCACGTACGCGTTCGGCCCAACCCGGCTCCAGCTCGCAGCCGATATAGTTCTCGAGAAACTCCTTGCGGGGCACGCCGTGCGCGTCGGCCAGACGCATCAGCTTGCCTTCCAGACCCATCAGCTTCTTGTTGATGGCGTAGAGCTGCTCCACCAGCGCCTCGATCCGAGCGTTGTTGATATGGATCGTCTTCAGGTTCTCGACGATGAGGTTCGACAGCTCGTCATATTCGTGCTGCGCTTTCGGCGTCAGATCCTTGCCCTCGAGACGGCGGGTAACGAGGCGGTCCTGCAGCTTGCGGAACCGGCCGAAGCTGTCGGCAATCTCGTCGAGCTTGGCGAGAACGCCGTCGCGCAGCTCAGCCTCCATCGCCGACATCGACATCGCCGCCGCGTCGTCTTCTTCCTCTTCTTCCTGCTGCTGCTGGCGCAGGCGCTCGGCCTCAACCTCGTCGATTTCTTCCTGGCTCTGGCGTTTCTTGCCTTTCGCCGGCGGCGGAGGCTCGGGCGCCTTCTCCTCGATCACTTTCGGTTCCGGCGGCGGGTTCTCTGCGCCATAGGTCGCTTCAAGGTCGATGAGATCGCGCAACAGGATGCGCTCGTTCATCAGTTCGTCGCGCCACACCATCATGGCTTCGAAGGTCAGTGGGCTTTCGCACAGACCACGGATCATCGCATCGCGGCCGGCCTCGATCCGCTTGGCGATGGCAATCTCGCCCTCGCGGGAGAGCAGTTCGACCGCGCCCATCTCGCGCAGGTACATGCGCACGGGGTCGTCGGTGCGGTCACTGCCGCGGGCATTGCCCTTCTTGGCGAGGACTTTCTTGTCCTCCAGCTTGGTCAGGGCTTTGCCCTGTTCCTCGGCCTCTTCCTCGGATTCGACAACAGCGATGCCCATCTCGGAGATCTGGGACATAACGTCCTCGATCTGGTCCGAACTCATGTCGGAATCCGGCAGAAGCTGGTTGATCTCGTCATGGGTGATGAAGCCGCGCTTCTGGGCGCGTTTCAGGACCTTTTTGACGTCTGTCGCATTGAAATCGACAAGGCCACCTTCGTTTTCCTTGTCGTCTTCACCCTCGCCATCACCGGCGGTGTTCTTTTTCTTCTTGGTGGCTGTCGCCATATTCCAGTCTCTCCCTGACGAAGGGGCTGCCTGAGGCCGCCTTCGCCTGTTGCCTATCGCCCTTGCCGGCTCAGCTGTCGCTGCGTTTGCCTGCTGCCTCGTTCATGCGGGCCCTTTGGCCCCGCCGCTCCGCGACCATCTTATGCCGCCTGCGCCACTCACTGGGCGAAAGCGTAGGATCGCTGCCCGCATGATCCATGCCAGCACCGTTCCCGTTATCGCGGGGCAACCGTACCGCCACATACTGCTCCAGGGCGATCAGCCATTCCCGCACCTCAGGCTCATTGGCCGTATCGAGAGGTCTTGCGGTGTAATCTTTGAGCAGTTGGGCCGCGCGCATGTACCCAGACCGCTCTAAATGGGCACCCACTGAGGCCCGGTCAATAGGCATTCCTGCATCCGCAAGATCGAAAAGTGCGTCCCGCACCCGCCCGGCATCCTCGTCCCGAAAGGTACAGCGGGCCAGAGCTTCCGCCCCGATGGCAAAAAGTTCTGGGCCATCAATCGCCCGCACCACCACGCCGAGGGCTGAAATTTTCTCGATTCCCGCGGTGCGCAGGCGGGTCTGAGCGTCTTCGCCCTCTGCGGGAAGCTGTTTCGAAACGGGGCGCCCACCCTTCCCGTAACTGCCTGTGCGCTTGGCGTCCCGCAATTGCCAGAGATGCTCGCGCAGCCGGGCCCTGAGATCGCGCTCATACGCCGCCTTCACCCCGCCATGCCGGATCTGGCTGCAAGCGGCCATCAGCCGGGCTTCAAGGCCTGCCTGGCGTTCCGGTGTGTCGAGCGGCTCGGCATCCCGCTCGCGGCGCCAGAGCAGCTCCGAGAGCGGCAGGCGCTTTTCCAGCTCTTCGCGCATCGCAACTGCCCCACGCGCCCGGATCAGATCGTCAGGGTCCATCCCGTCGGGCAGAAGCACGAAGAAAACGGAGCGGCCCGGCTCGACGAAAGGCAGGGCCCGGTCGAGCGCGCGGTAGGCGGCGCCGAGGCCGGCGCGGTCGCCATCGAAACACATCACGGGCTCGGGCCCGGCTTTCCAGATCAGCTGCAGCTGATCTTCGGTCAGCGCCGTTCCGAGCGGCGCAACCGCATGGCCGAAGCCCGCCTCGGCCAAAGCGATGGCATCCATATAGCCTTCACACACGATCAGCCCGCCGCCCTCGCCATGGCCCAGCGCCTCGCGGGCGGCCTTGTAGCGGTAAAGAACTGTAGACTTGTGGAAGAGTTCGGTATCGCCCGAATTCAGGTATTTCGGCTTGGCATCCGGTGTGAGCCCCCTGCCGCCGAACGCGATGACCGCGCCGCGCACATCGGTGATCGGGAACATCACCCGGCCGCGGAAGAAATCGAACGGTTCCCCGCCCTTGTCGCTCTCCTTGATGAGGCCGACCTCGACCAGTTCAGCGTCCGTGAAGCCCTTCTCGATCAGGTGCGCCCGTGTGCGGCGCCAGTCGTCAGGGGCATAGCCGAGCCGGTGACGGCTCCACGCGGCGGCATCCAGGCCGCGCCCTTCGAGATAGGACCGGGCCGCAGAGCCTTCGGATGAGCGCAGCCGGTCCTCAAACCAGCTGGCGGCTGCCTCGCAAGCCGCGATCAGGCGCTTTCGGTGGTCATAGGCCTCAGCCGCTTGCGGACTGGCCCTGGGCAGCTGCATCCCGGCCTCTTCGGCCAGCTTCTCGACCGCCTCCATAAAGGACAGGCGCTCGGTTTCCATGATAAAGTTGATGATATCCCCGCCCATGCCGGAAGAGAAGCATTTGAAGATGCGCTTCTGATCGTTGACATAGAAACTCGGTGTCTTCTCATTGGTGAAAGGGGACAGGCCGACCCATTCCTTGCCTTTTTTTGTCAGCTTCACCTTGCGCCCGATCACATCCGAAGGCCGGATACGGGCCTTCAGCTCCTCAACGAAGCCCTCGGGAATGCGGACAGTCTGGGACATATAAACCAGTCTACTGCGTTCCTGCCTCCGGGGAAACGCAGCAAATCACGCCCCCAGAAGATTGGCACCAAAGGCAAGAAGTCAGCCGCCCGTATAGAGGCCGGGCCGGGATAGTTAGCCCAGGCACGGGTGGAGAAACGACCGCTCACACCCCTTGCATGAGGGCGATGATCAAGGGGCCTTGGACAAGACTGCTCGGACCGCTTTTCCGGCGCTCGCCGGGTCGATCAGGCCCGGATAGCGCTCCTTCAGCGCGGTAACGGCACGTCCGAGATCGGTCAGCTTCTTTGCGCCGAGATCTTCAACGACCTGCCGAACGGCAATCTCGAGAGCCTTGCCGGACAGCGGTTTGGGGAGAAAGGAGCGGATGATGTCGATTTCCTCGCGTTCGCGGATGGCATCCTCGATCCGGCCCTCGTCATCATGCTCGCGTGCAGATTCCTCGCGCTGGGCAACCAGTGTTTCCAGCACGTTACGCACGTCCTCGTCCGGGCAACCGGCGCCTTGGCCGCGGCCACGGGCACACACATCGCGGTCACGGATCGCGCACTCGATCAGGCGCAAGGTCGCCAGGCGGCTTTCATCGCCACTGGCAGCGGATTCATCCTTCAAAGCCTGTAGAATGCGGGCTCTCAGGCCCATACACGCTGACACATCTTCGCGGCCCATTGCCGTCCTATGCCTTTCCACGCCTGCCTCCGCCTTCTGATGCTTGACGGTGCAGAGACTCAGCCCCAATAAGCGGCCAAGTTTTAGCCAGACCGGTTAACACCGAGTCAACCTAAATCCAACGCGGTGAGGTAAGCGGTCCATGAGCAAGAATCAAGATATGGACTCAGCCACCGGTGCCCTTGCCCTTGCAGATGGTACCGTCTTCACCGGGTTCGGGGCTGGCGCAACGGGGCTCAGAACCGGCGAACTCTGCTTCAATACGGCGATCACGGGCTATCAGGAAATCCTGACCGATCCCTCTTACGCCCAGCAGATTATCCTTTTCACTTTCCCCCACATCGGGAATGTCGGCGCAAATCCGGAAGACCATGAGGAATCCACTCCGCCTGCTGCAAATGCAGCCCGTGGCGCAGTTTTCCGCGAGCCGATCACCCCGCCCTCGAACTGGCGGGCGACTGAAGACTTCGGAACCTGGCTC
>JBKBJF010000041.1:0-14252 GCA_046293935.1 Hyphomonas sp.
CCGCGATATGATCGTCCACGCACCACCACAACAGCCACAGCCACATGCAAGCCTCCTTTGCTCAAGGCGTGCAGAATACGGCATTCGTTTGTCTTGTCAGGTGCGGGCCATCAGGCCCGCGCCTTATTCCGCCGCCTGCAGCACCGGCTTTGCTGCACCCGCCGGCGTTGGCACATGGAATTGCATCACGCCATCCTCGACCGGCAGTTCACGGAGGTTCTTGCGGTCGGTGAAATAGTTCTGGTGCAGCTTCCACGGCGCTTCGGTATGCTGGCGCGGGAACTGGTCCATGACCCGCTGGAAGTAGCCGGAGGAGAAGTCGACGAAGGGTTCGGTCTCATTCGGATAGGCGGCAAGGTAAGGCATGGCCGAAGTGGCGCCTTTCTCGTCCATCAGGTTCAGCAGGCGGCAGACATATTCGCTCGTGAGGTCAGCCTTGAGCGTCCAGGATGCGTTGGTGTAGCCGAAGGTGACGGCCAGGTTCGGCACGTTCGACAGCATCACGCCCTTGTAGTTCAGCAGGCGGCCGGGATCGACCTTTACGCCGTCCAGCGTGACCTGCACGCCGTTCATGAACACGAGGTTCAGGCCGGTGGCCGTGACGATGATGTCGGCCTCCAGTTCCTTGCCGGATTTCAGCAGGATGCCTTTCCCGGTGAAGCGATCAATATGATCAGTCTCGACGCTCGCCTTGCCGGATTTCAGTGCATTGAACAGATCCGAGTCCGGAACAAGGCAGAGGCGCTGTTCCCACGGATTGTAGGTGGGCGTGAAGTGTTTCTCGATGTCATAATCAGCGCCCAGCTCTTCGCGCACCATGCCAAGCAGGCGCTCGCGGGCTTTCTGCGGATTCTTGCGGGTCTGGCGGAAGAAGAATTGCTGGAAGAGAACGTTCCGCCAGCGGATCATCGTATAGGCCCACTGGCCGGGCAGCACCTTGCGCAGGAAGTTGGCCAGCCCGTCGACGGCCGGGCGCGAGACGACATAGGTGGGCGAACGCTGCAGCATGGTGACATGCGCGGCCTTGTCCGTCATCGCCGGCACCAGCGTCATAGCGGTGGCGCCGGAGCCGATCACGACGACCCTCTTGCCGGAATAATCGAGGTCTTCCGGCCAGTGCTGCGGGTGCACGATCCGGCCACTGAAAGCGGCCTCATCCGGAAACTCCGGCCGGTAGCCCTGATCATAGCGGTAATAGCCGCCGCACATGAACAGGAAGCGCGCCGTGGTGACGCTCTGCGTGCCGGTCTTCACCTCCTCGCTGGTGATGCGCCAGAGCTGTTCGGCAGAGGACCAGTCGGCGGCAACAATCCTCGTGTTGAAGCGGATATGTGGGCGGACGCCGTACTCGTCGGCGGTCTCGTTGACATATTTGCGGATGGACGGGCCGTCGGCGATGGCCTTGGCCTCCGTCCACGGTTTGAAATTGTAACCGAGCGTGTGCATGTCCGAGTCCGAGCGGATGCCCGGATAGCGGAACAGGTCCCAGGTGCCGCCGATGGCGTCGCGCGCCTCGTAGATGCGGTAGGATTTCCCGGGGCACTGTTTCGACAGATGCACGGCCGCGCCAATGCCGGACAGGCCGGCGCCGATGATGAGAACGTCTGTGTCAAGCTGGGTCATGGCCACAGACTACGCGAAAATCCGCAGAATGAAATAGGTGACGCGGGCGTCACTCTTTTGCTTCTGGGGTCTGCCCGCCCAGCAGGGCGATCAGCGTCGCGCAGATGATGCCTGTGATTCCCAGGAAGATGGCGTCGTCGCTGTGGCCCCTGAAGGCCAGCCAGCCGGCATAAGCGAAGCTGGCGAGCGCGAGAATTCCAAGAACAAGGGCCGCGCCCTTTGAGGCGGGATGCATCGGAAACTCCTGTTGCTTCCCTAAGGGAAATAGGATGGCTCGGGCAGGTGTGAAGGGGTCGATCAGACCTTGGCCTGGCGCCCGGAAGCGCCGGAATGGCTGAGCTGCTCGCGCACGGCGGGCACGATGTCTTCGTTCCCCGCAAGGATCGAGCCGGTTTTCATTACCTCGCCGCCGCCGATCTCCTCGATCACGCCGCCGGCCTCACGCACCAGCACGATGCCGGCCGCAATATCCCACGGCTTCAGCCCATGTTCCCAGAACCCGTCGAAGCGGCCGGCCGCTACCCAGGCGAGATCGAGCGCCGCCGAGCCATAGCGCCGCACCCCGGCGCAGGCGGGGGTCATGGCCAGCATCTCGCGGGCAAACCGGGTGTGCGCCTCCTCCGGCTTGCCGTGCCAGGGGGTGCCGGTGGCGATGACCGATTCGGAGAGCTTCTTGCGGGCGGCGACGCGCAGCTTGCGCTGTTCGAGCCAGGCGCCCCGGCCGGTCTCGGCCCAGAAGATCTCGTTCTTGGCGACATCGAAGACCACGCCGGTCAGCAGCTGGCCGTCGCGTTCCAGCGCGATGGACACGGCATAGTGCGGCTGGCCGTGCAGGAAATTCAGGGTGCCGTCGAGCGGATCGACGATGAAGCGGTTGGACTTATCACTGCCCTCGACAATGCCGCGCTCCTCCATGACGAAGCCATAGCCGGGGCGGGCCTTGGTCAGGTGGGCGTAGATGATCTCCTCGGCCCGGGTGTCGGCATTGGAGACGAAATCGGCCGGGCCCTTGCGGGAGACCTGCAGGTTTTCGACCTCGCCGAAGTCACGCGCGAGGCTGCGGCCGGCCGCGCGGGCGGCGGCGATCATCACGGTGCCAACGGGGGAGGGCTTCGACATGGGGCAGACGTCCGGGCGCTGTTCTGGCGGGAATGGAGACGGGAGCCGGGGGCGTAAGCCTTTGGCATCGCAGGGTCAAGGCAGGGGATGTTAACGCGTCACCCGTGCGGCGAAAGGTGTTGCCGCGACCGGCGATGCAGTTCAGGTTTCCCTTATGGCAAGCAAGGAAGGGCTGGACCATGGCAAACTATTTCCTGAATTTCGACAAGCTGATAGGCACCCGGCTGATCGTTATTCTGTACTATCTCGGGCTTGCAGGCATCGCGCTGGGCGCGATTGCCAGCCTGTTCGGGGCCCTGGCGATGATGGGCGCGAGTTTCGTCGGCGGGCTGGGCATGATCGTCGTCACGGCGATCGGCGCCGTAATCGGTGTCCTCGTCTGGCGGTTCATCTGCGAGCTGTACCTGCTGCTGTTCCGCATTGCGGACGATGTGCGCGACATCAAGAGCGCCAAGGCCGCGACATCAACCTTCTCCTGATCTCGCCAGTCAGGCGAGCTGGTCGAACACCGCATTGAAGGCCCTGACCGCTTCGGCAGGGCCTTCTTCATGGGCCCAGACACCAGCAGACACGGCCAGGAAATCCGCGCCGGCGCACACCAGCGGGGCGGCATTGGCGACGGTGATCCCCCCGATGGCAACGCAGGGGATCAGCATGGCCGCCTGCCAGACTTCCAGCAGTTCGGGGTCTGCCGGCACGGTGCTGTCCTTGGTGCGGGTGGGATAGAAGGCGCCGAAGGCGACATAGTCGGCGCCGTCTTCGCCCGCCTGCATGGCCTTGTGGTAGGAGTTCTTCGCGGTGGCGCCGATGATGGCATCAGGGCCGAGCAGCCTGCGGGCGGCCTTCACGGCCATGTCCTGCCAGCCGAGATGCACGCCGTCTGCGCCGAGCTCACGGGCCAGCTCCGGGGAATCGTTAACCAGCACGGCGATGCCCGCTTCCTGGGCAAGGCCGGTGACGGCCCGGCTGACGGCCCGCGTGGACGCCTCATCGAGGCGGCCATCTGCTCCCTTCAGACGCAGCTGCAGCGAGGCGATGTCGCCGGCCGCGATCGCTGATTCCAGCTTTTTCGCAAAGTCTCCCACATCCGGAACCTGCGGCGGGGTGATCAGATACAGCCGGGTGCGCGGCCGGGGGGGCGGGGTCTCGCTCATGGCGCCTGCCTCTGGCGCCGCGCCGGGAGGAAGTCAACGCATCCCTGGCTCTGGATTTTCCCGCAATAAGTTCTATTATGGAACTGTCATGAAGAAGGGGCCGATCCCATGTCGAACAAACTTCCCGCCAAAGCTTTTCAGCCGGTCTTCGGCGTGATCATGGCCGTGTTCATGAGTTTCCTGATGTCGGGGGTGATCACCGCGATCAATGTGGGCGTGCCAGCCGACTTTCTGGCCCGGTGGATGCGAAGCTGGGGCGTTGCCTTCGCCGTGGCCCTGCCGGTCATCCTGACGGTTGCCCCGGTGGCCCGCGGCCTTGCCCTGCGCTTTGTCGAATCCCCCTTCGCGGCGCCGGTGAAGGGCTAAGCCTGACGGACCACCCGCTTCGTGCTTGCAGGAGACCTTGCCAGGGCGGCGCCGCGGCGCATCGGGCGCGGCTCGAGGTCGCCGCCACAGTTCGGGCAGACCCCGTCGAGCGGGCCATCCGCGCAGTCATCACAGAACGTGCATTCGAAAGAGCAGATGAAGGCGCCCGGCTGATCCGGCGCGAGATCACAGTCACAGCGTTCGCAGTTCGGGCGCATCTCCAGCATCTGATATCCCCTTTGCAGTCCTGAGCCTGCCACACGTATCAGAAGTCGAACAGGTCGCTGAGGAAGCTCTCGCGCTTGTGGCGTTTGCGCTTGCCATACTTCCAGTCGTCATCGTCGTCATGGCGGTCGTGGAAGCGGCCTTCGTCACGGAAGTGTTCCGGTCGCTGGACCGGCTCAGGGGCAGGGGCGGGCAGCACTGTGGCTGCGCGGTCGATGATCTTGTCGAGTTCACCCCGGTCGAGCCAGATGCCGCGGCATTTCGGGCAGTAGTCGATCTCGACGCCACTGCGCTCAGTCATCACCAGGGTTTCGCCATCGGCAGGGCATTTCATCGGCAGGTCTCCGCGTAAAAAAAGCGCGGGAGACCCTGCTCCCGCGCTCCTTCAGATGGGTGGGCCGGACGGCCCCGCAAGGGGCAGTTTGCCTCAGCCGGCGGTAGAGGCCTCGCAGATGGCGTCGATGGTTTCTGCCAGCACCCTGTCGAACTCCGCATCGCTCTGCTGCGCAGACAGGCCCTCGGTGGTGGCGCGCGAGAAGCTGGCGATCATGCCGGAATTGGCAGCGAGCTTCTGGCAGGCCTCGCTGCGGGAATAGCCGCCGGACAAGGCGACGACGCGCATCACTTTCGGGTGATCGACCAGCGGCTTGTACTGGTTCGCTCTGGTCGGCAGCGAGAGTTTGAGCATCACCTGCTGGCCCGCCGGCAACAGGTCCAGATGCTTGAGGATTTCAGCGAGGAGGATGTCTTCGGCCTCGGCCTTGTCCGGGATGGTGATCGTCACTTCCGGCTCAATGATGGGCATCAGGCCGTGGGCGAGATTCTGCCGGCCGATCTCGAACTGCTGGGCGACGACGGCAGCAATGCCGGCCGGATTGGCCGCATCGATGACCGAGCGCATCTTGGTGCCGAAGATGCCGTTAGCGACAGCGCGCTGCAGCAGCGCCTCAAGACCGGTGATCGGCTTCATCAGCTGCACGCCGTCTTTTGGTTCTGCAAGGCCCTTGTCGACCTTCAGGAAAGGCACGACGCCGCGCTTCGTCCAGAGATACTCCGCCGTCGGAATACCGTCGATGCTGCCCTCCATCGTGCGCTCGAACAGGATGGCGCCGATCACCTTTTCGCCCGTGAAAGCCGGCGACTTGATAATGCGGGCGCGCATCTGGTGGATCAGGCCGTACATCTCCTCCTCGGTCGACCAGGCGCCTTCCCCGATGCCGTACTGGCGCAGCGCCTTTGGCGTCGAGCCGCCGGACTGATCCAGCGCAGCGATGAAGCCGGGCTTCTCCGCCATCTGCCGGGCCATCTCCGCGTTCACCCTGGATTTCACTGCCATCTCCGTATCCGCCATCTGTGTGCCTCTGCCTTCCATGGTTGCCGGGCGCCCCTGGCCCGGATCTGTGTCATGCCGGTCCTGCCGGACGGGGCCGCTGTCGCGCATTGGCACAGGGCCGGCCGGGGCGAAGCCGTCCGTGGCCGGATGGGCCAGGGGGCTCGCCGGGAGACCTTTCAGACTGCCCTATATTCAACTGGCGTGCCGGAAAAGTCAGACAACGTTGCCATGCGGTCCCCGAATGCAGCCCAGTGTGCCGTTTGCGCATCTCCGGGCAGGGCAGGCTGCCCGGGCGGCAGAGTATCAGCGCTTCAACGCCTCCACGCCCGGCAGCTCTTTGCCTTCCATCCATTCGAGGAAGGCCCCGCCGGCCGTGGAGATGAAGGTGAAGTCGCTGGCGGCGCCGGCATGGTTGAGGGCGGCGACGGTATCGCCCCCGCCGGCGACGGCGATCAGCTTGCCGGCCTTCGCGCGGACCCCGGCGGCGCGGGCCGCGGCAGTGGTGGCCGTGTCGAAGGGAGCCAGCTCGAACGCCCCGAGCGGGCCGTTCCAGACGATGGTCCTGGCGGTATCCATCGCTGCCGTCAGGGCCGCGACGGTTTCGGGCCCGGCATCGAGGATCATCTCGTCCGCCTGCACTCCGGAGAGGCTGCAGACGCGGTGATCGGCCTGTGCCCTGAACTCTCTGGCGGCAACGACATCGACGGGCAGCAGGATCCGGCAGCCGGCGGCTTTCGCGTTGGTCTCGATCTCCTTCACCGTGTCTACGAGGTCGCGCTCGCAGAGTGATTTGCCGACGGAATATCCGCGCGCGAACAGGAAGGTGTTCGCCATGCCGCCGCCGATCGCCAGCATGTCGACCTTGGAGACCAGGTTCTTCAGCAGGTCGATCTTGGAGGAGACCTTGGCCCCGCCCACGATGGCCATCACCGGGCGCTGCGGGTTGCCGAGCGCCTTGTCGAGCGCGTCGAGTTCGGCCTCCATCGTCACGCCGGCATAGGCGGGCAGGAGCTCGGCGAGCACGGCGGTGGTGACATGGCGGCGGTGGGCGGTGGAGAAGGCATCGTTGACATAGATGTCGCCGAGGGCGGCAATTTCCTTCGCCAGCTCCGGATCGCCTTTCTCTTCCCCTTTATAGAAGCGGGTGTTCTCGAGCAGGATGACGCCGGCCGGCGGCAGTCCGGCGATCGCCTGCCGCACATGCTCGCCCTTGCAGTCGGCGACGAAGCTGACATTGGCGCCGAGCACCCTTGCAAACGCGCCTGCAACCGGCGCGAGGCTCATCTCCGCGACCCGCTCGCCGTTCGGGCGGCCGAAATGCGCCAGCAGGGCAACCTTAGCGCCCGCGGTGCGCAGGGACTGGACGGTATCGACGGCCGCGCGAAGGCGCGTGTCATCCGTAACCAGACCCTTTTCCATCGGCACGTTGAAGTCGACCCGCACGAGTGCGGTCTTGCCGGTGAGGTTGCCTGCGTCGGGAATGCGTTTGAAGGTCGTCATCGGTTTATGCGCTCATCCCCGCGAAGGCGGGGATATCGGGGGGTTGATGGGAACCGCCGGAGGCCCCCGCCTTCACAGGGGCGACCGGCGGGGTAGGGCAGGATCAGATCAGCTTCGCCAGCGCGATGGCGGTGTCTGCCATGCGGGTCGAGAAGCCCCACTCATTGTCGTACCAGGTCATGATCGACACGAAATTGCCGTCCATCACCTTGGTCTGGTCGAGGTGGAAGATTGACGAGCGCGCATCGTGGATGAAGTCCACAGAGACGTTGGGCTGGTCGGTATAGCCGAGCACGCCTTTCAGCGGGCCGTTGCCATCGGCGGCGGCCTTGATGGCATTGTTCACTTCCTCGACGCTCGTGGTCTTCTTCGCCACGAACTTCAGGTCGACCACCGAAACGTTGGGTGTCGGCACGCGCACCGAGATGCCATCCAGCTTGCCCTTCAGTTCAGGCAGCACGAGGCCGACCGCCTTGGCCGCGCCGGTCGAGGTCGGGATCATCGACAGGGCTGCGGCGCGCGCCCGGTAGAGATCCTTGTGCATCTGGTCGAGCGAGGGCTGGTCGTTCGTGTACGAATGGATCGTCGTCATCATGCCGCGCTCGATGCCGATGGCCTTGTGCAGCACGGCGGCGACCGGGGCAAGGCAGTTGGTGGTGCATGAGGCGTTCGAGACGACCATGTGGTCTTTCGACAGCCGGTCATGGTTGACGCCGTAGACGACCGTCAGGTCGGCGCCGTCTGCCGGGGCAGAGACGAGCACGCGCTTGGCGCCGGCGGCGAGGTGGGCCGAGGCTTTCTCCTTGCTCGTGAAGATGCCGGTGCATTCCATCGCGATGTCAACGTCGAGCTCGCGGTGCGGCAGGTCCTTCGGGTCGCGGATGGCGGTGACAAGGATCGGCTTGCCGTTGATGATGATCTTGTCCCCATCGACCTTCACGTCTGCCGGGAAGCGGCCGTGCACCGAATCGAAGCGCAGCAGGTGAGCATTGGTTTCCACCGGGCCGAGATCGTTGATCGCCACCACTTCGATGTCCTTGCGGCCATGCTCGATAATCGACCGCAGCACCAGGCGGCCGATCCGGCCAAATCCATTGATCGCAACACGAACAGCCATTCTTTTTCTCCTGATCCGGTGAGCATCTCACAGGTTTTGCTGCCCTTTACTGGCGCCTGCCGTGCGCGTCCACCCGCAATCCGTGCGGCACCGCGCCGCGAAATTGACGCAAGGACAAGCCGCCTGCGAAACCGCGACCGGCGTGCAAGTCCCGTGCTAGGGATCGGGCAGAAACCGGACCTGCGGAGACACCTGTGGCAGAGGCCAGCCTGACAACGAAGGACAGCGGCCGGTCGCTGACCGACTGGGGCCTGTTCGCCCTGCTCACGCTGATCTGGGCCGGGGCCTATCCGATGACCCGCATCGCAGTCGGCAAGGGGGAGACGGCTGGCCTGCCGCCGGAATGGGTGCTGCCCGGCCGGCTGGTGATCGGGGCGCTGGTGCTGTGGGGTGTGCTGCTGGCCACCGGCAAGCGCCCGCCGCCGCTCTCCGACCGGCGGGCCTGGCTGTTCATTTCGGGCATGGGCATCGTCGGCTCGGTCATCCCATTCTTCTTCATCACCACGGCACAGGAAACCGTGAACTCCAGCCTGGCGGCACTGTATGCCGCTGCCTCGCCGGTCTTCGTGGCACTGGGGGCGAACCTGCTGTTCCGGGAGGAGCGGCTGACGGCTCTGACCGCCCTCGGCGTGGCGCTCGGCTTTGCGGGCATCGTGGTGCTGTTCGGGCCGGAAGCACTGAAAGGCGCGGGCAATGCGACGCTGCTGGCGCAGGCCTTCCTGCTGGTGGCAACGCTCGGCTATGCCGGCAGCACGCTGATTGCCCGCGGCGCGCCGCCGATCGAGCCGATCGTGTTTGCGGCGAGTTATGCAACCGTCTCAGCTGCCGTGTCGCTGCCTCTGGTGCTGCTGGTCGAGCCGGCTTCGGTCGAGGCGGACTGGCACAACTGGCTGGCCATCCTTGGCCTCGGGCTGGGCTCCTCGGGCCTAGCGCAGATCCTCTACATGCTGGTGATCGTGCGGGCGGGGGCGACCTTCCTGTCCCTGACGGGGTATGCGATCCCACTGGTCAGCGCGGCGCTCGGCTGGGTTTTCTTCCGGGAGACGCAGAGCTGGAACGCGCTGGTGGCTTTTGCCCTGATCCTCGGCGGCGTCTGGCTCGCCCGGCAGGGCGGGAGGGGACGGGCCGCCTAGGCACGGCCTGTTCGTCAAACGCTTGTCGCCGGGGTGAGTGCACGGACGGGGCAGGGCAAAGAGGCTCTGGAGAAGTTGTCCATCTCAAAGAAGAGCCGTGAAATTCAGGCGCCGGAGGGTCAATCCCGCACAGCATCAACAAGCGCTTCTATGGTCGCCGGGGAGGCGTTGTCGAAGGGCAGCCAGTGCGAAGTGCCGATGTAGTAAAGCATGCCCTTGCCGGGCGGATGATTGTTCAGGATCACCGGGACGATGGGGTGATTGTAGCGCCGGGCGAGCTCAAGTTCCGACTTGACGCCGGCGCTGGCCTCGGCCTGCGGCGAGACCAGCACCAGTGTGGCTTTCGTCAGCCGCGCCACCGCCGCGCCGATGGCATCGCCATAGGTTTCCCCCGCGCGGATATTGCGCGGGGCGATCCAGCAGCGAAGGCCGGCGTCTTCAAGCGCCTTGACGAGCTTCATCGCCTCGGCAGCGTTATCGCTGGCATGTGAGACGAAGTAGTGCCACAGGCCCGCATCGTTCGCGCCCCCGGCGCCATAGGGTGAGGGTGGTGGCGGTTTCATGGCCGCTGCCGGAGAAGGCGGCGGGGGCGGGCGGGGGCGGCCGCGATGGAACGCCAGGCCAGCCCCACCGGCCAGCAGCAGCACGGCAAGTCCGATCAGCAGCGCGTTCTGCTGGAGCAGGGCGATCAGCTGGCCGAGATCGCCGGACCCCACATAGGGCTGAGCAGCAGGCCCGGCTTCCTGTGCGGCGGCTGAACCGGCGCCCGCCACGAACAGAAGCATCATCAAGGCATTGAAGCGATCTGCAGCCATGACACCAGTTACCGCTGAGATAAGCAAGCAGCCTAGCGGAAACCGCTGCCTCTGGCGAGATGGTGCCGGTCAGGCCTGGCCGCTGACCGCCAGAACGTCTTCCACCGTTCGCAGGCCCGGTTTCGGAGAGGTAACAAGCACGGCCATGTTGCCAGGCAGGTGTCTGTTGTCGAGCATCTTCTCGTGCGCGAGCGGAATGTCCGCCCACGGAAAGACTTCCGACATGCCGGGATCAATGCGCCGGTTGATCACCAGCTGGTTGGCCTCGGAGGCCTGCTTGAGGTTGGCAAAGTGGGAACCCTGCACGCGCTTCTGGCGCATCCACAGGAACCGGGCATCCATGGTCAGATTGAAGCCGGTCGTGCCGGCGCAGATGACCACCATGCCGCCGCGCTTCACGACGAAGACCGACACGGGGAAGGTGGCTTCGCCCGGATGTTCGAAGACGATGTCGACATCCTTCTTGCCTGTGATGTCCCAGATCGCCTTGCCGAACCTGCGGCTCTCTTTCATGTAGTCGGCAAATTCCGGACCGTTGACCTTCGGCAGCTGGCCCCAGCATTTGAAGTCGTTGCGGTTGATCACGCCCTTGGCGCCGAGGCTCATCACATAGTCGCGCTTGTCCTCCGACGAGACGACGCCGATGGCGTTGGCGCCGGTGACCGCGCAGAGCTGCACTGCGAAACATCCGAGACCGCCCGAGGCGCCCCAGACCAGAACATTGTCTGCCGGGGCGAGAACATGCGGGCGGTGGCCGAACAACATGCGGTAGGCGGTGGCGAGCGTCAGCGTGTAGCAGGCGCTCTCCTCCCAGGTCAGGTGTTTCGGGCGCGGCATGCACTGGCGGGCCTGCACGCGGCAGAACTGGGCGAAGCTGCCATCCGGCGTTTCGTAGCCCCAGATGCGCTGGCTGGGCGAGAACATCGGGTCGCCGCCATTGCATTCCTCGTCGTCGCCGTCATCCTGGTTGCAGTGAATGACCACTTCATCGCCGGGCTTGACGCGGGTGACGCGTTTGCCGACGGCCCAGACGATGCCGGAGGCGTCAGAGCCTGCGATGTGATAGGGCTGCTTATGCCCGTCGAAGGGCGAGATCGGCTCACCCAGGGCAGCCCAGATGCCGTTATAGTTAACGCCGGCCGCCATCACGAGCACGAGCACTTCGTCGGAGTCGATCTCGGGGACCGGCACCTGCTCGACCTGCATCGCGGTGGCTGGTCGGCCGTGACGCTCGCGGCGGATCGCCCAGGCGTGCATCATCTTGGGCACGTGAAATTCCGGCGGAATCTCGCCGAGGTCATAGATGTCTTTCTGAACGCGCCCGGCAGTCTTGGTTGCCATGGACTTCCTCCATTGTCGGTTATGGGCTGCGGGCCCGTCTGGCGGGGCCTTCACAGCCGGTTCTGGCGCGGGCACAGTGGCAAGTGTTATGCCGCAGCGCAAGAAAAATGTTGCGGCGCACAATCCTGTCCGTTCTGCCGAGGCCCCCACAAATGCCCGTTTGCCCTATCGTCCATTTAAATGGCGCGTTTATCCCGTTTGGCGAGGCCCGCCTTTCGCCACTGGACCGGGGTTTACTGTTTGCCCATGCCGCCTATGAGGTGACAGCGGTGTATGGCGGGCGGTTTGTCGACCTGCTTGGCCATATCGACCGGCTCGGCCGCACGCTGGACGGCATCGGCATACCCAACCCGCACGGGACGGAGATGTGGGAAGCGCTGCATGCCGGGCTGATTGCCCGCAACGCCATGACGGAAGGGCTCGTCTACCTTCAGGTCACAGGCGGGGCCTATGACACCCGCGACTTTGCCGGCCCGGAGACCTTCACACCGACCGTCTTCGCCTACGCCGAGGCAAAGCCCCTGATCGGCGAGAAGGCGCGGGACGGTATCCGGGCCGTGTTCCTGAACGACACACGCTGGAAACGCCGCGACATGAAGACGACGCAGCTGCTCTCGCAGGCGCTCGCCTACCGGGCCGCGAAAGAAAAAGGCGCCGATACAGCCTTCATGGTAGAGGATGGTCAGGTGACCGAGGCGGCCTCGGCGAATGCCTGGATCGTGACGATGGCGGGCGAGATCATCACGCGCGACCTGTCACCATCGATCCTTCCCGGCATCACGCGCGCAGGAGTCATGGCGCTGCGGGCGAAGGGCGGATTCACCATCACCGAGCGCGCCTTCACGCCGGAGGAAGCGGTCAGCGCCGCGGAAGTCTTCACGACCTCTGCAGGCGCGATGATTGCCCCGGTGACGCATCTCGAAGGACAGCCCATAGGCAATGGCAAGCCCGGCCCCGTGACGCGCAAAATCCAGCGGCTTTACTATGAAGCGATGGGCGCGGATGTGTCTGCTGCGGCGCCCTGGGTGCTGGAACGCGCCTGAAGAACGGCCTTTGCCTTCAGCCACAGGATCAGCGTGGCGAGTGTCAGGGTGATGGCGTTAGCGGCGATGATCGGCAGGGCCTTCTCGATCAGGCCATAGACGAGCCAGGCGGCGACGCCGGTCGTGAACAGGGAATACATCGCCAGCGAGATGCCCTCGGTCCTGCCGGTGCGCAGCACCAGCCAGGCCTGGGGCACGAAGGAAAGGGTCGTCAGGAAGGCGCCGGCGAAGCCGAAGAGGTCTGACATGAAACTGTCCGTCCTGCTGGAGCCTGCTGAGCCCTAGACGGCTTTGCGGGCGCCGTCACCTTGGATCGCGGTCGATGATCTCGCCCTCGATGACGATGCCCTCTCCACTGCCGGCGGGGTTTCCCGGCCGGCCAATCCGGATCATCGCGGCGCTGAGCGCATTGGCGCCGAGCGCGACCAACGCGCAGAGGACAATCACCGCAAGGTCCGGCCCGCCAAGCTGGCGCGAGAGGGCAGTATCACGGAACAGGGCCAGCACGCCGAGGGTAACCACGAACAGGCCCGTCAGCAGGCCGGTGCGCACGGCAAGGCCGGTGAGCATCGCCTGTGGGCCGGTCTTCACTTCGACGCCCAGTGCCTGCCAGACGCGGCGGCGTTCGATCAGGCTGACACCGAGCATCGCTGCGGCAAGGGCGGCGACCGACAGCCAACCACGCTCGAGCACCGCCATCAGTACGGCCCCGGCCGGGAAGGCCGCCAGCGCCACCATCCGCAGCAAGACAACATCCCGCAGGGCGCGGGCCGGATCGATCGGGGCAGGGGGCAAGGGCGCAGTCCGTCTGTTAAGCGTGCGTCTCATGTCGGGACGAAGAGCCTGCTTTCAAGCCGCACGGCGCATTGCCAAGGCGGGCCTTGCCAGTTTTCCGGGTCTCGGCCATGTTGCGCTGCAACAAACAGGGAGGAGACCGGGATGAGCGCCTACCAGCACGCGCCCGACGAGCCGTGGATTTTCCGCACCTATGCCGGCCATTCGACGGCCGCCAAGTCGAACGCGCTCTACCGGATGAATCTTGCCAAGGGGCAGACCGGCCTGTCGATCGCCTTCGACCTGCCGACCCAGACGGCCTATGACGCCGACCATATCCTTGCCAGGGGTGAGGTCGGCAAGGTTGGCGTGCCGGTCAAGCATCTCGGCGACATGCGCCTGCTGTTCGACCAGCTGCCGCTCGAACAGATGAATACTTCGATGACCATCAACGCGCCGGCAGCCTGGCTGCTGGCACTGTATGTGGCGCTGGCGGACGAGCGCGGCGAAAGCCGCAGCAAGCTGCGCGGCACGACACAGAATGACATCGTGAAGGAATATCTCTCGCGCGGCACCTATGTGTTCCCACCGGAGCCCTCTCTGCGCCTGATCGCGGACATGGTGACCTGGTGCTACACCGAAGTGCCCAAGTGGAACCCGATGAATGTCTGCTCCTACCACCTGCAGGAAGCCGGCGCGACGCCGGAGC
>JBKBJF010000042.1:0-14250 GCA_046293935.1 Hyphomonas sp.
CCGTCCGGTGGATGCCGACTTTCTCATGCAGCAGCACCACCGCGAGCAGGGTGACGAACAGCGGCCGCGTGAAGCTCAGGGCATTGAACTCTGCCAGCGGCAGGCCGAACACCGGCCAGATAGCGATCAGGCCGAACACGAAGCCCAGCGATCCGATCAGGCTGCGCGTCACCAGGGCACCGAAGCGGGCGGTGTGGATCTTCACACCGCCGAAGAAGATGAAGGGCGTGGCGATCATGAAGGCGAGGAAGCTGCGCCAGAAAGCGAGGAAGACGGGGTGGATGTCCCCGGTGATCTCCTTGGCGAGGGCGAGGTGAAGTGTATAGCCCGCTCCTGAGACGATCATCCACAGCGCGCCCTGAAGATTGCCCGAAAGGCCGGGTCGGCCTAGAGATTTGGCTGAAGATGGATCCGTGCCCGCCATGCCTGCCTTCTCACCTGAAGACATTGACGAGATCGACCGGCTCTGGCGCAGCCTGCCGGCGGATCATATGTGGACGGGCTGGGCAGCGGCGGGCGAGCGTCCGGAGGTTGTCTGGATATTCCGTACACTGACACATTGGCGACGCTTTCCTCTCCGCCGGACTGAAACAGGCTACGCCCTGAGCGATGACCGCGGCAACCTGTTTCGTGAAGCCGCCTCGCTGGAACAGCTGCTGCAGGCGGTTGAAGCTGTGCCGCAGCTGGGCATCCGCACTGCTGTCTAGCCTTTCGCAGCAGCCTGCTGGGCCAGGCGCATCTGCTCGGCCTGTTCCGGGCTGATGCCGAGCGAGTCAAGCAGCGGGCTCGAAGCCGTCGCATCCCAGCTGTGACGCGGGCCCACGGTCATGCCGCCATCGACGAGGAATTCGCCTCCGGTGATGAAACCGGCGGCATCCGAGGCCAGGAAGGCGGCCATCTCGGCGATGTCCGTGCCCCGGCCGACCCGCCCGATCGGCTGCATGCTGCCGCCGGCCTGGGCCAGCATCTCGGCCATCTGGTCGGCCACCTCGCGCGGCAGGCCCAGCGAGGCGCCGAAGATCGAGGTGGCGATGAAGCCGGGCAGGATGGCATTAACGCGGATCCTGTATTTCGACAGTTCGGCGGCCGCGAGCTTGGAGAAATGCGCCACGCCCTTCTTCGCCACGGAATAAGTGATCGGGGCATAGCCCGCGCAGACGGCGCTGATCGAGGAGGTGTTGATGATCGATCCACCCTTCTCCTTCATGTGCGGGATGGCGAACTTGGTGCCCGCGAACACCTGCTTCAGCAGCAGGTTCATGGTCTGGTCATAGCCGTCGAGGTCGAGCTCCTCGACCGTTGTGGGTGTGCCGCCATGGCCGGCATTGTTCCACACGATGTCAAGCGATCCGAACGCGGCCGGCGCAGCATCCATGATCGCCTTCAGCTCGTTCATGTTGGTGACGTCGCAGTGCACAAAGCGCAGCTGGTCCCTGCCGAAGCGGGTTTCCAGCGCGCGGCCCTTCTCGTCCTGGATATCGCCCGCAATCACCTTTGCGCCGGCAGCGATGAAGGTCTCAACGCCCGCCAGCCCGATACCGCTCGCCGCCCCGGTGATCACCGCCACCTTGCCCCTGAGATCCGCCATGTCTGTTCCTTCCGTTTGCCGGGCACATGCCGCGCCTTTCCGCAACGGGCGTCAAGGGCAAAGCTGACGGAGGCGTCAGGTTTTCTTTTTCAAGCCAAACCGCGAGATGAATATCGCATCCAGCACCCGTTTCGGAAGGCGCGTGGGGATGGTGAAGTTCGTCAGCTTCTGCGGTACCGGCGCATAGCGCGCCTTCGGTTTCGGATCGCTCAGCGCGGTCTCGATCACGGCGGCGATCACTTCCGGGGCAAGGCCGGTTCGCCCGCCATTCAGCATGGTGCGTTCGAAGATTTTCAGTGGCCCGGCATAATCGGTGCTGTCATAAGGGCCGCCGGCATTGTCCTTCTCGGCCTTGTCCCAGATCGGTGTCTTGACCGAACCGGGGCCGATGGTGATCGAGTCGATGCCATACAGGGCCAGTTCGCGCCGCAGCGTGTCGCTCATCGCCTCGTTGGCATGCTTGGTGGCGGTGTAGGCGCCAAGGAAGGGCGCCGCGATCCGCCCGCCGACCGAGGTGATGGTGACGATCCGCCCCGGCGGGCCGTCGCGGGCCGGATCGGCGCCCAGTAACGGCACCATCGCTTGCGTCACCCGCAGCATGCCGAACACGTTCACTGCAAAATGCGCCTCGAAATCCTTCATGGGCTGCAGCGCGAGCGGGCCCATCTTGGCGATGCCGGCATTGTTGACGAGGCCCGTCAGGCGGCGATTGCCAAGCGCGGCCGCAATCCCGCCGGCCGCCGCGCGCACATCCTCATCCTTTGTCACATCCAGGATCAGCGGGCGCAGGTCGCCGGCCGCGCCGTCCACCAGCGCCGCGCCATCCTTCACGCTGCGCACGCCGGCAAACACGGTCCAGCCGGCGGCGGCCAGATGGCGGGCTGCTGCCAGGCCGATGCCGGTGGAGGCGCCTGTGATCAAAACGCAGCGGGCGAGGGCAGGGGAGGAAAGCTCGGTCATGCCCCCTTTATACGCCTCAAACCCCGATCAGTTTTCGGTTTTTTTGCCGCCGCCTTCGATCACCGTCAGGCGCGGCTTCGCCTTGCGCAGCGGCGTGACGTTGCCAGCGCCGGAAAGGCCGGCCGCCGGCACAAGGGACGGTTTCGCGTGCGCGGGCACGGGCACAAGCGCAGGCGCGCCGACTGGCGCTTCGGGGTCACGCGACGTTGCGGGGCGCCGTTTCAGGCCCAGGGGCTTGCGCGTCTTCAGGCCTTTAGGCTCCTTGCCGCGGGCCTTCTTGCCGATCTGCCGGAGCTTGGCCTGTTGCAGGCCGGAGAGCGCTTCGCCTTGGCCGCCTTTCGACGGGTCCGCAAAAGCCGAGCCATATTTTTCCACGCGGGCCTCGACCTCTTCGAGGAAGGCTGCCTCCCAGTCCGTCAGCGGCGGTCCGAGGCCCTGCGCAGCCAGATCCGCCGCCCGTCGCAGCTTTCGCAACGCGGCGCGCTTCTTGCGCTCATCGACCTGTCTCGGCATGGCGCGACCTTAGGCCGAATTCGCCCGGCGGCGCAATCTCAGGCTTCGCCGAGCGCGATCAGATAGGTTTCCAGGATCATTTCCTGTTCCTCGCGCTCGGCGCGCTCGATCTTCCGCAGACGGATCACCTGCCTCAGCGCCTTGGTGTCGAAGCCCAGCGCCTTGGCCTCGGCATAGACATCCTTGATCTGCTCGGCGACCTCTTTCTTCTCCTCCTCGAGGCGTTCGATCTTGGCGACCGTCTGGCGCAGCTTCTCCCGCGTGGCGTCGTCAATCTTGGTCAGCTGGGCATCATCGGCCATGGCGGGTCCTTTCGGGCAGCAGGGAAAGCGAAGGCGAGGCTCTTAGCGGGTCTGATCGCCCATGGCCAGCCGCCGGATGGCTTCGGCGACAGCTTCACCCTCGCCATGATGCGGCATGTGGCCTTCATGCTTCAGGATCACCAGATCGATGGGCACCTGCTGTTTCAGCCGTCCGGCATGCAGTTTCGGCGACAGCACGGTATCGCCGCTGCCGGAAAATACCGTTACGGGCACTTTCAGGTCCGGATACCGGGCCGACTGCGCGGCCAGCTCTGCCTGCAATGCGGTCATGTCGCGCGCATTCGCGCGGAAATTCGGCGGCCGGAACAGCAGGGCGATGCCCGCCTTCTCGAAATAGCCCTCCGGGGCAGGGGCCGGGTCGAACACGCTCGCAATCCCGTCCTTCACCTGCGCCGGGCCGACGATCGGCACGAGCTGGCTGAACGCATGGCCAATGACAGGCGGTGCGGCCACCTGATTGTACCAGGCCGTGCCGCCTCCGCCCCAGTCATGGGTCACCGGCGCCAGCAGCACCAGGCCCGATACGAGATCCGGCCGGTCGAGTGCCAGGCGAAGCGCCACCGCCCCGCCGAAGGAGTGGCCGACAATCACCGCCTTCTCGCCGGGAACCAGTGCGTCCAGCACACCGGCCATCTGCCGGGCCTGCAGGGCAAGGGTTTCGGCGCCTTCAAACCGTTGCGAATAGCCATGCCCCGGCCGGTCGGCCATCAGCACGCGCAGGCTGTCTTCCAGCCGCGGGGCCAGCGTCGCCTCGAACTCGCGGGCGTTGGCGCTCGCTCCGTGAATCATCAGCACCGGCGGCCCGGCCTCGCCGCGGCGCAGCACATGCACTTCATGGCCTGCCACCGCCACCCTCTCGCCTCTGGGCGGCAGGGCCCGCTCGACCCGGGTGGTATAGGCCATGCTGGTCACACATGCCCCGAGCCCCAGCGCGGACACCGACGCTGCGATTACCGTCAGCATACGTCTCAAAGCTCCGTGCCCTCGGCCTTCTTCGCCAGCCGGGCCGCCGCCGCCCGCGCCTGGGGCAGCAGCGGATAGATCGCCAGCGCCTCGCGATAGCTTGCCAGCGCCTCCTTCTCGCCGCCAAGGGCTTCCAGCATCACGCCCATGCCGATCCACGCCCCGAAATGCCGCGGCTCCAGCCGCAGCGCTTCGTTGAGATCGCGCAGCGCCTCCGGATAGTTCTCATCCTGCAGGAACAGGCCCGCGCGGCGGTGCCAGGCTTCCGGATAGTCCGGACGGATCAGGATCACCCTGTCGAGCAGTTCATGAGCGGTGGCATATTCTTCTGCCGAGATGGCCAGCATCGCCCGTTGCATCAGCACATCCACGGTGGGCGAGCCGGATTCCAGCCAGGTCGCCCAGATGTCCTCGGCCACATCCGCCGCCTCAGCCTCGTCCTGCGCGGCTTTCAGGCGCTCAAACATCTGTTCGGTCGGCGCCGCCCTCGCGGCAGGGGCCATCAACATCAGCAGGCAAAGGAGCAGCGCGCGCAGCATGTCGAAGACTATATGGCGCGAGGGCGGCGCCCGGCAATCGCGCGGTTCAGAGCAGACCTTCGAGGATCAGTGTGCGCTCGAGCCCGGCAGCATCGCGGAACAGGTGCGTGCGAAATCCCAGAGCATCGGCAGTGGCGACATTGCGCGGGCTGTCGTCGATGAACAGCACCTCGTCGGGCGAGGGGCCGCCCATCCGCGCCAGGGTCAGGTGGAAGATGGCCGGGTCGGGCTTCACGAGGCCGGCTTCGCCGGACACCACGATCTGCCGGAAGCGCCTGAGGATCGGGTAGGCGGCAAACACCTCGCCCCAGGACTCGGCCGGCATGTTGGACAGGGCATAGAGCGGCGTGCCGCGCCCGGCGAGGCTTTCGACAAGGCGTTCGGTGCCGGCAATCGTGCCGTCGAACATATCCATCCAGCGTGTCCGCCAGGCCTTGATCTGGTTTTCATACTGAGGATGGGCGGCAATCAGCGGCGCGGCATTGTCAGCAAAGCTGACACCGGCATCGTGGCGGGTATGCCAGTCCATGGTGCAGACCGACGACAAAAACCGGTCCATTTCGGCCGGGTCTGCGAACATCTTGCTGTAAAGACGGGCGGGCGACCAGTCGATGATCACCCCGCCAAGATCGAAAAGGGCGATCCGGGCTGCCATTCTGGCGCCTCAAAGCCCATTCATCCTGGGCTCAGCCTTGCTTTGCTTTGAAGCGGGGGTCAGTCTTGTTGATGACGTAGACCCGGCCTTTACGGCGCACAATCTTGCAGTCGCGGTGGCGCGACTTGAGCGATTTGAGGGACGAACGGACTTTCATGGGTCTGGCCTGGAGCGGTTAGGAATTGGGAAAGCGGAGCGCGTAATGAATCCGGCCTGCCAAGTCAAGTTAGAACGCTGTGATCTGCAGCGGCCAAGGGGAATGAACGCGATGCTGCTACTCGGCTGGTCCCGGTCCAGATGGATGGTGACGGCGGCCATCTGCGGTTTGCTGGCCTCCTGCGCCGCGGGCCCGCCTCTGCCGCCCTCGCCCAAGCCCGGCCCCGTGGTCACGGCTCCGGACCGTGAAACCGGCCCGATCATCTACACCTCCTCCGGCCATGCGGGCATGGATGCCTGGCGCACCGATTTTTCAGCCCGCGCGGTTGCGGCCGGCCATGACCGGGCGCTGGTCAAGGCCATGCTGAAGGACATCCGCCCCCTGCCACTCTGGCTCGGCAGCCAGGTTGAGGCTCAGACGGCCCCCAGCGCGCAGGCCGAGTTTGCCAAGCCCATCTGGGAATATCTGCGGGTTCCGCTCGGCACCACGCGCATCAATACCGGTCAGGCGAAGCTGGCAGAGCTTTCCGGCACGCTCGCCCAGATCGAGGCGCGCTACGGCGTCGACCGGCAGGTGCTGCTCGCCATCTGGGGCATGGAAACCAGCTTCGGTGGGTTCATGGGCACCGATGACGCGCCCAATGCGCTGGCCAACATGGCGGTCGAGGGCCGACGCCAGAAATTTGCCGAGGACGAACTCTACGCCCTGATGAAGATCGTCGAGAACGGCTATGCCCGGCGGGAGGAACTCGGTTCCGGCTGGGCCGGCGCCATGGGCCATACCCAGTTCATGCCCTCCACCTATCTCGCCCATGCCGTCGATTTTGATGGCGACGGGCGCCGCGATGTCTGGAAAAGCCCGGCCGATGCCCTCGCCTCGGCCGCCAACTATCTTGCCCGTTCGGGCTATGTGAAGGGCCAGCCCTGGGGGCTCGAGGTCAGCCTGCCGGCAGACTTCGACTACAGCATGGCCGATGGCAATGAGCGGCGCATGGAAACCTGGATCGCCGCCGGCCTCAGCCCCATCAGCGGCGGCGCGTTCGACACGAAAGGCGCAGAGTTTGCGGAGCTGTGGGTGCCGGCGGGCCATCAGGGGCCGAAATACCTGCTGTTCAAGAACTTCAACGTGTTCAAGACCTACAACCGCGCCGACTCTTATGCCTTCGCCGTCGGGCTTTCCGGCGATGCGATCATGGGCAGGCGCGGGCCTCTGACCGCCTGGCCGACACATCTGACACCGCTGACCGTGGCCGAGCTGCGCACGCTGCAGCAGGCGCTCAATGATCGCGGCTTCGATGCCGGCGTGGTCGATGGCATTGCGGGGCGCCGCACGAAGAACGCGCTGCAGGCCTTCCAGAAAACGCAAGGGCTTGTCGCTGACGGCTACCCGACCAAGCAGGTGCTGGCGCTGCTTACTTCGGCACAGGTCTCCGGCGCAGGGACGAACTAAGCCCTCACTCCTCCCCCTCGCGGATTTCCCCCAGCCCGTCCTTCATGCCGAAACGGGCATACAGGAACATCCCGGCCAGCATCAGCGCGCAGAGGATGAAGGGCAGGTCGCGGCTGACATATTCGTACACGAACAATCCGAACAGCGGCGTCACGATATAGCCCATGCCGTTGGCCGAGATCACGAGGCCCGCCACATTGCCCTGCAGCTGCGGCGGCACCGCCAGCGAGGCGCCGCTGGAAAACCCCGGCCGCGCGAGCCCCTGTCCCAGGCCGATCAGGAACTGCGACAGGATCAGTGTGGCGTAATTGGTCGCGAAGACCATCAGCAGCGCGCCCATCATCAGCGGCAGGCAGCCGAACCACATCAGCGTCTTGTTCTTCAGGTGCAGACGCGGGATCAGCACCAGCTGCGCCAGCAGCACCGCCACCGCACCCACTGTGAAGGCCGGCCCCGTATAGGCCGCCGCCTCGCGTCCCGAAACGTTCAGCGTGTCCATCACCGCGAACACGAACACCTGCGTCAGCACCCCCGTCACCAATGACAGGCAGACAGCATAGATCAGGAAGGGCAGCACGCGCTCCGTGCGCCACAGGTCCTTGGCATCGGCCTCGGCCTGGATGCGCACCGCATCGGCCACCGGGGCGCGCGTCTCCGGCAGGCGGAACCAGATCAGGCTTGCCATGATCGTGGCCAGCACGGCCGTGAACAGGGCAGGGGAGAGGATGCCGGCCGAGGCGGCCAGCGCCGCCGCGAAGGCCGGGCCGATCACGGTGCCGACGCTGAAACCGGAGGAGAGGAAGGCAATCTCGTTCTGCCGTTCGGCCTTGCTCGTGCGATCCGCGACATAGGCCTGCGCTGCCGGGTTTGTTGCTGAGCCGATCGCCCCGAAGAGGGCGCGGGCCAGGGCGAGGCAGATGAACACGCCGACAATGTTGGTCAGGATGCCCGCGAGGGCGAGCGAGCCTGTCACCCAGATCAGGAACATCGAGGAGGCATAACCGAACATGCCCGCCGCGGCAACGCGCCGGCGTCCCCACACGTTCGACCGCTTGCCCCAGAAGGGGGAACACAGAGACCAGAGCAGGGCAGACAGTGAGAACACCGCGCCCGCCATCCAGTCCGGCATCGCCATCTCGCGCGTCAGCTGCGGCAGCACGGCAGCCAGCAGCATCGTGTTGCCCGCGCCGACGGACATCAGCGCGAAGAACAGCAGGATGAAGGCCCCCCGCCGGTCCGGCCTCGGTTGATCGGGAAGGCGCTCTGTTTCACCAGCCATACCCGTCTCTTCCTGCCAGCCGCGGCAAATGTCCAGCCGCCGGGACGCGCTGAAACGCCGCCTTAAGACCATCCGGTTCAGAATGAACTGTCGTGACCATACGGAAGCCCCGCGCCCCATGCTGCAGATCGCCGGCCTGATCATCGTCCTGCTGCTCGTCGGCGGCGGCCTTGTGCTGACGGCGGGCCCGGCCGCGATGGAAGCCCTGCCGTTCGAGCTGGCGCTGATCGGCGGCGCCGCCTTCGGCACGGTGCTGATCGGCAATTCGCCAGAGGTCGCCCGCGAAGCTTTCGCCGGATTTGTCCGCGCCTTCCGCGGTCCGAAATGGCAACGCGCGGATTATGCCGGCCTGTTCGCGCTGCTCGGCACGCTGATGCGCCAGGCTAAGCGTGGGGGGTTCGTCGCCATCGAGTCGGACATCGAGCGTCCGGAGGAGTCCGAGGCCTTCCGCGCCGCCCCGCGCATCCTCGCGGATGCCGCCGCCCGCACGCTGATCTGCGATGCCTTCCGCCTGATGGCGCTGGACCTCGCCGATCCCGCCCGCGCCGACCAGCGCATGGAGGAGGCCATCAGCGCGCAGCTCGACCGCCGCCTGAAGGCCGTCGGCGCCCTCAACACGCTGGCCGATGCCCTGCCCGCGCTCGGCATTGTGGCCGCTGTACTCGGCATCATCCGCACCATGGGCGCCATCGACCAGGATCCCGCCATCCTCGGCGCGATGATCGGCGCTGCCCTGCTCGGCACTTTCCTCGGTGTCTTCCTCGCCTATGGCCTCGTTGGCCCGATTGCCGCCCGCTATGCCCAGATCGTCGAGGAGGAGGCCGGCTTCCTCGACACCATCCGCAGCATCCTGCGCAGTTTCGGGGAAGGGGCTGCTCCGGCCCTTGCGCTTGAACTTGCCCGAACCGGCCTGCCACCCGGCCTGCAGCCTGACAGTGTACCAACGCAACCGGTGAAATTGCACCGGGTCGCTTAAGCCGGACGACACCGCTTTCATGCTAGTCTCTTCCCTGATTTCCGGGGAGTTTCCGCCCATGTCCGGCGAGGTGACAGCAGATAACACTGCCCACTCCGGCAGTTTCGGCCCGAACCTCAGGGCCCTCGCGTCGGTCTGTGCCGGCGGCATGGTCGTGCTGATCGCCATCACGGCGGTCTCGCATGACACCGGCGCCTTCGCGACCCTGGAAGACCGCGGCCTGCGCCTGATCGCGTTTGCGGCCCTCACGGTCTGGCTGGCACTCGGGCTCGGTCTGCACCGGCGCGGCGTGGCGGCGATCGCGGTGCTGGCCTTTGCCAGTTTCCTCGAAGTCTTCGTGCTGCCGGTCCGGGGCGAAGCCTCGGGCACACTGCCGGCGGCCAATCTCGGCATCGTCCTCGCCTGGTGCGGCCTGCAGCTCTATGTCTGGCGCCGCGAGAAGCGCAACGCCGGGGTTTAAGCCCCTTCCGATCCGGTCTAGCCTTGCCGGTCTCACCTGCTTGCAAGGCCTGCCGCATGTCCCGCTTTGAAGAACTGATCGCCACGGTCGAGGCCTATCAGGCGCTCGTCGAGGAGAACTATTCCCGCATCCGCCGTCTGGCAGAGGAAGTGCGCGGCGGACTGTGCGACTATATCGGGGCGCCCGACGGGGTCTGCGTCTACCTCGTCCCGCCGGCCGGCCCGTTCGAGCCACGTGCCTATGGCGATCTGGCCTTCTCGATTCCGCCACGCGGTTTCCGCCCGCTCGGGCCAGTGGCATTCGGCCTGGCCTTCCGGGTGTCGAAACAGTCCGACTGGCTGCGCCTGCGCTTCGAGTGCCGTAAGGCCGGCGACGAGTTCATCGTGGTGATCGAGGACGGTGCCGAATACACCTTCCACCTGCCCATCCGGGAGGGGGATTCCGCTCCCTTCTACGCCCACATCTACCAGTACATCCTCGGCTGGTTCCGGGAAAATATCGAAAGCTACCAGGACGGCGCCTATGGCACACGGGCCATCGGCTTCGATTTCGCAGGTGTACCCAGCCATGCGCCGGAGGCCGGGACATCATCCGGTCCGGACTTCAAACTCTGAACTCTGTTTTCAGAGTATTAAAAATAAACTCTCGTAAGGCGCGAGAAAAAAATTTTTGCCGCGGCTGCCGAAAAATCGTCTTGACACGGATTATCCGCCGGCTGCCTGCAGCTCTGCCCCGTGCAGCCGCAGCCAGGCCCGCTGGCGCTTCCAGTCCGGGCAGCAGCGGGCGACATGTGCCCAGAATTTTGCCGAGTGGTTCATTTCCTTCAGGTGGGCGCATTCATGCGCCGCGACATAGTCCAGAACCTCGGGCGGGGCCATGATCAGCCGCCAGGAAAAGGACAAGTGCCCGTCTGCGGTGCACGATCCCCAGCGGGAGCGCGTATCCTTCACGCTCATCCCCTGACAGGCGACTTTCAGGGTCTCGCAATGGCGCTCCACCGCCTTCTGCAGGTCGGCTTTGGCCTGTTTCTTCAGGAAACGCAGCACCCTTGCATGGGTCGTCTCCGGATCCCCTGGAACCGAGAGAATCTGCGGATTTCCGGGGTAAAGCCGAGCAATCCGTCCGTCCCCCTCCAGGGTGATCTGGCAGGGCTTGCCGCGATAGCGGATGGTCTCGCCATCCTCGAACAAGGTGATCTCGGGCAGGTGCTGCAGGCGCGAGGAAATCCAGTCCACCCGCTCGGCGGCAAAGGCGGCCGCCGCCTCGATCTGGCGCGGGGTCGGGGCCACGGCCACCGCCTCGCGGCGGCGCTCGTCCAGCCGGATGATCAGCCGCCGGGCCTTGGCGTTAACCTCAAGCCTTACCTTCACCCGGCCGCCGCCGGGGGCACGCAAGGTCATGGTCTGGCCATCATTCAAACGCATCTATACAACACCTGAAGGTCGCACGCGGCCGCACCAGTTAAGGAAACAAATATGAAATATCTGCTCACGGGCATGATCGCGCTTACTTTGCTTACGGCATGTGGGCAGAAAGACAACCCGGCTGGCGGCGGGACTCGCGCGTCAGTTGTATATTCGGTCAGCGATCTGCCGGATGTCAAGGTTCGGAAAGGGGATGCAGCTACCGCTGGCGCTGCCCTCGAGGCCCTGTCCCTGTCCCGCTCCGGGGCCGGCCGGCTGACCTTCGCCGGCAGTGAGGTGAAGGGCGACAAGGCGGTGTTCACCGATGTCACCCTCAGCATGCCGGAAGGCGCCCTGGAGGCACCGGCCCCCTCCGGCCTCAGCGAGGAAGAGCTGCAGGGCATCTTCGCCTACATGGACGAAGATGGCGACGGCATTGCCGATGACGGCTCCGAGATGACCCTCGAGGACCTGCGCGCCGAGATGAACTCCGTCTATGGCGCCAGCTCCGGCCCGATGGTGCCGCCGGTCATCAAGGCGGCGAAGCTCGAATTCGATGGTCTCGGCATGCTCGAGGGCAAGGCGAATTTCGGCCTGATGAAACTCTCCGACATCACCATCATGCCCGGCGAGGGGTCGGAAGACCGCAATACCGGCAAGATCCGGTCAGTCGAGCTGGTCAACCCCTCGCCCGAAACCGCGGCCTGGGTTGCCAGCCTGTTCGGGCAGGGCGGTGCGGCCAGCTTCCCGGAAGGACAGGCCCTGTCCTTCGACCGCTGGGCGGTCAGCGGGGTCGACTTCAGGCTCGACGATGCCAGCGGCAAGGGGGCCTTCACCCTCGACTCGATGTTCATCTCTGACCTCAAGGAAGAGAAAGCCGGCCTGGTCGGTCTGTCGAAACTGAATTTCGATTTCTCTGAAGCGGCAGGCTCCGACACGAAACTCTCGCTCGAGGGGTTCGGCCTGCGCGGCATCAATTACGGCCTGTTCAGCCAGGCCTTAGAGGCCGGCACCGGCATGTCGGCGGGCGCCTCCGCCCTCACCGCCGCCATTGAGGCAGACCCTGCCAATCCCGGCTACGATGTGCTCAGTCTGAAAGCGCTGAAAGCCGATATCATCGGCGTCAGCCTGGACATGCCGTCCCTCGACTCGGCCGTCAGCCGCGACGATCAGGGCCGCGCCACCAAAGTGGTCACCAAGCCCTTCACCGTCACGGTCGCGCCCCGCGACAATCCCGATGGTGAGGCGTTTGCCGGCCTGCTGGCCTCGGTGGGTTTCGAGAAGCTCAGCTTCTCCGGCCAGGGCGAGTCGCTGTATGATCCGGATACGGATATTGTCACCCTGCCGAAGGGAAAGAATTTCTGGCAGCTCGACCAGGGCTTCAAGCTCGACTTCTCGGCCAGGTATGAAGGCACGAAGGCGATCGCGAAAATGGCCGCCCAGTCCGACGCGCTGGCGGCCGAACCCGATGCGATGCTTGGCAGCCTGATGCAGTCGCTCGCCATTCACCAGCTGGAGATCGCCTATGCCGATGCCGGCTTCTTCAACAAGGCCCTGAATGCCTATGCGACCCAGGCCGGTGAAGATCCGGAAGCGGTGCGCAAGAGCCTGCTGCTGCCGCTCACCATGCTGCCTATTTTTGCCCCGCAGGCCGGCATTGATGCGGCGGTCGCCACGGAGTTCGCCACGGCCTTGTCCGGCTTCATCCAGGACCCGAAGAAGCTGACCCTCACGCTGGCCCCGAAAACCCCGCTGAAGGCCCAGGCCTTCATGGAAGCGGGCACCGATCCGGCCAAGAAACTGACCAAGGAGTCGCTCGGCTTCTCGGCCAGCAACAAGTAAGGCGCAGGTTTGTGGCCATCTGATCAGGGGGCGCGGAGGCTTACAGCTTCCGCGCCCTTTCCTTTGCGCCCGCCTGCAGGCATAGGCTCAGTCCATGAAACTTGCATTTTTCGGGGATGTTGTCGGAAAGCCCGGACGGCAGGCGGTGCAGACCCACCTGCCGGGCCTGAAGGCGCGCCTGCGGCTCGATTTCGTCGTCGTCAATGGCGAGAACGCGGCAGGTGGCTTTGGCCTGACCAGCCAGATCGCGGAGGAGTTCTTCGCCGCCGGGGCCGATTGCCTGACCCTTGGCGACCATGCCTGGGACCAGCGCGAGGCCCTGACCTATATCGAGCGCGAGCCCCGCCTGCTGCGCCCCTTCAACTATCCCGCCTCGGCCCGTGCGCCGGGCAAGGGGACAGGGCTCTACACCCTGCCGGATGGCCGCCGCGTGGGGGTCATCCAGCTGCAGGGCAATGTCTTCATGCGCCAGTCGCTCGCCTGTCCGTTCGAGGCGGCCGACCGCGCGCTCGACCAGATGCCGCTCGGGGCGGTGGCCGATGCCGTCATCGTCGACATGCACGGCGAGGCCACGTCGGAGAAAATGGCGATGGGCCATCATTGCGACGGCCGCGCCAGCCTCGTCGTCGGCAGCCACACGCATGTGCCCACCGCCGACACGATGATCCTGAATGGCGGCACTGCCTATCATACCGATGCCGGCATGTGCGGCGACTATGACTCGGTCATCGGCATGCAGAAGGACATGTCGCTCTACCGGTTCCAGACCCAGCTGCCGGGCGAGCGTTATCAGCCTGCGCTCGGCGAAGGCACGCTCTGCGGCACCTATGTCGAGACCGACGACCGCACCGGCCTTGCCCGGCGCGTCGAACCCATCCGTCTCGGTGGCCGTCTCAGCCCGCAGGTGCCCTGAGACGAAGCTGTAAAAAGCTGGAATCGCCTGTAGCGGCTGGCGAAGCCTGCAGACAGAAGGCGGGAGACACAAAGCTTCCCCGCCCGCCGTGCGGCCATCCCGGTGCAGACCCGCAGGGGGCATCAGGGCCAAAGGCCGCCCCGCACCGCCCCCCTTATGCAACAGCTTTTCCGGCCAGACGGGAAAAATCCCCATACGGATCAGGGCAACACCAGAAAAATCAGCAAACC
>JBKBJF010000043.1:0-14062 GCA_046293935.1 Hyphomonas sp.
CCGCCGAGAAGAGCATTGACGCGCGATTGCGAAAGTTTAACTTCGCATCTGCAGCATAGACGCCCAAGGCAAGGATACTCCGATGAAACTGATCACTGCCGTGTTCAAGCCCAGCCGGCTGGATGCCGTGATCGAGGCGATTTCGGAGGCGGGTGCGACCGGCCTGACGGTCACCGAGGTACGCGGCTATGGCCGCCAGCAGGGCAAGACGGAAGTCTATCGCGGCGCCGAGTATGAAGTGCGTCTGCTGCCCAAGGTGAAAGTGGAACTGGCCTGCGCCGATGACGATGCCGAGCGCCTGATCGAGGCGATCACCTCGGCGGCGAATACCGGCACGATCGGCGACGGCAAGATTTTCGTGCACAACCTTGAAGGCGTGCTGCGCATCCGCACGGGCGAGCGCGACGAGCAGGCCATCTCGGGCTGAGCGGCCTGCCTTATTCGATGATCTCCATCCCCTCCGGGATGACAAAAATTTCCTCCGAAGAGGCCACCCCGACCTGCGGCTCCAGCATCTCGCCCGGACCGTTCTGGCGGCGTTCATAGGCCGCTACGAGCGACAGATAGGGCGGCACGTGCGACCAGGCCTCGCCGCCGGTGTTCTGCAGGATCTCGAAATGCAGGTGGATGGTGGTCGGCGTCCCTCCGAAATCATTCGAGACATAGCCGATGAGATCGCCCGCCTTCACACTCTGCCCGGCCGTGACCGCAAGCCGGTTCATGTTCAGGTGCATGTAGTTGTAGATGCTGCCGGCGCTGCGCAGCTTGACGTTATAGGTGCCGATTGAGGTGATGATGCCGTCTTCGACGGCAATCACCTCATGCAGACCGCGCGTGGCCGCAGGCTGGCGGGTCACGGTATTGCAGTCTGCCGCTGTGCCGACGCGGATGTCCTGCCCCTGATGGATCTTGGGAGTGGGGCAGAAGGGGGAATTGCGGTTGGCGGTGCGCGTTTCGCAGAAATTGTCCCGCCACGGATAGGCATAGTTTGACGCGGCACATTGCGAGCCGCCGGCGACACCGCCTCCTGGCATGAAGACCTGCGACTGCAGGTAGGCCGGCGCCGACTTGATCGGGAACAGGATATTCGGGGCGTGCACGATTTGCTGGGTCTGACCAGTGCCGGAGCCGGGCAGCAGCGCGCCGGGCGCGTAATAGCTGAACACCGGCTGGACCGGTGGCGGGGGCTCGGGTTGCGGCTGGGGTTGGGGCTCAGGTTCGGGTTCAGGTTGCGGTTGTGGCTCGGGCTCCGCCGGTGTTTCGCCGGGGTCTTCTGCAGGTGGTGTATCCGTGTCGCCCAGTGTGGCAGGGGTTTCATCCGGCGTGCCGGGTTCCACCGGGTTGTCCGTATCCGGACTGGTCTCATCAACCGGCGGTGCCGGCTCTGTGTTCTCTGACACGGTGCCGGGCGTCTCCGGCGGCGGGCCGCCATCTCCGGGAAAACGGACGAAGTCACAGCCAGCCAGCAGGGTCAGGCCGATCACGGCAGCCGCAGCGGAAAGATAGCGGGCCATCAGCGCGTCCCCGACAGCGCAAGGTCGCGGGCGAAGGCCAGCGCTTCTTCTTCGGTGATGCAGTTGGGCTGGCCGGCCTGGAAGACCTTGCATTCGAACTCGACAAGGTAATCTGCGCCGTAGCGCGAGAAGGTCACGCTGGCCCCTGTGGTGGTAGGTGCAAAGGTATAAGTTTCGGGACGGGGTTGGCGGGTCTCGCCCGGCGCGACGATCACGACATTCGTGCCGTTGACGATGATGTCATAGGCATCACCGGGGAAGAAGGCATAATAGCCGTCTGACGTCGGCTGGAAGCGGATCGCTGTCTCGCCGCCCTGAACGGAAACCGGGGCAGACGGCAGGAAAACCGGCACTGGCGGGGCATCCTCGCCGGACTGGATGGAGAAGCTGGCCTCACGTTCCTCCAGAGGACGCGCGGCCAGATCGCGGCGCGCCGCTTCCCAGTCGATGGCCGCGCCCGTGGGGGTTGCTTGCGGGCGCACGGGCAGTTCAGGTTCCACGGGCGCTGTCTCTCCGGCACCCTCGCCGGCGGATTCTGCGGGCACCTCCGCGGCGCGCTGAAAAACACGGTCGCAGGCGCCCAGCACCAGCGGGCTGGCAAACAGGGCCGAGAGGAGCAATGCACGGGTCATCAGGTCAGTCCTTACCGGGATGAGCGATATAGTCGGGGTCGGCGTAGGAGACGCCTTCAACTTTCAGCAGGCGGTCCTGCACCGCCCGGATTTCCGCCGGTGTGGCGCTGGAGCCGGGCGGCATCTGCCAGGCGAGCTTGATCTCACCGGAATAGGAGGCGCCCACCAGCGTGAACCCGGCCAGCCCCGGCAGGCGGGTGACGAGATCTGCCCAGGCGGCCTGCGCAGCAGCGGGATCGCGCTTGAAGTTGCGGGTGATGGTATCGACTTCCGGCGCGCCTTTCAGCCGCACGATGAAGTGCACTTCCGTCCCCGAAGCCTGCGCCGGGCGTTCGGCGATCCGCGCCGGAGGGCTGACTTCGGCCTGCGCGAGTTCGACGACCGGTGATATCTCTGAAGCCGGCGGGCGGCCCGCACCTCCAATGTCCGGGAGCGGATGTTCGCTCGGACTGGACGGGCGCGCCGACGGAGAGAGTTCAGACCCGAGATCCACGGCGAGCACCGCGCCCGGAACGTCCGGCCGGGCCGGCGGCTCGGGACTGGAATTGATTGCGGTGACGGCCAGTGCGACTGCACCTGCAAAACAGCCGAGCCCCAGCGCGCCGAGCGGGCCGCCCAGATGCAACGGCGCGCGTGTGCCTGTCATGTCAGCGTCCTCCCCCGCCGCTCGGCGGAGCGGGTATGTTGGCCAGATTCAGCAGCCCTGCCCCGCACGGCCGTGAACACATGTCGGGATTGCCGGGAATCGGCGTTGTCCCCGGATACTGACTGCACAGGCCCGAACACTGCAGTGGCTGGCGGGGATCCAGCCCGGCCTGCAAGGTCGAAATCAGCTCGTCGCGCGTCGCCGCGGGCCGGCGTGATTTCAGCAGGGCGAGCGCGGCAGAGACATGCGGGGCGGCCATGCTGGTGCCCTGCTCATAGGCGTAGAAGCAGGTCTCGACCCCGACACCGGTCACCGGATCATAGCAATTTGTGGCCGCCTTCGTGGACAGCACACCGTCCGGCTTGCCATCGCCATTGTCATCGCGCGTAAGATCTCCGCCGGGCGCGAGCAGCATGACTTCAGGCCCGAAATTCGAATACGGCGTGATCTGGCCGCGCGCATCACTGGCCGCAACCGTTACGACATTGCGGCATCCGGCAGGCGCATACAGGCTGGTCGACATGCGGGCATTTCCGGCCGCCGAGACGACGATCACGCCGCGGGCCGTGACCGAGTCGATCGCGTCCTGCAGCGAGGCCGGGCACGCCCCGAGCAGGCCAATGGACAGGTTGATGATGTCGGCCGGATTCTGGTTCCAGAGTTCTGTACCGCCCGGGCCTTCGGCGGGGATCAGGCCGGCTGCCCAGCGGATACCATCATTGATGTCCGACAGACGTCCGCCGCATTTGCCGAGGGCCCGTACGGGCACGATGCGCACGTTCCAGGCGCCGCCTGCGACCCCTGCGCCGTTATTGGTGGCCGCCGCACCGATGGTGCCGGCGACGTGGGTACCGTGGAAGCTGTCGCGAGCATAGGGCTTGGTCGGGTCACACAAGTCGCCCGGATCATTCGGGTCGGAATCCCGGCCATCACCATCATTCCCCATGCGCGGGTCGGACACCATGTCATAGCCGGGCATGATGTTGGGCGAACCGGCGATGTCGGGATGGCTCATCTGCAGACCTGTATCGACCACGGCGACCACCACGCTGCGCGAGCCGGTCGTGGCCTGACGCGACCAGAAGGTTTCAAAGCCCGCACCGCCGGCAGCGCGCCCGTCCGCAGAACCGCGGTCGCGGAAATGCCATTGCAAGGCCCAGAGCGGATCGTCCGGCGTGTAGCTGACCGGACTGGCCGGGGTGCCGGTGCTGCCCGTGTTACCGCTTGAGCCAGTACCGGTTCCGGTGCCGGGGTTGGGGGCGGGCTCCTTCGGGCGCCGCACGAACTGGTTCTGGAAGATGAAGTCCGGCTCGACATACTCGAACTGGCCGGACGCGCGCAGATCGCGAACCACACAGGCCGTGGCCAGCGCCAGGTCGTTGCCGACCTGCTCGGGCTGCATGCCCTCCGGGCAGACAAATTCATCCGCGCGCACGAGGAAGTCGGCCGGGCCGATGCCCTTGCCGCGGAACTGGGTGGGGCTGGCCCCGTCGGCGCCGATCTGGATGACCATCTGGCCCTGGCGCGACAGGGCCACCTCCCCGCCGATGCCGTAGCGCGTCATCGTCTGAAGCATGACTTCATTGGCATCGAGCTGCCTGCGGACAGCTTCCTTCTCAAGCGGGGCCCGGCGCGCCAGTTTGCGCAGCTCGGCCTTTTCCTCGACGGGCAGCGCCTTGAATTCTTCCTGGGTCATCCGCCGGGCGCGCAGCTGCTCGACCGGCTCCTGCGTCACGATCTTCTCCATTTCCCGCCCCGCCTGGGCGATTTCCTGGCGGGTGCGGGTCACAGCGCGGGGATCGATGACGATCCTGCGCGGCAGGGATGTGTCAACTGGCAGCTCGGGCGCCGCGGCGGATTCGGAAGCACCCGGCGCCGGAGGCGGCAGCGCCTCGAGCACCTGGCCGGAACTGTCGGCCTCCAGGGTTTCGAAATACTCGAGTTCCTCGGCGGTCAGTTCCTCGTTTTCAAGAAACAGGGCCTCGGTTTCCGGAATGTCGCGCGGCTTGGCGATGATCGAGCCGATGGCGAACAGGGGACGTTCTTCTTCGTCGATGACGAATTCTGCCATCACGGTGCCAGCCAGGGCCCGGGCATCCACCGGGGCCGCCTGCAGATTGCGGGCAGAAGGGTCGATCACCGCCTCGCCGCTGATCTGGTCTGCCGATTTCCCGGCAATATCCTTCGCCCGCTCGATGCGCTGGCCGATCTGGTCACACGCGGTCAGCAGGGCAGCGGCGGCCAGACCTGCCAGCAGGGGCCGCAGGACGGGCCGGATAGCGAGACGATTCAACATGTTGGTGATCCCCATGCGATTGCCAATGAACGCCCCAGCCTCATAGGTTAACGCTGTGATCAGATTATGACGAGGGCCCTGCCATGTCCAACCCCCTGAAGCGGCGATTCGTGGTGCTGACCGGCGCCGGGATTTCCGCCGAGAGCGGGCTGGGCACGTTCCGCGACGAGGATGGCATCTGGACAAGATACCCGCTTGAAGACCTGGCCACACCGGAAGGTTTCAGCCGCAATCCGTCTTTCGTGCATGGTTTTTACAATGCCCGGCGCGCGCAGCTGAAATCTGCACGGCCCAATCCTGCCCACGCAGCGCTGGCCCGGCTGGAACAAGCGGTGTCCGATGCCGGCGGCAGCTTCCTGATCGTGACCCAGAATGTCGACAACCTGCACGAGCAGGCAGGCAGCCGGAACCTGCTGCACATGCACGGCGAGCTGACGAGTGTGTTGTGCATGACCTGCAACCGGCGCTTCCACTGGACCGGAGACCTTGGCCTCGAGAGCATCTGCCGGGCCTGCGAGACACAAGGCTACATGCGCCCGGACATCGTCTGGTTCGGGGAAATACCCTACCACATGGACGAGATCGAAGCAGCGCTTTCGGACTGTGAGCTTTTCGTCTCGATCGGCACCAGCGGTCAGGTTTACCCTGTCGCAGGGTTCGTGCAGACGGCGCGCTATATGGGTGCTGAAACGCTGGAACTGAATCTTGAACCCTCGGACGGGGCGAGCCTGTTCCGGTCCGCGCGGTATGGCCGGGCCAGCGAGATCGTGCCGGCCTGGGCCGGTGAACTGATGGGGGTCTGAGCGTGGCACATCCCCTGACACTCAGGTCTGACCCGCCGCTTGGCGAGATCGTGCTGGCCCGGCCTGAGCGGCGCAATGCGCTGAACCTTGCCATGTGGAAAGCTGTCCCGGCGCTCGTCGAGGCGGCGAATGCGGACGCGCGCGTCAGGGTGATCCTGCTGCATGGCGGCGGATGCGGGGTGTTTGCCGCGGGAGCCGACATATCCGAGTTCGAAGCCGTGTACGGCACGCAGGACGCCGCGCGGCGAACCGGGCAGATCATCGCGGCAGCCCTGAAGGCGCTGGAAGACAGCACGAAGCCTGTGATCGCTGCGATTGAGGGCGCGTGCGTCGGCGGCGGCGTGAGCCTGGCGGCTGCCTGCGACCTGAGAGTCGCACATTCTGGCGCCAGCTTCGGCGTGACCCCCGCAAAGCTCGGCCTCGTCTATCCACCGGGAGACGTGCGGCGCCTGCTGCAACTGATCGGTCCAGGTGCGGCGAAAGACCTGCTGCTCACCGGGCGGCTCATTCCGGCAGCGGAAGCAAAGGCGATAGGGCTGATCGACCGGGTGACGGAAGAACCGGTCCTGCAGGCCGCACGGGATCTGGCGGCGGAGATTGCCAGCGTATCGCAATGGTCGGTGCGGGCGGTCAAGAAGATGATCCGTGGACTGCAGGCCGGGTGGCGCGAAGATGGGCCGGAAGCCGAGGCGCTGTTCCTCGAGGGCTTCGCCAATCCCGACTTTGCCGAGGGGGTGCGCGCCTTCCTCGACAAGCGGCCTGCAGACTGGAAGGTCAAATGAGCATGGACCCGCCGTCCCTGCCCGCCGCCTTCGCCGCGTTCCTCAAAGCGCTGCCGGCGCGGCCGCGCCTGTTCATCAATGGCTGCGCCGGCGAGCCGGTCGGCCTTGCCGAAGCGATGATCGAGGCTCCGGAACTGGCAGCGGGCATCACGTTTACCGGCGCGTGGGTGCCCGGCATCAATCTCACAGACTGGGCGAGCCTGCATCCCGAAGCGCAGGCAGAGACGACCTTCCTGCCGCCAAGCCTGCGTCCTTCGTTCGAGGACGGACGGACGCGCATCCTGCCGATGGCCTATTCTGCGACCTGGGACTGGATCCGCACCACACGACTGGACGGCGCCGTGCTGATGGTCTCGCCACCAGACAATGAGGGGAACGTCGGCCTTGGTATCAGCCCGGATTTTGGCCCGGCCATCCTAGCCCGGAGGAACCTTCCCGTTCTCGGCATTGTCAACCCGCAGATGCCGGCCGTGCCGAACAGTGTGCGCGTGCACCAATCTCGCTTTAAGGCGCTTGTGGAACATGAGCGGGCGCTGATCGAGGTGGCGCCGCAGCGCCTGGCGCCGGGCTTCCAGCGGATTGCGGCGCATGTCGCGGGGCTCGTGCCGGAGCGGGGCGTGCTGCAATTCGGCATCGGCAACGTGCAGCAGGCGGTGCTCGCGGCCGTCTCCGGCCTCAGGGGTGTGTCGATCCATTCGGGCATCGTGTCGGACCCGGTGGCCGATCTTCTGGATACGAATGATACATTGACAGTGGCGACCGGCGTGGCAGTCGGCACGAAGCGGCTCTATGACCGGCTGGCGAAGGAGACGCGCGTGCGCTTCCTGCCTGTGTCTGAAACGCATTTCGTGCACAAGCTTGCTGCGATTCCACGCTTCACGGCGATCAATTCCGTGATCGAGGTGGACCTTTTCGGGCAGGCGAATGCCGAGTTCATCGGCGGGCGGCAGGTGTCCGGCACAGGCGGGCTGACGGACTTCCTGCGCGGCGCGCGGGCCTCCGAAGGCGGTGTCGGCATCACGGCGCTGCTCTCCACCGCGCAAGGCGGCACCGTCAGCCGGATCGTGCCACGCCTGCCGCAGGTGGCGACCAGCGTGACGCGGGCGGATATGGACTGGGTGGTGACTGAGCATGGCGCTGTGCGCCTGCACGGGCTTGACCTTGATGGGCGCGCTAATGCTTTAATCTCGATTGCCGATCCCGCGCATCAGGCCGTTTTGGCGAACGCCTGGGACGAGATGCGGCGGGGGATGTAAGCCGTGGTGCGCGTTCTCTGCCCTTATGATCCCACATGGGCAAATGCCTTTGAGACTGAGGCGTTCGAGATACGAAAGCGGCTGGGAGACGCTGCCCGCGCGGTTCACCACATCGGCAGCACCTCCGTTCCCGGACTGATCGCAAAACCTGTTATTGATATCCTTGTTGAGACGGGAAGCCTGGGCGCCATTGATTCCGCATCGGACCGATTGATGGGCGCGGGCTACGAAGTCCGCGGCGAGTATGGGATAGCAGGGCGCAGATACTTCAGCCGCAGGGGCAACCCGGGATTCCATGTGCACGCATACGAGGCGGGAACCGAGAGCGTAATCCGCCATCTGGCTTTCAGAGACTATTTGCGCGCAAATCCTGACGCTGCACAGGCATATGCTGCACTGAAACTCTCGCTCGCAGATGCTTCCGGCAATCTGCCTGCTGACTATCCGGACAGGAAAGCTGCGTTTGTGGTTCAGACCGAACGGGCGGCACTCCTGTTTGCAGCAGAGAAACGGCGCTAGAGATTCATCTGCGTCTGCGTCGTCAGCGCGATCAGCTTGCCTTCTTCCGTTTCGATCCGCGTCTGCCAGACCTGCAGGCGGCGGCCGATGCTGACGGGTTCGGCGGTGGCTCTTAGAACGGTGCCGATTGGCGCAGCAGCGATAAGGTTGGTCTTGCTCTCGGTCGTCGTCGTGCCCTTCGCGCCTTCAGGCAGGTTCAGGAAGGCGGCAACCGCGCCCGCACAATCGGCCAGCGTCATCAGGAAGCCGCCATGCGCGATGCCGCCGGCCGTGCAGCAATCCGGCGCTACGGTGACCTCGGCGCGCACGCGCTCTCGCGCCGCTTCCGTGAACTTCAATCCGGCCTTCACGGCGAAGGGCATGGAGGCGGCAAGCGCATCGAGTCGAGACTCACTCATTCCTGAACCGTCTCCTTCAGCATCGACAGGTCGTAGCCTTGTGCTTTGGCTGCCGAATCTAGCGCCGCGCGGGTTTCCGGCGTGATTGTCGGCGTGCGGGACAGATACCAGAGGAAGCGGCCCGATGGCTCACCCACCACGGCATGCTGATAGTCCGCATCGAGATAGATCACCCAGTAATTCCCCCGCCCAGCCAGCAGCGGCACGGGTGAGAAGTTCACGAACAGGCGCGCGCCGTTCGAGCCGTCGATGACGCGGGCGACGGCCTCGGCATCCCGCGGCTTGCCCGACCTCGTGCCGAAGCGGCAGGTGTTGAGCACCTTCACCCGGCCATCTTCGCGCAGCGTATACTCGGCTGTCACCCCTTCACAATCTTTCTGGAAACCATTCGGATACCGCGCGATCTCATACCAGAGGCCCATGTAGCGGCTGACATCTACCGAAGGCACTGGCTGCAGGTCTGGCGCATCCCCGGCACGCCCGGACGGGCCCGCGATACATGCCGTCAATGCCAGAGCAGATAACAATATGATCAGAAGGCGGAGCATCAGACAGGATTCCTCCTGATGAGTTGTCTGGCGATGATGATGCGCTGCAGCTCGTTCGTGCCCTCCCCGATACACAGGAGGGGGGCATCGCGATAGAGACGCTCCAGAACCAGTTCGGTGGAATAGCCATAGCCGCCATGGATGCGCATCGCTTCGGTGGAGACTTCCAGCGCGGTTTCAGAAGCAAACCATTTGGCCATGCCGGCTTCCATGTCGACGCGCTCACCGGAATCATAGGCGCGGGCGGCATCTTCGACGAGCAGTTCGGCCGCGCGCGTCTTGGCGGCCATCTCGCCGAGCTTCAGCTGGATCGCCTGATGCTCGCAGATCGGCTTGCCCATGGTCTGGCGGATCTGGGAATAGGCAACACTTTCGCGCAGGGCCCGGCGGGCAATGCCGACTCCGCGTGCCGCGATATTGATCCGGCCAAGCTCCAACCCGCCGGTCGCCATGTAGAAGCCCTCCCCTTCCTTGCCGCCGACAAGGCAGAGGTCTGCATCGCATTCGTAATCCTCGAAGATGAACTCGCCGGAATCTATGCCCTTGTAGCCGAGCTTGCCGAGCTTGCGGCCATTGCGGACACCCGGCAGCGGCACGCGTGTCTCGGGATGGATTTTCGGCACGATCAGCATCGACATGCCGCGATGGCGCGGCTGGGCCTCCGGATCGGTCTTTACCAGAAGCGCCACACAGTGGCCTTCGATGGCATTGGAAATCCAGGTCTTCGTTCCGTTGACGACATACTTGTCGCCCTTCCGGCTTGCCACGGTTCGGATGCCCTGAAGGTCAGACCCGGCATCCGGTTCTGTGAGGCCGAGGCCGCCGCGCATTTCGCCGCTGGCGAATTTCGGCAGCCAGTAAGCCTTCTGCGGGTCGGTTCCGAACTTCTGCACGATGATGGCCATCATCATGTGCGTATTGAAGATGCCGGTCAGGCTCATCCACTCTTCGGAAATCAGCGACACGATGCGGGTATAGGTCGTGGCCGAAAGCCCGAGGCCGCCATAGTCCGGATGTACGAGGGCGCCAAACAGGCCGAGCTCCGTCATGTCGGCGACGAGGTCTGCCGGCCACTCATTGTCATGCTCGAGTTTTAGCGCAACGGGCGCCACCTTCTTTTCCAGCCAGCGGCGAATCGTATCCAGGATCTGGCGCTCATCGGCTTCGGACAAGTGTGCAGTGTCGGCCATGAAACCTCCTACCAGTAATCCTTCATCAGCTCGCCGGCCCAGTCCGGCTGGCGGATGTCACCTCTCGGAAGGAACTCGTGCATCACGGGCTTGATGTCGAGGACAGGCGTGGCGTCAATCGCGTCGAGCCCCTGGACCTCGATCTCGCGGCCCTTGACCGACAGGATGCGGCAGACACTGACACCAATGCGGTTCGGCCGGTTCTTGCCGCGCTGGGCGAAAATGCCAACCCTGGGCCAGTCCGGATTGCCGCGCGGATGGCGCGCGCCGGTTTCAACCTTGTTGTCCGGTACCAGGTGGAAATGGAAGAGGACCTCGGCATGGCTGAAGGCCTCAAGACCCATCAGCGCTTCGTCCGGCAAATGATCGGCCAGGACGATCCGGGCCCGCTCGCGGTCCCACTGGTCATCTTCGGCTACCGCCCGGCCTCCCCGCACATAAGCAACCGGCTGGATGGAGATCATGGCAGTGTTCCCTTGTTTCAGGAGTGTTTGTGTCTTGAAAGCAGCCGCTCGGCAGCCAGCACGACCGGACGGTCGATCATCTTGCCCTTATGCAACACCGCACCGGCACCGGCGGCGGCAGCCGCAACAATCGCGCGCGCTTCGGCGAGTTCCTCGGCACTGGGCGTGAAGACGGCGTTGATCGCACAAACCTGATCCGGATGAATGCAGGCCCGTCCCGAAAAGCCGAGGGCCTTCGCCTTGCGGGTTGTCAGTGTCAGCACCTCGTCGGCAGCTATGCCGAGTGCAGGCACGTCATAAGCGGGAATACCGGCCGATCCTGCGGCCGCGGCGATCAGGCCACGCGCGGTTAGCAGCGCGTCCCAGTCATTGAGGTCGGCGCCCGTGGCGGCGCAATAGTCTGCTCCGCCGAATAGCAGCCCGCCATCTGCCTCGCCTGCGATGGCATGAACATTCGCCAGCGCACGGCCGCTTTCGATGACGGCGATGAGGTTCACCTTGCGCCCGATCGCCTCGCGGACGATTTCGAGATCGACCGGCGTTTCGACTTTCGGGACGATAAGGAAATCCGCACGCTGTGATCCGGCGGTGCCCGCAATGGCGGCAATGTCGGCGCAGCCGGCGGCGGTGCGCGGCGAGTTGATACGGATACCCAGCCCCGTGCCCCGCCAGTTGCTGACCCAGGTCAGCGTTTCGCTGCGGGCGCGGACCTTTTCTTCCGGCAGGACGGCATCCTCGAGATCGATGATCACGGCATCTGCGCCGGCAGCGACCGCCTTGCCGAACCGGTCGGCACGCGAGCCGGGCACGAAGAGGAGCGAGCGATAGGCGGGCATGGCTTTCCGGTAGTGGAGACAGCCAAGCCGGTCAATCGCCAGGCGGACAGGCAATTGGCAGCCAGGGCAAATCACCTCAGGGATGACAGGACGTTCAGGGAGGGCTCGGGGGTGGATACGATCCGGCATAGCGGCAGGAACACAGAGATGGCTCTCAGCCTTGCAGACCTTCGTGGCGCCGTGCTCTCGCAGCAGGATTTCCGGGGCGCCGATCTTGCCGGCCTCGACCTTGCGGGCACTACCTTCAGGAACTGCGAGCTGCGCGCGGCAGTGCTCGACTGGGCCAACCTGGACGGCGCCCGCCTCGACTATGCCCGGCTGCTCTCGGCATCGCTCCGGCATGCCCACCTGCGGGCGGCCTCGCTGCGCCATGCCAATCTCAGGGGTGCGGACTTCTCCTTTGCGAACCTGCATGGCGCGGACCTGACAGGCGCCTGCCTGCGCGGCACCCGGCTGGCAGGGACCAATCTATGCGGCGCGCACTGCCTCTGGGGCGACGCGGAAGGGGCAGTGCTCGAAGGCGCCATCTATGACGCCACCACGCTGCTACCTCCGGGTCTCCGGCCGCAGGTGGAAGGCATGATCCGGTACATGCCGTCCGGCAGAGCTTGACTTCGGCGCGCGGCATCCCCACCCCTTGCCTGCAGATGACCACGCTCAAGGCCCTTCTCGGCCCGACCAATACCGGCAAAACCCATTATGCCATCGAGCGCATGCTGGCGCATGGTACGGGCATGATCGGCCTGCCGCTGCGCCTGCTGGCACGCGAGGTGTATGACCGGGTCGTGGCCAGCAAGGGCTATGCGTCTGCTGCCCTTCTCACAGGGGAAGAACGCATCGCGCCGCCGACCGCGCGCTATTTCGTCTGCACCGTGGAATCGATGCCGGTGGATGTGCGCACCGATTTCGTCGCCATCGACGAGATCCAGCTCGCCGAGGATGAGGACCGCGGCCACATTTTCACCGATCGTATCCTGAACATGCGCGGCAACCACGAGACCTTGCTGCTGGGCGCCGACACGATGCGCGGCCTGCTGAAGGAACTCAGGCTCGGCGCTGACACGGAACCACGCCCGCGCTTCTCGGAGCTGCGGTATGCAGGCCACGCGAAGATCACCAAGCTGCCCAAGCGCACCGCCATCGTCGGCTTCAGCGCTGAGGAAGTCTACGCGATCGCTGAACTGCTCCGCAGGCAGAAGGGCGGCGCAGCGGTCGTGATGGGCGCCCTGAGCCCGCGCACACGCAATGCGCAGGTGGCGATGTATCAGTCCCGCGAGGTGGACTACATCGTCGCCACCGACGCCATCGGCATGGGTCTCAATCTTGATGTCGACCGCGTGGTGTTTGCGTCCCGTTCGAAATTCGATGGCCGCCGCCACCGGGCGCTGACCCTCGCCGAGTGCGGACAGATCGCCGGCCGGGCCGGGCGTTTCCGCACGGATGGCGAGTTCGGCGAGACCGGCAGTTGCCCGCCCTTTCAGGAGGAAGAATGGAAAGCTATCGAAGCGCACAGGTTCGATCCGGTTGACGCGATCCAGTGGCGCTCCTCCGCACTCGACTTCACCAGCCTCAAGACATTGATCCGTTCGCTGGAGCGCCCGTCCGGGAACCCGGTGCTGATCCACAATCCGCATGCCCTGGATGAATGGGTGCTGCGCCGGATGAGCGAAGATGCCGGCATCGGCCCGCATGTCAGCGGTGAGCGCAAGGTGCGCCGGCTCTGGGATCTCGCCCGGCTGCCGGATTTCCGCAAGGCCGGCCCGGAAGGCCATGGCCGGCTCGTGCTGGGCCTGGCCGAGACGCTGGCCGACCCGGACGCCCGTTTGTCGGATGAAGGCCTCGAGCGCCGGATGGAAGACCTGGCCTCTACCCGCGGCGACATTGCAAAACTGCAACAGCGCCTCGCTGCCATCCGCACCTGGACCTATGCGGCCCACAGGCCGGACTGGCTGGAAAACCCAACCTATTGGCAGGAGAGGACGCGGGAGATTGAAGACTCCCTGTCAGACGCGCTACACGAAGCGCTGACAGCCCGCTTTGTCGACCGGCGCACGACTGCGCTGCTCGCCAGTCTGAGGAAGGAAGACGCGCTCGTGACGGAACTGACGCCGGATGGCGATGTGACTGTGGAAGGCCACATCGTGGGCAGGCTGCGCGGCCTGACCTTCGAACCGGTGG
>JBKBJF010000004.1:0-94914 GCA_046293935.1 Hyphomonas sp.
AGATGATTGTGAAGGCAGTCGAGCCGTTCCGGGAGAAATCAGCCGGCAAGGCCTTCTATTCGCGTCCCGCGCCGGATGGCAGCCGGCCGGGCATCTACTATGCCAACCTCTATTCGATGGCGGACATGCCCACTTACCAGCTGGAAGCACTCGCCTTCCATGAGGGTATTCCGGGCCACCACATGCAGATTGCCATCGCCCAGGAACTGGAAGGCATTCCGAGCTTCCGCCGGTTTGGTGGCTACACGGCCTATTCCGAAGGCTGGGGCCTCTATTCGGAACTCGTACCAAAAGAGCTCGGCTACTATTCTGATCCGTATTCGGACTTTGGCCGGCTGGCGATGGAAATCTGGCGCGCGGCGCGCCTCGTGGTCGATACCGGGCTGCATGACAAGCGCTGGACGCGTGAGCAGGCCGTGCAATACCTGATGGACAACACGCCGAACCCGCAGGGGGATTGCGAGAAGGCCATTGACCGGTACATCGTCATGCCGGGCCAGGCGACTGCCTACAAGATCGGCATGCTGAAGATTGTGGAGCTGCGCGAGCGGGCGCGGACTGCGCTCGGAAACAGGTTCGACATCCGCGAATTTCATGACATTGTGCTGAAGGATGGCGCCGTTCCGCTCGCCATTCTTGAGGAGAATGTAGACGCATGGATCGCTGCCAAAAAGGCCTGACAGCCCGGCTGAAACCGCTTGCGGCCAGCGGCCTGATGCTGGTTGCCGCGCTCGGCCTGGCGAGCTGCAATACGCTTGCGGCGACATTCCTGAAGCCGGAGATCGACACAACCGCCGCGACACTGCCAGAAGGTGAGTATCGGCTCGACCCGAAGCATGCCGCGCTGATCTTCCGTATCAATCACCTCGGCTATTCAACCTATATCGGCCGCTTCGAGCGCTTTGACGCCAGCCTCACCGGCGATCCGGCGCAGCCCGGGTCCGCCAAGGTGACGGCGCTGGTCGACATGGGTTCGCTCAATGTCGCCAATCCTGATTTCTCAGCCGAACTGATGGGCCCGGACTGGCTGGATGCCGCCCGCTTCCCTGAGGCCCGGTTTGAGACCAATAGCGTGACGCTGACGGGCAACACGCAGGCGGAGATCAGGGGCAGGCTGACCCTGAAAGGCACCTCGCAGCCCGTGACGATTCAGGCAAAGCTCAATGGCAGTGCCTATGACCGGCTGCGCGGCGCCGAAGTTGTAGGGTTTTCCGCGCGCCTGCCGATCAGCCGGTCGGCATTCGGCATTGACAGGTTCTCCGGCCTGCTGGCGGACGAAGTGGAAATCGAGATCGAGGCGGAATTTATCCGCCAGACGGGCGGTTGAGCGGGCCGATCGCCGGGCCGCGGCGGGTGACCCGCAAGGCGATCCGCCCGCCGCGGCGGCCGATCTCGGCCTCGGCGACCAGCGGCCCACCGGTCCCGCCTGACAGCAGTTCGACCGGCTGGTCGGCAGGAACGCCGAGCAGGAGCGTCGCGCCGGGCTTAAGCCCGGACAATTTCGACAGCGGCACTGAAAGGCTGGCCATTCGCGCCGTCAGCACAGTGGACAGCGCCCCCTGAGCCACAGGCGCTGGCGGATGCTCAGGCAGGGCCGGCCGGGCCACGGCGAGACGCTCGCAGAGAATCAGGCGGCCCATGAAGGATTCCGTCTGTGCCCGGAGGGTCAGGGAAACGGCGAGCGCCGTTTCGGGCGGCGAGATCGAGGCGGCATAGATCGTTTCCGTCTCGACCCCGGCAAAGCTCAGCTCTGCAGGCAATGCCGCCCCCAGCGGGCGAACCAGAGCCTCAAGCAGGGCGATATCGATCGGGCTCAGCGGCTTTGGCGTGCCGCTGCGCGCGCGGGCGCCACAGGCCGTCTCAATCAGCAACTGGGTAAAGCCTGGCGGCAGCACCAGCATGGCGCCGATATCCCCATCTGGCAGAGCGAAGCAGATGATCGCCTGCCCACGCTCGTCGCCGCATTGCCTCACCACCGTCTCGAAGGGTGCGGTCTCAGCCTCGCCTGCCTGCACAGCGACCGGAATACCGCAGCTCTCCCTCAGCGCCATTGACAGGCGCGCGGCCAAGCGCCGGGCAAGGCCGGCATCGGCGGCCGGGGCCTGCGGCGAGGGGCTGAAATCCCCCAACGGGCGATCAGCACCCGCCGGTTCGGGGCCCAGATCCGAAAGATCGGGGCGCAGCAGCGCCTCGATCTCGGCCGGTGTCAGCTTACCGCGTGCGGTCATCAGGTAACGCTCCGGATCGGCAGGCCCGGCAGGCGGCGGCTCACCCATCACTTGCCCCTCGCGCCGGGGCGACATGTCCCAGCCGTCATCGGTGCTGCCGGAAGGCAGCGATGCGGAATCAAAAAGGACGGAAGCCCGGATCATCCGGCCATGTCGCCGAAATCCGGTTAACGGGGCGTTAGGAAACCTTGCGCCGGCCAGAGGTTAAAGGCTCTGCGCAAACTGATTCAGGATAATCCGTGCAACTTTAACTTCCGGGTGAGGAGCTGGTAAGGCGCGATTCGGAATTCGGGCGCATTCTCGCCGCATCGCTGAAGGGCAACCCCTGAGAGTTCCGCCGCGGCGTTGGGAAGTGGACAAGAAGAAGGTCAGTTAAAAGGCGGCACTCCGCGAGGGGATGCCGCCTTCAGGCTTTGTGGATGAGCCGGCCCGCCTCAGTCGTCTCGAAGCGTGCGTTCCTTGCGCTCGTGACGCTCCTGCGCCTCAAGGCTGAGGGTGGCGGTCGGGCGGGCTTCGAGTCGGCGCAGGCCGATCGGCTCGCCGGTTGCTTCGCAATAACCGTAAGTGCCATCATCGATCCGGCGCAGGGCGGCATCGATCTTGGAGATCAGCTTGCGCTGGCGGTCACGGGTACGCAGCTCCAAGGCCTTGTCGCTCTCGGCAGCCGCCCGGTCGACAATATCCGGCAGCGAGCCTGATTCGTCCTGAAGATTGTGGATAGTCTGCTTGGCGCCGTTCAGGATGTCGGCCTTCCACGCCTCGAGCAGCCGCCGGAAATAAGCCAGCTGGCGTTCGTTCATGAACTCTTCGTCTTCCGAGGGGCGATAGTCGTCAGAAAGGTCGATGCTCACCGCAGACTCCTTGACCCGTTTGCGTGCCATATAGTTCGAGCTCCGATTCTGCGCAATTCCGAAGGCTGTTTTCTTAAACCCAATACTTTCAAACCACTATACCGAATTTACGACATTTCCACGTAACATTCGAGGCATCTGGTGCAGTGGATGTCCAAACATCTGTGCAAGTTGCAGACCGCCCCTTGATCTTTGGGGGGGTGGGCGGCTCTATGAGCCTTGCCCCTGCTGCCGCCCCTTCCGGTATTCCGCCCGAATGACCAAGAAACGGAAACTGCATTCGAAGAGCGCTGGCTGGATGCTGGCGGTGATGTTCAATTCGCTTCTGATCCTCGTGCCGGTCATTGCTTCCGAAGCTGTCCGGAAAGCGTATGAGGGCGTCGGCGTTGCCGATCAGGTGACATCTGACGCCATCAGGCAGACGGATCAGCGGATCACGGAAACCTTGCGGGAACTGGCCCCGAAAGAGGCCGACCGCAAGCTCCCCTTCTGGCAGGACAAGGTGCAAAGGGCGCTGGAAGAGCGTGATACCGACCTTGTGCGCGGCTACCTGCTGGCCGCCCCTGCCATGCTCGGCAATGAACTCGGCCGCCAGGTTCAGGCCCGCGCCGATGCCGAGACGCGCGGCAGTCAGGACGAGCGGGTCATCCGCGCAGCTTTGCAGAAAATCCCCGAGAACGTGGCCCGATCGATCGAATACCAGATCGGCCTGCCAGAGGTGGCCGTGACGCCGGAAGCGCCCCCGGCGACCGAAGCGCCGGCCTCCGGAGACGCTGATCGTCCCGCCTCGGAGGAAGAAGCCGAAGTGCTGGAGGCCGGGGTGCGTTCCGACCTCGACTGGCGCTTCCGCCTGCTCGGCAGCTTTCCTGACCTTGCCGCCATGGCGGTGCGCTGGTCATCCGGCGACACGTCCGACAGCATCGTGTTCATGTTGACCGGGATCGGCCATGTTCAGCAGGCCAACAGCGACGGCTTGTCGGAAGCCAATGCCCGGGCGGTTTCGCTGATCAAGTCAGCAAGCCGCTCGAAGCGGCTGAAACCTGAATTCCAGGCTTATCTCGACCACCTGACCAGCGAAGCTGTGCCGCGGGATGTGCTCGATGCGGCGCTGAAGGCTGTACTGAGCGAAACGGCGACGACCGAGATGCGCGGCCTCAGGGTGCGTGATGCCTTCGAGGGTTCGATCGACCCCGCTGGCCTTGCCCGGTTGGAGGGCGAATTGCAGCTCTTCGACCGGATCGCCACGCTGACGAGCCCTTCGGCAGCGCTGAAAATCATTTCCCATATCGAGGACGGTACCGATCTGAAACGGGCCCGCATGCTGGCTGAGGCCGGTGGCCTCAAGGCGCTCGTTCTGGTCGAGGAGCGCGGCCATGACGGGCTGAAAGTGGCGGATGCCGGCGTGCACTTCAACCCGAACATGGCGCTCGATATCATGAGCCTGACGGCGGCCGGCATGCTGCTGTTCTGGGTTGCCCTGTCGACCGTGCGGATCCACATCCGCAAGCCTGAGCCGGCGCGCGAACCCATCGGAGTTGAATTCAGCCGAGATTGAACGCGCCGCGGATGCCATCGATCACCAGCTGCGCTGACAGCGCGGCGAGGATCACACCCAGGATCCGCGTCAGGGCACCGGCCACACTCGCGCCCATGAAGCGCACCAGCGGGCCGGCCGCCAGGAAGATGACCAGTGTGATCAGCAGGTTCGCACCGATCGCTGCCAGTACCACCGTCTGATCGGCCAGGCTCTGGGCTTCCGACATGTAGAACATCGCGGTGGCGATCGAGCCCGGCCCGGCGATCATCGGGATGCCCATCGGGAACACCGATATATCGTCCGGCTCCGGATCATCCCGGTGCTTCTCCTGGAACTCCTCGGCCCGGTGCTCGCGCCGCTCGGTGCGTTTTTCGAACACCATGTCGAGCGCAATCATGAACAGCAGGACACCGCCTGCCGCCCGGAAGGCGTCGATTGAGATATGCATCGCGGCGAGAAGCCAGGAGCCGCCGAAGGCGAACAGAAGCATGATGACTGTCGCCACGAACACCGACTTGATCGCCATCTTCCGGCGCCAGGCGGGCGAGCCATTGGCCGTCAGGGTGGCAAAGATCGGCGCGACCCCCGGTGCATCGATCAGCACGAAGAAGGTGACGAAGGCGGCTGTGAACAGCGAGATCAGTTCGGGCGACATCGGCGCCGCGCTTACAGCTTCCGCGTTGCGGCGTCGAGGATTTCGCGCACTGCCGGCGCCACGGTCACTTCGGTTGCAGGTGGTTTCAGCCGCGAAAGGTCCGCCCCGCCTTCGGCGAGCGCGGTCAGCAGCTTATGCCCGCGCAGGCGCTGCAGCAGGCCATCGGCGCCGCGGGGCGTGTCGGCGGTGGCATAGCGCCCTCCGCCAAGGTCGACGCGAAGGCCCTCGCCCTGCCCGGCCTCCAGCCGGCGGATCGCCTCGTCTATGCTGACGGCCGGCGCGGCATCGGGCGGACGTGCCCTCAGGGAACTTCCCTCCGCCATCACGGGGCCTCACCCGGTGTGGGCAGCATCAGCTTGCGGCAGCGGCTGAGCGCCCGGTAGAGATCGCCAGCCACAACATCGGCGGAAATCGCCAGCACCTCCTCGCGGAGCTCCGGCTGTTCCGCGATCAGACCGGCCAGCGCATCAGCCGTCTGGGAATAGAGCGGCCCATCGACCTCGCCGAGCAGGTACATCTGCATCACCGCGAAATAAGCCCGGCCGGCCGGCGTGGCCGCCTCTGAGGGCCGGAGAATATCCTTCTCGCGCAGCACACGCGCCTGCGTCTCCAGGAGGAGCACGCCGCGCCGGTCACCGTTGCGCACGACCGCGCCGTTCACAACGAAGGTTTCGCCGGGCTTGAGGGAGAGTTTGAGTGGCATACTGCGCTAAGCCTCGTCCTGCGGACTGTTCCAGACTTGCACACAGGCGTTAACGCTTGATTGCTGCACATTAAGGCCCGCCGGGGCGATCCGGGGGATTTGTCCGCTGAGATTTGGGAGGCGCCATGCGCCCGTCTCAGATGGGCGTTGGATCATAAGTCCTGTACCGTCCTAGGGTGATGCGGCAGTGAGCCGGCTCATCCAGAAACGGCACGGCGCGTGTCTGAAGCTTGAGCCTCTGTGGCGTCGCGCATGGCACAATCCGTATACCACACCCCGCCCCTTCCCTAAAGTAAATTCGCTGTTGCACTGCAGCGCTTTCCTTCAGGTCAGCGCTTGCCCGTACGGGACCGGGCCCTATGGTGCTGGCAGCAGACTAGAGAGGGATCAGCGCCAATGCGTTTCGAGGGCACCAAGGACTATGTGGCTACCGACGACCTGCGGGTGGCCGTCAACGCGGCGATCACACTGGAACGTCCGCTGCTGGTGAAGGGCGAACCCGGCACAGGCAAGACGGTGCTGGCCATCGAGGTCGCCAAGTCCCTCGGCCTCGACCTGATCGAGTGGCACATCAAGTCCACCACCAAGGCCGCCCAGGGCCTCTACGAATATGACGCCGTTTCCCGCCTGCGGGACGGGCAGATGGGCGAGGAGCGCGCCAAGGACGTGCGCAACTACATCAAGAAGGGCAAGCTCTGGGAGGCGTTCACTGCCAGGAAGCGCCCGGTGCTTCTGATCGACGAAATCGACAAGGCCGACATCGAATTCCCGAACGACCTCCTGCAGGAACTCGACCGGATGGAGTTCTATGTCTACGAGACCGACGAGACGGTGAAGGCAAAACAGCGCCCGATTGTCATCATCACCTCGAACAATGAGAAGGAACTGCCGGATGCCTTCCTGCGCCGCTGCTTCTTCCACTTCATCAGGTTCCCGGACGAGCCGACGATGCGCGCCATCATCGATGTCCACTTCCCCGGCATCAAGAAGAAGCTCGTCGGCGACGCGCTCTCCACCTTCTATTCCATGCGCGAACTGCCCGGCGTGAAGAAGAAGCCGTCGACATCAGAGCTGCTCGACTGGCTGAAGCTCTTGATGAACGAGGACATCGACCTCGAGACGATGCGCGAGAAGGACCCCGACCGCCTGACGCCGCCGCTGCACGGCGCGCTGCTCAAGAACGAGCAGGACGTCGCCCTGTTCGAACGCCTCGCCTTCCTCTCCCGCCGCAGCGAAGGCGGCGGATCAAGCGGCGGGCGCCGGGGCCCGGCGGGTTAAACCGCGCTGCAGGACTGCAGATCTTCCCTACCCCAGCGCCGCATCATGCCCGCTGGCAGCTTGAGCATAGTTCAGATCGTCGCGGCTTTTCAGGAAGTCCGCCATCTTGGTCTTGTCGGTGCGTTCGTCCCACCAGGTCTTCCAGGCGATGAAACCCCAGGTGGCGTGGAAGGCGAGACCGCACAGGATCGCGAACCAGCCCGGGATCGGCCCGATATGCGCGCGCCGGAACAGGTGTTCCCACGAGGTGACATCCACCGGATGGATCGCGATCTTGGCAAAATACGCCGCGCCGAGAATGGCGAAGATATAGCCATAGTTGCGCCGCAGCCGGCGCCCGATGCACCGGATCATGGAGATGCGGTAGGCCGGTTTCTCGTAATCATCTGACAGGGCTGTGCCGCGGTCGAGCCGGATCTGCGCCCCCTGCCCGCGCAGGATCGGCACCATGAAGGCAATCTCCAGCACCCGCGCCCGAAAGCGCCAGACATAGAAAAACCTGTAACGGCGCGCTTCCAGCATGAGGAAAACGACGCAGAGCAGGCCGACCAGCACGATCGGAAAGGGCGAAGCGCGTTCATTTGCAAACGCCACGGAGAGACCGATGCCGGTGGAAATCACCGCCCAGTTGGTCGTCTGGTCAAGACGCTGGCGCCAGACGGTCGAGCGGTAGACTTCCGCGCGGTAGAGGTGAGACAGCGCGGTGACCTCGGCCGGGCCGCAGATGCCCTCTGCCGGAATGACCGCGTGATCTGCTTCGGTTTCGTCAAGCGTGTCCATGCCCCGCTATGACTCAAACGGCGGCCCACGGAAAGACCTGACGCCTACCGCGCGCAATAATCGAGAGCGAGTATCGCGCCATAGCCTTCAAGCGCCTGGCGCACATGGCGTGTATCCTCGCTGCCATCGCCGTCGCGGATCGCATCGGCGAGGCTGCCGGCGCCGCCCGTGATGCGCGCGCGCCAGAGGCGGTAGCGCAAGGCGTCCGGCGCCGTGGTCAGCGCGGCGGCGCGGTCGAAGGCGGCAAGGTCACAGTCACGCATTGCCCGCTCGGCCAGCACATGGCCGAAGTCCGCGCGTTCGAAGGCATCGAGCGGAATACCGGAAACAGCCCGGCGGTCGGATACCCCGGCCAGCTGCAGCATCAGGCCGGTCAGCTTCTGGCGCTCCGCCACATCCGGGGCGAGTTCAACTGCGGCCGCCATGATTTCCGGCCGGCCCATGTGCAGCGGCGGCGCCCCGTCGCGGGCACGCTGCAGGAAGCCCTGCCAGCCATAGGCCGCAATCGCCGCTTCCGCCTGTGCCCGGGCAAAGTCGCCCCCGGCGGGTTCAAGCGGCACGTTCCTCAGCCGCGCCTTCCAGACGCTGCGGGCCGCGCTGCCGGACAGGTAGGACACAGGCTGGACGAAGGCGCCAAGCAGCTTCTCCTGCTTTGCCTCCGGCAGGGCCTGCGCTGCCTGCCAAGCCGCTTCCAGCATGCACGCGGCCTCGTCCGTGCCGGGCGGGCAAGGCTGCGCCGCCACCGGCAGGACAGCCAGCCAACCCGCCAGCAGAAAGAACAAGCCCGCCCGCATCATAACCCCTGCCCTAGCCTGCTTCGCATGAACGCCGCATGACCGGCTTTTCCCAGCGTCAGCTTGGACATCCCGGCCCTGCGGGGCTATCTTGAATTCCGAAACAGCACGGATAGGCCCGATGTTCCTCAATTTCTTCAACGAGCTGCGCGAAGCCAAAGTTCCGGTGACGCTGAAGGAATACCTGATGCTCATGGAAGCCATGGACAAGCAGGTCATCGATATGGAGGTCGAGGAGTTCTACTATCTCGCCCGCGCCAGCCTGGTGAAAGACGAGCGCAACATCGACAAGTTCGACCGGGTGTTCGCCCATGTCTTCAAGGGGCTGGACACGCTCGCCGATGCGGTGAACGTGCGCGACCTGCCCGAAGAGTGGCTGCGCAAGATGAGCGAGAAGTTCCTGACGCCCGAGGAAATGGCCGAGATCGAGGCGATGGGCGGCTTTGAGAAACTGATGGAGACGCTGAAGAAGCGGCTCGAGGAACAGAAGAAACGCCACGAAGGCGGCAACAAGATGATCGGCACCGGCGGCACTTCGCCCTTCGGCGCCAATGGCTACAATCCGGAAGGCGTACGGATCGGGCAGGAGAAGTCCCGCCACCGCCGTGCCGTGAAAGTGTGGGACAAGCGCGAGTTCAGGAATTACGACGACAAGGTCGAACTCGGCACACGCAACATCAAGGTCGCCTTGAAGCGCTTGCGCAAATGGGCGCGCAAGGGCGCACCGGACGAACTCGACCTGGACCAGACCATCCGCAACACGGCCCGCAAGGGCTATCTCGACATCGAGATGCGCGCGGAGAAGCGCAACACGGTCTCCGTGCTGTTGCTGCTGGATGTCGGCGGCTCGATGGACCCGCATGTCCGGGTGATGGAGGAGCTGTTCTCGGCCGCGCGCTCAGAGATCAAGAACCTCGAATACTACTACTTCCACAACTGCCCGTATGAGGGCCTCTGGAAGGACAACCGCCGCCGCATGAACAACCGCATCCCGACCTGGGACGTGCTCAACAAGTATCCGCCGGAATACAAGGTCATCGTTGTCGGCGATGCCACGATGAGCCCGTACGAGATCACCTATGCCGGCGGCTCGGTCGAACACTGGAACGAGGAGCCGGGCGGCCTATGGATCCAGCGTTTCGTGGAACGCTACCCCCACCTCGTCTGGCTGAACCCGACCAAGGAAGGCGCCTGGGAATATACCGGCTCGATCAAACTCATCCGTGAACTGATCGGCCCGCACCGCATGTTCGAAATGACGCTCGGCGGCCTCGACGAGGCAATGAAGGAACTGAGCCGGTAGAACTTCCGGAACTCAGGAACTTGCCCGCTGCTCTGCCTCAGACAGGGAGAGGGGAGTAAATTGCCTTACGCTGAAAAGAGGCCCGCATGTCCATCCTCATCACCACTACTGGCCCTATCCGTATCATTACAATCAACCGGCCGGACGCCCGGAACGCGGTCGATCATGACACCGCTCTCGCCCTCTACGACGCCTTCAAGGCCTTCGACGCGGACGACTCTCTCTCCGTCGCCATCCTGACGGGCGCTGGCGGAAACTTTTGCGCGGGCGCGGACCTGAAAGCCGTCGCGACCGGTAAGGGCAATCCCACCCAGACCGGCGGCGATCTGGGCCCGATGGGCCCTACCCGTCTGACACTTTCGAAGCCCGTCATTGCTGCCGTGGATGGATATGCCGTGGCCGGAGGACTGGAACTCGCGCTCTGGTGCGATCTGCGCGTCGCCTCGCCTTCAGCCCGCTTCGGAGTATTCTGCCGCCGCTTCGGCGTGCCGCTGATCGATGGCGGCACGGTGCGCCTGCCGCGCCTCATCGGTGCTTCGCGCGCGATGGACCTGATCCTGACAGGCCGCGAAGTGGCCTCCGGGGAAGCGCATGCCATCGGCCTTGCCAACTATCTGACGCATGAAGAGTCCGCCCTGCCCCGCGCAATCAAACTCGCCGGAGACATTGCCGCATTCCCCCAGCTCTGTATGCGGACAGATCGCGCTTCAGCGCTCAGCCAATGGAGTCTCTCCGAAGCAGACGCGCTCGCTTCAGAATTCGCCGGAGGTCTTGATGTGCTCAAGTCTGGCAGCGCCCGCGATGGCGCAGAACGCTTCTCCAGAGGCCAGGGCCGTCACGGAGAGTTCTGACCGGGGGTCAGACGCTGATCAGAGCATCAAATCTTGTCAGCGGGCAGATGAATTCAAAATAATAATCTTCCGCCGCATGCCACTGCCGCTCCCAGGGGCTGATCAGGCCGTCGCGCGCGATGAGCCGCGCTTCGCGCACGCCCTCATCCGTGCGGACAAACACCGCAAGATCGATCAGGTCTGACAGTTCGGGCCGGGCCGAATAGACGCCCTCAAGGATCACGAACGGGCGGGCTGCCTTGATGGTCAGCTGCGCACAGACGCGCCCGTCAAAGGATTCCCAGTCAAACGCATGCCAGGCGGCTTCCCGGCCCGCTCTCAGGGTTTCCAGCACACGGCGCTGCTGCGGCCAGTCTATACAGGCCGCCACGAGGTCGGCCGGCTTCGCGGCGCGCACCTCGGTGCCGCCGGCATAGAAGTCGTCACCTTCTATGACCGTGGCATCGAGGGACTCGGCCAGCCTGGCGGCGAGGGTTGTCTTGCCGGCAGCGCTGCGGCCATCCACTGCGACTGTGAACGGACGATCCAGCCCCCCTGCCCGCCCGGCCAGAAAATCAGACAGCGGTTCAACCTCAGTGAAGCGTTGCAGCATCCCCGCCCTCCCTCCGGCGCAGCAGGCCTGCGAGGCACGTTATACCGCCTTGGCGCGCTTATAAATCCGCCACAGGGCGAAGCCGCCGATGCCAATCCAGAGCACGTTGATCGCCACCGAAGGGATGGCACCATGATACCCGCTGTTGAGGATGAACCCGGCCGCGCCGATCACGTTCATCCACTGGTATACCGGGCTGTCGCCCTTCAGCTTGCCGGCCGAGAGCAGGATATAGGCGCCGAGGATCAGGCCGGCGCCTGCCCAGCCTGCTGCCTCAATCAGGAAAAGTGAAACTGTCATGCGCGCGCCCTAGCCCGGCCCGCGCCTCGCGGCAATCAGCCAAAGCCATGCCGCGCGGCCCATTCCTCGCGGCTGATCTCCCATACGAGGCTATCACGGGTCGTGCCGTCTGGCCGGGTACTGGTCACCTGCCCCATCCGGCGGAAGCCCAGCCCATCGAGCAGGCGCTGGGTTGCCACATTGGTCAGCGCCGCCGTCTCGCACAGCAGGTCCAGGCCGAGCGCCTCGAACATCCAGGCAAAGCTCGCCGCCGCCCCCCGCCCGCCTGTGCCCTGCCCGTGCAGCGAGGGATGCAGCGCGCCGCCAAGCTCGCCTGCTGCAAGGTCAGGCCAGACCTGGATATCGGAATAGCCCATGATGCGCCCGTCCCCGCCTTCGCGCAGGAACAGCAGGCCGGTGCCGGCTTCGCGCTCGGCCAGATGCGTCTCGATGAAGGCGGCCACGCTCTCCCCGGTCAGCGGGCGCGGCAGCGTGTAGATCGGGGCGTGCACTGCCGGATCGGAGAGCAACGCGAGGAACCCGGCAGCATCCTCCGGCCGGGCGAGGCGCGAGTCGCCCAGCCGGGTCGCCCGGCGCACAGCCGCACGCACAGCCTCAGCCTTCCCGGGCGGGACAGGCACGCGGGTGACGGGAATCTCTCCGGCCATGGCATCTTATCCCGCGCTTGACGCAGCGGGCGGCAATAGCTGTGAGGAGGATACGCGCCCAGATTGACGAACCTTCCGGGCAGGCAGACAGTCACCCGGATGACCCAGGCCACTCCCGCCCGCCCGCCCGGCAAGAACGCCTTCCTGTTCGTGCTGGTCACGGTGTTCCTCGACAACCTCGCCTTCGGCCTGATCATCCCTGTCATCCCGACCCTGGTGCAGGACCTGACCGGCACGCCGCCGGAGAATGCCACGCTCTGGATCGGCGCGCTGGCGGCGACGTACGCGCTGATGAACTTCCTGATGGGACCGCTGCTCGGGGCACTCTCTGACAGGTTCGGGCGCCGGCCCGTACTGCTCGGCTCGATGGGCATGCTGGGCATTGATTTCCTGATCATGGCGATCGCGCCCACAATCTGGATCCTGTTCATCGGCCGCGCCCTTTCCGGCATCGCCGGTGCCACCTTTGCCACGGCCAATGCCTATATCGCCGATACGACCACGCCGCAGGAGCGCGGCCGCGCCTTCGGCACCATCGGGGCCGCTTTCGGCTTGGGATTCATATTCGGCCCGGTGCTGGGCGGTCTGCTGGGCGAAGCGGACCCGCGCCTGCCCTTCTACATCGCAGCCGGCCTTGCGGGGCTGAACGTCCTCTACGGCCTGTTCGTGCTGCCTGAGTCGCTGACGCCCGAACGGCGGCGGGCCTTCGACCTCACGCGCGCCAATCCCCTCGGCGCCGCCCGGCACTTCTCGAAGCTGCCGCAGATGGCCTGGTTCCTCATCGCCGGCGGGGTCTATTTCCTCGCCCACACGGTCTATCCTTCGACCTGGGCGGTGCATTCGGAAATCCGCTACGGATGGTCGCCGCGCGAGATCGGCCTGTCGCTCGGCCTTGTCGGCATCGGCGCCGCCGTCGTGCAGGCAGGCCTGATGGGCATGATCCTGAAGCGCATCGGCCTGGTGCGCACCGCTCTGCTCGGCCTCGGCATGAACATGACTGCAATGACCGGGTTCGCCTTCGCCGGCTTGCCCTGGCTGGTCTTTGTTTTCCTGCCGTTCAGCGCCATCGGCGGCGTCGCCACCCCCTCGATCAATGCCATCATGTCGCGCCTGACGCCGGCGGATGCACAGGGCGAGCTGCAGGGGGCCACGTCATCGCTCAACGCGCTCGGCATGATCCTCGGCCCCCTGACCATGAACGCCGTGCTGTTCAGCTTCACTCACGAAGGCGCATGGCTGCATTTCGGCGGCGCGGCCTTCCTGCTCGCTGCCATGCTGACCGGGCTTGCGATCCTGATCTTCCAGCGCGGGCTGGCCGCCAACCGCGAGGCGCTGCCCGCGCTGTCGGCCTAACCCTCAGTCACCGGGGTGACCGGCAGGCCGGACTCTGCTGTCCGGCCTGCAGAAGGGCGCGGTTGAGCCCTCAGGCCTTCTTTTTCATCACGAAACCGGCAAGGGCAGCCAGGATGCCGCCGCCGATACCGCCTTCGAGAAAGCTCTGGATGTGGCCCATCAGGGCAGAGTCGCCGAGCAGCGGGCCGAGCCCCGCCGCATTGGCTCCGTAATGCGCGGCAATGCCGCCAATGATTCCGCCCAGCACACCGCCGGTGCCGCTGCCGCCCACGAGGCGTGAGACGATCGGGCCGAGCACGGTGCCGCCGAGCGCGCTGATGAGCAGCGGGATGTATTGTTCCATAGGGGGTTCCTCCTTGGTGTCCTCCCGTGAGGGCCTGTGCCTGCCCTTCACGCAGCGGAGCTTGGCGTAAGGGCAAGCGGCGGTCCAGCCGCTTCGCCAGCGCGACGAGGATTGCGGGCGCGACCGGACTCGGCCAAGAGGGGGCATGGCCGCCCTGAAACCTGCCCTGTTCCTGGACCGCGACGGTGTCATCAATGCCGACAAGGGCTATGTCAGCCGGATCGAGGATTTCGAATGGATCGAGGGCGCAGCCGAGGCGATCGCCAGTTTCAACCGGCGCGGCTGGTATGTCTTCGTCGTCACCAACCAGTCCGGAATCGCCCGCAATTACTATACCGAGGACGACATGCACGCCCTGCATGACTGGATGCAGGCGCGCCTCGCCGAACAGGGCGCCCGGATCGACCGGATCTATTACTGTCCCTATCATGAGGAGGGGGAAAACCCCCGCTACCGGCGCGACAGTTTCGACCGCAAACCGAAGCCCGGCATGCTGCTGCGGGCGATGTCGGAGTTTCCCGTGCGGCGCGAACTGAGCTTCCTGATCGGCGACAAGGAGGCGGACATGGAGGCCGCCCGCGCGGCCGGCATCGCCGGCTTCCTGTTTCCGGGCGGCAACCTCGCCCGTTTCGCCGAATGGACACTCGCGGGATTCGAAGACGGGCACAGGGGATAGGCTGCCCCTAAACCGCCTTCAGCGACTTCGGATCGAGCCCGCCCATCCGGCAGACTTCCTTCCACTCCGCCGCCGTCACGGGCTGCACAGACAGGCGGAAGGACGTCACGAGGCTCATGCCCTGAAGCTTCGGATTGTCCTTGATCGCCTTCAGGCTGACCGGCCTCGGTACAGGCGCGAGCGCGCGCAGGGTGACGCAGTCCCAGCGCGGATCATCCGTGGTCGGATCAGGCTTGGACAATTCCGCCACCTCGCAGACGCCGACGATCTCCAGCCCCTCATTGGAGTGATAGAAAAACACCCGGTCGCCGAGCTTCATGGCGCGCATATTGTTGCGGGCGGTATAGTTGCGCACGCCCGTCCACAACTCCCCGGACGCGCCCCTGGCAACCTGCTGGTCCCAGCTCCAGGCATCGGGTTCGGATTTGACAAGCCAGTAGTGCATCAGCAGCCCTCCTGCCCTCGCTTTAGCCGCTGATTCCGGCCTGTGCCAGCGCCGCGCGGACGAGCCGCTCATAATGCGGCCAGCCCTTGTAGTCCGCCAGTGCCGGGCCGGTCCCGTCCCAGGCTGCGCGGAAGGCTGCGGCATGCGCCGCATCAGCCAGCGCGGCGTATAGCGGATCGAGAGCGACGCGGATCGTGAAGATCATCGTGCCCGCGGGCGTCTTCCGGATGGTCTGGCGCTCCACCCGCAGCCACAGCGCCTCGAGCACGCCCTCTTCCGGCAGCTCAGCGGCCAACCGCTTGAACGGAGCCTGATCGGGCATGAAGCGCTCGGGGCCCGGCTGGACAGTCCAGTTGAAGCGCTCGAGCACCTGATCCGGGCGCAGCGCATCGAACATGCGGTGGATACGGCTGACCATGCCGGGATTGGCGCCAGGCACGGGATGGTGCAACCCGCTGAGCGGTTCGCCGATCTTCTCGGACAGCCGCCAGAAGGTCGGGGCGCACAGGCTTGCCGCGCGCAGCCGCCAGAGGCCTTCCTGATCGCGCATGAGCAGGCAGAGGTCATCTGACTGCATCGCCGCTGCCCGCTCCAGCGGCGTTTCGAAGTCGTGCGGCAAAGGCCCGCGCCCGCGGCTCACGATGCTGGCGGCCTCCTCCATCTCGTGCTCGCCCAGAGTAGAGGCAAACACCTCGCCGCGCCGCGCCTTCATCAACGTGCGCTTCTCGTCAAGAATATGCGCTTCGGTATCGGGCAGGAGCCAGTTTGCCGGATCGATCGGCCTCAGTCCCGGCGCCAGGCTCAAGGGACCGTTCAGGAACGGCAGGTAGGGCGGGCGCCGCGCCGGCGTCACGCGAGTCGCGCCGCGCCCCAGCTGACATAGCCGGCGATCTTCGGCGTATTCGGCAGGTACATCGTCTCGGCGCCCTCGGGCTCGAAGCCGCCCTCGCGCAGCATGGCGCAGGTGTCGCGCGTCAGGTGGCAGCCTCCGGCCAGGGCCTTCCAGACGGGCTCGACCCGGCGCTGCCATTTTGCCACGCCCTCATCCGGCGCCAGGCCATGTTCCGAGAACAGCACCTTGCCGCCCGGTTTCAGCACCCGGCGCGTTTCGGCAAGCGCACTTTTCCAGTCGGGAATCGTGCACAGAACGAACGTGATGACGGCGGTATCGACAGACTTGTCCGGCAGCGGGATAGCCTCGGCGCCGGTCTCGAGGAAATCGATGCTCTTGCCGATACCCAGCTCGCCGGCCGTGCGTTTTGCCTTCACCATCATGCCGGACGCCGGCTCGAGCGCGTAGAGCTTCGTGACCTTGCCGGCATCATACATCGCGAAATTGGTGCCCGAGCCGCAGCCGAGCTCCAGGACAACACCGTCCGCCTGCGGAACAACCTTGGCCCGCTGCTTCATGATCGGCCGCGTCGAGCACGCACACGCGATCAGGTTCGGAACGACATAGCGCTCCCAGGGATTCATCTCTTCGACCCGCCAATCGGCTTGAAGCCCGGATAGGCCTGCGACTGGATCTTCTCCCGCGTCTCTGGCGTCGGGCGCGCGATCAAAGCGTCCTGCGTGATGGAGACTTCGTATTCATAACCGTCGCCCATCGGCTGGTAGGTGGCCGAGCCGTATTCCGCATCGATGCCGAACCGCGAGCCGTATTTCGCAGCGAGATCGCCGACATTGATACCGGGCTCGGTTGGCACGATCAGGATGCCATCGACCTTGCCCTCGGTGACGCGGTCGGATGAGAACTGCTGCGCGTTCAGCGAGCGCATGTGTTCCAGCCGGTAGATCGAATCATAGCCGAGGATATTGGCCATCGGCTTGAACTTGATGACCTTGGCGCCGATCTGCCACTCGTTGCCCCGGAACACCGGCGCGGTGCCGTCGGCCTGCAGGAACGTCTGGCCGTCGGAGAAAATGACATCCGCGCGGTACGCATCCGGCTCTCCGGGCACCGCCGTGAACTTCACCGTGGCCACCGGGCGCTCATAGGTCAGACGCTTGTAGGTCTGGATGTTGAGGCCCGCAAAGGCGATCACCCCGGCCAGCCCGAGAAAGCCTGACCCGAAGGCGAGGCGCGCCACCCCGGCAAAGGGCTTCAGCCCGGCCAGCTTGCCGAAACCTGCAAACAGCAGGATCAGGCCCAGCACGCCGGAAATCGACGGCAGAATCCACCAGATCAGGCTCATCACACCTCTCCCATACAGCGTGCCATCCTGGCCGCCGGCTTACCCACACTTGTGTTATATCAGCCCTCTTTCGCCGGTTTTAGCAACCTTTCGCAGGTGACACTGCGCTTCGTTCAACCCGTCCATCCGAGCGCGGCGGCGGCTTTCCACCCGACATAGGCGGCAACCGTTACAATCAGGACAGAAAAGCCGATGCGCGCGAGGCGAACACGGGTGGCAAGCCTGCGGGCAACTGCGATACCAACCAGGCCGCCGGCCGCTCCTCCCAGGAGCAGCAGGCCGGTCAGGCGCAGGTCAACTTCGCCGTGCAGTCCGTAGTTCACTGCGGTCGCGGTACCGAACACGGCAACCGACACGTGCCAGGAGACGGCTGTCCCCGAACAATCCAAGGAACAGGCCAATCACGGCCCCGCTGGCCAGGGCCGCAAGGATGACGGGGAGCGTAATCTCGATCATTTTAGGCGGCTTTCGCCCGGTTCCAGGGCATCAGGGCCAGCACATTTGCCATGCCGCACCAGCCAGACAGGCCCGCGAAAATCAGGCCCGCGCCGACAAACCCGGCCACGGCATAGCCTGCCGGGTGGAGCAAGGCGCCGGTCAGTGTGCCCGTCAGAACGATCAGCCCGGCGGTGATCTGCACCTGACGGTTCATCGGCAGAGGCGCCTTGGCATTCGCCGCCACGGGCAGGCCGGCCTTCTTCCAGGCCTCGATACCGCCATCAAGGATCAGCGCATCGCCGTCCACGCGTTCGGCCAGAAGGGCGCAGTTGTTTTCCGTGCGCATGCCCGACTTGCAGTGGAAGACGGCCGTGCGGCCGGCCTCCAGTCTGACATCCGCTGCCGCTGCGCGCGAGAGCGGCAAGGATACTGCGCCCGGAATGTGCTCGCGGGTGTATTCGTCAGGCTCACGGATGTCGATCAGATGGTAGCGTCCGCTCTTCAGCCCCTCCGCCACCGCATTTGCATCAATCTTGTTCAGTGTACTCATCATTTACTCCTCGGGGCAGAAGATGTCTGCCAGCGTTTCGATTAGGCGGACGGCAGCCGGGTCCGCGATCCGGTAAAAGATGCTCTGACCTTCGCGCCGTGTGACGACCAGGCCGTCTTCACGCAGCACCGCGAGATGCTGCGACAGCGCGGACTGGGACAAGGTTGTTCCTTGGAGCAGCTGGCCGACCGTCATCTCCCCGCCGCCAAGGCGGCAGAGGATCATCAGCCGGTGTTCGCTGGCCATCGCCTTCAGAAGCCTGGCGGCTTCACCGGCACGTTCACGGAACTGGTTTGGGTCGAGAGTCGTCTGTTTCATGCGCCCTATATATTAGGTCTTGCTAATTTAGCAAGTGCTAATATATGCTGGTCAGCAACTAGAGGAGTTTGCCCCATGGCCAGCCTAAAAGCTTTCTTTGACGATGCGACCAACACCGTCACCTATCTCGTCTGGGACCCTGATACCCGCGAAGCGGCCATCATCGATCCCGTCCTGGATTTCGACCCCGCCCCGGCCCGGCTGAGCTCGCGCTCGGCTGACAAGGTTCTGGCTGCCGCTCGCGACCTCGGCCTCAAGATCGAGTGGATCCTCGACACGCACGCCCATGCTGATCATCTGTCGGCCGCCGATTACCTGCGCCGCGAAACCGGCGCAAAAGTCGTGATCGGCGCGGAGATCACACGCATCCAGAAAACCTTCCTGCCGGTGTTCGGCCCGGCCGGGGATCATCCGGACGCCAAGGTGTTCGATGTGCTGCTGAAGGAAGGCGACACGCTGCCCCTGGGCAAATCGCTGATCGGCGTGCTGCATACGCCTGGCCACACGGCGGCCTGTGTCACCTACCTGATCGATGACATGGCCTTTGTCGGCGACACGCTGTTCATGCCCGACTATGGAACGGCACGCACAGACTTTCCGGGCGGCGATGCCCGCACGCTCTACCGTTCGATCCGGAAAATCCTGTCCCTGCCGCCGGAGACCCGCATCTTCGTCGGACACGACTACCTGCCCGAGGGACGCACGGCCTATGCCTGGGAAACCACTGTAGCCGAGCAGCGGGCGAAGAATATCCATGTGCATGACGGGATCAGCGAGGATGAATTCGTCGCCATGCGCGAGGCCCGCGACAAGACGCTGGCGGCGCCGCGCCTGATCCTGCCCTCGCTGCAGGTCAACATCCGGGCCGGGGCCCTGCCGCCGGCAGAGGCGGACGGGCAGGTCTACCTGCGCTTACCGGTCAACCGTCTGGGCAAGGGATAACCCCGCGTCCCCCCTGCCAAGGGCAATGAAAGCCTGATAGGGCCGGAATCATGCTTCTGCGTGATTTCGGCCTTCTGTTTCTTTGCTGCTTCTTCTGGGGCGTGAACCTGGTGATGACCCGCTGGGTCGTGGCCGATCATGACGTGCCGCCGCTGTTCTTTGCCGCCGTGCGCTTCCTCGGCGTGGCCGCCTTCCTGATCCCCTTCCTGCGCCCGGTGCCGCCGAACCTGTTCACACTGTTCCTGATCGCCATGCTGATCGGCTGCCTGAACTTCGCGCTGCTTTTCCTCGGCCTCGCAAATGCCGAAGTCTCTGCGGCGGCGGTGACCGGCCAGCTTGGGGTGCCGATTTCGACGCTGCTGAGCATGGCCTTCCTCGGCGAGAAAATCCGCTGGCGGAGGGGCATCGGAATCGCGCTCGCCTTTGCCGGCGTGGTGGTGATCGCGTTTGACCCGGACTCCTTCAGCCTGTCCTTCGGCCTCCTGCTGATCGTGATGGCGGCCTTCCTCGGCTCGGTCGGCGGCATCATCATGAAACGGATGCCGCCGATGAAGGCGCTGAACCTGCAGGCCTGGGTCGGTTTGTTCAGCTTTGCGCCGCTGTTTGCCTTCTCCTTCCTGTTCGAATCCGGACAGGTGGAGAGCTACGTGCACGGCGGCTGGGAAGTGTGGCTGTCCAGCCTGTTCGCGATTCTCGGCGTGTCGATCTTTGCGCACTCGGCCTTCTATGTGCTGGTCAAGAAATACGATGTCTCGCTGCTGTCGCCGCTGACGCTGATGACGCCGCTCTGGGGCGTGCTGTTCGGCGTGACGCTGCTGGACGAGCCCTTCACCTGGAAGCTGGTGATCGGCGGGGCAATCTCTCTGGCAGGGGTCTTCCTGATTGCGATCCGGCCGAATACCGTGCTGCCGGATGCGCCCCTGGCGAAGAAAATGGCGACCGGAGACAGCTGATGCGACTGGAGGATGTGCCGAGCCCCAACCATGACGACCGCAAGTTCGCCGTGGACATGCTGGTGCTGCACTATACCGGCATGGAAACGGGAGAGGCGGCATTCCGGCGGCTGATCGATCCGGAGGCGAAAGTCTCGGCGCATTACCTCGTCTGGGAGGACGGGCAGATCACCCGCCTGGTGCCGGAGAGCCGGAGGGCCTGGCATGCAGGCGTCTCCAGCTGGCAGGGTGACACGGACCTCAACTCCCGCTCGGTCGGCATCGAGATCGTCAACGGCGGACACGACTTTCCCCTGCCCGGCGGGACCCTGCCACCCTTCCCCGATGCGCAGGTCGCCGCTGTGATTGCCCTGTCGCGGGAGATCGTGGCGCATCACGGGATTCCTCAACAGAGAATCGTCGGCCATTCCGATATCGCGCCGCAGCGCAAGATCGATCCCGGCGAGCATTTTCCGTGGCCGCGACTGGCTGAGGCCGGACTGGGCTTCTGGCCTGCAGAGGAGGCCGGCGCGGCCTGTGTCTGGATGGGCGGCGACCCGGGCGGGCTCAACCGGCAGCTGGCCACGATCGGCTATGACCTGGCCGATGTGCCCGCCGCCATCCGTGCCTTCCAGCGGCGCTGGATGCCGGATGCGGTGACCGGTCTGGCCGATGCGCGCACGCTGAGGCGGCTGGCCCAGATTTCCGCACTCTATGCGTCAGCGCCTTCCTCGCCCCAGGCCTGAGCCCATTCCGTGGCCAGCGCGGCGCCGAGCAGCAGCGACATGACCGACGCCGACAGCCAGATGAAGCCGAGGATGACCGAGGCGAGTGCGCCATAGAGTGTTCCGAGTACGGAATAATTCAGGTAGAGCTGAAACAGGAAGGTGACGAAGATGAAAGCCACCGTGCCGCCGGCTGCCCCGGCCGCGATGGCCCGCGTGCCGCGCTTGACCTGGCCACGCAGGCTGAGCACGAGGATCAGGTAGAAGATCGCAAAGCCGGCGATCGCCTTGGAAATCCACAAGGAGTCCGCCAGCGTGGCGACCGCGCCGGCGAAGCGGCCGAGCTCGTCGCCCGTGTTCGAGGAAATAACCGCCATGGTCAGCTGCAAGGCCCCGAGCAGCCAGACCATCAGCACCAGCGAGCCGGTAAGCAGCAGCGAAACGCCCTGGAAGCGGGCGAAGCGGGTGCGTCCTTCGGTGCCAGCGATCATGCGGATGCCGGTGATCGCAGCCTTCGCCCCGGAAGTGGCCGTGATCATTACCAGGACCAGCGCCACGATGGCGCGCAGGCTGAGCCCCGCGGGGGTCATCTCACGGATGGTCTCAACCTCGCCGCCGGTGAGCGGCTCAACGTTCTGGCTGAAGAAATTGCTGATCGGCGTGGCAAGCTGGCGGGCGAGGTCGGGCGGCAGGAAGACGGTGAGCAGGGTCAGCGTCAGATAGATCAGCGGGAAAATCGAGAACAGGGCATAGAAGGCGATGCCGCCGGTCACGATGCGCACGTCCGGCCGGAAGAGCCGGATCACGGCCCGGCGGGCGGGAAGAAGAAGGTCGCTGCGCCAATCCATCATCATCGCAGAGCTTGGCATGATGCGGCGCGAAGGCAAATGGGCGGTGTGTTAAGGTGATCGCAGCACGAATACCCGGACGCGGGGGGGCCCGGCCGGTCGGCTTGAACTGAGCTTTCCATTTTTCCCGACCATCCCCGCGCAGGCGGGGAGCGGGTCAGGCTTGAGCGGCCTGAGATACCCGCCTTCGCGGGGATGCGCGGAATTATCTAGGATGTGTTCGGGGTGAGGGCGCACGGCCCCTCCGTCCGCGCGCGCAGCGCGCCTGCTCCGGGCGATTGCAGGGCAATCGCTAATCCTTCGCAGCCTCCCCCGCTTCGCGAGGGAGGATGGGGATGGAGCCTGAGCGTTTCGCATGCGGCGATGTCCAGCAGACGAGTGGGCGCGTTCGTGCGCCACACGGGATTATCCCAGCGAGGTTTCTCTAGGACATATGGTCTGTAGGCTGACGGGTCCGGTTTCCGGTCGCCGTAATAGGCGATGCGGATGAAGCCCCAGGGACTGGTTTCGTAGAGGACTTCCGCGTAGCCCGAGCGGACATACCACCGGATCAGCCTGTTCAGCGACCACCAGAGGATCGGCCAGCACAAGGGGTGCACATGCGCAAACAAGGACGCGAAGTGCGGGTTGGCTCGGAGGGCACGCATCGGGGTCATGCGCGGAGTGTAACCCCGGTGGTGGGGGGGTAGCGTAAGTTTTCTGATTTTTCTTTTCGGGCCTTGATCCGTAGGGGGATTTTTCCGGTTTGGCCTGATTTGCTGATGCGTAAGGCGGGTTGGGGAAAGCTGCGGAGGGGGAGGAGTATGGGGGCGCTGGGTCCCGGCTTTCGCCGGGATAACAGGAGGAGAGGGATGCGTGCCCGCTCTCCTTCGACTTCGCTCAGGATGAGCTTCGGAAGTTTCAGGAGCGTTTTGTTTTGCTCGCGTTTCTGTCTGCGGGCTTGGTCGGCCCTTACAGGCGATTCCAGCTTTTTACAGGTTTCTCCGCCCAGCCCTTTCGCCAGGGGGTTGGAGGGGATATATGGCGGAAAGGACCAGAAGGCCGGGCAGCCGCTGGCCCGGGGGTAACTCCGTGCTGGAGGAAAGTCCGGGCTCCAGGACGACAGGGCGACGGCTAACGGCCGCCCGGCGCAAGCCGAGGGAAAGTGCCACAGAAAGCAAACCGCCTGGCGGCTCCGGCCAAAGGGTAAGGGTGAAAGGGTGGGGTAAGAGCCCACCGCGGGACTGGCAACAGGACCGGCATGGCAAACCCCGCCCGGAGCAAGACCAAGTAGGGGGCGCACATGGGCCGTCATCCGCCCGCGCCCCGGGTGTGTCGCGTGAGGCGGTCAGCAATGACCGTCCCAGAGGAATGGCTGCCAGACCCCGCAAGGGGCGAACAGAACCCGGCTTACAGGCTTTCTGGTCCTCTGTGCCCGGCTGGGCTCAGCGCCGCATAGCCTGGCCGAGCGCCTGGCGGAGGGCGGCGATGTCGGCCTCTGAGGTCGACCAGGAACAGACGAAGCGGTAGCAGCCCCCGGGCCATTCGTAATAGAGCGCACCATCCTCCGCGAGCTTGTCGATCGCGGTCTGGTCGAGATGCACGAACACCTCGTTGCCCTGGACGGGCCAGGCGAGATCGAGGCCGTTCTCCAGGAAGACATCGGCAGCCTGCGCAGCCATCGCATTGGCATGAGCGCACAGCTTCAGCCACAGCCCGTCTTCCAGCATCGCTTCAGCCTGCGCGGCGAGGAAGCGCATCTTGGCCGGCATGTGCCCGGCGCGCTTGGCGCGGGCCTGCAACTCGCGGCCCTTCGCTTTGGCCGGCCCGAACAGCAGGATGATCTCGCAGCCGATGGCGCCGGTCTTGGTGAGGCCCAGGGTGAGCACGTCGACACCCGCCTTCCAGGTCATCGCAGCCGGGCTTGCGCCGGTGTGCGCGAGGGCATTACCGAGGCGGGCGCCATCGAGATGCACGGCGAGGCTGGCGAACTTCGCCCGCCGGGCAAAGGCCGCGATCTCGCCGGGTGTATAGGCAAGGCCGCATTCGGTGAGATTGGTCAGCGAGAGAACCGCAGGCGGCGTGGCGTGCACGAAGCGGGGGTCAAAATCGTCAAGATAGTCCCTGAACGGATCAAAATCGATCTTTGCACCAGCTCCGTCCAGAAGGTGCAGCTTGCCGCCACCCGTGAAGAATTCCGGCGCCCCACGCTCGTCCATCTGGATATGTGCCTCACGGTGGCAGAGGATGGAATGGGTGGGCGGGCAGAAACAGGCGAGCGCCAGCGCATTGGCCGCGGTGCCGGAGGAGACGATCCAGAAGTCGAAGTCTTCGGTTTCAAAGACGTCCGCGAGACGTGCGCGCAGGCGCTGGGTGATCCTGTCAGCCCCATAACTGGGCGCTGTGCCGGCGTTGGCGTTCAGCAGCGCTGCGAGAATGGCGGGATGCGCCGGGGCGGCGGTGTCGGAAGTGAAGTTCATCGCGGAATCACAACTGGGTATCAGGGGTCTGCCACATCAGGTGCTGGCCGCCATCGGCCGCGATCATCTGCCCGGTGACGCTGGTGGCGGCGATCAGGTAGCGCAGGGCACGGACTATTTCTTCCGGGCCGGTGCCCTCGCCGGTCAGCGTGGCAGCCTGCTCGGCGGCAAACTGCTCCGGAGACTGATGGATGCTCTGCAGGGTGGGGCCCGGGCCGATGGCATTGACGCGGATGCGGGGCGCGAGTGCCTGGGCGAGGGTTTGCGTTGCCTGCCACAGCGCCGCCTTAGAGAGCGTATAGGTGAAGAATTGCGGCGTGAGCTTCCAGACGCGCTGGTCGATGAGGTTGACGATCAGACCTTTCGTGCCCGCCGGCAGGGCGTTTGCAAACTGCTGGGCAAGATGGACGGGCGCGCGCAGGTTGGGCTCCATGTGATGGTCCCATCCGGCGCGGGTATGATCCGTGGCCGTATCATCGGCGAAGGTGGAGGCGGAATTGACCAGCAGCGTGACCGGCTGGCCGAGGCGGCGGGCGGCCTCGTCGAGAAGGCCTGCGCGTGCGGTTTCGCTGGCGAGATCACAGGCGATCACTGCGGCCCGGCCGCCGGTCCGGCGGATGGCGGCGGCGGTTTCCTCCGCCCCCGCGTGCGAGCCGCGATAATGCACGCAGACGGCCCAGCCATCGGCACCGAGGGCTTCGGCCATTGCGCGCCCGAGCCGTGCCCCTGCCCCGGTGACAAGCGCGGCGCCCGGCCTCATCCGCGGATCAGCTGGTAGAGGCCGAGCAGGCTGATGCCGTTGAGCAAACCATAGAGATAGGCGCCATAGAGCAGCAGAAGCAACAGGCCGGTGAGCCGCCCGATGCGGGCGCGGGTGAGGATGAACAGGGCGAGGACAAGCGCCGAGAAGCCCATCACCCAGTGGTCATAGGCATGGAACAGGCGCGCCAGCGGGATGGGGCCGGCAAGAGCGACGAGACCGCCCGCACCGAGGATGTTGATGGTGTTCGAGCCGAGGATGTTGCCGACGAGGACATCGCCGCGCTTGCGGAAGGCCGCCGCCAGCGAGGCGCCGAGTTCCGGTAATGAGGTGCCGACCGCCAGAAGGGTGAGGCCGATATATTCCTCCGGCACCCGGATGTGCCGGGCCAGGCCATCGGCGCCGGTGACGATCAGTTCCGAGGCATAGACCAGGGCCGCCGCACCGGCAGGCACATAGATCAGGGCGCGCCAGAGCGGCGGGCCGGCCCCGCCCGGCTCGCGCACGCCGGTCGGCTTGCCGGCTGCGGCATCGCGGGCGGCGGAGAACAGGCTGAGGCCGGTATAACCGATCAGCACCAGCAGGAAGCAGACGCCCATCAGCGGGCTGAGCGGCAGGACTGCCGTCATGCCGATCCACAGGGCGGTGGCGAGCAGCATCGCGAAAAGGGCGCGCCCCTGACCCGGGCCGCCGGCGACCATCGGAAAGATCAGCGCCGGCACGGCCAGCACAAAGAAGACATTGGCGATGCTGGAGCCGACGATGTTGCCGACGGCGAGACCCGGACTGCCGCTGAAGGCGGCATTCACCGAGACGATGATTTCCGGCAGCGAGGTACCGAGGCCGACGATGAAGATGCCGGCGATCAGCGGCGAGGCACCCATCGACCGGGCCGTGCGGACGGCGCCGCGCACCAGCAGGTCGCCGCCCAGAAACAGCAGCAGAAGCCCGCCCAGCAGTGATGCGATCAGGACAGGATCCGGCATCGGCGCTGCCCCGGCGTGATCAGTCGAGCCGCTTGTACTCGATCAGGTTCAGGATGCCGAAAACGATCACCACGGCGGCGATCGCCAGCAGCGAGGGATGGATATGCATCATGTCGGTCTCTCTCAGCCCTGGGACGGAACGATTTGGCCCGCTCTTAGCGTGCGTTGGCGGCCTTGGCGAGCCAAATCGGCACTTTACGGCGGCCCGGAGGGCTGATTTCAGCCCGCAGGAGGCGTTTCCGCAGCGGAATCCCGGCCGGTTGCTGCCAGGAAGGCCCGGATCCGGGCCTCGATCTCGTCGCGGGCGCGGGCGAAACGGCGGCGGAAGTCTTCCGGCGTGAGGGTCGGATCGGAGCTTGCGGGATCATCGGTCGGCCAGTGCAGGCGCTGCGTCCTGCCGGGCAGGTAAGGGCAGATTTCCTCGGCGCAGAGGGTGATGACGTAGTCGAAGCTGGCGGCATCCAGCGAGTCGAAGGATTTCGAGGTGTGGCCAGTGATGTCGATGCCGCGATCGGCCATTGCCTCGATGGCATAGGGGTTGGGCCTGGTCGGGGCCGAACCGGCCGACATTACCTCGTGGCCGGGGCCAAGCAGATGGCGGGCGAGGCCTTCGGCCATCTGGCTGCGGGCAGAATTGGCAACACAGAGGAAGAGAAGCTTCATGCCGGTTCCTTTTCGAAGGGGGCGAACTGAGCCCGGGTGCGGTTGGCGAAGGCGACGAGGGAGAGCATCACCGGCACTTCCACCAGCACGCCGACCACCGTGGCGAGCGCCGCGCCGGAGCCGAGGCCGAAAAGGCTGATCGCGACGGCAACGGCGAGTTCGAAGAAATTCGACGTGCCGATGAGGGCGCAGGGCGCCGCAATCCGGTGGGGCACCTTCCACGCGAAGGCCGCGGCATAGGCAGCGGCGAAGATGCCGTAGGACTGGATCAGGATCGGCACGGCGATCAGCGCGATGACAAGCGGCTGGGCGAGGATCACACGGCCCTGGAAGCCGAACAGCAGCACGACGGTGGCGAGCAGGCCAAGGATGGAGGCGGGCTTCAGGCGCACCATGAAGGCCTCGACCGCCCCTTCCCCACCCTTGCGCAGCAGATGGCGGCGCATGGCGATGCCCGCAATCAGCGGGATGATGACATACAGGCCGACCGAGAGCAGCAGTGTTTCCCAAGGCACCACAATGCCGGTGATGCCGAGCAGCAGCGCGACGATGGGCGCGAAGGCGAAAACCATGATGGCATCGTTCACGCCGACCTGCGCAAGCGTATAGGCGGGGTCGCCCTTCGTCAGTTGCGACCAGACGAAGACCATCGCCGTGCACGGCGCCGCGCCCAGCAGGATGAGGCCGGCGATATAGGCTTTCGCATCGTCCGGGGTGACCAGCCCGGCGAAGACATGGTTGAAGAACAGGACGCCGAGCGCGGCCATCGTGAATGGCTTGACCAGCCAGTTGACCGTCAGGGTAATGATCAATCCCTTCGGGCGGGCGAAGGCGTTCTTCAGCCCGGCGAACTCGACACCGATCATCATCGGCCAGACCATCGCCCAGATGAGGATGGCGACCGCGAAGTTGACATTGGCATATTCCAGCGCAGCGAGTGCGCGGAAGGCCGCCGGAAACAGCTGGCCAAGGCCAAGCCCGGCAAGGATGGCCAGCCCGACCCAGAGGGAGAGATATCTTTCAAACAGGCTCATGCGCGGGCGGGCTTGCGGGATTTCTGGCGCGAAGCCGGTCGCACGGGCGGGCAGCAGGCGGCACGCGCGGCAGCCTCCTGCACCGGCGCGCAGATTTCCGGGTGGTCATTGCAGCAGTCATCCATCAGGTAGAGGATGAGATCGCGGATGGCTTCGGGATGAGCGGCATAGCGGATCGACCGGCCTTCCCGGGTGCCGGAGATGAGCCCCGCTTGCACGAGCACGGCGAGCTGGGCCGAGAGCGTGTTGGGCGCGGTGTGCATCTGTGAGGCGATGTCGCCGGCCGCGATGCCTGAAGGCCCGGCGCGCACCAGCAGGCGGAAGACGGCAAGCCGGGCGGGCTGGGCGAGCGCCGAGAGACGGGTGATGGCAGCCAGAGATTCCATATTTCAACGAATGTCGAAATAATCACTCCCCGTCAAGGGGATGAAGGCATCCGGAATGAGGGCAGCGGCAGCGGGCGCGAGGACACACTGTCACAGGCTGCGCCGCAAGGTGATGATGGCTGCGCCCTTCAGCACACGGAGGGAACGGCCCATCTGCGGGGGCAAGGCGGATGTGAGGACCGCCGCTTCCCGGCCTTCATCAGGAATAGAGCCGGCGCGCTATTTCGTGAGCTCGATCGTGACAAACTGGTCGAACCAGCCGCCGGTGTCGCCGCGGCGCTTGACGCGGATCAGGATCGGCTGGGCCGGCGTGGCCAGACCGGCTTTGACCTTGGCGAGGGTGTCTGTGACCGATGTGACGGACTGGAAGTTGATCTCCACGATGACATCGCCGCGGCGCAGCTTGTTATAGGCACGCCCGCGCGCACTGACCGAGGTGACGACGACACCCGAGATATCCTTGGTGATGGAATAGCGCCGGCGCATGTCATCATCGACGGGGGCGAGTTCGGCGCCGAGATCGTTAGAACTGGCCGCGGTGTCCGGCGCGCCTGCCGCCGGCGTGTCGCTGTCATCCTTGAGTTCAGCGAGCGTGACGGCGATGTCGCGGGCCCGCCCGTCGCGGACGACTGAAAGGGTGACTGGCTTGCCAATCGCCTTCTCGGAAATCATGCGGGTCATCTCGCGCACGCCGGCGACCGGGCGGCCATCGATGGTGAGCACAAGGTCGCCGACTTCAAGCTTCGCCCTTGCCGCCGGGCTGTCGGGTGTGATCCGTGTAATGATGACCCCGCTGGTGCCCTTGGCCCGGTAGGCCCGGATCAGTGCGGCGTCGGCGTCCTGCACGTTGACGCCGAGCCAGGGACGGCGGACGCGGCCATCCTTTATCAGCGTCTGCGAAATGCGCTTCACCGTGTTCGACGGCACCGAGAAGCCAAGACCGATGGAGCCGCCGGACTGGGAGATGATGGCGGTGTTCACGCCAACGACCTGGCCGGCGAGATTGAACAGAGGCCCGCCGGAATTGCCCTGGTTGATGGCCGCATCGGTCTGGATGAAATTGTCCGAACGCCCCGTATTCAGATCACGGCCCGTTGCAGAGATGATGCCGGCAGAGACCGAACCGCCGAAACCAAGGGGGTTGCCGATGGCGATGACCCAGTCACCGACTTCCGCCTTGTCGCTGTCGGCAAACTCGACGTAGGGCAGCGGCGTACGCGAGGAAACCTTGAGGACGGCGATGTCGGTGTCGCGGTCGCGGCCGACGAGGGTGGCCTGCATCTCGCGCCCGTCGGAGAAAGTGATCGTGATCGTGTCGGCCTGCTCGATCACGTGGTTGTTGGTGACGATATAGCCATCAGCGCTGATGACGAAGCCGGAGCCGAGCGAGCCCTGGCGCTGGAAACCGTCGCCGCCGCGGCCGAAATATTCGTTGAACCGTTCCGCCGGCGAACCTTCCGGGAAGGTGGGCAGGCGCGAGGCGATGATCTGTTCGGTGGAGATGTTCACCACGGCCGGCATCAGCCGCTTCGAGAGGGCCGAGAAGCTGGACGGGGCGGTTTTCTGGTCAGCCGGCACGGCCGGCTTGGACAGGCTTCCCGGCGTCTGGGCGAGCGCTGGCAGGCCGGCGAGCGGCACGGCAAGGAGAAGGATCGCCAGGGCGGCGGGACGGGTCATATCGGGTTCGGCTCCGGGACGGCATCGGATTCTCATGAGGTCCGATTGCTGCCTGACTATGGCGCTTTGGGGGCCAAGCGCAACCGCTTCACGCTGCCGTGACTGCCAGCCAGAGCAAGAGGGCGCCGATCGCCGCCGCGCCAAGACCTGCAAGGGCCAGCTCGTGCGGGGGTGTTTCGGAGATCAGCCGCGTGAGACGCCGCACGGTTTCGGGCGCCAGCGTCACGAGAAGCCCCTCGATCAGCAGCCACACGCCCAGCCCGGCCAGGAGCATGAGGAGCGGGCTCATTCCCCGCGCCCTGCCTAGCGGGGCGCCCCGGCCGCACGCGCGCTGTCGAAGAACTCGTCACAGATGTTCAGCCGGTTGGGCCCGACGATCACCTGAGTGCCTTCCTTGATTGCCGCCTCGCAGGCGATCAGGGCGCGCTGGAACCGGAAGAATTCCGGATCCTTGTTATAGGCCGAGGCATAGATCTCCGTGGCGCGCGCATCGCCTTCACCACGGACCTTCTCGGCATTCTCGCGGGCCTGGGCCTCGATGACGGTGCGTTCGCGCTCAGCCTGGGCGCGGATCAGCCGGGCGCGCTCCTCGCCTTCCGAGCGGATGCGCTGGGCCTCCTGCAGGCGGGCGGTGCGCATGCGGTTGTAGACACCATCGGCGACTTCCGAAGGCAGGTCGGCCTGGCGGATACGCACGTCGATAATGTCGATGCCGTCAGAGGCCAGCCCGGCGTTCACGCTGGCACGGATGCGGCCCATCAGCTGGGCGCGCTGGCCGGAAACGATTTCCGGCACCGGCACATCACCCAGCACTTCGCGGATGGCGGAGGTGGTGATGCGGTTGAGCTGCGACTGGGCTGCCTGTTCGGTGCGGAAGCGCTGGTAGTAACGCAGGGGATCGTTGATCCGCCAGCGGACGAACGCATCCACCTGAAGGCGGCGCTGGTCAGAGGCAATCACCTGGATGCCCTCGACGTCGAGGCCGAGGTTGCGCTTGTCGATGATCTCGACCTGCTGGATGATCGGGATCTTCATGTGCAGGCCGGCCTCATCCTTGCCGGGGGCGTTGATCAGCTTGATCGGGCGGCCGACCTGAAGGACGATGGCCTGTTGCGACTGGCGCACGATGAAGAAGACGTTCGAGGCGATGATCAGTCCGAGGACGGACAGGATCACGATGAGCCATCCAAGCGCGCGCATCAGCGTTCTCCCGGGGTCGAGTTGGCGGGGCGTCGGGTGCGCTCCAGCGGAAGGTAGGGCACAGCACCGGAATTCTGGTCAAGGATCATCTTGTCAGACCGCTCGAGCACACGCTCCATCGTTTCGAGATACATGCGTTCGCGCGTGACGCGCGGGGCTTTGCGGTATTCCTCGTAGATCTGCTCGAACCGGGCGGCTTCACCCGTGGCGTCGGCAATCACGCGGTCGCGGTAGGCTTCGGCCTCCTGTTGCAGGCGCGAGGCCGTACCGCGGGCCTGGGGCACGGTCTGGTTGGCGAACTGCGTGGCCTGGTTGGTGAGCGTTTCCGCATCCTGCTCGGCGACGTTCACATCGTTGAAGGCCTCGATCACCGGCTGGGGCGGGTCTGACTTGTCAATCTGGACCGAGAGGATCTCGACACCGGCATTGTATTCGTTGAGCAGGGCCTGCATCTGCTGGGCGACGGCCTGCTGCACGACATCGCGCTCGGTGGTGATGATGTTCTGCAGGCGCGTCTTGCCGACAACTTCGCGCATCACCGACTCGGCGACCTGTTCAACCGCCGCCGCAGGCTCGCGGACAAACAGCAGATAGCGCTCGGGATTGGCGGTATCGACCTTCCAGAACACCGAGAACTGGATGTCGACGATGTTCTCGTCCTGCGTCAGCATCAGGCTTTCCGCCGAAGTGGAGCCGATACGCGTCTCGTTACGGCGTTCGACGGGGATCAGCACATGGCTCTCGATCGGCGCGGGCAGGTGGAAATGCAGGCCGGGGCCGAAATTCGTCTGCCATTTTCCGAAGCGGAAGACGGCCGCCTGCTGCGTCGGATCGACGACCACGACGCTGGTGGACAGCCAGGACAAAAGCACCACGCCGCCGATGACCATCAGGCCGAGCGGGCCGATATTCGGCACCTGCCCGCCGCCGCCGCGCCGGCGGCCACCGCCACTGCCGCCGCTGCCCTTGCGGCGCTGGCGGAAACGTTCCTGCATCCGGCGCATCTGTTCTTCGAGATCGGGATTGTCCTTGCCGCCGCCACCGGAACCGCCGCTGCCGCCGGACGGGCGGTTCCAGGGGGAGCCACCGTCGCCGCCGCCCCCCGAGCCGCCACTGCCGCCCGCGCCCCAGGGGCCGGAACCTTTATTCTTGTCATCCCAGGGCAATGATGCCTCCTGAATTCTTCGAGTGGGGCTTATATAGAGCCTCTGACGAGGTCTGCACGCCGAATCGGCGGATTAAAGCGGCGAAAATGACGCAACTTCGTCAACAGAAGCTTGCAGTTTCACCCCGGGCGCGATTAGGCGGCGGGCAAAAGCGTGAAGGGCCGGGCCGGCGGACAGGATGTTTGGGTCAAAGCAGAAGACACGGGAGAAGCTGGCGGCGGCGGTGCGTGAGGCCCTGGGGAACGCCGGCTGGCTGGAATCGGTGACCGTGGATGATGACGGGCGCGCCCTGCTGGTGATCCGCGCCGATGGCGGCGGGCCGGAAGCGGCCGAGCCGCGCCGCATCCAGGCAGAAAACTATGCCGCACGCATTCCGGGGATCACGGCGGTGCGCAGCGTGGTGACAGCGGAGCGGCAGACCAGCTCCCCACGAACGCATGACCATGAGCGCGACCATGCTCAGGCGCAGGGCAAGCAGACCGTGCCGCTGACCCCTGCCCCACGCCGCGTGACCAAGGGCGCGCGGCTGTCGGACGAGGCGTTGAGCCAGGGCAGTGTGGCCCCGGCGGCCGGGTTGAAGCCGGTGCCGGGGATTGCGCGCATTCTGGTGGTGGCCAGCGCCAAGGGCGGAGTCGGCAAGTCGACCGTGGCGGTGAACCTGGCGGCGGCGATGGCCAAGGCGGGCATGAAGGTCGGCCTGCTCGATGCGGATATTTACGGACCGTCGGTCCCGACCATGCTGGGCACGGTGGACGCCGAGCCGCGCACTTCGCCAGCGAAGAAGCTGGTGCCGGTCGAGGCGCATGGCATGAAGACGCTGTCGATCGGGTATCTCTCGGACCCTGATGCGCCGATGATCTGGCGCGGGCCGATCGTGATGTCGGCCATCACACAGCTGCTGAACGATGCCGAATGGGGCACACGGGAGGACCCGCTGGACCTGCTGATCATCGACACGCCGCCGGGCACGGGCGATGCGCAGCTGGCGATTGTGCAGAAGGTGCCGGTGACGGCGGCGATCATCGTGACGACGCCGCAGGAGGTGGCGCTGGCGGATGTGCGGCGCGGGGCGGCGATGTTTGCCAAGACGCATGTGCCGGTGATCGGCCTCGTGGAGACGATGAGCTGGTTCGAGGATGCGGCCGGCGCGCGCCATTACCTGATGGGGGAAGGCGGCGGGCGGAAGATGGCGGCGGCGCTCGGCCTGCCGCTGCTGGCGGAAATACCGATGCTGCAGGCGATCCGCGAAGGCGGCGATACGGGCGTGCCGGCAGCGCTGACGGGTGGTCCGCCTGCGGACGTTTTCCTGCGGCTGGCCCGCAGCGTGGCGATTGCGCTGGACGAGCTGGTGACGAAACCGCCGCCGGAGATTGTGTTTGAGGATTAGGATGAAGTTGAAATGCCGACAGAGGTTTGGAGAATATTTCGATACCGGAACATCAGCCTGCCTCACGTCATTGCGGAGATTTGGAATTCCGAATTGTACTGCGGAACTCCTGAAAAGCTAAACGACCCCTTTGATTGCCAAGTCGATTGGCGTTCGAGTTTTTCCAGAGTGTTGAAGTCGCCAGATCTGGATGCCGCGCGTAAAGCCACTATCCTCGATATTGCTAGGCAATTCATTGATCGAAAGCCGCCAAATAATGTTGGGATCTGCTCTTTCTCAGTCAATGCGAACAATCACTTGATGTGGTCTCATTATGCCCAAAACCATGAGGGCGCGTGTTTGCTCTATGAAATTCCTGCAGACTATCTTCCAGCTAAGTATCCGGCTGAGAAGGACCCGTTCTTCTTTGTCGGTGGTAGTCCAGTTTCCTATGATGACAACGGATATTCAGACTGGTTGCGCAGCGGCAACCTGTTTTCGCCAGTCGATGATCCAGCAGAAAATGCAGTGGCCAAAATGTTCACCTCAAAATCTAGAGCTTGGTCTCATGAAGAAGAATGGCGGATCGTCATGAGCCAAGAGGGGCTCATTAAACTTGAGCCGCATCATTTGACGCAGATCACGTACGGGCTTCGAACGCCAGAGCGAACCCGCAAGCTCATTGCAGAAATTGCGCTTACAAAAAACCCAAAGACGGTCATCGGCAGTGTCACCAGAAGCGCAAAACTCGATTTTGGTCTCAACTTTCCGGCACAAAATATGTGATCTGCGGATTGAGGCCCCCTCTCCCATAGCGAGAGGGGGGAAAGGTGGGTCCAGCCATGAGAGGAATCAATGATGAAGTTGTCGATAGTGGTTGCCGCAGCTTGCGCGGCTTTGTTGGGCGCTTGCGTTTCGGTGAAGGAAGCTCCGGTTTTGCCAGCGCCGGTGGAAAAAACAGTGCTGGTGCCGGGCAATCATCTATACAGCACGGCGGTGCGGCAGGGGGATACGATTTATCTTGCCGGCGTGATCGGGCGCAGTGAGACGGGGGATGTCAGGCAAGCGACGCGGCAGGCGATGGATTCGGTGAAGGCGAACATCGAGAAGGCGGGCGGCACGATGGCGGACCTTCTGAAATGCACGGTGTTCATGACTGACATCGAGCAGTACGGCCCGATGAATGAGGTGTATGCGGAGTATTTCACCGGCACCGCCCCACCAGCGCGCACGGCAATTGCGGTGAGCGCCCTGCCGTTCGGCGCGTTGGTGGAGGTCGAGTGTATTGCCGCGGCGCGGTAGGCCCCGCGTCCACAGGTCGTGGGAGGTGAGGGGCCTCAGGCGTTGTAGTTGAGGACGAGGCCCGCTTCGGGCCACCTTACCTTGAGCAATTGCCCTGTGCCCGAGGCACATATGTAAGCGTCTCTCATATCCTTGCCGCCGAAGGCGATGTTGGTGACAAAGGGGTCGGGGATTTCGGTGAAGGTGGACTTGCCATCGGGCGTGATGGTGGTGATGCCACCATAGCCGCCATTCTTCAGGATGGTTGCCACACAGACGTTTCCGGAGGCGGCGACGGCGAGCGAGTCGAAATAGCAAAGCTCCGTCTGCCCCGTCACTACGCGCCCGCGCAGGAAAGGCGGCTTGTGCGGCGTGTATTCGCCGGGGCCGGTCAGCGCGAAAGCCCAGAGGCGCGCGGTCATCGTGTCGGCGAAGTAGAGCGTCTTCCCGTCCGGGGACAGGCCGCAACCATTCGGCGAGATGTGATGGTAGTCGACTTCCTTGATGAAGCGGCCATCAGGCTTTGCGTAATAGACGCCGCCATGGTCGCGGGTGCGGGAGAAGCCCTTGCCGAGGTCGGTGAAATAGAAACCGCCGGAGGTGTCGAAGACGATGTCGTTCGGGCCGCGCAGCTTGTGGCCGCCGACTTCATCATAGAGGCGTTCGACCTTGCCGGTGGACAGGTCGATCCGCTCGATGCGACCGCCGGAATAATCGGGCGGGCAGTTGCCGGGAATCGTGAGGCCGCCGACTTCGTGATATTCGAAACCGCCATTGTTGCAGCAATAGAGCGCCCCGTCCGGACCGATGGCGAGGCCGTTGGGACCGCCGCCGGGCGTGGCGATCACTTCCTTCTTGCCGTTACCCCAGAGGCGCGTGATGCAGCCGCGCTGAATTTCGACGATGATCACAGACCCGTCGGCCATGACAACCGGGCCTTCGGGAAAGCCGAGGCCGGAGGCGAAGATGTCGAACTGCATGGATGGTCCTCCCGGAATTTTGCGGAAGGCTAGGCGCCGCTCAGCGGCGCGTCCATCAGTGTCGCCGGGTCAGCCCGGGTTCAGGCCGGTGCGGTGACGCGGTCGAGAACACGCACGGTGAAGGCATGGTCATTGCCCTCCCCTGCTTCGAAGCGGGTGGCGGAGGTTTCGTGCCAGTGAGCCGCTTCGAGCGCCGGAAAGAACGCATCGCCTTCAGGCGCGGCATCAACCTCGGTGAGGTAGATCCGGTCGGCCAGCGGCAGCGCGAGGGCATAGATGGCGGCGCCGCCGATGACAAAGACTTCCCGCTGGCCGGCCCGCAGCGCGATGGCACGCGCCGCGTTCAGGGCGGGCATGAAGCTGGAATACACGCGCGCTTCGGCCGCGTCATAATTCCAGTCGCGGCTGATGACGATATTGGCCCGGCCGGGCAGCGGGCGCTTCGGCAGGCTTTCCCATGTCCTGCGGCCCATGATGACCGGCGCGCCCATCGTCGTGCGCCTGAAATGCGCCATGTCGTCCTTCAGCCGCCAGGGGAGCTGGCCGGCGGCGCCGATCACTCTATTTCGGGCTTGCGCGACGATCAGGCTGAGGCGGATGGGTTCGGACATTTGCAGTACTTCCTGCAGCTCCGGGCGGGATTCGCAAGCGAAAGGCCGGGCCACATTAACCATAGGGCAATCGAGGGACGCCTTGTGCGCCGCACAAACACGGTTAAGCAAGGAGCTTCCGCAGCACGCGCTGCTATTGGCATGGGGATGGGCAGTTTCTCATGGGCTTTGATCTTGCGTCCATCCTGACCAATGGACACCCCGGTTTGCTGCTGCCGGCGCTCGTGGCCCTGGGCCTGACGGTTGCCGCGATCTGGACGCTGCAGGGCCGCGCCTGGGCGCTGATGTATGTGGTGCTCATACCGTTCCTGAACTGGAGCTTCGGCATCGTGCCCGAGTTCCGCATCGTCGAGGCGGGCAACAGCCTGTTTCATCAGGGCGTGTCGCTGCACCCGATGACCCTGGTCACCGGCATGGTGTTCGTGGTGCGCGACTTCGTGCAGCGGGAGATGGGCCACCGGGTGCTGATCCTGATGGCGATCGCAGTGGCCTGGTCGTTCTTCTATGCCTGGCCGGTGATTGCGCTGGCCAGCGGGATTGCGTTTGCGATCTCCGAAGGTGTCGACTGGCTGCTGTTCACCTTCACCAGGTACCGCCTGTCGACGCGCATCCTGTTGTCGAGCGCCGTGGCGGCGCCGGTGGACACGACCGTGTTCCTGTTCGGCGCAGACCTCGCCAAGCAGATGGAACTTGGCGCAGACCCAGGCAACTCACTGCATGTGGCCAACTGGATCGTGTTCGTGATCGGCAAGATGGTCGGTGCGGTGATCGTCTCGCGCATCATCCGCAAGCGTGAGGACGCGGGCCTGATCTCGCCGCATGAGGCGTGATTCAGATTGCTCGGTGCTGATCGCGAGCTGTCGCTCGCGGCACCTGCGCCTGCGCTTCGCTTGTGATTGCTCGCAATGGTCCCTGGCCAGCGGCCCGGGGTTGCTGCCTGTGGGCCGCCCCGCCGCAGATGAAGCGGGACGGCCCGTTGAGCCTACTCCGTCTCGAGCAGTTTCCGCCTGAACAGGAAACCGGCAATCGCTGCGCCGATCAGAGGGGCGATCAGGAACAGCCAGAGCTGCGACAGCGCTGTGCCGCCGACAAGAACGGCCGGGCCGAAGCTGCGGGCCGGGTTGACCGACACACCCGTGACCTGGATGCCGATGATGTGGATCACGGTGAGTGTCAGGCCGATGGCAAGGCCGGCCAGCATTCCGGGAGCGGACTTCTGTGTCGCGCCGAGGATCACGACCAGGAACAGGAAGGTTGCCACCACTTCGAAAACGAGCGCAGCGGCGAGGGAATATTCACCGAGATAGCCCGGCCCCCAGCCGTTCTGGCCGAGGCCATTGCTGATCAGATCGTATCCCGCCTGACCGGCAGCAACATACCAGAGCACCGCGGCGCCGAGGAACGCCCCGAGGAACTGGGCTACCCAGTATCGGAACATCGTGTTCAGCGGCATGCGCCCGGCGATGAAGGCGCCGAAGCTGACAGCCGGGTTGACATGGCAGCCCGAGACCGGGCCGATGCCATAGGCCATCGCCACGATGGCAAGGCCGAAGGCGAAGGATATGCCGAGCTGGCCGACCTCGCCGCCTGCGAGGACGGCTGCGCCACAACCGAACAACACGAGGGTGAATGTGCCGATGAGCTCGGCAAGAAAGACTTTCATGGGGTGCCTCCTTGATACGTCCGGGAGGATCTGACGTCCGCCTCGGAACGTCAGGCAAGCATGCCGGGCTTCGCCGGGCCCGGCAAGCGTCTGCGGATGGCTTGCCTTTGCCGGCCATTGCGGCAACACATCGGGTCTGAAGCCCCCTGTCTGAAGGATCGTCCGATGAAGGCTGTTCTCCTGCTGATTGCCGGCTGCGGCCTGGTTGCGGCCTGTGCCTCGAAACCCGGAAAGGCGCCAGACGCGGCCGCCCCGCCGCCGGCTGCCGCACAACCGGCAGAGACAGGCAAGCCTGCCGCGCCGAAATACGAGGCCAAGATCGTGTCCCTGCCCTTCCGCATAGACATCACCTTTTCGGCAAAGGCGCTGACCCTGCTGCAGGAGAGCGGCGGCCAGCTGGGCGTGTCGGCGGATTATTACGGGACACCGAAGGATCCGTCCGCAGACGGACTGGACCCCGATCTCGGCGTCTGGCTGGGCGGGGAAATGGAAACGATCGGCGCGGGGCCACGCTCGCTGACGATGAAAGGCCAGTTCGATGCGGCGCGGGTTGCGCGCGAAGTGGTGGGCGATCCGCGTGTGCAGGTGCAGGCCTTTGCCGTCCGCTCGGCACCAGCGCAGGACAGGATGGTGTGCACGATGTTCGACGAGGCGCTGCCGATCGCGGTGGAAACCGGTGGCACGGTGCATTGCAAGCTGAAGTCCGAATAGCCCGGATCAGACCGCCACAGGCGCCTTGATGTGCGGGTGCGGATTGTAATTGTCGATCCGGAAATCCTCATACACCCAGCTGAAGAGGTCCTTCTTCTCCGGATTCATCCAGAGTGTGGGCAGCGCCCGCGGCTCGCGCGTCAGTTGCAGCTGTGCCTGTTCCAGATGGTTGAGGTAAAGATGGGCGTCGCCCAGCGTATGCACGAACTCGCCGGGCATGAGGCCGGTGGCACGCGCCATCATATGAGTCAGCAGCGCATAGGAGGCGATGTTGAAGGGCACCCCCAGGAAGACATCGGCCGAGCGCTGGTAGAGCTGGCAGTTCAGCCGCCCGCCGGCGACATTGAACTGGAACAGGCAGTGGCAGGGCGGCAGGGCCATATCGTTGACATCGGCCGGGTTCCAGGCCGAGACGATGAGACGGCGGGAATTGGGATTGGTACGGATTTCATCCAGCACCCACTGGATCTGGTCGATGGTCCGCCCGTCCGGCGCGGCCCAGCTGCGCCACTGCTTGCCATAGACCGGGCCGAGATCGCCGTTCTCGTCGGCCCATTCGTCCCAGATCGAGACCCCGTTCTCCTTCAGCCAGGCAATATTTGTGTCGCCCCGAAGGAACCAAAGCAGCTCGATGACAATAGAGCGCACATGCAGGCGCTTGGTCGTCAGCAGCGGAAAACCCTGTTCGAGGTCGAAGCGCAGCTGGCGGCCGAAAACGCCGCGTGTGCCGACCCCGGTCCGGTCGCCGCGCTCGATGCCGTTCTGCAGTATGTCCTGCAGGAGGGCGTGATACTGCTGCATGGGGCCTCCGCCGAATCGGGACTGGGTCAGGGTTAATCAAATCCTACCATGCCGCTTACAGTTCGCGGAAGGCCGGAAACCAGACCTAAAGGCCGATCTGCCATACCTGCCTCGATGTATTCGGCGGAGAGTCCGCCTGGAAGGACGCAGGGCCATGGGCAACTGGGGCAAGAAGTTTTGGGCGGGCAATCTGCTGGGCAGGTTTGCGCGGGGCGAACGCGGCAACGTCGCGATCATCGCGGCGCTGGCGATCATCCCGCTCGTCACGGTGGCCGGGTTCGCACTCGACTTCCAGATGACCGTGACCAAGAAGAGCAAGGTTCAGTATGCCGTGGACGGCGCCGTGCTCTCGGCAGTCAAGTCGCTGGAGCAGAACCTACCGCGTGAAGACGTGATCGTGGAAGCCAACACCTACTTCCGCGAAATTCTCGGCATCGAGAACGACACCTTCCTGGACTGCAGCCCGCTCAATCTCACCTTCGCTGAAGACAACGAGGAACTGGAAGCTTCGGTCTACTGCACGAATGAGACAACGCTGTCGAAGATCGCCGGCAAGCAGTATCTGGAGTTCACCGTATCCTCGGCGGCCACCTATGGCATGGGCTCGCTGGAAGTGGCCCTGATCCTGGACGTGACGGGCTCGATGGCCGGATCGCGCATCAATGCGCTGAAACTGGCGGCGACCGACTTCATCGATATCGTGATCCAGGACGTGCAGGTTCCGTTCTATTCCAAGGCTTCGATCGTGCCTTATTCCGTGGCGATCAACGCCGGCCCTTACGCTGAAGAGGCCCGTGGCCCGGTCCTGCCCGGCAAGGCGATCACCAACGCGGTCTGGCAGAGCGGCACCACCGTGCGCAACATTACCGGCATCACCCGCGCCAACCCCGCCGTGGTGACCTCCGCCGGCCATGGCTATGTCAACGGCGACATTGTGTGGATCAGTGGCGTGTCGGGCATGACGCAGGCCAACAACAAGGCCTTCACGGTGGCCGGCGCGACAGCGAACACCTTCCAGCTGCAGGGCACGAACAGCTCGAGCTGGTCCAACTATTCCAGCGGCGGCCAGATCCGCAAATGCCTGAACGCCGGCTGCGCGGTGACGGTGACGTCCAACAGCCATGGATTCAACAACGGTGACCTGGTCGTCATCACGGATGTAAACGGCATGACCGGCCTGAATACCGGCACGCACGTGACCTGGACCGTGTCCAACCGAACCGCCAACACTTTCGTCGCCACCGGCTCTGTCGGCCCGACGGCAGGCACCTATACCAATGGTGGCTCGGTCTGGTGCACGACGCCCGGATGCCGGTTCTACCGGTTCCTCAACAAGGCCTCGAACGCGCAGCGCGTGCACGAGATTTCCACCTGCGTGACCGAGCGCATCGGAGCGGATGCCCTTAACGACCGCGCGCCGACGAGTTCACTGGTCGGGCGGAACTATCCCTCGACCAGCAACCCCTGTCCGGCGGCCAACACCATCCTGCCGCTGACCAGCAACAAGACCGACCTGAAGAACAAGATCAACGCGCTGTCTGCGACCGGCTCGACTGCCGGCCATCTCGGCGCCGCCTGGGGCTGGTATACCCTTTCGCCGAATTGGGGCTACATGTTCCCGGTTGGCAGCCGCCCCGGCGAATACAACCAGCGCAGCCTGTTCAAGGTCGCCGTGCTGATGACTGACGGCGAATACAACTCGGCCTACTGCAACGGTGTCATCGCGGGCAACTCGACCTCCGGCTCGGGCTCGACGGCCGACCAGATCAACTGCAACGCCACCAATGGACACTCGTTCGACCAGGCCCTCGCCTATTGCGCGGCGATGAAGAACTCCGGCTTCATCATCTATACGATCGGTTTCGAGGTGGTCAGCGATCCGCGCGCCACCCAGCTTGTGAACCAGTGCGCATCGACCGCAGGCCATGCCTACATGGCTTCAGGCGCTGCTCAGCTGCGCGAGGTGTTCCAGGCGATTGCCCGCTCGATCAACGAGGTGCGCCTGACCCGCTGACGGATGTTCCGGCCGCGGCACTGGCAGCCAGCGCTTGCGGCCGGGGCTTCCGGCTGGCTAGGACTGGGCAATGCTCGCCTGGATCCCCAACGCCCTGACCCTGTCGCGCTGCGTGTTCGCAGCCCTGGTGCTGTTCGGCGCGCTGCAGGCTGCCGCAATGACCACGGCGCAGACCGGCCATGACGGCGAAGACGCGCTGCGCTATGCGACGCTGGCTCAGCTCTGGCACCAGTTCGCCCTGCTTGCCTTCATCTCCGGCGCGCTGACGGATTTCATCGATGGCTGGGCGGCGCGGGCCCTGAAGGCGGAAAGCCGCTTCGGCATCTGGCTGGACCCCATTGCCGACAAGCTGCTGGTAGGCTTCGCCCTGCTGGCGGTGGCGCTGACGCTGCGGTCATGGCTGATCTATGTCCCGGCAGCGCTGATCATCGCGCGTGATGTGTTCATGACCTGGCTGCGCAGCCGGCCGGAAGCCGCCGGAGTGGTGGCGCCGAGCCCGCTGGCGAAGGTGAAGACGGCCGTGGAAATGGTGGCAATTGCCGCGGTGATGCTGCCGTTTGCGCTGGCGCCGGCCACAGTCGAGGCCGCGCAGACAGCAAACCCGGCGGCACTGGCCGCAGCGGTGGGGATCGTGTTGCTGCTCTGGCTGGCCGCGGGGCTGTCGCTGATCACGGCCGGGCAATATGTCCGCGCCGTGCGCAGGGCCGGATAAGGGAGCGCCGGCCCCCGGGGACATGGGAACCGGCGCAAGCCAGCGGCGGGAGTCAGGGTGGGTTGGAGGGAGAAGTCCCAGCACGCCGGATCGATCTGTGGCGCAGGGGACGCCACGAAGCCCAGTTTAGCCGGACTGCCTGTACAATTCGTAAAGTCCGCACCCGGAAATTTTCATCCCGCCGCGCGGGCGGCGCAGCTCTGCCCGACTGCTGCCATTTTTCACGTCTCAGTCTGACACACATGAGCCACCGGGCCGGGAAAAGACCCAATCTCCTCATGCTGCTGCTGGCAGCACTCGGCTTCCTGTGCCTGCCGGCCCTGTTTGCCTTCGCCCATGGCGAGATCGTGCCGGCCAGCCGGCGGTCGGAGGCGGCCTACGCGAAGACCAGGCCCGGGCTGGAGGCGGACCTGGCCGCAAAAGGCCTGGCGATCGGCAGCCCGGTCTACCTGCGTGTGACCAAAAAGCCGGCGCAGCTGACGGCCTATGTGGCGGATGCGGACGGGAAGTTCCGGGCCTTCCGCACCTGGCCGGTCTGCTCCGTATCCGGAACACTGGGTCCCAAGCTGAAGGAAGGCGACCTGCAGGCCCCGGAGGGCTTCTACCGTGTCACCCCGGCGCAGATGAACCCGGCTTCCAGTTATCATCTCGCCTTCAATCTCGGTTACCCGAATGCCTTTGACCGTGCCAACGGCCGGACAGGCAGTTTCCTGATGGTGCATGGCAGCTGCGTGTCCATCGGCTGCTTTGCGATGACCGATCCGGTGATCGAGGAAATCTGGACGCTGATGCAGGCCGCCTTCGAAAGCGGGCAAGGCGCTGTGCCTGTGCACATCTTCCCCTTCCCCATGACCGAGGCGAACCTTGCCGCGCATGCGGGCGACGCAAACGCACCTTTCTGGCAATCGCTGGCCCCGGCCTGGACGCTGTTCGACGAAACTTCGCGCGTGCCGCAGGTCAAGGTTTCCGGCAAGGCCTATCAGGTTGCCGGCGCCCAGTAGGGCGAGACCGGCAGACCTTCATACAGTTCCTGGAAACGGCGGCGGGTGCCGGCCGTGATGCCTTCGGGGGGATGGCGCGGATCAACCCAGGCGGTTTCCGCGATCTCGCCTGTGCTGGTGGCACGGCCCTGTTGCCAGCAGCCCCAGGGGACGCGGAAGAACACGACATGATCATTGCGGAAATGGTGGTGGTTTGAGTAGAAGCCCACCACCTGCGGCTCTGCGGTGAGGTGGATGCCGCCTTCCTCGACAAGTTCGCGCCGCAGTGCCTCGACCGCAGGTTCGCCATGCTCCACCCCGCCGCCGGGCATGAACCAGCCCTTGATGTAAGTGTGGCGGACCAGGAATACGCGCCCGTCCGCATTCTCGACGGCCGCGCGCACACCGAGCGTCATTGGCCGGCTGAAGCGGAACCAGGCCTGGAAGGCCAGTGTGCGAAGGGTCGGCATGGTGTTTATCCGTGTACGAATTCCGAGGCCCGGAAGCCCTGGAAGAACAGCGCTGCGGTAAGGTCCGTATGGCGTATGGCCGCCATCGCCTCAGCGGCAACGAGAGGCTTTGCCCTGTAGGCCACGCCGAGGCCGGCGGCGCGGATCATGTCCAGATCGTTCGCCCCGTCCCCCAGGGCAATGGCGTCTTCCGGCCCCGCACCGAGCCTTGCTGCCGCCTCCATCAGCGCGCTGCGCTTGGCCTCACGCCCGAGGATCGGACGAGCGACCTCACCGGTCAGCGACGCGCCGTCATCGAGCAGCGTGTTGCCCTGATGGGCGGTGAACCCGGCAAGCTGTGCGACCCGAGAGGTGAAATAGGTGAACCCGCCGGAAACGAGCAGCGTGGCCGCGCCATAGGAGTTCATCGTGGCAATCAGGGTGCGGGCGCCGTCATTCAGCGTGATACGCTCCGTCAGCGTGCGTTCCAGCTCGCCCAGCGGCAGGCCTTTCAGCATGGCGACACGCGCCGTGAGCGCCGCCTCGAAATCCAGTTCGCCGCGCATCGCGCGTTCGGTGATTTCGGCGATCTGCGGCTTGAGGCCAACGGCATCGGCAAGTTCGTCGATACATTCCTGGCCGATGATGGTCGAGTCCATGTCGGAGATCAGCAGCCGCTTGCGGCCAAACCGGGCGGCCGGCATGACGGCAATATCCGCCTGAAGGTGTGTTTCGACGGCGCTGCGAAGCCGTGTGGCTGTATCCGGCGTTGCCTGAACGTCCATGTAGCCTGCGCTGAGCGGCCCCGTATCAGCCAGGTTAGTCCAGCTGAGCGGCATGGCGCCCGTCCGCGCAACGGCACCAAAGGCGAGATCTTCCATACCGGCCTTTGGCTCGGCACTGACGCAGACGACAATCCAGTTGAGGGTCACGGCGCGGGTCACTCCGGTGGCTGACCCGTCCATAGGTGGCTTTCCCAAAGACGGGCAAGCCCTTAGGTGTGGGAGCATGCATCCTGCGATCCTGATCCATGGGCCCACAGCTTCCGGCAAATCGGCCCTCGCCATTGAAGTCGCCCGGCGTCTGGGCGGTGAGGTGATCAACGCCGATTCCATGCAGGTCTACCGTGACCTGCAGGTGATCTCCGCCCGGCCCTCAGAAGAGGAGATGGCTGGTGTGCCGCACCACCTGTTCGGCCATGTCGACGCCGCCACCCGCTACTCCACCGGTGACTGGCTGGAAGCGGCGCGCAGCGTCATCCGGCGGCTGGAACGGCAGAACAAGCATGCCGTCTTCGTTGGCGGCACGGGGCTTTACCTGCTGGCCCTGACGCAGGGCCTGTCGGACATTCCGCCGGTGCCCGAAGAGATCCGCGCCGAAGTCAAGGCGATTGCCGATGCCGAGGGGCCGGATGGCCTGCGCGCCCGGCTGATGCCGCACGATCCGGACCTGGCCGAACGCCTCGGCACGGGCGACCGCCAGCGGCTGGCACGCGCTTACGAAGTGTGGCTGGCCACCGGCCGGCCGCTGTCGGACTTCCAGACTGAACGCCAGCCGCCGGTGCTGGAGGAAGGCTGCTGGATGGGCGTGGCCCTGACCCCGCCGCGGGCGGCGCTCTACAAGAGGATCGACCGGCGCTTCGAAGGCATGCTGATGCAGGGCGCGATGGCGGAGGCGCGGGCCCTGGTCGCGCGGGGGCTCGATCCGGAACTGCCGGCGATGAAGGCTCATGGCATGCCCTGGCTCGCCGCCTTCGCCCGCGGCGAGATCAGCGCCGAGGAAGCCGCCGAAAATGCAAAGCGCGACACGCGCCGTTATGCAAAACGGCAATTCACCTGGATCGGGCGGCAGTTCCCGTTCTGGCCCCGCATTCCCTCCCCCGAGATCGGGGATCGTCTGAGGGTGATTTTTGCCCTTTACAGGGAGATTGACACCGCACAAGCGGAAGATTATGCCTGACCGCCTGAATTCGAGGAAACGCCCCTTGCGCAAAATGACCGTAGTCATCCTTCGGCGCCCGTAGCTGCCTGATCCTTCAGGCGGTTGCGGGTGCGCACAGAAAAGGGCTTCCTGCGGAGGCCCTTTTTTGTTGGGCCGCCCCGGACTGAAACCACCCCTGCAGACTCCCCCCTCAGAGACCCCGATGACCACCAAGACCAAGGCAAAACCTGCCCCCGCGCCCGGCGATGACGCCCCCCGGATGATGACCGGTGCCCAGATCGTCGTGGAAGCGCTGAGGGAACAGGGCGTGTCGGTGATGTTCGGCTATCCGGGCGGCGCGGTGCTGCCAATCTATGACGCCCTCTACGGACAGGACGCGATCCGGCATATCCTGGTGCGGCATGAACAGGGTGCAGGCCATGCCGCAGAAGGCTATGCCCGCTCAACCGGCAAGTGCGGCGTGGTCCTCGTCACCTCCGGCCCCGGCGCAACAAACATGGTGACCCCGATTACCGACGCGCTGATGGACTCGATACCGATGGTCGTGATCACCGGCCAGGTGCCGACACACCTGATCGGCACTGACGCCTTCCAGGAGTGCGATACAACCGGCATCACGCGAAGCTGCGCAAAGCACAATTATCTCGTCACGGACGTGAACCAGCTCGCACGGATCCTGCACGAGGCCTTCTATGTGGCGACCACCGGCCGGCCCGGCCCGGTGGTGATCGATATTCCGAAGGACATCCAGTTTGCGACCGGGCCCTATGTCGGCAAGGAGGGTATCTTCAAGCCGACGTATGTGCCGGAGAGAACACCCAAGCGCGACGCGATCCGCGCAGCGGCGGAACTGATAACCAAGGCGTGGCGGCCGCTGTTCTATACCGGCGGCGGCGTGATCAATTCCGGACCGCAGGCCTCAGCGGCACTGCGCGAACTGCAGGAACTCACCGGCTTCCCCGTCACGTCCACGCTGATGGGGCTGGGCGCCTTCCCGGCCTCGCATCCCGACTGGCTGGGCATGGTCGGCATGCATGGCAGCTACGAAGCCAACAATGCGATGCATGACTGCGACCTGATGATCTGCGTCGGCGCCCGCTTCGATGACCGGGTGACGGGACGCATCGATGCCTTCTCACCGAAATCGAAGAAGATTCACATCGACATTGACCCCTCCTCGATCAACAAGATCGTGCGGGTCGACGTGCCGGTTGTGGCGGACTGCGCCGAAGCGCTGGAGGCGCTGATTGCGGAGATCCGGGCACTCAAGCGCAAGCTGCCCGACCTGACAGCCTGGCGCGAACAGATCGACACCTGGCGGGCGCGCCGCTGCTTCGCATACGCAAACTCCAAGGAGGTCATAAAGCCGCAATTCGCGGTCGAGCGTCTGTATGCGCTGACCAAGGATCGCAGGACCTACATCACCACTGAAGTCGGCCAGCACCAGATGTGGGCGGCGCAGTTCTATCATTTCGAGGAGCCCAACCGCTGGATGACCTCAGGCGGGCTCGGCACGATGGGCTATGGCCTGCCGGCCGCCGTCGGCGTTCAGGCCGCTCACCCGGACGCCTTGGTCATCGACATTGCCGGGGAAGCCTCGATCCAGATGATGATGCAGGAACTGTCCACCGCCGTGCAGCACAAGCTGCCGGTCAAGGTGTTCATTCTCAATAATGAGTGGATGGGCATGGTGCGCCAGTGGCAGGAACTGCTGCATGGCGAGCGCTATTCGCACTCCTATTCCGCCAGCCTGCCGGACTTCGTGAAGCTGGCCGAGGCCATGGGCGCGCACGGTATCCGCTGCGACAAACCGGACGAGCTGGACACGAAAATCCTTGAAATGATTGACCATCCCGGTCCGGTATTGTTCGACTGCCGGGTCGAGCGGGCGGAAAACTGCCTGCCGATGATCCCGTCGGGCTCTGCGCACAACCAGATGATTCTCGGCGAGATAACAGGTAACGAGATCGGCGAGGCGGGCCGCAAGCTCGTCTGACACGGCAGACACGGGGACGGTGATGGACACGACGAGCCTGCTCAGCCTCGGGCAGACACATGCCGATGTGATCATCGCGGTGATCTCGGCTGTCGTCGCCATCATCAGCGCCCTGATCGCGCGCGGCGAAACCCGCCGCCAGCGCAAGCTGCAAACCGAGCGCCTGCGCCAGAGCATTGATGCCGCCAGCCTCGATTGGGGGAATGCCGCCATCGACACTCTGGCCCGTGCCGCCATGTTTGCACGGACCCGCAACCTGCAGGCCAATGACGGCGCCTTCCTCGCCAACAAGGCAAACCTTCTGGTGGCAATCTCGACCCTGGTCGACCGCGGCCGGATGTTCTTCCCGAACCTCGACCCAGACAAGACAGGCGCTGAGAAGGAAGGCGCCTATCGCGGGCACCGTCCGCCGGTGCTGGATGCGCTGATGTGGACCTATCATGAACTGGAAGCGATGACGCGCGAAGGCGGCCCGTCTTCCGAGGACAGCGCCCAGTTCATTGACGAATGCCGCCGCCTCCTGGTGTCCGAACTGCAGGCACATCTCGATCCGCGCCGCATGGACGAGATCGTCGGCCGATATGACGATCAGGAAAGAGAGAACCGGCGCGGGGCCATCGCGGCCTCTGAAGCACTGAAAGCAAAACTCGAGAGCCGCCGGCCCGGATACACATTCGGCGCCGCCGCGACATCATCCCAGAGGCTGCAATGAGCAACGGGCAAACGCCTTCCAATAACGGGGCACCGAAATCGGCCTACTTCCTTGCGCACGAGGACGAAGCGATCGAGCGGCGCACACTGGCCGTTCTGGTCGACAACGAGCCGGGCGTGCTCGCGCGTGTCACGGGCCTGTTTTCCGGGCGCGGTTACAACATTGATTCCCTGACGGTTGCGGAAGTCGATGCCAGCCAGCACCGCTCACGCATCACCATCGTCACGCAGGGCACGCCGCACATACTCGAGCAGATCGAGGCCCAGCTCCTGCGCCTCGTGCCGGTGGCGGAAGTCATTGACATTACCAATTCCAAGCGCGGCATCGAGCGCGAACTGGCGCTGGTGAAAGTGGCCGGCACGGGCGAAAAACGCGTCGAGGCGCTCCGTATCGCTGAGATTTTCCGCGCACATGTGATAGATACTACGAACGAGAGCTTCATTTTCGAGGTGACGGGCGCCTCTGACAAGCTGACCCAGTTCATCGACCTGATGCGCCCGCTGGGGCTGGTCGAGGTCAGCCGCACGGGTGTCCTGTCGATCAAACGCGGAAAGGAGAAAGGATGACCCCCTGTCTCTCGCGCGGCGCGCTTGCGGGGCTGGCGCTGCTGGCTCTGCCGCTGATGGCAGCGGCCCAGACTGCGAACTGCGAAACCGCCCTTTTGAACGCTGCCTATTCACCCGGAACCAGCCCGGATGAGGCGCGGCTCAAATGCGATCTCGACCGCGCCGCCAATATCCGAGAGAAGGCGGCGAAGATTTACGGTGTGCGGCTCAGCTCCGCAATCGAGATTATCGACACAGCCTCGCCGAGCGGTGCCGCCTATGTCTACGACATCCTGACAGATGGACCGAAACTGACGCTGGATGCGCGCTCCGTGCCCGAGGGCAAGGGGCCGCGCTGCCGCCTGCAGACACCCCTTCCTGACGACAAGGCCAACGAGCTGACGATCCTTCTGACCAAGGCCGGGGATCCGTCCGTACCCGGATACGGCCCACGCGAGGACGTCAAGATCAATCCTGACGGATCGCGCAGCGTACGCCTTGTCATCGACAGCCACGACATCATCACCCGCGCCGAGACCCCGGCCGGTTTCCGCAGCTTCTCCCGGCATTCCGGATCGGACGATCCTGTCAGCCGGCTGAACAATCTCGTCATCGGCATTGCAAATGTCAGCCCCGGCTGGGTGTGCAACGCCTCCTGACGGATGACCTGACAACCCAGAAGTTTCCACCCCTTCACCGGAGCCAGCGATCTCACATGAAAATCTATTACGAAAAAGATGCCGACCTGAAACTGATCCAGGCCAGGAAAGTGGCCGTGGTCGGCTATGGCAGCCAGGGCCATGCCCATGCCCTGAATCTCAAGGATTCCGGCGTCAGGAACATCAAGGTGGCCCTGCAGGAAGGCTCGGCCTCGCGCAAGAAAGCTGAAGCGGCAGGTCTTGAAGTGGTTACTCCGGCAGAAGCCGCCAAATGGGCCGATGTGCTGATGATCCTCGTGCCGGACGAGAAACAGGCCGTTCTCTATGCCAACGAGATCGAACCCCATCTGCGGGCCGGCCAGCACCTGATGTTCGGCCATGGCTTCAACATCCACTATAATCTCATCCGCCCCCGGAAGGATGTGGATGTGTCCCTCTCCGCACCCAAAGGCCCTGGCCACACATTGCGCGATCAGTACCTTCGCGGCTTCGGCCTGCCGGGCCTGATCGCCATCCACCAGGACGCGACCGGTACGGCGCAGGCTGTGGCCCTCTCCTACTCGAAAGCCATTGGCAATACCCGCGCCGGGGTGATCGAAACCTCATTCCGCGAGGAGACCGAGACCGACCTCTTCGGTGAGCAGGCCGTGCTGTGCGGCGGCATCGTCGAACTCATAAAGGCCGGCTACGAAACTCTGGTGGAGGCGGGCTATGCGCCGGAAATGGCCTATTTCGAGTGCCTGCACGAAACCAAGCTGATCGTCGACCTGATCTATGAGGGCGGCATCGCCAACATGAACTATTCGATCTCGAATACGGCGGAATACGGAGAATATGTCACTGGCCCACGCGTGATCAACAGCGCCACGAAAGCCGAGATGAAGAAGGTGCTCGAGGACATCCAGAACGGCACTTTCGCCCGTAACTGGGTGCTCGAGAACCAGGCCGGCGCCCCCGGTTTCCACGCCATGCGCCAGCGTATGAGCAGTCATCCGATCGAGGCTGTCGGTGAGAAACTGCGCGGCATGATGCACTGGGCCCAGAACGACCGTCTCGTTGATAAGAGCCGCAACTAGGCTTGCCTTGCGTCTCTGGCCGTTGAGGATGGAACCACGGCGCTGATGGATTTGTCCGTCAGCGCCGGGCTTTACACGGGGAAGGACTGAGAAAAGGCGGCAGGGGCGCTGCGGCTCCGTCTCAGTGCTGCACCTGCCGCCAGCGGGCATGGGGGCGGATGCCATCGGCATGCATCTGTCGCAGGACACTGACCGCCGCCGGCCAGTAGAAATCGAGACACTCCGTAACGGTGTCCGAAAAGTCCAGCGCACTGGCCTGAAGCTGCGTATCGAACATCTGCTCTGTATGCTGACGAAGCATCTGCCTGCGCTCCACCGCCGGCGGGTGCGTGTCGAGGGGCCGGGGTCTTTCCTCGCCATGCTCCAGCACAGACAGCGTTCGTTGCATGAAGTCGATGCCTGTGAACACCAGTTCGATGCCCGCATAGGTGAGGCTGGGCGAGTATCCCTTGGACTGCATGACATTCAGGGCAAGCACGAGCCCGAGAAAATCCGCTTCGAACTCCTTCTCCCAGTTGTCCGGCCGGAGCATGCCGATTTCGCCGCCACCATTCTCCGCCATCTGAAGATGCTGCCGGGGAGCGCCTTGCAGATGGCCGGCTGCGCAATGCCCGAACTCGTGGCCAAAGATGAAGAATTCCATCGAGTCGCGCAGCACCTCGACGAGATGCAGGTGACGGGTAGCCAGGAGATAGGGCTGGGCAGCATGTGGCGCGCCGCCGACGGCATAGGCTGTCAGCAGGTCGAAAAAGCGCTGGCCGGGCGCCGGATTGCGCAGGCGCTCGGCGGCCACGCTGGCCTGATCGGTACGAAATGTGAGACCTCCTCCGGATTCTTCTTCCACCGGGAAGCAGGCTGCCACGACCTTGGCCAGCAGATTAGCGAAACCCAGGACGCCGTCATCGATCAGGATGAGATAATATCCGGGATTATCGACATCGGCCGCAATGCCATTGATCCGCCCGGTCTGCAGCAGACCGAAGACAGGCTGCTTGGGCAAGCCCACACCGACGCGCTGGCAGGCTGCGTGAATCTCGCCGCTCATCTGCTGCAGCCACATATGGGCCAGCGGGTCCTCATAGCGGCTGAAAGGCTTGGCCTTGAACGCCTGGGCAATCTCGCGGTGCCAGTCGTCATAGGAGGCCTGGGTGAGCCCGGCCTGGCGCATGGTTGCATAGAAATGCTGGAAAAAGCGTTCCTCGAAGGCTTCATCACGGGCACCGGGGTCCATGTCCGCCAGCCAGGGGTGCGCCCTGGCATGGGCGCGCTGCAGGTATTCAAGGTCGGAGATGATGCGATGCCACGGATCGCCGCTGCTGCGCGGGGGTGTTGGACCGCCCTGCCTTTTCGCAAACCATTTGAACATGATACTGCTCCGCAGTCCTGAAGCTTGTGGACCACAACTGGAGCGCGCCGGAAAGGGCCTGATCGCCATGAACCTGATCGATATTGTCATTGCCCTTGGGGCTGGGCTGGCCGCCGCCCTTGTCGCGGCACAGTTCACCCGGGGAGGCCATGGCCTTGCGGACGCGGTGGACCGGGTGGTGCGGCTGGGCCGGATGCGGGCACAGGGCATGGATGTCGCCGCCCCGGGCGAAGAAACCTTCACGGTTACCAGGGGCATGATCGAGGAAGCGCTGAAACAGCACACCCGTCCGGCAAAGTTTGCCTGGGCCAGCAATTTCCTTTGGTTCATGGCCGGCACGGTGGTGTCGGTGTTCACCTCCGAAATCCGTGGGATGTTCGGCCTCGGCTGAATGTCACTCCGCCGCCCGGTTGAGATCGACCGGACCATCAACGCCGTCCACCCGGCCCTTCATCGAATACTGCCAGATGGCGTGCGGCAGTTCGGGCGGGCTGCCAAGCGAGCGCACCCAGAGCGGGTGGCGGTCAAAGCCCTCTCCCGCCAGCCACTCGGCATGAAAGGCCGGCGTGGTGTAGATGACCGGCACCTGTCCGTACTCGGACTCAAGGGCCACCAGGAAGGTGCGCAGTTCGTTCAGCGTCGCCTCGCGCGATCCGCTGGCAGCGCAGTTGTGTGCATGTTCCAGGTCAACGGCCGGCGGCAATGTGCCTGCACGCACCTCAACCTGCCGGATGAAATTCTCCGCCTGCGCCCGGCCGGGGCGGCAGAGCAAGTAGAAATGATAGGCGCCGGTGCGCCAGCCTGCGCGGGTGGCGCCGAGCCAGTTGGCATGGAACTGAGGATCGGTATGGCCGGTGCCTTCAGTGGCCTTCAGGTAGACGAAGCCGAACGGTTGAGCAGAGAGCCGGGCCCAGTCCACCGCGCCGTTGTGATGTGACAGGTCGATACCTTCCATGCCCGGCGGCAACAGCGGCGTGTCCGGCGGCGCGGCCGAGCGCTGACAGGCCGGCAGCATCAGGATCGCAGCCGTCATCAGGGCCCGGTAAACGCCACGCATGAATCTTGCATCCTTTCCCGCGACGCCCTTCTGCTTCAGTTAACAATAGGTTAACCTGTGGAAAATAGGCGGCAACAAGGACACAGGCGATGGCATCGACACCCACCCGGACAGACGCGCCGCAGAAACCAGCCCGCAGCGGCCTTGGCAACGCGCTGGCCGCCGGCGGGCGGTTTGAGGGAACGTTCCGTTTTCTCGGGCCCGTGATCGTCGGCGGCCAGCTTCGCGGCGATGTCGAAACCGATGACATGGTGCTGATTGAGGCGAGCGGCAGCATCGAAGGCCGGATCCGCGCTGCTACGGTCATCGTTCATGGCGCGGTGAAAGGCGATGTCGAGGCAGGCCGATCGCTGGAAGTGTGTTCCGGTGGCCGGCTGGAGGGCTCGGCCTTCTCGCCGTCGATGCGGGTAGAGGAACGCACGATCGTCAGTGCCGACATCCTGATCGCACCGGAGCGTTCCGTAGCCCACATCAACCGCGCGGCGCGTGTGCCGGACCTGTCAAACGTTGCGCCGCTCGCCCCTGCCCGGGCAGAGCCTTCCCCTGCCCCGGAAGAAGCCGCCAAGGCAGCCGGCTGATCAGCCCTTGATGTCCCGCAGGCGTTCGAACGGGCGATCCTTGGGATCGTACACGCCGAGCTGGCGCATCCGCTCGCAGGCCCACTCATATCCCCGGTCGCAGGACCGTGTGAGTGCGTTAATGCCCGCGGTCACGTCCTTGCGCCCGCCCGTGCCCGTATAGGCCATGTTGCCGAAGGCCGCGCAGCCGCTCAGATCGCCATAATCACAGGCTTTCTTGTAGAGCGCACGCCCTTCGGCCTGGTTCTCGGCCACGCCACGGCCCTGCACGGTCAGATAGGCTAAGCCGGCGCAGCCACGCCCGTCCTTGCCGTCGCACATCTTACGGTAGGACTTTGCCGCGCCTTTCAGATCCTGCCCGCCTCCGCGCCCGGTGCGTTGCATGTCGGCGAGGGTGAAACAGGCCTCGAGGTCAGACTTTGCACACTTGGCGCTGGCTGCCTCGCGCGCGGCCTTGTCCTTTTCCATCTGCAGCCCGGATTGCTCCAGGGCGATCTCCGCCTGACTGCGTTCGACTCGCCCGAACTGGGCAGTGGCGGGAAACGCAAGGGCGCAGCTTACGAGGACGGCGCCCAGCATCATATGCAGTCTCATGATCGGGTCTCCATTCTGGCAAGGAAGATATCCGGTGATTTAGGCAAGCGCAGGGCAGACTGCCACGCTCAGAATACAGTGGCCGCCGGCGCAGCCCGGGTCTAATCTTGCAGGCGGCGAGGTGCCAGAGGAGACACATCATGGCTGCAGCAGACCAGGTGCCGATCGGATCAGGATTTCACGCGAAGTCGACCGCCATGGAGGTGGTCCGGGGCATAGATCTTTCCGGCCGTAACGCCATCGTGACGGGCGGCTATTCCGGCATCGGTCTTGAAACCGTGAGGGCACTTGCCGCAGCTGGTGCCCGCGTGACCGTGCCCGCTCGCCGTCCAGAAGCGGCATCCGAAGCGCTGGCGGATGTTGCCGGGGAAATCGAAATCGCGGCGATGGACCTGGGCGACCTCGCCAGCGTGCGCCGCTTTGCCGGTGAGTATGCGGACACAAAGCGTCCGCTGCATCTGCTGATCAACAATGCCGGCATCATGGCCTGTCCGCTCTCCCGCGTGGGAAAGGGCTGGGAAAGCCAGTTCGGCACCAACCATCTCGGCCACATGGCGCTGGCGATGAAACTTGCCCCGCAGCTTCAGGAGGCACAGGGCGCGCGTGTCATCGCCCTGTCGTCCACAGGTCATACGCTGTCGGATGTGATCTGGGATGACCCGCATTTTGAAACGCGCCCTTATGACAAGTGGGTGGCCTATGGCCAGTCGAAATCCGCGAATGCACTGTTCGCGCTTGGAGTGGACCTGCTCGGCCGCGAGGTTGGTGTGCGGGCCTTCTCGGTGCATCCCGGCGGCATCTTCACCAACCTTCAGCGCCATCTGCCGGATGAGGAGATGGTCGTGCTCGGCTGGAAGAACGCTGACGGCACGCTGCCGGAACGGGTGAGGCAATCCTTCAAGACGCCTGAGCAAGGTGCCTCCACCACGGTCTGGGCGGCCACATCGCCGCAACTGGCCGGCCGGGGCGGCGTCTATTGCGAAGACTGCGACATCGCCAGAGCCGCCACGCCCGACAGCCAACGCTACGAGCATGCCCGCGAGTGGATCAGCGACGAGGCCCGCGCCGAGAAGCTGTGGGCGATGAGCGAGAAGATGCTGGCCGACGCCTGACAGCGCGCCTGCCGCCACCGGATTGACGCCGCGCCGCGCAAGGCGCACCAGAGCCTGCGATGACCGACACCACCCCTGCCTCCCCGCAGATCTCCCGGCGTGCCCTGCTTCTGGGGCTTGCCCTGCTGGCGGCAGTGCTGGCGGTGTTTCTGGCCGGCAAGTCTGGCCTTTTGCCAGGCCTGGAAGAATCCGAATCTTGGCTGCGTAACCTGGCCGGCAGTCCGTGGGGCCTGCCGGCGGTGATTTTCATCTTCTGCGCCGCCGCCTTTGTCGGCGTACCGCAGTTTGCGCTGATTGCTGCGGCGATTGCCGTATTCGGCCCCCTGCCGGGCGCCGTGTATGCCTGGATCGCCAACATGATTTCCGGTGCCTTGACCTTCTGGATTGGCCGGGCAGGCGGAGAGGCCGCCGTGAACCGCTATGCCGGGCCTCGCGCGCGGAAACTGTCGCGCCTGATCGGCCAGAATGCCCTGATCGCCAGCGCGGTGGTGCGTAATGTGCCCGCCGGCCCGTTCCTGATCGTCAACATGGTGTTCGGGGCCAGCGCTGCGAAGTTCCGCGATTACTGGGTCGGGATGGGTCTGGGAATCATACCCAAGATCGCTCTTGTCGCTGTGGGCTGGAAAACCGTGGTCACGGCCTTCCAGGGCAATCCGCTTGTCGCGGGCCTGTTCGGGCTGGGCGCGGTCGTCCTTTATGCCGGCATCGCCATCTTTGTCGTTCGCCGCGCCCGCCAGGCCTGGCAAGATATTCCCACGGAACCCCCTGCCGTCATTGACAGCCGGCAGAAACACAGCGAATAGTGCGCCCATGCGCAAAGTTCTGCCCCTTCTGCTGCTTCTTACCGGCCCCTGGCCGGAGCCGGTCGCCCGCCGCTGAAGGGCGAACGCGCGGTCAGGGGTGTCCCGCAAGCGACTTGAGCCCTCCCAACGAACCACGACCCTGAGCCCCAACCGCCATGACCTCGACATCCACCGCGAAACCCGCGACGAAACCCCGGGTATTGATCTTTGACACCACAATGCGCGATGGCGAGCAGTCGCCCGGCGCCTCCATGACCCACAATGAGAAACTGGAGCTGGCCAGCCTGCTCGAGGAGATGGGCGTCGACATCATCGAGGCCGGTTTCCCGGCGGCCTCGGAGGGAGATTTCGCTGCTGTCAGCGCGATCGCCGCCCAGTCGAAGAGTGCCGTCATCTGCGGCCTGGCCCGCTCTACCCCGGCGGATATCGACCGCTGCGGCGAAGCGGTGCGCAAGGCGGCCCGACCGCGCATCCACACGTTCATCTCGACCAGCCCGGTGCACATGAAGCACAAGCTCAAGATGGGCCCGAACGCCGTGCTTGAAGCGGTGGGCCGTTCCGTCGCGCAGGCCCGTAACCTGGTCGATGATGTCGAATGGAGCGCCGAAGACGCGACCCGCACGGAGTTCGACTTCCTGTGCAAGTGTATCGACGCGGCCATTGCCTCCGGCGCCACGACCATCAACGTGCCGGATACGGTCGGCTATTCTCACCCGGACGAGTATGGCGCGTTGATCCGCAGGCTGATCGAAACCATTCCGGGCTCGGACAAGGTGATCTGGTCAACCCATTGCCACAACGACCTTGGTCTTGCGGTTGCCAATTCTCTCGCCGGCGTGGCCAACGGCGCGCGCCAGATCGAGTGCACGATCAATGGTCTTGGTGAGCGGGCCGGCAATGCTGCGCTGGAAGAGATCGTGATGGCGATGAAGGTACGCGGCGATACGCTGCCTTACGAAACCCGGATCAATACCGGCTATCTGGCGCGCGCTTCCGCCATGGTCAGCCGCATCACCGGCTTTCCGGTGCAGTACAACAAGGCCATTGTCGGCAAGAACGCCTTCGCACATGAGAGCGGCATTCACCAGGATGGCATGCTGAAGAATTCCGAGACCTATGAGATCATGAAGCCGGAAGATGTCGGCGTCGCGAAAACCTCACTGGTGATGGGCAAGCTGTCCGGCCGCAATGCTTTCCGCGACAAGCTGGAATCGATGGGCTATTTCATCGAGGGCGAAGCGCTGAACGACGCTTTCAAACGCTTCAAGGACCTGGCCGACCGCAAAAAACATGTGTTCGACGATGATATCATCGCCCTTGTCGATGAACAGCTCGCGGCCGAAGGTGAGCGGATCGGTTTCAAGCGCCTGCGCGTCGTCGCAGGCACCGATGGTCCGCAGACGGCCGAAATCGATCTGGTGATCGACGGCGTGGAGAAGTTTGCCATCGCGCGCGGCAATGGCCCGGTGGATGCGGTGTTCAACGCCATCCGTCAGCTTGTTCCGCACACGGCCGTTCTGGAACTCTACCAGGTGCACGCCGTCACCGGCGGCACGGATGCGCAGGCCACCGTCTCGGTGCGACTCAATGGCGATGGCATCATGGCCACGGGCCGCTCATCCGACCCCGACACCCTGGTCGCCAGCGCCAAGGCCTACCTGCACGCCCTCAACAAATACGAAGTCCGAAAGGCAAAGCGCAAGGCGGCCTAACCGCGGTCTTCGCCGAAGCCTTCCTCGATCAGCCGCACGATGGCGTCGACCGCAGCTTCTGCCTGCGGTCCCCTGCCCTTGATTTCTACCGTGCAGCCGGTGTGCGCCACCAGCATCAGCAGGTCCATGATCGAGCGGGCATCCGCCATCTCGCTTTCATGGCTGACGAAAACCTGTGCATCGAATTCGGATGCCACTTTGGCCAGCTTAGCAGATGCACGCGCATGCAGCCCCTTGCGATTGACGATGGTCGCGCGACGGTGGGCCGGAAACGGTTCACTCATCAGCAGGAAGGTAGCTTGGCAAGGATGTCTGAGGCAATCGCGATATACTTGCGGCCGCCCTCGGCAGCGTCCTGTGCGCACTCTTCCAGCGACAGCTGTTCGCGGATCTGGGCCAGCTTGATCAGCATTGGCAGGTTCGCGCCAGACACGATTTCCAGCCGCGCCCGGCTGCGCAGGGACAGCACGAGATTCGACGGCGTACCCCCGAACATGTCCGTGAGGACAACCACACCGCGACCGGTATCGCAGGCTTTCACGGCCTCGAAAATGGTCTCGCGCTTGATGTCCAGGTCTTCATCGGCATCAATGGAAACGGCCCGTGTGCGCCAAAGACGGCCCACGACGTGCTCGGCGGCAGCGACGAGCTCGTGGGCCAGTCTTCCATGGCTGACAACAACAATACCGATCATACGGCGGACGGGCTCAACCTTTACAGAAATGTGAGGTTGTCATGATGCTGCGGCGCGTCAAGCCGCAATCCGCCGCGCCTGCCCTGCTTTCCTCAGCCGGTGTGGCTGAGACCCAACACATCGTTCATGCTGTAAAGGCCCGGTTCCTGCCGCGCCGCCCACAGGGCCGCCTGCACGGCACCTTCTGCGAAAACCGTGCGGTCAAGCGCCATATGCGAAAGCCGGATGACCTCGCGCGGTGAGGCAAACATCACTTCGTGTTCACCATAGATGCCTCCGGCCCGGCGCACGGCCATACCGATTGCGCCCTCCCTGCGCTTCGCATTGCCGCCAAGATAGGGCGCCGCCTGAAGGGCATTGAGGGATGCGCCGCGCCCCCCGGCGGCCGCCTCGCCCAGCATGATCGCAGTGCCCGAAGGCGCGTCGACTTTCAGCCGGTGATGGGATTCCAGGATTTCGATGTCCCAGTCAGAGCCAAGGCTTGCGGCCGCCTGCCTGACGAGCGCCTCCAGCAGGTTTATCCCGACAGAGAAGTTGCCCGCCTTGACGATGGCAAAGCGGCCTGCCGCATCACCGATGAGGGCTTCCTGCTCCGGCGTAAACCCTGTCGTACCGATGATGACAGCGTGCACAGAGGTGGTGTTCAGGGCACGAAGCGCTGCCAGCGTGCCTTCCGGGCGGGTGAAATCGATCCACACATCGGCGCGGGCGGCGGCCTCGGCCGGATCTGCCGACGGCCAGAGGCCGACCGGCCGGCGCCCGGCCAGCGTGCCGATATCCTCATCGAAGACACCTGCCGCGGCGATCTCGGAGCCTCCGGACAATGTCAGTCCACGGTCAATCACGGCAGCCGCCAGCTGCCGGCCCATGCGCCCGGCGATACCGGCCACGGCCACCGAAAGGGTTTTGTGTCCGCCGCTGCTCATATGCCTGTCTCCTCACCGCGCGCCTCATCCAGCTCGCGCTTCAGCTGTGCCAGTTCCCGCTCGCGCAGTTCGTCGGAGAAAGCGCTGGCGAAGACACCGGCCGGCAAGGCTACGACGCCAATCCCTGCAATTGCGATAATTCCGGCGCAGAACCGCCCGAGCGCCGTGACCGGGTACACATCGCCATAGCCCACGGTCGTCAGCGTGGCGACTGCCCACCAGATGGCACGCGGAATGGACGCGAAAGCTTCCTGATGATTGCCCCCGATCCCTTCGACGAAATACAGCAGCACTGCCGAGACATAGACAAGCGTGATCGCCAGGGCGAGCGATGTGTAGAGCAGCGAACTGGCGCGTTTCATGGCGGCGCCCAACGCCTCGAAAGCCGGAATGAAGCGCGCGATCTTCACGAGTCGCGCCAGACGCAGCACGCGAAGGACCAGCAGCGAGACACCTGCGCCGGTCAGCATCACGATCAGTTCCGGCAGAAAGGCCAGCAGGTCCGCCACCGAGTAAAAGCGCGTCATGTAGCGAAGCCGCCCATCAATGCCGCGAAACTGCGGATCCTCACCAGCGGTCCAGATACGCAGGATGTATTCGATGGCAAAGATCGCAACGACCGCGACATTGAAGATCGCGAAGGTCTCGCGCCAGGCCGGAATTGCCTGGATCACCGGCTCGGTCTCGAGCGCGAGGAACAGGAAACTCAGAAGCACGAGGCCGACAATGGCAATATTGGTCCTCGACAGGCCCGTACCGGGGGCGCGGGCTTCCGGAGCCAGTGCCTCGTAGACCCGCCGTCTCAGACCCATCTCGCCCTGCCCTCCCGGTTGCGGCCTCAGCCGCGCAGCACCCCACCGGTACCTTTTTGCACGGAAGCTATGATCCGGTCCATGATCGCCTGGATCTGGTCGTCCTTCAGCACCTCGCGGGGCCGGATCGTAACTTCGAAGGCAACCGACTTCTTACCCTCCGGCACCCCGGGTCCCTGATAGACATCGAACACATCAATTGCGGAGATCAGCGACTTCTCGGCGCTCTGCGCGTGACGCACGATCTCGCCGGCGGCGAGCGTTGCATCGACCACAAAGGCAAGGTCGCGCCGGATCGGCGTCAGGCCGCTCCTGTCAAGCACCGGCTTTGTCTTCGTCGCTTTCGCCTTCATCACAGGTAAGGCATTCAGGTTAAGTTCAAAGGCATAAACCGGACCATCCACATCCAGCGCTTTGAGCACAGCCGGATGCAGCGCGCCGAAATTTGCCACGGTCATCTTCGGTCCGAGCCGGAGGCTGGCAGACTGGCCGGGATGCCAGTGCGGCTGGTTAGCAGGCGCGATCTGGAACTTCTCGCTTGGCTGGCCTAGGGCCGCGAGCAGGGCAAACAGATCGGCTTTGGCCGTGAAAGCGTCATACCCTCTCGGCGGGCCTTGCCAGTGGCGCTGGAGCACTGGCTGGACGAGGGCCGAAATCACCGTACGCTGATCTTTCGGGCCATCCCCGAGATAGATCGGACCGGCTTCGAACAGGCGCACACCGCGCTCGCCCCGGTTACTGGCACGCTGTGCAGCCTGCGCAAGATTTCCGAGCACGGACGGCCGCATGTAGTTGAGCTCGCTGGCCACCGGATTGGCTACGGTCAGGGCGTTCTCAGTCTTGCCGAACAGCGCGGCGTGCTCCTTCGACATGAAGCTCCAGGTCACTGCCTCGAGGAAGCCGCGCGCAGCCATCGCACGCCGGGCGGTTGCCACACGCGTCTGGCGTGCGGCGGCCACAGTCTGCTTCATGCCTGCCGTCATGGGCAGTGAGGTCGTGGGCAACTGATCATAACCGATGAGCCGCGCAATCTCCTCGACGATGTCCGCAGACCGGTCGATGTCGAAACGGTGCGAGGGCGGCATCAGATACCAGGCGTCACCAGCATCCTCGATGTCGATCTCGAGATCCCTGAGGATGCGTTTCATTTCGGCTGGCTTGACGAGAAGACCGGTCAGACGCTCGACATCATCGCGGTAGAAGGTGACCTTCTGGGTGCGGGCCGGCACGGAGCCAGCGACTTTCGGCTTGCTCGCCGTACCGCCGCCATACTCGAGGATGAGCGCCAGCGCCAGATTCAACCCGTCCAGGCAGCTCTGCGGGTCCACACCGCGCTCGAAACGGTAGCGCGCATCCGAATGGATGCCGGTGGCGCGGCCTGTGCGCGCGGTGCGCAGCGGATCGAACCAGGCGCTCTCGATGAATACATCGGTCGTTTCCGGGGATACGGCCGTGGAAACACCGCCCATCACACCGCCGAGACCGATGACACCTGAGGTATCCGCAATCACGCACATGTCTTCCGTGATCTGATAGGTCTTGCCATCGAGAGCGTCGAGGATCTCACCTTTCCTGCCAAGCCGGGCCATGACTGCACCGGTGAGCTTGGCCGCATCATAGACGTGCAGCGGCCTGGCCCGGTCAAGCGAGATATAATTGGTGACATCCACCAGCAGCGACTTCGGCTGGAGCCCGGCGGCTTTGAGGCGGGCCTGCATCCAGTCCGGAGACGGACCATTGCTGACACCCCGAACCAGAGCACCTGCGAAGACCGGACATGCGTCTGGTGCCTCAAGCCGGATGTCGATCGGGCAGTCGCCGTTTCCGGGTACTTTCCGGGCGTCGTTGCGCAGGAAACGGCCCGCTCCGGCCGCGGCAAGATCGCGTGCAATGCCCTGTACGCCGAGCCAGTCAGGGCGGTTGGGTGTGACTTCGAAATCGATAACAGGGTCGGAGTGTCCGAGCGCCTCGGCGGCAGGTGTGCCGACGGCAAACTCGCCCTGAAGATCGATGATGCCATCATGGTCATCGCCGATCTCCAGCTCGCGCGAAGAGCACATCATGCCATGGCTTTCGACGCCGCGGATAGCGCGCGGTTTCTTGTCGAGCGCCATATTGAGCCCCGGGATCCATGTACCCAGCGGCGCATAGATGGCCGTCATGCCCGCGCGGGCGTTCGGCGCGCCGCAGACGATCTGCTTGACGCCGTCAATCGTGTCGACCTTGCAGACGCGCAGCTTGTCCGCCTGCGGATGAGGCTCGGCTTCCAGCACCTTGCACACCGAGAAGGGCGCCAGCGCCTTCTTCGGGTCGGTGACATGCTCGACTTCGAGCCCAGCCTTGCCCATATAGGACAGGATATCCTCAAGGCTTGCCTTGGTAACGAGGTGATCGTTCAGCCAGGAGAGGGTGAATTTCATGCAGCGGCTCCAGGAGCGGTATAGCCTGCGGCGCGCGCTTCGGCGCGCTCCGCCTTGACGTGGTCGGGGGCGCGGGTAGCAAAGCCCGCATCCAGTATCTCGACGAGACGGAACGTCTCGAAAATCACCTGCATGTCCGGCGTATAGCTGCCTTCACGCGTGAAAAAGTCCTTGTGCGCATCAAACCAGTAGGCGTGACTCAGGTCGCCCTCGCCTTCCAGCGCAGCTTGTGCGGGTGTAACCTGCGTTATCGGCAAGACTTCGAGGCTCAGCGCCTCGATGACAGCGACTGGCACACCGGCGCCCGACAGCACCACCTGCTGTTCGCCAACCGACGTTTCAATGTCAAGCGAAGCCGCTGAGCACGTCGCCGTCTTCACGCCGGCAACGACCAACGCGGCCAGCCGGTCGGCCAGCGCGGGGCTGTCCCCGAACCGGAACTGTTTCAGGGCGCGCCAGTCGGCAGGGGCTGTCACGACAGACCTCCGCTGACGGAGGGTGTCAGCCACGGCGAGAAGCCGTAATGGCGCGTCCATTGCGGGTCCGCCTCGAAATAGGGGCGCAGGTCCGGCATGCCATATTTCAGCATGGCAAGACGGTCGACGCCCATGCCGAAGGCGAAGCCCTGGTGGACCGCCGGGTCCAGCCCGCAATTGCGCAGCACGTTCGGATGCACCATCCCGCAGCCGAGCACTTCCAGCCAGTCTGTACCCTTGCCCACTTCGACAACGCCGCCGGAGCGCTGGCACTGCACGTCCATCTCGGCCGAAGGCTCCGTGAACGGAAAAAAGTGCGGGCGAAAGCGTGCCGTGACATTATCGACCTCGAAGAAAGCCTTCACAAAGTCGATCAGGCAGCCCTTGAGGTGGCCCATATGGATGCCTTCCTCGATGACGAGGCCTTCTACCTGATGGAACATCGGCGTGTGGGTCGCATCCCAGTCATTTCGGAACACGCGGCCTGGAACGAGAATCCGGATCGGCGGCTTTTCGGCCATCATAGTTCGGATTTGCACCGGGCTCGTATGTGTACGGAGCACTTTCGGCAGCGCGTTGTCGCCCGGCTTCAGGAAGAAGGTGTCATGCGTCTCCCGCGCCGGGTGGCCTTCGGGGAAGTTCAGCGCGGTGAAGTTGTGCCAATCGTCCTCGATGTCCGGGCCTTCCGCCACGCGGAAACCCATGTCGCCGAAGATTGCGGCAATCTCCTCGAACACCTGCATCACGGGGTGCAACGCCCCTTCCCCGGCCGACGGGGCGGCCGGCAGCGTCAGGTCCACCTTCTCGCGCACCAGCTGGGCCTCGAGCGCAGCAGCCTCCAGCGCGCCCTTGCGGGTGCGTACCGCCTCCTCGATGCGGGTCTTCAGCGCATTCAGTGCGGGGCCCTTCTCCTTGCGCTCGTCAGGCGCCATTGCCCCCAGCGTGCTCATCAGGCCGGACACGCGGCCCTTCTTGCCCAGTTCGGCAACGCGCACGGCGTCAAGCGCTTCCAGGCTTGTTGCTGCCGCGATGGCGGCTAACGCTTCCTGTTCGATGGATGCTATCTCGGACAAGTGACTATCCTTCCGGAAAACCAAGGGCGGTGTTTAACGGCGTCCGCCCGCCTCGCCAACCCGCCTCGCGCGGGCGTCAGACCTGATCGTAATGGCGCAGCGCCGCAAAGAATGTCTCGAAATCCGGCCACCAGATGACCTCATCCGGCCGGCCCTCGGCATTGAAGCGGTCCAGATCGGCAAAGCCGACGCGGGGGGCGCCCGGCTGGTTGTAATCCAGGAACAGGGTTTCCCGATACCACTGGGCCAGCACGATCATCGCCCCGGCGCCCTCCGGCACATAGGCTTCCCCCGGTACGCCAGGATCGGCATAATCTCTGATTGTTTCCTGCACTGTGCGCAGATGTTCGGCCGGAACCAGCTCTTGATCGCCGCCGAAGGGCATCAGCACCTGGTCGTAGCGCTGTGCCTCCGTGACCCCCGGCAAGGGGATGCAGAGCGAGGCCACCGTCCCGCCATTCTGCCGGCGATAGAGATCGATCAGCATGTCCGGCAGTGCCCGGCCGAGTCGCGCTTCGGTTCGCGTGATGTCGTCTTCGCCAAGGCCGCCTCCCGGCAGCCCTTCGCCGCTATGCCCCGGCCAGCGCAGGGCAAAGAAAGACTCGGGCGACACCCGCCCCGGCAGGAGGCGGATCTGAGCGCGGTCGGCATCATCCGGGCTGTCATCCTTGGGATTCATCCAGGCCGGGAAGAAGCTGGACGGCCTGCCCTCCAGCCGGTCGATATAGAGACCAAGAATCGAGGCGGCAGCGCCGGCCCCGAGCGGCCAGATGGCATCGCCCGGGGCGAAACCGGCGACATTCACACCGCCGCTGAACAGCGCACTGAGGCCGATGCCGATCAGATAGAGCACCGTGACGAGAACCAGCTGCACGGTGAAATCGCCCGGCAACTGCAGCCAGTAGCGCCGCAGCTTCCCGGTATTGCGCGCGACCCGCCAGAGGCGGAGCTGGCCGAACAGGTAGGCTGCGGTGAAGCCTGTACCCATGAAGGGCAGGATCCAGGGCGAACGCTGCAGGAGCCCTGCCCCCAGCGCAAACAGGACGAGGCCGAGGCCCAGCGTTATCCGCAAGGTCGCGCTCAGCGCCGATACGCTCATGCAGGTAGCCTCCGGAGACCAGGATCCCCGGAGCCTTAATTCAGCCGTGCGGATACCGCCAGTGCGCGCGTTCAGATTACGCGCGGGCAGCTTTCTTGCGGGCGAGACGGGCGCGTTTGGTATTACCGAAAACCCGCACCTTTGCACGCTTGGCAAGGTTGCTCTTCCACTTGGCATTGCGGCGCTTCAGGCGCGGCTTCTTCGAAGCGGACAGGACGGAATTGGGCGACTTGCTCATCGTCTGATCTCCTTAGGCCAGAGCCGCTTTGGCCTGCGCGACGAGCGCGCCAAAAGCTTCCGGCTCGCGCACAGCGAGGTCGGCCATCACCTTTCGGTCAACCTCAATGCCTGCCCTGGTCAAGCCGTTGATGAAGCTTGAATAAGTGAGGCCCTCATCATGGATGCGGACCGCGGCGTTGATGCGCTGGATCCAGAGCGAGCGGAACTGACGCTTCTTCACCTTGCGGCCGACATAGGCGTACTCGCCGGCTTTCCAGACGGCGGCGTGAGCATTGGTGAAAGTATTCTTGCGGCGGCCACGGAAACCTTTTGCAGCCTTCAGGATTTTCTTGTGGCGGGCGTGGGCGGGCACTTTGGCGCGGGAACGGGGCATCGGAGCCTCCTGCTATTTCTGCTTAAAGATCAATGGATTGGAAGTTACAGGCCGTAGGGCAGGTACTTCTTGACGCGGGCTTCGTCCGCCTTGGCACCGACGGTCGTGCCGCGGTTCTGGCGGATGTATTTCGCGTTGTGGCTGATCAGCCGGTGGCGCTTACCGGCCACGCCGTGCTTCAGCTTGCCTGTCGCTGTGATCTTGAAGCGCTTTGCAGCGGCCTTCTTGGTCTTCATCTTCGGCATGTTTGTCTCCTCAATCTGCAGAGCTCACGCCTTTTTCGGGCGGCCCGGATACGCGGCCAAGGGGGCAATGCCGTCGCCCCGGTTGCCGGAAGTGGCGGCTTATGAAGGAGGCAGGGGCAAGAATCAAGGGGGTGATTGCAACCCCTTCATCTTGACTTGGACGGCCCCCTCAACCTCGCCCGGAATCCGTCCATGAAGGCCCTCCGGAGCAGGACGTTTTATACGTCTCAGAGAGACATTTCGCGCTCCATCCGGAGAGGCCGTGAAGTGATCAAATCCGACCGTTCAAATCCTTCGCTGCCATCCGCCGGGCTCGCCATAGGGGCCGTAGGTATGGCGCGTCGTGCTTGCCCCGTTCGCGGCGGCGATGCTGCCCTGCCGGTCGGCGATCAGGTAGCGCCTGTCGCTGAGCCCTGCGTTTCCCTTCCTGCGACTGAGGGAGCGTTCGTCAGAGACTTCCCTATCATACCCCTGAAACGACAGCAGGCGGAGCTTTGGGGCTCCGCCTGCTGCGTGTGTTTCGGTGAGGGGAGCATCAGCGCGGGGCGAGCACCATCGTCATCTGCTTGCCTTCGAGCTTGGGCTCGAGTTCGACCTTGGCAGTGGCCTCGAAATCCTTCTTCATCTTCTCGAGCAGTTCCATGCCGAGATGCTGGTGCGCCATCTCGCGGCCGCGGAAGCGCAGCGTGATCTTCACCTTGTCGCCTTCCTCGAAGAAGCGGTGGATGGCGCGCGCCTTGACTTCGTAATCGTGCGTGTCGATGTTCGGCCGGATCTTGATCTCCTTGAGCTCCGACGATTTCTGCTTCTTCTTGGCGGCCGCCTTCTTCTTGCGCTCCTCGAAGCGCAGCTTGCCATAGTCGAGAATCTTGACGACCGGGACTTCCTGACCGGCAGAGACTTCCACGAGGTCGAGGCCTGCATCGCGCGCTGCGTCCAGCGCCGCCCCGATGGGCATCACGCCCTGCTTTTCGCCATTCTCGTCAATGAGCAGCACGCGGTTCGCGCGGATATCCTCATTGATGCGTGGGCCGGCCTGTTTCTTTACGGGCGCTTCGGCTTCAGGTCTGCGAGCTATGGCGGGTCTCCTTCCGGGGTTGTTTCAGGGTCGTGGGAATATGCCTGCATTTGCAGGCTCCGGCAAGCGCGGGGCCCTAATCGGGAGAAGGGGCCGGGTCAAGCAATATGTCCGCTCAGCGCGGCAGGACGCCCAGCGCACGGACGGATTGCCAGACATCATCCACAGACAGCTCCGGCAGCGTCGGGGCTGCATTGACGATCACGGGTTTTGGCCCACGCGGGGCGGAATGGTCCGGATTGCTCTCGGTCAGGGCGAAGAGGGCAATGCCGGGGGCGCCCGCGAGGGTGGCCATGTGCATGGGGCCGGTGTCGTTGCCGACAACAAAGGTGGCAGTCTCGGCCAAGGTGACGATCTGGAAAAGGTCCGTACGCGTCACGAGGCTTTTGACGCGCGGCTCGCGCCGGACGATCTCCTGCGCGATCTGGCCTTCAGCCGTGCCGCCGATGATGGCAGGCTGGATGCCGGCTTCGGCAATGCGTCTGGCAAGCGCGGCATAGTTCTCTACCGGCCAGCGTTTGGCCTCGCGGTGTTCGGAGGCCCCCGGAATCAGCAGCATGTAGGGCTGCGCCAGGCCGAAAAATGCCGGATTCAGGCGCGGGGTGTTGCCGAGCTTCGGGCGAACCCAGCCGAGATCCGGGAACGGCGCACTCTTTCCAAGCCAGCGGCCCTGCGGGGCAACGCCGGCCACCTCCAGCTGTTCGGCCAACCGGTCGATGGAGTGCATCGTGGCGCGGGCCGGGTTGTCGTGGAAGAAGGCAGCCTTCTCGTGATGGCCGGACCAGAGCGGCGCCTTGCCACCGCGCATCAGGGCCGTGAAATAGTTTTTCGTACGACCGCTCGTCTGGAAGTCGTAAATGATGTCATACTTCGCCTTCTTGATGCGCTGGATCAGGGCGGCCGTAGGCTTCAGGCCCTCAGGCCGGCCATCGGTTTCGACGGCATCAACATAAGGCATGACCCGGGCGAAGTCTTCGAAAGGCGGGGTCGTCAGCAGGGTGATGCGGGCATAGGGATGGAATTCGCGCACCGCACGCATGGCGCCGAGAGAGAGCACGAAATCGCCGAGGGCGCTGAGCTTGATGATCAGCACCTCCTTTGCCTTTGCGCCCGGGTTCACCGGGCTGGCGGCCTTGTTCCGCGCACTCGTCAACAGGTCCGATTACCCCTTCTCCAGCAAGCGCTTATAGACGCTGAGGGTCGCGGCCTGAAGACCTCTTTTGGAGAAGTGGCGGATAACATGGGCCCGGCCCTCGCGGCCCATCGATGCACGAGCTGTCGAACCTAAGGACAGGAGGGCCCGGATTCCCCCGGCCAGGGCGGAGGGCGAGCCGGGCTCCACCCGCGTGCCTGTGACGTATTCAACGACGGTTTCGCGCCCGCCGCCGTGGTCGGACACAATCACCGGGCGCTGCATGGCCGAGGCCTCGGCGGCGACCCGGCCGAAGGCTTCCGGACGGGTCGACGGAGCAAGGACGACCCCGGCGGCAAGGTAGGCAGCGGGCATGTCGGCGGAGGAAACATGGGGTGACAGGCGGACTGTGCCCCTGAGGCCCAGACCTTCGATCTGGCGTTCCAGCTCATCGACATAGGAATCGCGACCCTGGGCGTCGCCGGCGAGAACAAGGACGAGCCCGGCGCGTTCCTCGGCTGTCAGCTGCGACATCGCCTCAATCGCAATCCCCTGCCCCTTCCAGCGGGTAAGGCGGCCGGGCAACAAGAGGATGAGACGCGCATCGCCCGCCAGCCCCCAGAGGGCGCGGATACGCTCAACCTCGGCGGTTGGCACGCGGGCCGGATCGAAGGCGTTGAGGTCAACGCCGCGCGGGATGGTGACGATGCGGGCAGGATCGGTTTCGTGGACCTTGCGGATATGCGCTGCGATCCATTCGGAATTGGCGATGACAAGATCGCCTTTCGCCATGACGGAATTGTAGGCGCGCTTCAGGCCGGACGTGCCGGAATAGGCGCCGTGATAGGTCGTGACGAAGGGGACGCCTTCGGCTTTTGCGGCAGCCCAGGCACTCCATGCCGGTGCGCGGGAGCGGGCGTGCACGAGATCGACCTTCTCCTCGCGGACGATCTGGCGCAGCCGGACCTCGTTGATCTTGATCGTGACGGGGTTGCGGGATCGGGCATCCATGCGGAAGAGTTCGCCGCCCAGGCGTTCGAATTCCGGCTCAAGCCGTCCGCCCTTGCTGGCCAGCAGGGCGCGGCCGCCAGCCTCCACGATGGCTTCGGTGACTTCAAGAACCGTGCGCTCCACGCCGCCGGCAGAGAGTTCCGGCGCGACCTGAAGAATGGTCCGGCCCCTGAGATCCGGGAAATCGCCCAACACGCGGCACGCCTCGACTCGCTTGACAGGCGAGACAGATGGCGGAAGGCAACAGGCATGACAATGGACTATTTCACCTCACCCCAAGGCAGGCGGCTGGCCTACCGGCACGCCGCCCCTTCGGCCGGTGCGCTGACCTTCGTGTGGCTCTGCGGCTTCAAGTCGGACATGAGCGGCGGCAAGGCGCAGGCAGTGGACACCTGGGCGCGTGCGAACGGGCAGGGCGCCCTGCTGTTCGATTATTCCGGGCACGGCCAATCCGAAGGGCGCTTCGAGGACGGAACGATCTCCGCCTGGAGGGAGGACACGCTGGCAGTGATCGATGCCCTGACGCAGGGGCCGCTGGTGCTGGTCGGCTCCAGCATGGGCGGGTGGATGGCGCTGCTTGTGTCCCTCGCCCGGCCGGAGCGGGTGAAGGGCCTTGTCCTGATCGCGCCGGCGCCGGACTTCACCGAGAAACTGATGTGGCCGGAATTCACGCCGGAGCAGCAGGACGAGATCCTGCAGGAAGGCTTCACACTGAGACCGTCAGACTACGGAGAACCTTACGCGATCACGCGGGCGCTGATCGAGGATGGCAGGAACTGGTCGATCCTCGATGGCGATATCGCGTTCGAGGGGCCGGTGCGCATCCTGCAGGGCATGCAGGACCGGGATGTGCCCTGGGGTCATGCGCTGGCACTGGCCTCTGCGCTGACCACGGATGACCTTGTTCTGACCTTGATCAAGGACGGCGATCATCGGCTTTCACGGGACGCGGATATCGCACGGCTGCTGGCCGTGTGCACGGATATGGCGGGCCTTCTCAGTCCCGCAGCAGTTCGTTGACGCCGGTTTTCTCGCGAGTCTTGGCATCCACGGTTTTGACAATCACCGCACAGGCAAGCGACGGGCCGCCCTTGGGATCGGGCAGCGTGCCGGGGACAATGACGGAGAAAGGCGGCACCCTGCCGTAGATGATCTCGCCGGTCTGGCGGTTCACGATCCTGGTGGACTGGGTGATGAACACGCCCATCGCCAGCACCGAGCCTTCACCGACGATGACGCCTTCGACGACTTCGGAGCGCGCACCGATGAAGCAGTTGTCCTCGATGATGGTGGGGTTGGCCTGAAGCGGCTCAAGAACTCCGCCGATGCCGGTGCCGGCGGAGATATGGCAGTTCTTGCCGACCTGCGCGCAGGAGCCAACCGAGGCCCAGGTGTCGATCATCGTGCCTTCGCCGACATGCGCGCCGATATTCACATAAGATGGCATCAGAACAGCGTTCTTCGCGATGTAGGCCCCGCGGCGCACGGCAGAGGGCGGCACGGCGCGGAAGCCGGCATCCTGGAATTCCTTCGCGCCCCAGCCTTCGAATTTCGAGGGCACCTTGTCCCACCAGTTGCCACCGCCGGGCGAGCCACCGATGACGCCGTTGGCGTTGAGGCGGAAAGACAGGAGCACGGCCTTCTTCAGCCATTGATGCACTTTCCAGCTGCCGTCAGCCTCTTTTGTTGCAACGCGTGCTTCGCCCGAATCGAGCAGGCCGATGGCGGCATCAACCGCATCACGCACTTCGCCCCTGGTCGAGGTCGAGAGCGTGTCGCGCGCCTCCCAGGCAGTTTCGATCACGCGGGCGAGAGCATCAGTCATCGGGTCAGTCTTTCTTCGTCGCTGTCAGGTCCACCGCCGCCTGCAGGAAGCCGGCAAGGTCGCCGGTGATGTAGTCGATGTGCCCGTCGCCGTCACCCCCGAACCGGTGCCCTGCCCCGGCAGGACGCGCCTCGGCCGGCTCATGGCTCCAGTCCTTCGTCGAATGAACCAGAATGGTGGTAAAGCCCATCGTCTTGGCTGGCAGAAGATTGCGGGCCAGGTCTTCGAAGAAGGCGGCCCCTTCGGGAATGACCTGGTTGACGCGGCAGAAGGCCTGGTAGGCGGAGAGGTTGGGCTTCGGCGTATAGGCGCTGTCCTCTATGCCGAAACTGGCATTGAAGAGATGGGCGAGGCCCATCTTTTCCGTGACCCGTTCAGCATGGCGGCGCGGGCCATTGGTGTAGATGAACTTGCGGCCCGGCAACGCGGCAATGGCACTGCGCAGGGCAGGCAGGTCCGGCAGTGGAGACAGGTCGATCTCGTGGACATAGTGCAGGAAATCCGCTGGATCGAGGCCGTGCTCGGCCATCAGGCCTGCGAGCGTGGTGCCATAGGTCGCGTAATAATGTTTCTGCAACCTGCGGGCTTCATCGCGCGCCAGACCGGTGAGGCGGGCGACGAAATCCGTCATCCGTACGTCGATCTCGGCAAAGAGATCGCACTCGGCGGGATAGAGTGTATTGTCGAGATCGAACACCCAGTCAGCGACATGACCGAGGCTCGGCGCACTGGCAGGCTTCATTTCGGCGCCTGCGTGAAATCGCGCTCGAAGAATTCGTAGACCAGCTTGCGCTCTGTCGGGGCCGGCGTGCGAGCAAACAGGGCGGTGCGGTAACTGCCCTCCTCGCACTTGTCACGGCCGGCAATCGCGAACTTCGAACGCCCGACGCAGAACGCCTCCGAGGCGCGTGAAAGGGTGCGCACACCGCCAGGCTCTTCCAATTCGGCATACACGAAATGTTCCGACCCCCGGAGCGGCCGGTCAATGACGCGGGCGCAGCCACCTGCCTCTATGCGCCACCAGCCGCGGCTTTCCCACCCATCGGTGCTGCGCCGGGCGATGGCGCTCCAGACGCGCTGCTTGGTGCGGTTGCAGAGGGTGAAGCCAACGGCCCGGCTGCGCTCGTCGGCAGCCTGTTCGAGATAGTCGATCAGGTCGGCATCCGACGTGTCGGCCGGCAGGCCCTTAAGTCTGAGGAAATCGTTGATGGCCGCGCGGGTGCGCGAACCGATATTGCCGTCGATGCTGCCGGAGATGATCCCTGCCTCATCCAGCAGCCGCTGCAGGCCGGCATTGCGGGCATTCTCCAGAGACCAGTTCTCGATCTCGGTGAAATTGTTAGTCCAGGTGTCGGTGCGGTCGATCTTGACCGGGCGGAAACCCTGGGCTTCGAGTCCCATCGAGGCGCAGTCCGGCGGGCTTTCGAGCGCGAAGCCGCCTGTCGGATCGACGCACAGCTCGTAGCGCCCCCCCCATTCGCGCCCGCCGCCCTGATGGGCATCGGAGCCGCGGCCATATAGATAGTGCGTGCCCGGAACAAGCGGGCCCGGCAGGGCGGTCTTGCAGGTTCCGGGGGCAAGCTTGGTCCAGCCTTCGACCTGGATGCCGGTGCCCTGGGCATGGCCGACAGCGGCTTCGATGATGTAGCTGGTGCGGTTGCACAACTGCCAGCCGCTGTCCGCCTGGGCCCGGGCCGGCAGCGGCAGGGCGAGGGCGGTCAGCGTGGCAACCGCCAGGACGGCAAGCCTAAGAAACAAGCGTTCCAGCGCCATGTTCAGTGAACAGCTCCATGAGCAGGGCGTGCGGGGCACGCCCATCGAGGATTACCGCCGCCCCGACGCCATGAATCACAGAATGCGCTGCCGTTTCAAGTTTGGGAATCATACCGCCTGCGGCGGTGCCATCCGCAATCAGGCCGGGAATGTCGGCCACCCGGATCTCGCGGATAAGGTTTTTCTGCTTGTCGAGCACGCCGGCGACATCGGTGAGCAGCAGAAGCCGGCTGGCGCCGAGCGCGGCAGCCACAGCGCCAGCTGCCGTGTCGGCATTGATGTTGTAACGGGCACCGTCTTCTCCGATCCCGACAGGAGCCACTACGGGAATCAGATCGTCATCCGCGTCGCGCAGGGCTTTCAGCACCGCTATGTCGACGTGTTCAGGTTCGCCGACATAGCCGAGATCGACGACTTTCTCGATATTGCTGTCAGGATCTTTCTGCGTTTTCGCAGCCTTGCGCGCCCGGATCAGGTTTCCATCGGCACCGGACAGGCCTACCGCCTTGCCGCCTGCCGCATTGATGGCCCGCACGATCGACTTGTTGATCGGGCCAGAGAGGACCATCTCGACGACTTCCATGGTTGCGTCATCGGTGACGCGCAGGCCGTCCTTGAACTCCGATTTGATGGCGAGCTTGTCGAGCATCGCACCGATCTGCGGCCCGCCGCCGTGAACGACCACGGGATGAAGGCCGAGCAGTTTCAACAGCACGACATCGCGGGCGAACGCCTTTGCCAATTCAGGATCGACCATGGCATGGCCGCCATATTTGATGACGATAGTCTGGTTATCATAGCGCTGCAGGTAGGGCAGCGCTTCCGACAGGGTGCGGGCAGTCAGCAGAGCTTGTGTCTGGGCATCGGTCATGGGGCCGGTGTTTAGAGCGTTTCGCCCGGCCGGCGCAATGGCTGTATCAGGTCAGGGCCAGCGTCATGAACACGCTGTTGGGGTCGTCTGCATAATCTCCGAATGGACCGCAGTAGCGGAAGCTGTAGGCCTCGTAGAGCCGGCGGGCCGGGATGAAGGCATCCATCGAGCCGGTTTCCAGCCACAGAGCGGTGTAGCCGCGCCGGCGGGCCTCGCCGAGGATGAATTCCAGCATCATCCGGCCAAGGCCCCTGCCCCGCAGGGCCTCGCGGGTATGCATCGACTTGATCTCGCCGGTGCCATCACCGAGGTCCTTGAGTGCACCGCAGCCGAGCAGGGCTCCGTCCTCCCAAAGGCTCCAGACCGAGACAGACGGCTGGCGCAGCCCCTCGAGGGACAGGAAGTGGCAGCTCTCCGGTGGCGAAGCGGCCAGCATGGTGCGCGCATGGATGGCGATCAGGCCGGCCATCTCGGCGCTGGTGAGGTCGTCGGGGCGGATTTCGGGCATCCATGGCCTCCGGGGTGTCTGCGGCTCATCGCTAGGCGAGGCGGGTGCGCCGTTCAAGCGGCCCGCGACAAGCGCGCCCCGAACCGCTAGGCTTGCCAGAATAGCAGTCAGCGGGGCAGTAATGAAACGGATACTGGCAGCGCTCGGCGGGATCATCCTGCTGGTCTTACTCGGTGCTGGGGCCTGGCTGTGGCACCCTCTGGGCGGGCCTGTGCCGGCAGACCAGCTGGCGGCCGCAGCGGCGAATTATGACGCCGAGATCATCCGCGATGGCTATGGCGTGCCGCACGTCTATGGCGCGCGCGACGCCGATGCCGCGTTTGGCCTGGCCTATGCCCATGCCGAGGACGATTTCGAGACGATCCAGGAAACGGTGGCTGCCACCCGCGGTGTGCTGGCGCGTTATCGTGGCAGGCAGGCTGCACCGGTTGACTATATCGTTTCCCTGCTCGGCGTGTGGGACACGATAGAGACTCGCTATGCAACCGATGTTCCACCCGATGTGCAGGCACTGGCGGAAGGCTATGTGGCCGGGCTGAACCTCTATGCCTCCGAGCACCCGGAAAAAACCTGGGCGGGTCTAGCCCCGTTCAGGCCAGAGGACGTTGTCGCCGGGTTCATCTTCAAGACACCGTTTTTCTACGGTCTTGATGGCAAGCTGCTGGAAGTGTTCGGGAAGGACTATACTCAAGCCATTGCGCTCGATCCGGCAGGGCCGAAGAAGGCGTTCCTGCTGGCGCCGCGCCCGGCGAGTGAACTGGGCTCGAACGCTTTCGCGGTGACGCCGGCGCGTTCGGGCGACGGGATGACACGCCTCCTGATCAACTCGCACCAGCCTCTGACCGGGCCGGTCGCCTGGTACGAGGCGCAGCTGACCTCGGGCGAGGGACTCGACATTACGGGCGGGCTGTTTCCCGGAACACCGGTGATCCTGCATGGCTTCAACCGGCACCTTGGCTGGGCGAACACTGTCAGCGCGCAGGATCTTGCCGATACGTTCGTACTGACGGTCAATCCAGAGAACAAGAACCAGTACTGGCTGGATGGCGCCTGGACAGATTTTGAGATCAGCCACACGAAGATCAAGGTGAAACTGTTCGGGCCATTTGCCTTCCCGGCGAAGCGTTCCGTAAAGCGATCCGTACACGGGCCGGTAATCGAAGGACCGACGGGCACTTACGCCATCCGATATGCGGGCATGGGCGAAATCCGCCAGCTGGAACAGTATTACCGGCTGAACAAGTCCGAGACCCTTGATCAGTTCATGAGTGCGATGGCGATGAACGCCTTGCCCTCGATCAACTATGTCTATGCCGACAAGTCAGGAAATATCGCCTTCATCCACAATGCCCAATACCCGGACCGGAATGATGCCTGGGACTGGTCCGGCGACCTGCCGGGCGACCGGTCGGATATCATCTGGCAAGGCTACAGGCCCTGGAACGAAGTGCCGAAACTGATCAATCCGGCCTCTGGCTTCCTCTACAACGCGAACAACACGCCCTTTTCAGCCACTGATGGGCCGGACAATCTGAAGGCGGAGGATTTTCCGCAATCGATGGGTCTGCAGACTAACCAGACCAACCGCGCGCTGCGGATAATCGAACTGACGGGAGATACCAATCCTGTCGATGAAGCGCGACTGCTCGCCATCAAGTTCGACAATCGGTATGCAGCAGGCTCCGAAGCAGATGAAGTTGTGAAGGCGGTGCTGGCAACAGACTGGTCCGCCGAGCCGGATCTGGCTGACGCGGCTGCGCTTCTGGCAAGCTGGGACTATGGCACAGACGCGACCAGCCGGACGGCCGCCCTAGGCAGCCTGACGACCACGCGTGCGATCACCGAGAAATATTCCGGCCTCAGGGCCCCACCGCCGGATACCGCCTTCCGTGAGGCGGTGGCCTGGCTGAAACAGCATCACGGACGGCTCGATCCGCAATGGGGTGACTTGAACCGCCTCGTCCGCGGAAGCGTGAGCCTGCCCCTCAGCGGGGCCCCGGACACGCTGCGCGCCGTCTATCCGAAGGAAATCCGGGATGATGGCGAGCTGCATATGTCAGCGGGTGATACCTGGATCGCGCTGGTGGAGTGGGACGCCAACGGGCAGCAGTCGGCGCGCGCGATCAGCCCGTATGGCAGCGCCGTACTGGATGCGGCCTCGCCCCACTATGCCGATCAGGCAGCGCTGTTCGCGGCAGAGGGCTGGCGCAAAGCCCTGCTGACGCGCGCCGATGTTGAGGCAGATGCCACCCGCCGCTATCGTCCGGGTAAAGACTAGTCAGGTATCAGAGAAGCGCAGAGATCTCGGCCCGCAGTTCCGGGATTCCCCAGCCTTTCTCCGAAGAAGTCTGCAGAACGACAGGATGCGCCGCGCCGCGTTTCCTGAGCTTTTCGGCCACGGCGAGAGCAGTTGCTTCGGCTTCGGCTTTAGCCACCTTGTCGATCTTGGTAAGCACGATCTGGTAGGGCACGGCGGCACTGTCCAGCAGATCCATCGTCTCGGCATCGCTGTCCATCAGGCCGCGGCGGGCATCGACCAGCAGGAACACCCGGCGAAGACTCGGACGGCCCCTCAGGTACGACTTTATTAGCTTTGTCCACGCCGCCACCTGCACCTTCGAGACCTGAGCATATCCGAAGCCCGGCATGTCGACGAGATACAGGCGTCCCTCGCCGATATCGAAATAGTTCAGCTCGCGCGTGCGCCCCGGCTCTGCCGATGAGCGCGCGAGCTTCGCGCGGCCGGTGAGGGCATTGATCAGGCTTGACTTGCCGACATTCGAGCGGCCCGCGAAGCAGACTTCGGTGCGGTCTGCCGGCGGCAGGCCGGAGAGACTGGCAACCCCCAGCCGGAACTCCGCCGGGCCGGAGAACAGCGCCCGCCCCGCCTCGATCTGGTCGTCCGGATAGGAAGGCGCGCCCAAGGCTCAGTCCGCCGGCGCTTTGCGCCGCCCGAGCAGGCCCGCAATGAACTTGCCCACCTCCGTCTCTGCCCCGTTCATCCGCATGATGATGTATTGCTGGATGAAGGTCAGCACGTTTGACCATACCCAGTAGAGCACGAGGCCGGCGGCAAATCCTCCGAACACGAACATGAACACGATGGGCAGCGCCATGATAATGCGCGCCTGAAGCTTGTCCGGTGGCGGTGGCGAGAGCGACTGCAGCACAGCCATCGTCGCGCCGTAGAGCAACGGCAGAATGCCGATGCCGATGATCATGCCGAGCACCGGAATCGCCTTGATGTCGGCCGCGCTCCAGAATGGCAGCAGACCGAACAGGTTGCCGATGGCGGTCGGATCGGGGGCCGAGAGGTCGTTCATGTACCAGAACGGCTCGTGGCGCATGTCGAGCGTGACGTAGAGCGTCTTGTAGAGCGCGTAGAAGATCGGGATGGTAACGAGGATCGGCAGGCATCCGCCGATCGGATTGGCACCCGTTTCCTTGTAGAGCTTCAGCATTTCCTGCTGCTTGCGCTGCGGATCGGCCGCGAAGCGCTCGTTGATCTCCTTCATCGGTTCCTGCAGCTTTTTCAGCTTCGCCATCGACTTGAAGCTGGCATTGTAGAGCGGGACCAGCGGCAGCTTGACCAGAACGGTGAAGGCCAGGATCGCCCAGCCAAAGGCGCCCAGGTGGCCATGCAGCCAGTGCAGCACATAAAAGAAGGGTTTGGTCAGGAAGAAGGCCCAGCCCCAGTCGATGGCATCGACGAGTTGTGGAATGTTCTGTGTCTGCTGATAGGTGCGCAGAAGGTCGAATTTCTTGGCGCCCGCGAAGATGCGGTTCTCCACCGTCACGCTGGCTCCCGGTGCGACCTCGACGGCACTGCCCTCGGTGCGCACTTCCAGCGGGCCGCCGCGGGCGAGACTGGCGCGGTTGACCGAAGAGGTGAAAGGCGCGGCCTGATCCGGCACCAGAGCGCTCATCCAGTACTTGTCGCTGAGGCCCCACCAACCGCCGCGTGCGGTGGTGAACAGACCCTCCTTAGACTCCCCGTCGATCTTCTTGGATTCGACGAGGGGCTTGTACTTTTTCAGCCGGAGAGTGCCATCCATCACGCCCATCAGGCCCATATGCGCGAGGCCGTTCATCTGCAGCGACACGCCCGGCTCGGTGGCATCGAGGAAGCCCTTGATGCTGCCATGGCGCTCGATCGAGCCGATCGGACGCAGGGATTTAGCGCCGGCGGACGTGTTGGTGATCGTGTCCGTGAACGTGAAGAGGAAATTGTCGTCGACCGAAACCTTGCGCTCGATGGTCACGCCCTCGGCTTCCAGCCGCAGCGTAACCGGACTGGCGGGGGTCAGGGCGCCGCTGCCCACCTGCTGCCAGAGGGAATTGCGGCCCGCCACCAGCGTGTTGCCGTCGGCCCAGTAATAGGTGGAGAAGTAACCGAACTCGCCCTCCTCCGGGCGCAGCAGACGGATCTCCTCGGTCTTCTCGACAGTGACATAATAATTCCTCAGGCTGAGATCATCGAGGCGCGCGCCGGCAAGGCGCAGCGAACCGTCAACCGCCGGCGCACGGATCGCGATGCGCGGCGAGGCGGCGAGGGCTTCCGGAAGCGGCTTAGGCCCGGTCTGCTGGGCGGCGCCGGTATCGACTGACTGGGCCTGTTTCTGCGCAGCCACAGCCGCCTGCTGGGCCTGATAGCGTTTCTGCGCCGGCTCCATCACAAAGATCTGATACAGGGAGACGAACACAATCATCGCCGCCATGGCGAGCAGGAAGTTGCGCTGTTCTTCTTTTTCCATGGAGGGCGTTCCGCGAAGGGGTTTGCAGGAAAGGGTGCCGGGGCCAGCGGCCCGGGACCTCAAGGGCGCGCGAGGCTTAACAGTGCGCTTTCCATATCGTCAAGCAACCGGGACCAGCCGACTTCAAGGGTCGCCTCGCGCGCGATGAACACATAGTCCCAGCCTGGCCGGCCATGCCGGGCCAGCAGACGGCGGGCCGCTTCGCGCAGGCGCCGCCTGGCCCGGTTGCGCTGGACCGCGCCGCCGACCTTCCTGGTGGCCGTGAACCCCTCTCCGACATGGCTGCCGGGCGTCTCGCCGGGGCGGGCCCGGGCCTGCACCACCAGCGACTTGCGCCTCTCGGTCAGACCGTCACGCACAAAAATAAATTCGCGCCGCTTCCTGAGGCGGCGCGTTTCGGCGGGTTTCTGGCTGTCGGGGCCGGTCATTTGCGGCCTCCCGGAGGGCGAGCAGGCCCTGCCGGGCCCGCAGCAAAAGCTAGGCCGTCAGTCGCTTGCGGCCCTTGGCACGGCGGCGGGCCAGCACTTTGCGGCCATTCTTCGTGGCCATCCGCTCGCGAAACCCATGCGTGCGCTTGCGGCGAAGGTTGCTCGGCTGGAATGTGCGTTTCATCGGACTGCTCTGGCGGCTGGAATCTGGAAACCGCGGGCAATACAGGCCGGGCGAGGCAAGGTCAAGCGGGGCAGGCGGGAATCCGCACCCTTGCTTTCTAAGAATGCAGCAACCCTGAAGACACCGGGTTTACTGTTTCCTGAAATCCTAGGCCATATCCTCGTCTGACCGGCGGCAACTTGAGGGTTTTGGTGTGCGGATTCTTATGCTGATGCTGGCAATGGCGGTGTTCTTCACGGGCATAGGCTCTGCCCAGGGCCTAGATTATGATCATCTTGACAAACGCCTTGCCCGGCTTGCGCGTGAGGACGACATGGTCGGCCTTGCCGTAGCAGTTATCGAACGAGGCGAGATCACGTTTGCGCGGGGCTATGGCGTGACCGCGCTCGGCGAGGATCCCGTTACCCCGGACACCGTATTCCGCTGGGCCTCGCTGTCGAAAGGCGTGGCCAGCAGCCTGACCGCCAAGCTCGCCGAGGAAGGCCGCTTCGCGCTTGACGATACCCTGTCATCCTTCCGCACCAGCCTGCGCCTGCCCGGCAAGGGAGAGGAGGCTGCGACCCTGGAAGACCTGCTCGCCCACCGGGTGGGGGTGGTTGCGAATGCCTACGACACACTGCTGGAAGACGGGCGCGATCCGGCCGATATCCGTGCCCGGCTGGCCAGCCTGAAAGTGGTCTGCCCGATCCGGGACTGCCATTCCTACCAGAATGTCGCATTCGATGCGGTGACCGAAATCATCGAAGCCGCCACAGGCACGGCGTATGGCTCAGCGGTCGAGACTGCCCTGTTCAAGCCGCTCGACATGCGGACAGCCAGCACCGGCCGGGCCGGGCTGATCAGGTCCGCATCCTGGGCCAAGCCTTATGAGAAGAAGAAGGATGCCGCCCGTCCGGTGCGCCAGACAGTGAAGGAGCCTTACTACAGGGTTCCGGCCGCTGGCGGCGTGAACGGTTCCATCCTCGACCTGGCTAAGTTTGCCCGCGCACAGATGGGCCTTGCGCCGGATGTGCTCACGCCCGCTGCGTTGGGCCAGCTGCACGCGCCGCGCGTCTACACGCCGCGGGAACAATCCCGCCTCAGCTTGCATTTCGATGGCCGGATGAAGGATGCCCGGTATGCGCTGGGCTGGCGCACCTACACGTATGACGTGACCGGCAGCCGGGTTGTCGGCCATCGCGGCGCAGTGGAAGGCTACCGGTCGCTGATGCTGCTCGACCCGGAACTCGATTCCGGCGTGGTTGTGCTGTGGAACTCCAACGCACGCCGCCCGGTCGGCATCGAACTGGAAGTGATGGACATGATATACGGCCTGCCGCCGCAGGACTGGATGCGGATCGATGGCGGCACGATCGGCGCAGCGAAATAAGCCCGGCCCGCCCGCGCCCCGCGGACAACCGCCCCGTTTCCCTGCCCGCGCTTTTCGCCTAAGTCTCCCGCCGTGACCGAGCGCCCCCTCGCCTCCTTCCTCAGCCGTCTGCCGGGCGCCAGGCGCCTGACGGAGAGTCTTTCCGCGCGCCTCTTTGCGCTGACGCTGGCCGTCATCCTGTTTACCGAGTTCCTCATCTTCATTCCGTCCGCGAGTGGCCTGCGCACACAATGGCTGCAGGAGCGCGCCTCGGCCGCCCGGATCGCCTCCCTTGCCCTGGAGGCTGCGCCCATGCGTGAGGTCTCGGATGAACTGGCTGCCAGCCTGCTGAAGAAAGCCGAATTGCTGGCTGTGGCCGAAACTGAGGACGACATGCGATTCCAGCTGCTCGCCCCCGCGCGGCCGATTGAAGGGCCGGTGCGCAGCCTCGACCTGCGCGGCACCAGCATGATGGGCCGGTCGATGGCCGCACTTGGGGAATACTTTGCACCGCCCGGCGAAATCCTGGTGGTGACGGCGGAGGGCGCCGACGAGACACGGGTGATCGAATTTGTTGTGCCGCAGGCGCCGCTCAAGGCCACTCTGGTCGCGTTCGCCTGGCGCGTGGCCGGCTTGTCGCTGATCATTGGTCTTGTCGCAGCCGTTCTGATCTATGCCTTGCTCGACATCCTCGTCGTGCGTCCCATGAAGCGTGTCACCGTCAGTGTCGAGCAGTTCTCTCGCGATCCGGGCAGCTGGACGCGGCGCCTGTCGCCAACGCCGCGGCGCGACGAGATCGGCCGCGCACAGAACGCCCTCGCCGGCATGGAGGAAGCCGTGGCCGATGCCTTCCGCCAGAAGGCGCACCTTGCGGAACTCGGCAGCGCTGTGGCCAAGATCAATCATGACCTGCGAAACTCGCTGGCCTCAGCTCAACTCGTCTCGGAAGTGCTGGCGAAATCCGAGGACCCCCGCGTCACCCGAGCGGCGCCGCGCCTGGAACGCGCCCTCGAGCGGGCTATCGAACTCGCTACTGCCACACTGGACTATGGCCGAGCCGCGCCACGCCCCCCGAAACTGCAGACCGTCTGCCTGCGGAGCGTCATCGCTGAAGCTGCAGATGAGGCCCTGAATGGCCATGCACCCCAGGTGATAGTCGAGATACCTGACGACCTGACGGTTGAAACCGACCCGGAACACCTGCACCGCATCGCGGCCAACCTGCTGCGCAATGCTGCAGAAGCGTTGCATCAGTGCGGGCGGACAGACCCCGTAATCCAGGTTACGCTCCGGCAGGGTGCGGTCGTATTCGAGGACAACGGTCCTGGCCTGCCGGACACAGCGCGGGAAAACCTCTTCCGGCCGTTCGCCGGATCGGGCCGAACGGGTGGCACAGGCCTCGGCCTCGTGATTGCGCACGAACTTGCCGCGGCGCTGGGCGGTGAACTGACCCTGCTCAAGACGGATCAGGACGGAACGGCCTTCCGTCTCATATTGCCGGGCCTGCCGGAATGACTGCCCGCAGCACTCTGAAGGTGATCTTTGCGGATGACACGCTGATCGCCGTAGATAAGCCCTCCGGTCTTCTGTCCGTACCCGGACGAGGTGAGGATAAGTCCGATTGTGCCGTCACCCGCATACAGCAGCTCTACCCCGATGCCTTGACAGTCCACCGCCTCGATATGGCGACCAGCGGGCTGCTCCTGCTCGCCCGGGGCAAGGACATGCAGCGTGCCCTGTCGGGTCTCTTCGAACGGGGTGAGATCATCAAGCACTATATCGCCGATGTCTGGGGCGCGCCCTGGCCCGCCTCTGATGAGATTGACCTGCCGTTGATTACCGACTGGCCCAACCGGCCCCTTCAGAAAGTTGATCACGAATCCGGAAAGCCGAGCCGCACGCGCTATGACACCCTGTCGGTGCGCGGAGAAAATGCCCGCCTGGTGCTGACCCCGCTGACCGGCCGGTCGCACCAACTGCGTGTTCACCTCGCGGCCATCGGCCATCCGATCCTCGGCGATGACTTCTATGCCCATCCACTGGCGCAGGCGGCCGCGCCGCGCCTGGCATTACATGCGGCGGCTCTGCGCTTCCGCCACCCGCTGACCGGCGAGACCCTGACGCTTGAATCGGCCTGTCCTTTCTGAGGCCGGTTGACGGCTGAGAATTGAGCTGATATTGAAAAACGATAAACTGGAGGGATTATGCACGCTGAACTCGTCCGCGCCTCGCTGCACGAAGTGGATATCAAGATCGTCGCCGGTGACCGGATGCATGTGCTGCAATGGCGGCGCAATGTGTTGTGGGACGAGGTGCTGCTCAACGGCCGGCGGCAGGCTTCCAGCCACGGCCTCTGGGGCCGGGAAAAGGTGTATGGCCTGGTTTTCGGGCGCGATGCAGATGGCCGGGGCGGTGAACAGGTCATGCTCATCCTCGATCCCGGCTATGGTAACTATGACTATTCCCATAACGGCCAGCGCATCCGGGGCGTCCGTCTGGAAGGCGTCGAGGGCACGCTTGTCTCCTATGGATCGCTGGACGCCAAGGCGCTGGAGAAACCTGCGACCTTTGCCGACTGGATGAAAAAATCCATGGGGATGCAATGGGGAAATGATTCTCCCCGCCGGCCCAACTGAACAAGCGGTTCAGTTGGCGGCCGCGATCTCGATCAGCACACGGTCGATCAGGGCCAGTACCGAAGGCGCATCCGCCGGCCGGTCATTGGCAATGACCGAAAAGACCAGGGTCTCACCGCTGGCCGCGATCATATAACCTGACAGCGCATTGACCCCCTGCACCGTTCCGGTCTTGGCAAAGATGCGGCCCTGCAGCGCCGTGCCCCGGAATCGCCGTGCGAGCGAGCCGGTCTCGCCGCCGACAGGCAGCGTCCCGCGGAAGGCATTGCCCCAGGGCTGCGCCGCGGCCCAGGACAGGAACCCTGCCATCGCCGCCGGTGTCACGCGGTTATAGGGCGTCAGGCCCGAGCCGTCGAAGAGTTCAACGCCGGTGCGCCCGATACCCGCGGTCTCGAGCATCCGGTTGACCGCTTCGAGCCCATCCCGGCTGCCTTCTCCTCCCGCCGCGCGGGCAATGTGGCGCAACAGCAATTCGGCACCCAGATTGTCGCTGTCGCGCGAGACATCGTTCACGGTCTCGATCAGCGGTGCCACCTCAAGCCGGGCGATCTCTACCATCTCCCCCGTCAGGCCTGCATTATCCGTCCGGATACGAACTTTTGTGTCGCCCTCGACAGTTACGCCGCGCGCTTCGAGACGCCGTTTCAGGCGCTCAGCCGCGACCCGTTCAGGCTCATTGACGCTGAGCAAATAGTCCTGCCGGGCTGCGCCTGCTGGCAGGCGGCCAGAAACCCGCACCTCGGCCTTGCCCGGCCAGCGCATCAGGCTGAGTTCGTTCTCGCTGCCGGCAGGGCCTGTGACCGCATCCACGGTCAGCGGCAACAGATCATCGCCCGCCTGCCAGCTGGCCAGGACCGGATCACCTTCCTTCGCACCGGGTGCAACCCGCAGGGAAAGAGCGTTGCCATTCACTGTCAGCGCCGAGACAGGCGCGCCAAAATAAAACGGCAGGTTGTTCCAGCTCCAGCCAAGTCCATAAGGCTCATGCGGAAAAAAGCTCGCATCGCCAATGATGTCGCCGACGCGCAGCAGACCGTGCGCCACGGCGGCATCTGCAAGCATGTGCAGGCAATGGCTGAGACAATCATCCCGGTCAGAGAGCGTCGGATCGCCGGCCCCGCGCAGCACCAGTGATGGCGGCGATGTCCCGTCGCCCGGCATCAGCAGGAGCGCTGTTCCGAGGCTGGAGTCCGGCTCCGTCAGTTCCGGGATGAAATGAAAGGCGGCCGCAACCGTCAAGAGCTTCGTATTGGAAGCCGGAATGAACCGCTCCTGCGCGCGCTCGGCCGCAATTACCTTGCCCGACAGGGTGGTGACCATCAGGCCCAGACGAACGCCCTCCACCTGGCGTTCGATCGCGTGGCCGGGCGCATGCGCGGTTTGCCCGGAGGGAGGGGTAGTCGTGCAGGCCGGAAAAAGGGCCATAACGGCCAAACTTAAGACGATCGACTGAATCTTCATCCGTGTCCGGCCCTTTTCCATGACTAGGTCAGCCGCTTCTTCGTACGGCCTTCATGTGCACGGGCCCTGGCGGGATCGTCCGGCCAGTCATGCTTGGGGTAGCGCCCGCGCATATCCTTGACCATGTCCTTGTAGCCTGCGTCCCAGAAGCGCGCGAGGTCCTGTGTGGTGGCGACCGGTTTCATACCGGGCGAGAGCATTTCAACTGTCACCGGCACACGTCCGGCCGCAATCGCAGGGTGCGCGGTCAGTCCGTAGAAGGCCTGTGCCCGCGCCGAAACCAGAGGAGCGCGCGGGTCCAGCCAGTCGACCCTCGCCTCCTGTCCGGAAGGCAGGTCAAGAGTCAGCGGCGCGTGCTGGCGCAGCGCCTCCTGCACGGGCCAGTCGAAGGACTGCACCAGCGCCTCGCGCACCTCCTGCGGTGCCGGGACGCAAGCTCCCTTTCGGCGCAGCAAAGGCTGCAGCCAGTCTTCAGCTTTTGCAGTAATCTCCTGAGCATCCTGCACTGGCGTCATGAGAAGTCCCGCGCGCTCAAGTATCCTCAGCCGGCTGAGCGTTTCCTCAATGACGGCCCCGGCGCCGATTGCAGCAAACCCCTCAGCTTTGATCGCGGCCAGCATGGCGCTGGCAGCCGCCTCCGCAGATGGTTTGGGCAGCGGCGCCTCCGACAGGATGATCGCACCAAGCGCCTTCACCCGCCGCGCGGCAAACTTGCCGGTCCTGGGCTCGAACGTGGCACGGTCCTCTGTCACCACCGGCTGGCTGGCCAGCGCATCGGCTTCCGGCAGTGGCAGGGCAAGCGTAATGCGCGGGTCTCTTGCGGCGCCGCTCAGATCCGCCACGACGAGCCACTCGGACTTGGCCAGAGGATCCGTCGGCGGCAGGTGGGCGGCGCGGCCGGAGGCCATCAGATAAGCGCTATCAGACCCCGGCCGGCGCCGCGCCACCTGATCGGGCCAGGCCGTAGCCAGAAGTTTTGCCAGATCACCACCGGGCGCCGCGCCCCCGCCCCAGACCGTCGCCTGCGCTTTCAGGCTGCGCACCCTCAAACTGGTGTCTGCCCGGAACCGTTGCAATCGGTCACGCAGATCGGACGAGTCGCCGCCCATGCCACGCTCACCTGCCAGCGCCGCCACTTCCGCGGCCAGTGCCTTTTCGCCGGGCCCAGGTGCCGAAGTGATCAGCGCGGCCAGACGCGGCGACATCGGCAGGCGCGCCATCTCCCGGCCCTTTGAGGTCAGCGCGCCGGCCGTATCGATAGCACCAAGCGCCTTGAGCTGTGCCTCTGCGGCGCGGTATTTTCCCCCAGGTGGCGGATCGAGCCAGGTCAGTTTCAATGGATCACGCTCGCCCCATTCTGCCAGGGTCAGTACGAGTCCCGAGAGGTCAGACGTCAATATCTCCGGCACAGGCGCCGCCATCAGGCCGCGCGTTGCCGCCTCATCCCACAGTCGATAGCAGACCCCCGGCGCCGTGCGCCCCGCCCTGCCGCGGCGCTGGTCGACAGAGGCACGCGAGGCACGCACGGTCGTCAGACGCGTGCCAAGTCCGCCTGCCTCCTCCTCGGCCACACGCGACAAGCCGGAATCGATCACGATCCGTACACCGTCAATCGTCAGCGCGCTCTCGGCGAGGTCTGTTGCCAATACCACCTTGCGCTTACCCGGCGGCGCAGGCGAGACCGCCGCGTCCTGCTCTGCCGGTGACATGGCTCCGTAGAGCGGCGCAACAAGGATGTCCGGCCCGAGCCCCTCAAGCGCTTCGGCCGTACGATGGATCTCTCGTGCGCCTGGCAGGAATGCAAGGATCGAGCCGGCTTCTTCGCGCAGCGCTTGGCGCACAGCCCTGGGCATACGGTCCTCGATCCGCTCATCCGACCGGCCGAGATAGCGCGTCTCCACGGGAAACATCCGGCCTTGGCTCTCGATCACGGGCGCGCGGACAGCGCGAGCCACGGCCGCTGTATCCAGCGTTGCCGACATGATCAGCAAGCGGATGTCTTCGCGCAGAGCGCTTTGCGCTTCCAGCGCCAGCGCGAGGCCGAGATCGGAGTTCAGGCGCCGCTCGTGAAATTCATCGAACAAGACGGCGCCCACACCGCCCAGTTCAGGGTCACTGAGAATGCGGCGCGTGAACAGGCCATCGGTAATCACCTCGATCTGCGTGGCAGCGGAGACCTTGCGGTCCACCCTGGTCGTCAGGCCAATCGTCTGGCCGAGCCGCTCGCCCAGCCCAGCGGCCATCCGTTCCGCTGCCATGCGCGCTGCAATCCGGCGCGGCTCCAGCATCAGGATGCGCCCGCCGATGACGCCGGGCAGGCCCGCAAGACCCGCCAGTGCCAGCGGCACACGCGTCGTCTTGCCCGCGCCCGGTGGTGCAGCCAGCACCAGCCGGTTGCCCGCTTCGAGCGCCGACAGCACCGCCGGCAGCACCTCGTCAATCGGCAGGGAGTAGGTTGCAGCAGCCATGCCCCGGCATAGTGCGGCGGGCATGCAGGTGGCAAGCGGCGCAGCCCAGCGGTTGCCTTCCCCTGCCCCGGCCCCTAGGGTCCGCGGCCTGTGGAAGCAGATGCGGAGGAGCGGCATGAAGGGCTGGTTTGCGATCGATCTCTGGAAGCGCGTGATGCTGGGCCTTGTTCTCGGCCTCGGCCTCGGCCTTGCTCTCAGATACGCGATCGGCCCGGATTCAGCCCGGGATATCGCGACCACATGGTTCAAGCCCTGGGGCGATGCCTTCATCCGGCTGATCCGCATGCTGGTCGTGCCGCTGATCTTCACCACGCTGGTGGCGGGTGTGCTGGCCATGGGCGACCCACGCCGGCTCGGCCGGCTGGGCGTGATGACGCTGAGTGTCTTCTTTCTGACGACGCTGGTTGCCGTTGGCATCGGCCTCGGGATGGGCACGCTGTTCCAGCCCGGCGCCGGTTTCGACCTCTCCAGCGTCTCTGCCGCAGACGCCGCCGCCTATGGCGAACGGCTGGAATCGGTTGGCGCCGCACCCTCGCTGGTCGACCGGCTGCTGGCGATCATTCCGATCAACCCCGTGGAGTCGATGGCCAAGGGGGATGTTCTGCCCATCATCTTCTTTGCCCTGATCTTCGGCGTCGGCATCCTGCTCGCTGGCGACGCCGGCAAGCCGGTCGGCGATGCCATCACCAGTGCTGCCGACGCCGTGCTGAAAGTCACAATGTTCGTGATGGAGACGGCCCCGTTCGGCGTGTTCGCCCTGATGACCTGGGTGATGGCGGACCAGGGACTGGCCGTCCTCCTCTCGCTCGGCAAGATGACCGCAGCGCTCTATGTCACAAGTGCCCTGCAGATCCTGATCGTGTTCGGCTTCATCATTGTCCGGCTGCTGGCGCGCCTGCCCATCGTGCCCTTCTTCCGCGGCATGGCGGACGCGATTGCCGTGGCCTTCTCCACCTCATCCTCAAGCGCGACACTGCCGGTGACGATCACTTGCGTCACGCAGAACCTCGGCGTGAAGAAATCCGTGGCCGGCGGTGTGCTGGCGCTGGGCGCAACGGTCAACATGAACGGTACGGCCGCCTATCAGGGACTGATCGCCCTGTTCGCCGTGCAGGCCCTCGGTTTGCAGCTGGGCGTGGGCGATTATGTCATGATCATGCTGCTGGCGACCCTCGTGGCCATCGGCACGGCCGGCATTCCCGGCGTCAGCCTGTTCCTCGCCGCCAATACGCTCTCGGCGATCGGGGTCACCAACGAGCAGATCGTGCTGATCATCGCGGTGCTGTTCCCCTTCGACCGCATCCTCGACATGGCGCGCACGGTGACCAACATCACCGGCGATGCTGCGGCGGCCACGCTGATCGGAAAATGGGAAGGCGAACTGGACGAAGAGGTCTACCGGGCCTCGGACAGGCTCTGACCGTCACGCCATACACCATCGCTTCAGAGCGGCGCGCCTTCGCTGACCTGCACCGGGTGCGGCATGGCGGCAGCCTTCGCCGGCAACCAGCAGGTAACCTCCAGCCCGCCGCCATCGACCGGCTTCATGCCGACCTGCCCCCCATGCAGGTGGATGAAGTGCTTCACCAGCGCGAGCCCGAGGCCGGCGCCACGCTGGTCGCCTGAAACGAAGCTGTCGAAACTGGTGGCGCGTTTTTCAGCGTCGAGCCCTACACCATTGTCCCGCACACTGAGCATCACCATGTCGCCGGCGCGCTGGGCAGAGACGACCACTTCGCCACCCGGCTCGGTGAAGCGAAGCGAGTTTGAAACGAGATTGAACAGCACCTGCTTGATGCGCCGCGCATCGGCGCGCACCGCACCGAGCTTGCCGGAAATCTCCGCCCGCACCGTCACCTCGGTGTCCTCGGCCTTGGAGACCACCATCTCTATCCCTTCCGCGATCAGGTCATCAAGGATGACATTGTCGAGGTCGATGTCCATCCGGCCAGCCTCGATAAGGGCCAGATCGAGTATGTTCTCGATCAGCTTGTTGAGATGGTCGGAGGCGGAAAGGATCGCGCGCACATGATCGGTCTGGCGCTCCGTAAGCGGACCATTCCGCTGCGTCTCCAGAAGTTCGGCATAGCCGAAGATCGTCGTCAGCGGCGAGCGCAGCTGGTAGCTGACATTGCGCACGAACTCCGTCTTCAGCCGGTCGGCAGCCTCGAAGGCCTCGGCCCGGTCGCGCAGCGCCGATTCCACCCGGCGCGTCGCCGTCACATCAGCAAAGGCGATCAGCGTATTCCCGTCAGGCAGCGGATTGGTGAGATAGGTCAGCAGGGTGCCGTCGGAACGGTACATCTCCCCGGCGGTGGCCTGCCGCGCCGCTGCTGACGGATCCGTGATGTGAACCTTGATCGCATCCCAAACCTCGCGCTTGTGGAACAGCGGCACACAGGCTTCGACGATATCGTCATAGTCCGGCGTGTCCTTCAGCAGATCCGGCGCGAGGTCCCAGGCCCGCTCGAAGGCGCGGTTATGCAGGCGCAGCCGCCCATCGCTGCCGAACACGGCGACGGCCTCATGCAGGTTGTCGAGAGTCGAGCGCTGCGTCTTGATCAGCGCGTTGAACTTTGTCTGCAAGGCCAGGTGATCGGTGATGTCCTTGAACAGCAACAACAGGCCGCCCATCGGATGGCGCTGGCGCGTGACTGACAGCGTCCGCCCATCCGGCAGCGACCACTTGTCTTCCTTAACGCCGTCAAGGTCGATGTAGTAGGCAATCTCCTCAGCCCGCCATTCGGCATAGTTCTGCCGGGCCGGCAGCTTGCGCCGCTCGCGCAGGCGGTCGAGCAGCTGGCCATGGTTTGGCCGGTCCAGCAGGAAGGCTTCCTCGAGGTCCCACATGTCGCGGAACGCCTTGTTGTAGAAAGTCAGCTTGCGGTCTGCCGAAAAGATCGCCACCGCATCGGCGACATGGTTCAGCGTCTCGTCATGCGCCCGCACATGACGGTTCAATTCCTCGCGAGCATTCTCCTGCGCGGTCACATCGAAGGCCATTGCCCCTGCCCCGCCCGACAGCGGGAACGTCAGTACACGCATCGCCCGGCGCTCACCGCGGATCACGACATAGCGTGTCTCGTCATGCTCCTGCCCGTCGGAAATCGTCTTGCGCGACTGTTCGGAAATGGCCTGGTCGAGCATCGTCTGTTCTTCCAGCAAGCGGTCGAGGCTGGAGGCATCGACCGCCGCCAGATAAGCCGGGTTCGCCCATTGCAGACGCCCCATGCCGGACACGCGCCAGGCCGGAAACGGCGCCTTGCGCAGCATGTCGAGGAAAGCCGTCGGATCACGGGCGATCACCTGCCGGGCTTCCTCGAATTTTCCGCGGGCGGAGCTTTCCTCGATGCCCTTGGTTGTCGCATCCGTCACCCACACCACGGCGCGGGCACCGGCGGTGCGGCCGTCGGCCTCGAGGAACCGGCCGGACGGGCCGATGATGGTCAGCGAGAACGGATTGCCCTGATCGCGCAGCTCGCGCAGGCGGATGCGCAGCGTGGTGTCCTGACCGGCAGAATCGCGGGCTTCAAGGTCGGCGATGCCTTCGACGATCCGAACGGTCGGGTTCTCGGAAATCGCTGCATCGGTAAAGCTCAGCAGGCTGGCCAGCGCCACCGAGGATCCGAACACTTCCGGCGGAGTGATCTCGTCGCCCTCAACTTCCAGCGCCTCGCCCTGCCAGACGAGAACCACGCCCGGATGCGCACCGAGAATCGACTTCAGCATCGCATTCTCGGTTTCGCGGTCCCCGGCAAGATCGCGGTAACGCTTGGCCGCGCCTCTCGCCCCGTCCGAAACCCTCAGGGCCCAGAGCAGAGCCCCGAGCGCCAGCATGGCCGTGCCGACGGCGACAAGTGTTGGAACCTGATCAGCGTTCATCCGAGATCGCCTTTCCAAACGGGCATGGCGCGGCCTCAGGGGGTCGCGACTCGGGGGAATTTATACTGGTTAACAATTGGCTCCGCGAGCGTTAAGGCAGGGTTAATTCCGGGCCTGCGAGGCTGGTCATGACAGCCTCTGAAGGGCTGCAGCCGCCTGTTGCATAAACGCCACACCCGCCTAGGGTAACCATTCTGATGCCCGTGGAGTCCCCGCCTGATGCGCCTCTCTCTCCCGTCCCTGGCCCTGTCCGTGCTTCTGCTCGCTGCCCTTCCAGCATCCGCGCAGGCCGAGGGAGAAGGAGACGAACTCGTCCGCCTGCCCGGCCAGGGCCTCGTCAAACCTGACGGTCTGCCGCCCCAGCTCAGGCTGGAACGGCTGGTTCCCGGTGGCGGCCTGTTTGCCAGCTTCGACACTGACGGCGACGGACGCATATCGCCCCGGGAGTTGAGCGAGGGCACCCGCGCCGCCTTCAAGGCTGCCGATGCCAATGGCGATGGCCAGCTGGTCGCGCTGGAACAGATCGACTGGGCAGAGAGCCTGCCCACCCGCGATGACACGCTGGCCAACCCGGTCCGGTTCGATCCGAACCTCGACCGGATCGTCACCTTCGAGGAATTTTCGGCTGTCATCGCGCAGCTGGCAGCCAGTTACCAGGATGCCGATGGCTCGATCGACATCGCCCGCCTGTCGGCGCCCGAGCCCCGGCCCGAGCGCGGCGACCGGCGCGCCGTCGGCAGCGGCCCGCCGTCACCGCGGGGTCACTCGGGCAGCCGCTGAGGCTCCGCTTGACATGGGCGCCCGGCCGGGCGACCCGCTGGCGCTGATGACTCTTCCCTCCCTACCCCCTGTCCGCGGCAAGCTGATCGCCAACGCGCCGCTGGCACCTTACACTTGGTTCCGGGTCGGCGGGCCAGCCGATGCCCTCTTCCTGCCGGAGGACGAGGCGGATCTCGAGGCCTTCCTCCGGGCGCTGGACCCGTCGGTCCCTGTCACCGTGCTCGGCGTCGGCTCGAACCTGATCGTCCGCGATGGTGGCGTCGAAGGTGTCGTCATCCGTCTGATGGGCCGCGCCTGGGGCGAAGTCGCGAAAACCGGTGAGCGGGAACTGACTGCCGGTTCCGGCGCGCTCGACTTGGCCGTGGCCAAAGCCGCCGCCAGGCATGGTCTGACCGGCCTCGAATTCCTCTCCGGCATCCCCGGATCGCTCGGCGGCGCAACGCGCACCAATGCCGGCTGCTATGGCCGTGAACTGAAAGATATACTCGTCCGCCTCGAGGGCTTCACCCGGGCCGGCGAACACCGCATCTATGGCGACGGGCATAGGCCCGTGCTGTTCAGCTATCGCCACACCGACCTGCCGGATGATTTCCTTGTCACCCGCCTGGTGCTGCGGGCGAGCGGCACCGGCGACCCCGCCGCCATCGCCGCCGGTATCGAATCGCTGCAAGCGCGCCGCGCCGAAACCCAGCCGATCCGCGAGAAAACCTCGGGCTCGACCTTCGCCAATCCGGACCCACCCGGCACACCAGACCAGCGCTCGGCCTGGAAGCTGATCGATGCCGCCGGCTGCCGCGGCCTGAAGGTGGGCGGCGCGCAGGTTTCGCCGATGCACTGCAATTTCCTGATCAACACCGGCGCAGCGACCGCTGCCGATCTGGAAGCCCTCGGCGAGCTCGTGCGCGCCCGCGTGCTCGACACGTCCGGCATCTCCCTGCGCTGGGAAGTCCGCCGGATCGGCCGTATACAGACGGTCTAGAACTTGCCTTTAAGCTCGAAGCTGAAGATCGGACCGAAGCCACGGCTGTAATCCTCCGACCGTAACAAGGCTCCCGTGCGGTCCGGCGTGTAGACCTGGCGCCAGAACTTGTCGCGCTGGTCAAACAGGTTTCCGAAGGCCACCCGTGCAGTCATGCCGGCCACATCCTTGTGCTCCAGATAGGCGAAGGAGAAAGCCGGCTCGTTCTCGCGCAGCATCACTTCGGCGATCCGGTATTGCGGCTCCTGCTTGAAGCCTTCGATCACGACACCCCACGCCCAGTCCGTGTCCGGAACATCCTGCCGCAGTTCGAGAGTGTAGTCATAGATCAGGTGGCCGTTGATGGACCGGCGCTGTCCGGTCACCGGATCGTCCACCTCGGTATCGTAATAGCGGCCATTGACGGTCAGCTCCGCACCCTTGAAGCCCAGCTTGCCGAGTTTCAGGGTCGAGTTTGTCTCCACCGCCCATACCGATCCGCTGTCGATATTGCCGGGGCCCGCGCCCGTGCCGATCGGCACCTGGTCGATCACATCCTCGAGCTCGACGAAGATGAGCCGCACCGTCGAGGCGCCCCAGTCGCGGAAGTCTTTCTGCGTCTCGAGATTGAGCCGCCAGGACTGGTTCGGCACAATTTCCGGATTGCCGTCCACGCCGCTGCCCTGATCGAGGTTTACCGACGAGATGAAGTCGAAGAAATTCAGCTGTCCGACCCGGCGTTCGATCTTGCCGGTGAGTTTCAGTGTGTCGCTCTGCTGCCAGGACAGGGTCACCTGACCCTTCGGCCGGGTAAATTCGCGCTTGTTCTCTGCGTCGCCCGATTGCGAAAGTTCAGAATACTCTGCCCCGGCAGAAACCTGCAGATTGAGTTTCGGCGACAGCCGGCGGCCATGCGTGAAGATCATCTCGCCGCGCCGCTCCTCGACGCGCGTGTTCGACAGCGGCAGCGGGATCTCCGTGAGCGGACCACCGCCGGCCGCCTGGAACAGGCTGGTCTCTGCCTCCAGCGTATTGAACGCGCCTTCCAGCGAGACCTGCCAGTCGGTCCCGGGCGCGGTCGACAGCGCATATTCGCTGCGCAGGATGTATTCGCCCTCGTCCACG
>JBKBJF010000044.1:0-12944 GCA_046293935.1 Hyphomonas sp.
CAGGGCCTGTCAGCTTTCCGTCAGCCGGGCCGGGCGATAGCGAGCCCTGATCGCCCAGAGTTGCCGCCTTGCCCCGTTATGCCGTCCGTTACCTGCTTGCTGCCATGATCCTGCTGGCCCTTCCCGGCGCGGCATCGGCAGACCGTGGCGGCCATGGGCGGGAGCGCGGCAGGGATGATCAGGACCGCGCCTGGCAGGCCCGGCGCAGCGGCACCATCCTGCCGCTGGAGACGATTCTTACCGCTGTACTGAAAGCCTATCCCGGCGAGGTTCTGGACATCGAACTGGACGACGACGACGGTGAACTCATCTATGAGATCAAGGTGCTGACCCGGCGTGGTATCGTGCTCGAGATGGAGGTCGATGCGCGCACCGGGCGGATACTCGAGATCGAGGAGGATGACTGATGCGGGTGCTGCTCGTCGAAGACGAGCCTGTGATCGCCGAGGACGTGTGTGCAGCCCTGCACGACGCGGGCTTCGTCGTGGATCATGCTGCTGATGGGGAAGAAGCCTGGTTCATGGGCGATACCGAGCCCTATGATGCGATCATCCTTGATCTTGGCCTGCCGCGCATGGACGGCATGTCCATCCTGAAGCGCTGGCGGGCTGGCGGGCAGAGCGTGCCGGTGCTGATCCTGTCCGCCCGCGGCAGCTGGATGGAGCGTGTGGACGGGATCGAGGCGGGCGCGGACGACTATCTGCCGAAGCCCTTCGAGATGGCCGAGCTGATCACGCGCCTGAGGGCGCTGATCCGGCGTTCGGCCGGTGTGGCGCAACCGGTCATCACCGCCGGCGACCTGATGGTGGACACGCGCCGCATGGCCATCCTGAAAGCGGGCCAGCCGGTGAAGGTGACGCCACTGGAATTCCGGCTGGTGGACTACCTGATGCATAACTCCGGGCGGGCGGTATCGGCGGGCGAGTTGTCGGAACACCTGCATGGGCTCGATGGCGGCGCCGATACGAACGCGATCGAGGCAATGATCTCGCGCCTTCGCCGCAAGCTGGGGCCGGGCGTGATCGAGACGCGCCGGGGCTTCGGCTATGTGATTCTGCCGGACGGATGAGCGCCATGCGGTCCGTCCGTCTCAGGCTGCTGGCAGGGGCTGCCTGTGCCATTGCGGCCGCGCTGGTCATCAGCTGGGTGGCCCTGGTGCTGCTGTTCGACCAGCACATCCGCCGAAATGTCGAGGACGACCTGATCCGGCATGGCCAGCAGATCGCCGCCGCGCTGCCGGCGGACGGAGCCTCGCTCGTGCTGCCGCCGGAGGCGGGAGGCGACAGCCGGTTCAGCCTGCCGATGAGCGGGCTCTACTGGCAGATTTCCGATGCGGACAGGATCGTCCGTTCACGGTCATTGTGGGATGCCGCAATGGATGTGCCGCAGCCGGCACCTGCAGACGTCTGGGCAAGGGATCTGGCGGAGGGGCCTTTCGGCTCGCAGGTCATCCGCGTGTATCGCAGCGTTCGGGCCTCGGAAGCGGCTTCGCCCGTGACACTGGTGGTGGGGCTGGACCGGTCCGGGATCATCGGGGCCCGCAATGAGTTTGCCGGCGAGCTGGCGCTGTTTCTCGCTCTGTTGTGGGCAGCGCTGAGCGCCGCAGCCTGGCTGCAGGTCCGTATAGGTCTCAGCCCTCTCAGGTCAGTCGAAACATCCGTGGCCGGACTGAAGGCATCGCCTGCCTCGAGGCTGGATCCGCTGCAATTCCCGGCCGAGGTGACGCCGCTGGTCGACCAGATCAATACGCTGGCCGAGACGCGCGAGAAGGACCTTCAGGCCGCACGCGAGCGGGCCGCAAACCTGGCGCATGCCCTTAAGACCCCTCTGGCGGCACTCTCGGCCCTGGCGCGCAAGGCGCGCACGGCGGGCGAGCGCGATCTGGCCGACGGGTTCGAGGCGTCGATCCGTGCGGCGTCCGAAACCGTGGAGCGCGAACTGGCAAGGGCCCGTACGGCGGCCAGCCGGGAACGCGGGCCTTGCGAGGCGGCGCCGGTTCTGGCGCGGCTGGCAGACGTGTTGCGGCGGACGGACCGCGGCGGGCGGATCGGGATTGCCCTTGAGGCGCCGCCGGGCATGATGTTGCCGGTGCATGCCGATCAGCTGTTTGAGATGGCAGGCCCGCTGATGGATAACGCGGTGCGCTATGCACGCGCGCAGGTGCGGGTATCTGCCGCGGCGCGTGAGCTGACGGTCGAGGATGACGGACCGGGACTGGGCAGTGAGGACCGCGAGCAGGTCGTCCTCAGAGGTCAGCGTGCGGATCAACGGCCCGGCGGCCATGGCCTCGGCCTGTCCATCGCCCATGATCTGGCGGAGGCAACCGGAGGCCAGCTGGTGCTGGAGACTTCAGACCTTGGCGGGCTGAAGGCGCGGATTCTCTGGTGATCCACCTGCAAAGTCCCACTGCGCCTCCGGCTTCTTGCCCAGCCGGTTCGGTTCCCGCCGACGCTTGCTCCCTCCGCCCGCCTGGGCCAAGACGCGGCAGAAGGAGACTTGCATGACCGGCCCTGAGAACGCCCACACCCCAGCCTATCGCCTCGCCGCGCTCGATCCTGACTTCATCCTTGGCGATTCGATGCGCGGGGCTCGCTTCATGATGGAGTATGCCAAGGCGGAGGAACACCTCCGGCGCCATCGCATCCGGTCCACTATTGTGGTATTCGGCAGTGCGCGTGTGGACGAACGGGGCAATGGCTGGAAGGCGCGTGCGTATGCCGAGGCGCGCGCTTTCGGGCGCATCGCTTCTGAGCGCGGCGGGGCGCTGTGTGAGGATCAGGGCTGGCGCGACAATGTCATCGCCACCGGCGGCGGGCCGGGCGTGATGGAAGCTGCCAACCGCGGCGCCTCAGAGGCCGGGGCACCCACCATCGGCTTCAACATCGCGCTGCCGCACGAACAGGCACCGAACCCCTACATCACACCCGACCTCTGCTTCCAGTTCCACTACTTCGCCATGCGCAAGATGCACCTGGCGATGCGTGCGCACGCGCTGGTGATCTTTCCCGGCGGCTTCGGCACGCTGGACGAACTGTTCGAAATGCTGACCCTGGTGCAGACCGGCAAGGCGCCGCGTCTTCCGGTCGTGCTGTTTGACCAGGCCTTCTGGACGCGGGTCATCAATTTCGAGGCCCTTGTCGAGATGGGCACGATCAGCCCGGAGGACCTCAATATCTTCCGCTTCGCCGAATCCGCCGAGGAGGCCTGGGCCTCTCTGATCGATCAGGGATTGCGGCTGGATAATGAATCATAAATTTCAGGTAGCAATACGAAGCTTTGCTTACCTTCGGTCAACCAGTTGGCGCTAGCAAATCGGGCGTAACGGACAACCGGGTCCAGCCGCGATGATCTATCCACCGCCGCGATTCGAGCAGCAGAAGAACGAAGTTCTTCAGCGTTACCGCATCCTCAACGGGACCGAGGTGTATTTTGCCGACCAGATTGCCCGCACCGCAGCACAGGTGTTCGGTGTGCCGATGGTCGTTGCCTCGCTGAACGAGCGCTATCGGAACTGGTATCGCTCATCCTGCGGCGTGCCTCAGCCCTTTCTGGAACGCCTGATGAGTTTTTGCGTGCAGGCCAACCTGTCAGATACGGCTTTCGCGCTGTCCGATGTGCGCAAGGATGCCCATTTCGCCAGCGACCCCGCAGTCGAGGAGCCACCGCATGTAGTGTTCTTTGCCGGGGCCCCTCTGCGCGACCCGGACGGCAAGCGATTCGGAACTTTTTGCCTGATCGACTCCCGTCCGCATGACTTCAGCGATGAGCGCCTTCGTCTGCTTGAAAGCTTTGCCGGGATCGTCAGCCAGGACATCTGTGTCCGGAGTGCAGCCCGCTATGCTGTGCGTGACCTGATCGAGGCAGAGCACGACAAGTGTGGCCTGTTCGACATGGCAATGACCGACCCGCTGACCAAGGCGTTGAACCGCCGGGCTTTCTACCGCTTTGCCGAGCGGGAGGTGCTGCGTGCGAGCCGTCACGGCAAGCCCGTTTCAGCCCTCATGTTCGATATCGATCATTTCAAGCAGGTCAACGACCGGCATGGGCACGGTGTGGGAGATGAAGTGCTGACGCGCCTGGTCGAGTGCATCACGCGTATGGTCCGTGATGAGGACCTGGTCGGGCGCCTGGGCGGGGAGGAATTCGCGATGCTCCTGCCGGAAACGGACCCTTTGCGGGCCGCCGTGCTCGCCAACCGTCTGCGGGAAGCCGTCGCGGGCCTCAGCTTCGCCGGCCGGGAGGGGCCGTTCAGGATCACGATCAGCATCGGCATCAGCGAGCCCGGATTTGCCGATCTGGACATCCTGCCGGCGCTTGAGCGGGCCGATGCGGCGCTTTACCGGGCCAAGCAGAATGGCCGCAACCGGATCGAAATTGCTCCCCTGCCGCGCGGCAGTGCCTCGTTCGCTGCTGCCTGACACGTGTCCCAGGACTGAACAGGAAGGGGGATTCTGTGTTCGCCCTCAATGCTGTTAGCTGCCCTGTAAACCATATGCCCTTCGCCAGATTGGGAAGTATAGTTCATTATACATGAACTCCGGACTGGCAGTGTCTGCTGCCGAACACTGGAAAATCTGCCGTTCGCACAGAAAATACGCAAGTTTCTACTTGCCAGTTCATTCCAGGTGTGGCGATAGACTTGGTTAATCGGGTGAGTGGGCACGGCGCATGCAAGAGGCAGGCGAATCTTGCGGCGGGTAGGGGCGCGCACATGATCGTCATCCTGTCGACTTATAACGGTCAGGCCCGCATCGGCGAAATGCTGGAAGCCATGCACCGGGTACGTATCCCGGCGGGCACGCGTATCCATATCGTCGATAATGACAGCGAGGACGGCACAGGCGATGTGGTGCGCCTGCATGCGGAGCGCCTGCCTATCGTGCAGTATTTTCATGCCACGCGGGGCAAGAACCACTGCCTCAACTACGTTCTCAACAAGCTTGCTGACAGCCTCGACCCTGACGAGCTGATCGTCTTCACGGATGACGATGTCCTTCCGTGTCCGGACTGGCTGGAGGAACTCGAAGCTGCTGCCCGGGCCGCTCCGGATTGCGATGTATTTGCGGGGCGCATCTTGCCTCATTGGCCATCCTGCGGGGTCGATCATCTGGAGTCCGTCCGCCAGCATTTCGGAGTCCTGTTCACGCTGACGACCCACAGCGAGGGTCCAGTCAGCTGCGAACTGGCATGGGGCCCGAACATGGCCGTGCGGGCCTCGGTGTTCCAGGCCGGTTACCGTTTCGACGGCCGGTTCGGTCCAAACGGCACCATCAATTACCCCATGGGGTCTGAGACGGAGCTGATGGAACGGCTGGAGGCAGCCGGCTACAAGGCCTGGTTTGCCGAACGCGCCGTGGTTCGCCACATGGTGCGCGCCGCGCAGACCGATGCGACGGCGGTGCTGCAACGAGGCTTCCGGCATGGCTATGGCGCCGGCTGGCGGGCGCAGCGCAGCCGCGGCTGGATGCACCTGGCTTACAGCCGCTGCGTTGCGTTCCGGAGCATCGCGTCTGCCCGCCTTCGCAGTCTCTGGTCAAAGCCTGAGGACCGCCTGCGCCACGATTATCATGAAGCCTGGGCCCGCGGGTTCCTCAGCGGCGTCCAATATGAATACCGCACCGCCAGTGCCGCAGCGCGCCATGAGGAAGAGTTTCCGGAGCGTCGTGAAGAGGTTCGCTCGCAGATCAGCGACTGAGTTTGATGCGGTCAGAGATTCCGGGCTTGCTTGCCTTCGGGGCAGGTCAGGTCGAATACTTATTGCCGCGTCTTCCTCCCAGACCGAACGTGCAGGCAATCATCATTGACCGGCTCCATGCGGAGCCGGGTACCCCCGTGCAGGGCGAATGGGAGGACTGAATGGCGGATACGGCGACGCTGAAGGCAGCCAAACCGAAGACGAAGACAGAGCATTTCGATGTGCTGATCGTCGGAGCGGGCATCTCCGGCGTCGGGGCGGCCTATCACCTGAAGACTCAATGCCCCAAGAAGACGTTCGTTGTCCTTGAGGCGTATGAGAGTTTCGGCGGGACCTGGTGGATGCACCGCTATCCCGGCATCCGTTCAGATTCAGACCTCTATACGTTTGGCTACCGTCACAAGCCTTGGGTGGGCCCGCCGATCGCCAGCCGTGAGGAAATCCTGAAGTACATGGCCGAAGTGATCGAGGAGAGCGATCTCGCGCAGCATATCCGCTATCGTCACCGCATCGTCTCCGCCAGCTGGTCGACAGCCCGCAAACGCTGGACGGTGAAAGCCGAGCAGCTGGAGACTGGCGAGAGACTGACCTTTACGGCGAAGTTCCTGTGGATGTGCCAAGGCTACTACAAGCATTCGGAGGGCTATACCCCCGAATGGGCAGACATGCACAAGTTCCGGGGACGGATCGTTCACCCTCAGACCTGGCCGGAAGACCTCGATCTGACGGGCAAACGGGTCATCTGCATCGGCTCGGGCGCAACGGCTGCGACCGTCGTACCCGCGATTGCGGGCAAGTGCGCGCATGTCACACTGCTGCAGCGTTCCCCCACCTACTTCATTCCGGCGCGCAACGAAAACGTCCTCGCCGACGAGCTGCGCAAGCTGGGCATCGAAGAGACCTGGATCCATGAGATCGTCCGGCGAAAGTACCTGTTCGAGCAGGCAGAGTTCACGCGCCGCTCCTTCGAGGATGCCGAAGCGCTCCGCACGGAGCTCCTGGAGGGGGTGAAGGCCTGCCTGCCAGAGGGATACGACATGCGGCATTTCACGCCCCGTTACCGCCCCTGGCAACAACGCGTTGCCTTCGTGCCTGAGGCTGACCTGTTCGAGGGCATCAAGGCCGGTCATGCCAGCGTCGTCACCGATGAGATCGACCGGTTCACCGAAAAGGGCATCCTGCTGAAATCCGGCCAGGAACTGGAAGCGGATGTCATCATCACGGCGACCGGCTTCAATCTCTCCGTTCTGGGTGGCATTCCGTTCGAGGTGGATGGCAAGCCGGTCGACTGGTCGCAGACCATAACCTATCGCGGCATGATGTTCACCGGCGTGCCCAACCTTGTCTGGGTGTTTGGCTATTTCCGCGCAAGCTGGACCCTGCGGGTGGACATGATGGGGGATCTCGTCTGCCGTCTTCTGAAGCATATGCAGGCCAAAGGGGCCAAGCAGGTGGAAGTTGTCCTGCGTCCGCAGGACCATAACATGGAAATCCTGCCCTGGATCGATGAGGAGAATTTCAATCCGGGCTACCTGCAGCGCTCCATGCACCTGATGCCCAAGCGGGGCACGGCCCGGGAATGGCAGCACACCCAGGATTACTGGCGGGAAAAGGACGAGTTTCCGAAGATCGATCTCGACGGTCCGGAATTCCGCTACAGCTGACAAGCTGTCACCGCCGCTCTTGCCGGGGCCGTTCAACCCCGGCATGAGAGGCGCCGATGAGCGATACGAGTGCCCCCACGCCTGCTGAGCAGGGCAGGATCGATCCTGTCTTTCTCGAGGATCTTGCCGATGCTGTCGGCGAGCGCGATGTCCGTTGGCTTTCGCGCACGCTGAAGCGGCTGCACCCGGCCGATGCGGCCGACGCGCTGGAGGCCCTGCCATACGACACATTCGAGGAAGCGGTCGAGCTGCTGGGCGGTGAGCTGCCACCGGAAATCCTGATCGAGCTGCGCGACTCCTATCGTGAAGGCGCGGTCGAGAAGCTGCCCGACCAGGCGGTGGCACAGGCGCTTGACGAACTCGACTCCGATGATGCGACGACCATCCTTGAAGACCTCGAGGAAGACCGGCGCGAGCGGATCCTTGAAGACCTGGCCCCGGTCGACCGCGCCGAACTGGAACGCAGCCTCGCCTATGAAGAGGAAACGGCCGGCCGGCTGATGCAGACGGAATTCGTCGCCGTGCCGGAATTCTGGACCGTGGGCGAAACCATCGACCATGCCCGTGCCCTTGGCACCGACCTGCCGGAAGTATTCTATGACATCTATGTGATTGATCCGGCCCACCGCCTGCTGGGCATCGTCTCGCTGGCGAGCCTGCTGCGCCAGCCGCGGGGTACGGCGCTCGAGGACATCATGCACGAGCCGCTGACGACCCTGAAACCCTCCACCGATCAGGAGGAGGTGGCGTTCCAGTTCCAGAAATACTCGCTCGCCTCGGCGCCCGTGACGGATGATGCCGGCCGGCTGATCGGGATGATCACGGTCGATGACATGGTGGATGTCATGCAGGAGGAGCACAGCGAGGACCTACTGGCCCTCTCGAACGTTTCATCTGCCGATGCCTCGGATTCCGTGTTCGACTCCGTGCGCGCGCGTCTGCCCTGGCTGGGGGTCAATCTCTGTACGGCGCTGGGTTCGTCCACCATCATTTCTGTTTTCGAGGCTTCGATCAGCCAGCTGGTGGCGCTTGCCGTGCTGATGCCGGTGGTGGCCTCAACCAGCGGCAATGCCGGCAGCCAGGGCCTTGCGGTCGCCGTCCGCTCGATTGCTGCCCGCCAGCTGGAAGGCTCTGCCGGCCGGCGCGCGGTCTTGCGTGAAGCCTTCACGGCCATTGTTAATGGTCTCGTCATCGGGCTGATCGTCGGGGTTGTCACGGCCCTCTGGTTCGGCAATCCGACCCTCAGCCTGGTGATCGCCATCGCCATGATCGGCACATTCCTCTGGTCAGGGCTGGCGGGGATTCTGGTGCCGCTCACCCTGAAGCGTCTGGGGGCGGACCCGGCCGTGGCCTCATCGGTTTTCGTGCTGACGACAACCGATATGATGGCCTTCTTTACCTTTCTGGGCCTGGCGACCATCGTCCTCTTGTAAAGTGACGGTTTTTCGGCCGAATCTCGCGTTTCAGGCGAATGGGCGCGCGTTTTGCAGGGCGCACCTGTAGGCATCTTGCCGGTTGTACCAGAACGGGAGCAAGGGGATTTGGCCCGTCCCATGCGCACTTCAGCGACCGGGCTCGAGCTGATCCGCAGCTTCGAGGGCTTCCGGCCGCGCGCCGCACGTCTGGCCGATGGCCGGTGGCTGATCGGGCACGGCCACACCGCTACCGCCCGGCAGGGACTGCAGATTTCCGAGCGCGATGCGTTGCTGATCCTGCGCCACCACGATCTGCCGCCAGTCGAGCAGATGATTTCCGAACTGGTGCTGAGCCCCCTCAGTCAGAACGAATTCGATGCGCTGGTCTCATTCGCCTTCAATATCGGCGCAGATGCCTTCGCCGGTTCGGATGTCGTCAGTGCGCTGAATGCCGGTGACCGGGCGAAAGCCGCAGATGCCATGTGGGCCTGGCGCCTTGCAAATGTTTCCGGCGAACTGCGGGTGATCGACGCGCTGGCTCGCCGCCGGGCTGCCGAGATCGCGCTGTTCCTGGAGCCCCAGAACGGGCGCGTGCCCGTCACGGGTGCCCTGGTTCGCCCGCTCGTGCAACGAGGCCATGACGATGAGGAGACTGCTTCGTCAGCGCGGTCGGTCGTCATCTCCCCTCGCCAAGAGAAGGATGAGACCCGCAACAGCGACAGCTCGACCCAGGCTGCGGCCCGCGCCGTCAGCGAGCGCATCGCGCGCCTGCTGGGCGAGGCACCTGCGCAGCCACCTTCGCCACCTCTGCCGCCCCCCGCGCCCGGAGACGGTCCCACCCCCGAAGAAATCACGGACGCGCTGAAGGCGCTTGTGGGGGAGGATCCGGCCTCGCCGCCGCCCCCGCAGATACCGCCTGTCGCGTCTGGCCGTCCAAAGGGTCCCCCGGAGGGGATCGAACGCCGCCGGGTGCCTCGCCCACCCTCAGACAATGGTGGGCCGGAAGACCCGAACGGTCAGCCCCCCCTGCCACCGGCCGAATCCGTCATCGTGGATGATCTCGAGATCATCCAGATCGACCAGCGCGACCTCGAGCGCGCCATCCGGGAGAATGGTGAGCACGATACGGCTGCCATCCGGAACCTTGGCGCCTGGATGCCCTATGCCCTGCTCTCCGGCCTTGGTCTGGTCGGCTTCGTGTCGGGCGTTCAGCGGTTCCTTGTGCAGGCGTCCCAGCCGGTTCTGCGTGCGGGCGATGCTTATGCCGGACCGCTCCTGGCGCTCGGCGGCGGTTTCCTGTTCGTGATTTCGGCCTACTACCTGTTCCGGGCGCTGACCCGGCAGGACTGAATCCGTGACAGCGGCGGATGCCCTTGCTAGGGAGAGCGCATGCTGACGAACACATATCCCACTCTGAACTTCGATCTCGGTGAAACCGCGGACATGATCCGTGAAACCGTGAAAAATTTTGCCCAGGCAGAGATTGCCCCGCGCGCGGCAGAAATCGACCGTACCGACAAGTTCCCGCGCGACCTCCTGCCGAAAATGGGCGCACTTGGCCTGCTTGGCATCACCGTCGAGGAGCAATGGGGCGGCACCGGCCTTGGCTATCTCGAGCATGTCGTGGCGATGGAGGAACTCTCGCGCGCCTCTGCCTCGGTTGGCCTCTCCTATGGCGCCCACTCGAACCTCTGCGTCAACCAGCTGCGCCGCTGGGGCAATGACCGCCAGAAGGCCCGCTACCTGCCGAAGCTGATTTCCGGCGAACATCTCGGGGCGCTGGCGATGAGCGAGAGCGGGGCAGGGTCTGATGTCGTGTCGATGAAGCTGCGGGCGGAGAAGAAGGGTGACCGCTATGTGCTGAACGGCACGAAGATGTGGATCACCAACGCTCCGGATGCGGACGTTCTCGTGGTCTATGCCAAGACCGAGCCGGACAAGGGCAGCCGGGGAATCACGGCTTTCCTGATCGAGCGCGGCATGAAGGGCTATTCAGTCGCGCAGAAGCTCGACAAGCTCGGCATGCGCGGCTCGGAAACCGGCGAGCTGCTGTTCGAGGATTGCGAAGTGCCGGAAGAAAACGTCATGGGGCCGCTGAATGGCGGCGTGGGCGTTCTGATGAGCGGGCTGGATTACGAGCGCGCGGTTCTCTCGGCAGGTCCCCTCGGGATCATGCAGGCCTGCATGGATGTGGTGATACCTTACATCCACGACCGCAAGCAGTTCGGCCAGTCCATCGGCGAGTTCCAGCTGATCCAGGGCAAGCTTGCCGACATGTATGTGCAGATGAATGCGGCGAAGGCCTATGTCTATGCCGTCGCCAAGGCTTGCGACCGGGGCGAGACGACCCGCAAGGATGCTGCCGGGGCCATTCTTTATACGGCGGAAACGGCGACCAGGCTTGCGCTGGATGCCATCCAGATTCTCGGCGGTAACGGTTATATCAACGATTATCCCACGGGCCGCCTGCTGCGCGACGCAAAGCTCTACGAGATCGGGGCGGGCACCAGCGAAATCCGCCGCTGGCTGATCGGGCGCGAACTGTTCGGCGAAACGGCCTGAGCGGCCCGCTGCGCGGGAAGCTGTCTCAGGCGCTCACGCGCCACGTCGTGGAGTCTTCCGAGACGCTCAGGATCTGCGAGATCGCGGATATCAGCGCACGCTCTTCGATGGGCTTTGAGACATAGCCGTCGAAGCCCTTGCTGAGGAAACGTTCGCGGTCGCCGTGCATGGAATCCGCTGTCAGCGCGATCACGGGGGTGAGCCGGTTGATGCTGCCGGAATTGCGCAGGCGGCGGAACGCTTCTGCGCCATCAAGGCCCGGCATGTGGATGTCCATCAGCACAATGTCATACTTGTCGCGCGACAGCTTCTCCAGCGCGTCATTGCCGTCGCAGGCTTCTCCGATTTCGAGGCCATGATGCTCGAGGAAGGACCGGGCGACCCGCCTGTTGATGCCATTGTCGTCCACCACCAGGGCCTTGCAGCCGGTCAGGCCGTTGCGGGCTTTGCGCTGTGGAATCTGGGCAATGCCGGCATTCCCGGCGAGTGTGAGGGGTTCGGCCGGGGCAGCCTTGAAAGTCAGTGTAAAGATGGAACCGCGCCCGGGCTGACTCGCGGCCGTTACATCGCCGTCCATGATCCGGGCAAGCTTGCGCGTGATCGACAGACCCAGCCCTGTTCCTCCGAAACGGCGGGTCGTCGATCCGTCTTCCTGCGCGAAGGATTCAAACACACGCTCGATCTTGTCCGGCGCAATGCCAATTCCCGTATCGGAAACGTGAACGGTCACCAGATGACGCCCGTCATCCGTTGGTGCACTGCTGACGACGATCATCACTTCACCCTTGGAAGTGAACTTGATCGCATTGGAGACGAGATTGCCGATGCACTGGCGCACGCGTACGGGGTCGAAGATCAGCCGCGACGGCACACTCGGGTGGATGAACAGCTGGAAGCCGATGCCTTTTTCGCGCGCCGCTGCCTCGTGCAGCTTGAACACGCCGCTCAGCTTGTGGCGAAGGTCGCCTGCCACAGGCGAGACATCCATCCGGCCCGCCTCGATCTTGGAAAGATCGAGAATGTCGTTCAGCAGGACCATCAGTGTCTTGCCCGAGTCGAGGATCACATTGACCTGTTCGGCCTGTGCCTCCGTGAGGTTGCTGTGGGCCAGCACCTGCGCCATGCCCAGCACGCCATTCAGGGGCGTGCGGATTTCGTGGCTCATGTTGGCCAGGAATTCCGATTTCAGGCGCGTGGCCTGTTCGGCGCGGTTGAGCGCATCACGCAGCTCGTGTGCCTTGCGGCGTTCCTCACGCACGTCGCGCAGAACGGTGATGAACAGCATCTCGCCTGTGCCGCCATAGCGCGTGCTCGAGGTTGAGAACTGAACCCGGACACGCTCACCGGTTTTTGTAACCGCTTCGGCATCCTTCTCGATCTTGATTTCCTCGCCCCGCTCGATTTCCTCGACCGTCTGTTTTCCGAAGGCCCGCACCGCATCGAGTGTCTGCACGCCGAACAGGACGCCGATATTCCTGCCGGTCACTTCTTCGGGCGCATAGCCGAGCAGTTCGGTGATTGCCTTGTTGATATACAGAATATTGCTCGAGACATCCGAAAGGATGATGCCATGCAGGGCATGGTCGCAGGCGGCGCGGGCGAGTTCGT
>JBKBJF010000045.1:0-12801 GCA_046293935.1 Hyphomonas sp.
GGCACCCCTCCGGGCGCTTCCACGCCCGAACAGGCCTTTCTCGCGACCGCCAGTCACGAGATCCGCACGCCCCTGAACGGGATTCTGGGCACGGTCTCGCTGCTGCTCGAAACCGAGCTTACTCCAGCCCAGCGCGAATATGCCGAAACCATCCGCCAGTCCGGCGCCCGGCTCCTCGACCTGCTGAACAATGTGCTCGACTATGCGAGGCTCGATGCCTCCGCCGTCGAGATCGAGACGCAGAGCTTCTGTCCGCTGCGGCTGGCGCGCGAAGTCGTCGAACTGCTGGCGCCGCGCGCCCATGCGGCAGGACTCGATCTGGCCGTGCGGGGGCTTGCCGCGCCGATGCCCACCTTTGAAGGTGATGCCGGCCGCATCCGCCAGGTGCTGTTCAATCTGGTCGGCAATGCGTTGAAATTCACCGCGCGCGGTTCGGTGCTCGTCGATGTCGAGCCGCTGGACAGCGGGCTCGCCTTTCATGTGCGCGATACCGGCCCGGGCATTTCGCAGGCCGATCAGGCCCGGCTGTTCGAAGCGTTCCGGCAGTCCTCCGGCGGCGATGCCTATCGGGACGGCGGCGTCGGGCTCGGCCTGGCCATCGTCAAGCGCCTCGCCGATCTGCTGGGGGGCGAAGTCCGTGTCGCCTCGCTCCCGGGTGAGGGGGCGACCTTTTCGTTCGAGCTGCCACTGAAACGGGCGGCCCTGCCGCCGCTGCACGACCTGCCGCGGCTCGAGGGCGTGGTGGGGCTCGCCGGCCTTCCGCCGGCCACGGCGCTGTCACTGGCTGCGGCGCTGAACGGCATGGGGCTCGGGGCACATCTGGTCGACGTGCCGTCGGGTGTCCTGCCCTCTGTGATCGATGTGGTGCTGATCGGCGCCGATTTGCCCGAGGCCGTGGTGGCAGCGCTCGCCCGGCAGGCGCCGGCGCTTGTCGTGCTGCGGCCTGAGGACCGCGGCGCAATCGGCCGGTTCCGTGACCTCGGCTGCCGGGGCTGGCTTGTGCGGCCGCTGCGCCTGGCTTCGGTGGCCGAGCGGATTCTGCTGGCGCGCACGGGCCGGCAAGGTCCGGAGGATGCCGACCATGCCACCGGCGAGGGCCGTGTGCTGATCGCGGATGACAATCCTGTAAATGCGCTGATTGCACGCCGCGCCTTGGAATCAGCCGGATTTAACGTCACTGTGGCCGCGACCGGAAGCGAGGCGCTGGAAGCGGCCGCGCGGATGGAGCCCTGTCTGGTACTGATGGATTTGCGCATGCCGGTGATGGACGGATTTGAGGCGATGCGGCGCCTGCGGGCCTCTGGCTTTGCCGCCCCGGTGATTGCCGTCTCGGCAGAGATCACCCCGGATATCGAACGGCGCGCCCGCGAGGCCGGAGCCAGCGGCGTGGCGGCCAAGCCTCTTGACGCGGAGGCGCTGCGGTCGCTGGCCCTGCACTGGACACGGGCGCCCGGGCGCGAGGCGGGGGCTGCATGAGCGAGGCGGTCGCAGAGACAGGCCGCGTGCGCGAGACACCCCGGTTCGTCCGTGCCCTGAAGGCCATGAATGACCGGCGGATGGCGGCGATGCTGCTGCTCGCGCTGGCGGCCGGCCTGCCCTATGGTGCCGTGCTCGGCACGCTGAATGCCTGGCTGACGACAGAGGGCGTCAAGCCTTCAGAAATCGGCGTCCTGTCGCTTGTCACCATCGGTTATGCCTTCAAGTTCCTCTGGTCGCCGGCCTTCCAGAAGGCCTCGCACCCTTTCCCGTTCCTGGGCCCCCGGCGCACCTGGCTGCTCAGCCTGCAGCTGCTGATTGCGGCGCTGCTGTTCCTGCTCGCCTTCTCCAATCCGGGGCAGAATATCGGCCTTGTCGCCTTCATTGCCCTCTTCGCCGCGCTCGCCTCGGCCACGCACGACATCGTGCTGGATGCCTGGCGGATCGAAGTGGCGCGCACCGAGGAAGACAAGGACCTGATGGCCGCTCTCTACCAGTTCGGCTACCGCATTGCCGTGTTCATCACCGGCTTCCTCGCACTCCTGATGGCGCAGTATTACGGCTGGGTCGCGGTCTATGTGATGATCGCCGCCGTGATGGTGATCGCGATTTCCGGCACGCTGCTGGCACCGGAACCGGATGCGCCTGAAATCAAAGGCGGGCCCCGCCTCAGCTTCGAGCCGGGCGTACCTGCCCGCGAGCGCAGCCTTGCCGCGCTGCTCGTGGCCGGCGGATGGATCGCCGCTTTCCTGATGATCGCCATGTTCGTGATCGCATCCTTCACCCAGGTGCCGCCGCCGAAGGGGGGGGCCTTCGTCACCCAGCAGGGCCCATGGATCGTCGGCCTCACCGTGATCCTGCCGGCGCTGGGCGCGCTGGTTTTGCTCATGCGGCACGGGACCGTGCCGGGCGAGGTGCCGGCGGCGCCCGCAGGCGAGGCGGCAGGAACACGCATCCTGCGCGTCGTGTTCCGATCGATCTTCGATCCGCTGATGGACCTGATCGCCCGTCTGAAATGGGGCGCGCTGCTGGTGCTGCTGCTGGCCCTGACCTACCGGTTCACGGATTCGGTCTGGGGCTCTTTCGCCTATCCCTTCTATCTCGATGAACGGTTCGGCGCGCTGCACCACTCGATGGCAGATGTTGCCGTGGCCTCGAAATTCTTCGGTGTGCTGATGACCATCGCGGGCGCTGCGATCGGGGCTGTGATCATCGGGTTCGTCGGACGCATGCCGGTGCTGATCACCGGCGCCGTGCTTGCGGCGGCGACCAATCTTCTGTTTGCGGATCTCTCGCGCGGCGGGGCCAGCATCGATGCCTTCCTCGAATGGACCTACCTCGCCGAGCCGATCCGCACCTTTGCCGGATGGGCGGCGGCGATCTCACCGGAAGGGCAGGGCGCAGAGGCAGGCGAGCGCATGGCCCGTCTGATGATGGCGATCGCGGGCGAGAACCTCGCCGGCGGCTTTGCCAGCGTGGCCATCGTCGCCTATCTCACCTCGGTTGTGAATCCACGCTTCGCTGCGGTCCAGTATGCCCTGCTCGCGTCGCTCACCATGCTGATCGGCACGCTTGGCCGGCCCTGGCTCGGCGGCCTGATCGAGACGCAGGGCTACTATTCGGTCTTCATCATCACCTTCTGGCTCGGCGGCGTGGCCGTCGTCCTGTCGGCCGCCGAATGGCTGCGCCAGTCCCGCCTGCCGAAGCCGGAAGCCGAAGCGGCGGCCTGATCCGTCTCAGGCGCTGTGCACGTTGTCGATGTCGAACGCCGCCAGCGCCGCCAGGTCGACGATATCGCCCACGGTTGCGCCCAGCGGCGCAATCTGCACCGGCTTCTCGAGGCCGAGCAGCATCGGCCCGATCACGACCGCACGGCTCATCTGCTCGAGCAGGTTCGTCGCGATAGAGGCTGAATGGATCGCGGGCATGACGAGCACGTTGGCCGGGCCACTCAGGCGCGAGAACGGGTAGAGCAGTTTATGGTTGGGGTTGAGCGCGACATCCGCGTTCATGTCGCCTTCGTACTCGAAGTCTATGCCCGGCGTGCGGTCGAGGATGCAGACAGCATCGCGCACCTTGTCGCCGCGCTCGCCCATCGGGTTGCCGAAGGTCGAGTAGGACAGGAACGCGACGCGGGGTGAGAAGCCCATGGCGCGCACAGCGCGGGCCGCTTCCAGGGCGATGCTGGCCAGTGCCTTGCCATCGGGCAGTTCATTGACGCTGGTATCGGCGATGAAGATCGTCTTGCCCATGTTGATCACCATCGACATGCCGATCACTGCCTGTCCGGGAATCGGGTCGAGCACCAGAAGCGAATCCTTCAGCGCCACGTCATAGGCGCGGGTCACGCCCGTCACCATGCCATCGGCATCGCCGTTCTTCAGCATGCAGGCGCCGAACACATTGCGGTCCTGGTTGACGAGGCGCTGCACGTCGCGCTTCAGGTAGCCCTTGCGCTGCAGGCGGGCATAGAGAAGGTCCGTGTACACCGGGTTGTTGTCGGACAGGCGCGCATTGATGATGTCCAGCGCCCCGGCCGGCACGCCCATCTGCTCCATTGTCGCTTCCACCTGCGCCTCGCGCCCGATCAGGATCGGGTGGCCGAGGCCCTGGTTCTTGAAGCTCCAGGCGGCGCGCACGACAGCGGGTTCCTCGCCCTCGGCAAACACGATGCGGCGCTGCACTTCGCGGCAGCGTGCCTGCACGCCCTGCAGGAAGGCTGCCGACGGATCGGCGCGGCGCACGAGGCTGCGGCGGTAGGCATCCATGTCGGCGATCGGCTTGCGGGCCACGCCGGTATCCATCGCGGCCTTCGCGACGAAGGGCGGAATGAAGCTGATCAGGCGCGGATCGAAGGGCGTGGGGATGATGTAATCGCGACCGAAGGTAGGACGGGCACCGTGATAGGCAGCGGCGACTTCGTCCGGCACATCCTCACGGGCCAGTTCCGCCAGCGCGCGGGCGCAGGCGACCTTCATTTCCTCATTGATACTGCGGGCCCGCACATCGAGCGCGCCGCGGAAGATGTAGGGGAAGCCCAGCACGTTGTTGACCTGGTTCGGATAGTCCGAACGCCCGGTCGCGATGATCGCATCGTCACGCACGGACTTGATGTCTTCCGGCGTGATTTCCGGGTCGGGGTTCGCCATCGCGAAGATGATCGGGTTCTTCGCCATCGACCTGACCATGTCCTTGGTCACCGCGCCTTTCACCGACAGGCCCATGAACACATCGGCCCCGTCCATCGCCTCGGCCAGCGTGCGCTTCTTGGTCTTGACCGCGAAGGCAGACTTGAACTGGTCCATCTTCTCGGTCCGGCCTTCATAGACGACACCGGCCGTGTCGCAGATCAGGATGTTTTCCGCCTTCACGCCGAGATGGCGGATGAGACCCGCGACCGACAGGCCGGCCGCGCCGGCACCGGAGACGGCCACCTTCACGTCCGACAGTTTCCGCCCGGTGATTTCGCACGCATTGATCAGGCCGGCGGCGGCAATGATGGCGGTGCCGTGCTGGTCGTCATGGAAGACCGGAATGTCGAGTTCCTCGCGCAGCCGGCTCTCGATGATGAAACAGTCCGGCGCGGAAATATCCTCGAGGTTGATGCCGCCCCAGGTGGCGCCGATGTTGCGTACGGTGCGGATGAAGTCTTCGGCATCGCGCGTGTTCACTTCGACATCGAAACTGTCGATATCGGCGAAGCGCTTGAACAGGACGGACTTGCCCTCCATCACTGGCTTGGAAGCCATCGGCCCGAGATTGCCGAGACCGAGAATCGCGGTGCCGTTTGAAATGACGGCGACAAGATTGCCCTTGGAGGTGTAATCGTAGGCGCGATCCGCATTCTCCGCGATCGCCAGAACCGGCACGGCGACGCCCGGGCTGTAGGCGAGCGAGAGGTCGCGCTGCGTGCCCATCGGTTTGGTCGGGATCATCGAGATCTTGCCGGCCGTGGGGGTCGAATGGAAGTCGAGGGCTTCCTGGTCGGTAAAGCTCGGGCGCTGCGTCGTCATGGCAAAACTTTTCTGATCGGTCCTGCCCTCCGTCTAGGGCGCTGCGCAGCGCCTGCCAACAGCCAATTCCGCACAGCGGCGGTGTTCCCGCTTTGCGAATCCCTGCCCGAGCGGCTAGCGTGCCGGGCTATGCCGGATACTGCCTCCAAACCAGCGCCTGCGGCTGAACCAACGCCGTTCATGGCTCAATACCTGTCGATCAAATCGGCGCATCCGGACGCGCTGCTGTTCTTCCGGATGGGAGATTTCTACGAACTGTTCTTCGAGGATGCCGTCAAGGCAGCCGGGATTCTGGACATCACGCTGACCGCACGGGGCGAGCATGACGGCCAGCCGATCCCGATGGCGGGGGTGCCCTGCCACGCGGCCGAGGGCTATCTCGCCCGCCTGATCAAGGCCGGGTGCCGGGTGGCCGTGTGCGAACAGACCGAAACCCCGGCCGAAGCCCGCAAGCGCGGTTCGAAAGCCATCGTGCGCCGCGAGATCGTCCGGATCGTCACCCCTGGAACGCTGACCGAGGAAGCGCTGCTGCCCGCCCGGCAGGGCCAGGCGCTGGCGGCGCTGGCCTTTTCGGGGCAGGGCGAGGCAGCGATTGCCGTCTGTGATGTCTCGACGGGCCTGTTCGAGCTTGCCGAGCTGGAGTCTTCCCGGATTGCCGACGCGCTGCTGGCCTGGCCGCTCAGCGAACTCGTGATTGCCGAGACGGACCGTGACCGTCCGGCACGGCTTGGCCTGGCGGAAATCCTGAGCGTGCCGGTAACGGAACGTCCGGCTCGCGTCGCAAATTCAAAGTCAGGTGAAGCGCTGCTCAAGGAGGCCTACGAAGTCGCAGCGCTCGACGGGCTCGGCACATTCTCCAAGACGGAACTCGCGGCTGCTGCCCTGCTGCTCGACTATGTGAAGCTCACGCAGGCCGGCCGTCCGGCACGCCTCTCGGTGCCGAAGCGGGCTGAAGCCGGCGGCGCGCTGCTGATCGATCCGGCGACGCGCGCCAGTCTCGAGATCGACCGCTCGTTCACGCGCGGGCGGGAGGGCTCGCTGCTGGCCGCCATCGACCGCACAGTCACCGCCCCCGGCGCGCGGCTCCTGGCGGCGCGTCTGTCACGCCCGTCACGGCAGCCAGCCGAGATCACGGCACGCTATGACGCGGTGAGCTTTTTCGCAGAGGCCCGCGCGCTGACGCAGGATCTGCGCGCCGCGCTGAAATCTGCGCCGGACCTTGAACGCGCCGCGATGCGTCTCAGCCTCGGGCGCGGCGGGCCGCGCGATCTGCAGGCGCTCGCCAAGGCGCTGGAAGCGGGCATCGCCACAGCGCGCCTGCTTGCGGCGATGGGCAAGCGGCCAGCGAAACTCGATGCCGCCGCAGCAACACTCGGGCTGGGCTCTGCGCCGGGTCTCTCTGCACTCGCCGCCGATCTGGCCAAAGCGATTGTCGAGACGCCGCCGGTACTGGCCCGCGAGGGCGGGTTCATTGCCGCCGGATGGGATGCGGGCCTAGACGAGGTTCGCGCGCTGCGTGAGGACAGCCGTCGCATCATCGCCGCGATGCAGGCCCGCTATGCGGCGGCGGCGGGCGTTGCGTCCCTGAAGATCAAGTTCAACAACGTGCTCGGCTATTTCATCGAAGTTCCGGCGCGGGCCGCCGACCCGCTGCTGAAGCCGCCGCTTGCGGAAACCTTCATCCACCGCCAGACGATGGCCGGGGCGGTGCGTTTGTCGACCACGGAGCTTGCCGAGCTGGCCGGGCGCATCAGCCGCGCGGAAGAGGAAGCACTTGCGATCGAACAGGCTCTGTTCGAGGGCTTCTGCGCGCGCGTTGCTGCAGAGAGCGCGGCATTGGCGGACGTTTCAGCGGCGCTGGCAGAAGTGGATGTTGCTGCGGCTCAGGCGGTGTGGGCAGAGGAGGCCGGCGCCGTGCGCCCGGTGATCGATACCCGTCCGGTCTTCGAGGCGCAGGGCCTGCGCCATCCGGTGGTCGAGGCAGCGCTGCGCCGGGAAGGGAAGGGCTTTACCGCCAACGGCCTGTCACTGGATGCAAGCGGGGAGCAGGCGCCTCGCTTCCTGCTCGTCACCGGGCCGAACATGGCGGGCAAGTCGACCTATCTGCGGCAGGCCGCCCTGGCAGTAATCCTGGCGCAGGCGGGCTGCTTCGTGCCGGCTTCGTCTTTCCGTCTGGGCCTCGCCGACCGGGTCTTCTCGCGCGTCGGCGCATCAGACGATCTGGCGCGGGGCCGGTCGACCTTCATGGTCGAGATGGTGGAAACCGCCGTGATCCTCAATCAGGCGACGCCGGACAGTTTCGTCATCCTCGACGAGGTCGGCCGCGGCACGTCGACCTGGGACGGCCTGGCGATCGCGTGGGCGGCGGTGGAGCATCTGCTGCAACAGACGAAGTGCCGGGCGATCTTTGCCACCCACTATCATGAACTGACGGCGCTTGCTGCCGACCTTCCGGGTGCGGCCAATGCCAGCCTGAAGGCACGCGAATGGAAGAACGAACTGGTCTTCCTGCATGAGGTGCAGCCCGGCCCGGCAGACAAGTCGTATGGCGTGCAGGTTGCGCGCCTCGCCGGCCTGCCGAAAAGCGCCGTGAGCCGGGCGGCGCAGATCCTGAAACAGCTGGAAGCCGGACCGTCTGCGGCAGAAAGCCTGCCGCTGTTTGCAGCGGCTCCCTCGCACGCTGAACCTGACCTGCCGCCGGAAACCGGCCGGCTGGTCGCGAAACTTGAAGCAATCGATCCGGATGCGCTGACACCGCGCGAAGCGCTGCAGCTGCTGTATGAGCTGAAGGAACTGACCAGGGGCAACTAGCGCTGGCGCAGCACGAGCGCCTGCAGCACGTGCACGGCGGCCTGCAGGCTTTCGAGATCGGCGATTTCGTCCAGCAGCCGCCGGGCATCGCGTTTCAGGTCGTGCACCTGAAGCTCCCGCCCACGCCGCATGTCGGGGGTTCCGGCAATCTCGAAGGGTTCATAGAACCAGGCGACCGGACGGCCGATGGCGATGGCGATCTCGAGCAGACGGCCCGCCGACATCCGGCTGTGGCCGGCTTCGTATTTCTGGATCTGCTGGAAAGTCACGCCAAGGGTAGCGGCCAGGGCTTCCTGGGTCATGCCCAGTTCACGCCGGCCCTGGCGCAGGCGTTGGCCGACGATGCGGTCCGCATCGGTCGGTTTGCGCGCTTCATGCGCGGGGGATGTGTCTTGACGTGACACCGCAGAAGCCTCCAGCCCGGACAGGCAAGTCCATCACCGGACATGCAACCGGCAGGCCAGATACGACCGGTGCGTGTGCCCGTGCGGCTTTCCCCTGGCAGGGGTCAGGCGGTAACCTTTACGGGCGGCTCGAATTTCGTGGTCTTCAGAATGACCTCATCCGGCGCGGCCAGCATCGCCTTGTACATCGCCTCGGGATAGGCCTGATGCGGCTTGGCCGGATCGTATGGCGGCTGTTTCACGCGCCCGCCTTCACCGGCATACGGATCAGGGGCCTTGTAGGTCTCCAGTTCGGCCGGGCTGATGCCGCAGCGTTCCACCACGGCCGGATCGATCCAGGCGCGCGGGTCGATCGGCACGGTCGAGCAGGCAACCTCCAGCGTCATCTGATCCGGCCCGGCAAAGTAGATGGAATGGCACATGGCATGGTCGAGCGGGCCGATGACATTCACGCCCTTGCTGCGGATGCGGTCGCGGATGGCGAGCAGGTCGTCGAGCGTGTCCACCCGGAAGGCGAGGTGCTGCATTGTTCCGGGGGCGGATGGCCCCGCGCCTGTGCCGGCATGGGTCACCCCCAGCTGGATCGGGATGTCCTTCACGGCCGGCAGCTGCACGACCGAGAAATAGGAATGGTCATCCATATGCAGGAAGGCATGCACGCCGCCCGGCACGCCATGCATGTCGAACAGGGCGGACAGCTGGAAGCCCATAACATCGGAGAAGAAGGCAATATGCTCTTTGATGTCGGCCGCCATGATGGCGATATGATGGATGCCGTTGGCCTTGATCATGGTGTCCTCCCTTGACCCTGCGGCCTGCATGGACAGCGCCGTCAGGAGCAATAATCTGCACCCCGGAACGCTCAGGGGCAAGGAGGCACGCATGGCGGTTGGCGCAACGGAAATCGTCCGGGAGCCCTATCTGGTGCTGCACAAGGACCCCTCCAGCTTCAAGGATGTGTATGGCGGGGCAGGCGATACCGTGCCGGTCGAATGCATGCGCATCTATCCGGCCGGCACCAAGGCTGAGAGTGTCATCATCTTTTCCCACCCGATCGGTGGCGGTTCCTTTCTGCCGCTTGTCTCGGCGCTCGCACGCAGCGGCCAGCATGTGATCTATTGCAACACCCGCTACCGCGGCAACGATACCGCGCTGATCATGGAGAAGTGCGTGGCCGACTTCGGTGCCTGCATCGAACATGCGCGCAGCCGGCTCGGCTACAAGCGCGTGGTTCTCGGCGGATGGTCCGGGGGCGGATCGCTGTCGCTGTTCTATCAGGACCAGGCCGAGCACCCGACCATCACCGAGACACCGGCCGGTGATCCTTACGACCTGACAAAGAAGGCGCTGCCCCCGGCCGATGGCATCATGCTGCTCGCGGCGCATGTCAGCCGGGCCATCACACTGACGGAATGGATGGATCCGTCGATCACGGACGAGTCGCGTCCGTTCGACCGCGATCCGGCCCTCAACATCTATGACCCTGCCTGCCCGGCACAGCCTCCCTATTCGCAGGACTTCGTCGCCCGTTTCAGAGCTGCCCAGATTGCCCGCAACCGGCGCATCACGGCCTGGGTCAGGGAGACTCTGGACGGTTTCCGCCGCCGCGGCGAGGCCAACATGGAGCGCGCCTTCACCGTGCACGGGACGATGGCGAGCGTATGCTGGACCGATCCCACCCAGGAGCCCTCTGACCGGCGCCCCTATACCTGTTATCTTGGCGAACCGCGCATCGCCAATGATGGTCCTGTCGGTCTCGCGCGTTTCACGACGCTGCGCTCATGGCTGTCGCAATGGGGGTATGACACCACGCATGCGGGTGGCCTCGGCAATGCCGCGCGCGTCTCCTGCCCGGTGCTGGTGATCAACAATACCGCAGACCTCGCCTGCACGCCGAGCCATGCCCGTCGCCTGTTCGAGGCCGTCGGGCATTCCCGCAAAGCGTACCGCGATATTCAGGGCGCGGATCATTATTATATCGAGCGTCCGGACTTGCTGCCGCAAGCAGTTCAGGCCTGTTCGGAATGGCTGGCGCAGGAGAACCTGTCCGGATGAGCGCAGCTATTCCGGCAGCCGGATGATCTCGTCCTCGCCGGCCTTCTTCGCCGGAGCTGTCAGCAGGTCCTCCGCCGGTTCCGTGATCTGGACGTCAAGGCTTTCGACATCCTTGAAGTTGCCGCCGCCGGAGCTCGGAGAAATCAGCAGGCCATTGGAAGGGCCTGTATTGCCGGAAACGATCAGGCCGCCCCGGTCTTCGCTCGCGCGGCCGATGTTCAGGTTCAGCTTGCCCTTCACCTCGGTTTCGGCCGAGGCCGTTTCGACAGGCGCCTCGCCACTGGTGGCCTTGGCCGTGCCGGCGTCGGAACAGGCCGTGCCCGCGGCTGCGAGTGACAGGAATAGTATGGCAGTGACCGGTTTCATCAACATACCCCCAGAATGACGCTACGGGCCCCGCGCCGCAAGCTTCTGTTCCACAACGTCCCAGAATTTGGCAGCAGCATCAATGCCTGAAAGGCGCCTGAGGGCCTGCAGGCCGGTGGGGGAGGTCACGTTCACCTCGGTCAGCCGCCCGCCGATCACGTCGATTCCGGTCAGCATCAGGCCGCGCCGTTTGAGCTCCGGTCCGATGCGTGCACAGATGGCCCGGTCGGCGGCGGACAGGGTGGTGGCCTCCGCCGTGCCCCCGACGACGAGGTTGGAGCGCACCTGTCCGGATTTCGGCCGCCTGTTGATGGCGCCGACAGGTTCTCCGTCGATCAGGATGATCCGCTTGTCGCCCTCGGAGACAGCCGGCAGGAAAGCCTGCACCATCACCGGTTCGCCGGAACGGCTGAGGAACATCTCGAGCAGGGAGTCGAGGTTCGGGTCTTCCCAGGTCAGCCGGAACACGCCCGCCCCGCCATGCCCGTAGAGCGGCTTGACGATGATGTCGCGGTGTTCGGCGCGGAAGGCATCGATCACCGCGCGGTCGCGCGTCACCAGCGTGGGCGGCATGATGTCGGGGAACATTAGGGGGAAAATCTTTTCCGGGCTCGACCGCACCCCGGCCGGATCGTTGAGCACCAGTGTCTCGCCGGAGACGGATTCAAGCAGGTGGCAGGCCGTGATGTAGCCCATGTCGAAGGGCGGGTCCTGGCGCATCAGAACCACATCCGTATCTCGGGCGAGATCGAGCGTGACCGTCTCGCCGAACAGGCCGGGGGTCTCGCGCACGCGCTGCACCCTTGCCGGGCGTGCCCGTGCGGTCAGCCGGCCGCTGGTCCAGGCGAGATCATGCGGGCCATAGACATGCAGGGGATAGCCCCGGGCCTGGGCGGCCTCGGCCAGGGCAAAGGTCGTGTCGCCGTCAATATTCACCCGCTCCAGCGGGTCCATCTGGATGGCTATGCGGAGCGTCACGCGCTGGAGGCCTCCCGTTGCGGCGGAAGGCGCGCTCCGGTGGCTCAGCGGCTTCCTGGGTTGTAACTGGCGCCGTGCAGCTCGGGCATCGGCTCGGTTGTATATGAAGCGTCAGGAGGCGCTTGATAAGTGGGGGCAGGTGCCGGGGCAGGCGGGGCCTCGGTCCGGATCGGGGCGGCCTGCCGGGAAGAGGCTTCACGCACCCGGATATAGGACACGACCTGTTTCACGCCGCCGACCACGCTGGCCTCTTCGGCGGCGGCCCGCAACTCCTCGGTGCTGCGGGCGATGCCCATCAGGTACACGACGCCGCCATACGTCTCGACATTGATGTTGACGCTCTTGACCTTGGACGAGCCGATCAGGCGGGCGCGGACCCGGCCGGTGATGATTTCGTCGGAAACGTTCGAGAAGAACCCGCCCGGAGGTTCGATCCGGATCTCGTTGGCGACATCCTGCGTGCGGGACGCACTCCAGGCGATCCCTTCAGCATAGGTACGGTCTTCCGGGGCATTGACCCGGCCCGACAGCAGGACCAGCCCGTTGGCGACCTCGACATCCACTTCGGCGAATCGGGCGCCGCTTTCGTTGAGAAGCTTGGCCTTGATTTCGCTGGAAGTGGTCGCGTCATCCACGGCCTCGCCGAGGGTTTTTTCCTGCAGGGAGTTGATACCGACCGCACCGGCCGTGCCGATCAC
>JBKBJF010000046.1:0-11457 GCA_046293935.1 Hyphomonas sp.
GAAGCTCTCCGAACGCGAGCGTTCGATGTAGAGGTCGGCATCGTCGGCGCCTCTGGCGGCATCCGCCAGGATCGGCAAGGCATCGGAAACAGCAAAGGGCAGGGCAGAGTCGGTCATGCCCTCAACATGCGGTGCCGGCCGGACCAGGGCAAGCGCCGGGATGTCAATTCGTCGTCACGGTGAAACGGGCGAGCTGGCGGTCGGTTGCCGGATAGTTAGAGTTCAGCTCCTTCGATTTCACGAAGTCATAGTAGGCCCCTTCGATGTCGCCGGTCTGCTCCCGCGCGATGGCGCGGTTGTAATAGGCGGCATAGAGGTCCTGGGAGTCGAGCTCGATGGCCTTTTCCAGCGAGGCGAGGGCGGAATTGTAATCCTTCTTGAAGATGTAGGCCGCACCTTCGTTCAGCCAGGTCGCACCGGTTTCCGGGCGCAGGCGCTTGGCCAGGGCATAATCGGCAAGGGCGGCGTCGTAGGCACCCTGGCGCATGCGAAGCACGCCGCGATTGGTGTAGGTAGCGGCCTTGTTGGACATGTTCAGGGCTTCATGCTCGAGGGCGCGGGTGCAGATGGCCTCAGCATCGGCGGGCTTTCCCAGGTTGAATTTGACCGCTTCATAGCAATCCCGGGCAATCCCGCCGCCGATCACCGTTACCTGGGCGTGGGCAAACGGGGCGAGAAGGACCGCCGAAGCGGCAAGCAAAAGGCTGCGGAACATGGTGTGTCTCCCTCTGAACCTTGGCCCACATGTAGCACGGATCGGCGTGTGCGGCGATGCGCTGCGACAATTTTGAGCGCGGAAAAGGCTGGGGGAAACCGGGCGGCTGGTATAGGAAGTGGCCGAATCCGTTCCGAACCGAGGTGTTTCATCGTGCGTCACCTGATTGCCGCCCTCTTCGCCAGCCTGTTCGCTGCCCCTGCCTTTGCGGCCCTGCCTGAGAATGGCGGGATCAATTTCCAGCCCGCAGCCACCCGAATCGCCGAACGTGTGCACGAATTCCACATTGTCCTGCTCTGGATCATCACGCTGATCACCGCCTTGGTTCTGGTGCTGCTCCTGTGGGTGATGGTCCGCTACAGCCAGCGCGCCAACAAGACGCCCCGCAAATTCAGCCATAACACGACAGTGGAAGTGATCTGGACAGTGGTGCCCGCACTGATCCTGGTTGGTATCGCCAGCCTGTCCTTCCCCAACCTCTATTACCAGAACGTCACGCCGAACCTCGGCGAGATCGCAGCGACCTCGAAGAAGCTGCTGGCAGAAGGCAAGACCGCGCAGCACCTCGCCTACACCAAGAACCATTTCCCCGATGCGGCCGAGAAGGGCTTCGTCAACGTAAAGATCCAGGGCAACCAGTGGAACTGGACCTATACTTATCCCGACCTCATCGATGATGGCGGCAACCCGATCGAGTTCATCTCCAACGGCGTGCACAAGGGCCGCCCGAGCGACCGCGAGAATTACGAGAAGTCCACGGGCCGCCGCGACTTCGACTCGCTGCCGGTGAACTACGCCACCGACTATCCGATGGTCGTGCCCGCCGGCCGCTATATCCGGTACTATGTCGCGGCTGCAGACGTGATCCACTCCTGGACCGTTCCGGCCTTTGCCGTGAAGACCGATGCCGTGCCCGGCCGTCTCAACGAGGGCTGGTTCCTCGTCGATGAGCCGGGTATCTATTATGGCCAGTGCTCCGAGCTCTGCGGTGTCGACCACGCCTTCATGCCGATCGAGGTCCGCGTCGTCACGCAGGCGCAGTTCGATCGCTGGGCCGAGCTGATGAAGGCCGGGGATTACGAGGCCGCGGTGGCCGCGACCGTCACGATGACGGCGGCCATCGAGCCGGAAACCAAGTACGCGTCCAACAACTGATATCCGAAGAAGAGTATTCCTCATGCCCATGGATCAAGTCGCCCTCGATCACGGCCACGACGCTCATGATCACAAGCCCGGATTCTTCACGCGCTGGTTCTTCTCGACGAACCACAAGGATATCGGGACGCTGTACCTCGTCTTCTCGCTGATCGCCGGCATCGTTGGCTATTCGCTGTCCGGCCTGATCCGCTGGGAGCTGGCAGAGCCGGGCCTCGGCCCGCTGCTCTGGATCCAGACCAATCTCCTGGGCCTGGAAGGCGATGCGGCGATCACCCATGCCAAGCACTTCTACAATGTCGTGATTTCCTATCACGGCCTGATCATGATCTTCTTCATGGTCATGCCGGCGCTGATCGGCGGCTTCGGCAATTGGTTCGTGCCACTGATGATCGGCGCGCCGGACATGGCCTTCCCGCGGATGAACAACATCTCGTTCTGGCTGACGGTCGTGGCCTTCATCCTGGCCTGCATCTCCATGGTCGTTCCGGGTGGTCCGGGCGGTAATGGTTTCGGCGGCGGCTGGACGCTTTACCCGCCGCTGTCGTCCGGTATCGGCCATCCCGGCCCGGCGATGGACCTGCTGATCCTGTCACTTCACACCGCCGGTATTGCGTCGATCCTGGGTGCCATCAACTTCATCGTGACCATCCTGAACATGCGCGCGCCGGGCATGACGCTGCACAAGATGCCGCTGTTTGCCTGGTCGATGCTGGTGACAGCCGTGCTGCTGCTGCTCGCCCTGCCGGTTCTGGCGGGTGCGCTGACCATGCTGCTGACCGACCGTAACTTCGGCTCGCAATTCTTCATCCCGAACGGTGGCGGCGACCCGGTGATGTTCCAGCACCTGTTCTGGTTCTTCGGCCACCCCGAAGTGTACATCATGATCCTGCCGGCCTTCGGCATCATCAGCCATATCGTCTCGACCTTCTCGAAGAAACCGATCTTCGGCTATCTCGGCATGGCCTATGCGATGGTGGCCATTGGCGTGATCGGCTTCGTCGTGTGGGCGCACCACATGTACACGGTCGGCATGAACGTGGACCTCAAGGCTTACTTCGTGGCGGCAACGATGGTGATCGCGGTGCCGACCGGCATCAAGATCTTCTCGTGGATTGCCACGATGTGGGGCGGCTCCATCGACTTCAAACTGCCGATGCTCTGGGCCATCGGCTTCATCTTCCTGTTCACCGTCGGCGGGGTGACCGGCGTGGTGCTGGCGAATGCGGGTATCGACCACGCGCTGCATGACACCTACTACGTCGTCGCGCACTTCCATTATGTGCTCTCGCTCGGCGCGGTGTTCGGCCTGTTCGCGGGCTGGTACTACTGGTTCGAGAAGATGTTCGGCGTGAAGTACAACAGCTTCCTCGGCGGCCTGCATTTCTGGCTGATGTTCATCGGTTCGAACGTGCTGTTCTTCCCGCAGCACTTCCTGGGCCTGCAGGGCATGCCCCGCCGTTACATTGACTATAACGACGGCTTTGCGCTCTGGCACTATGTGTCGTCGATCGGCTACGCGATCACCCTGGTGGCGACGCTGATCTTCCTGCTGTCGCTGGTCCTGGCGATGGTCCAGCGCCGCAAGGCGACCGTGGATGCGCACGGCAATGGCAACCCCTGGGGTGAAGGCGCCACGACGCTGGAATGGACGCTGCCGTCCCCGCCGCCATTCCACCAGTATAACGAACTGCCGGTGGTCAACAGCAAGGGCGGCCACTGACTTGCCCCGGCCCGCCGCTCCGGGCCGGACCAGACCTGAAATCCCGGGGCGGCCCTCATGCGTCAGGCATGTGGGCCGTTTCGGCTCGGATGATCCGGACACACTTTGAAATGACTGACCTGCCCGCCACTTCCGCCAAGCGCCCTGCGACCGCCGCGGACTATGTGAACCTGATGAAGCCCCGCATCATGATGCTGGTGGTGTTCACGGGCTTTGCGGGCCTGGTGGCGGCGACCGGGATCACCGGCATCGCCATGCATCCGCTGATGGCCGCGATCGCGACGTTTGCCATCGCGCTCGGATCGGGCGCGGCAGGGGCGATCAACATGTGGTACGATTCCGATATCGACGCCGTGATGGCACGCACCGCGACGCGGCCGATCCCGTCCGGCGCCGTGCCGCGCGAGGAAGCGCTGACGATGGGCCTGATCATGTCGGGCGTGTCGGTGATGCTGATGTGGCTCGCCTCGAACTGGCTGGCGGCCGGCCTGCTGGCCTTCTCGATCTTCTATTACGGCGTCATCTACACCATGTGGCTGAAGCGGGCGACGCCGCAGAATATCGTCATTGGCGGGGGGGCAGGCGCGTTCCCGCCGGTGATCGGCTGGGCGGCGGTGACCGGCACCATGCCGCTGGATGCCTGGATCCTGTTCGCCATCATCTTCTTCTGGACCCCGCCGCACTTCTGGGCACTCTCGCTGCTGGCGCACAAGGAATATGCCAAGGTGTCCGTGCCGATGCTGCCGGTGACGCATGGGGCGAAAGCGACACGCACGCAGATCCTGCTCTACACTGTGTTGCTGATCCCGGTTTCTCTGGCGCCGCTGGCGACGGGGCTGGGCGGGTGGATCTATGGCGCGGTTGCCTCTGCGCTCGGCGCGGTTTTCCTTGCGTATGCGGTGCGCCTGACACGCTCGAAGGCGGGCGATGCGGATGCCGCGGGCGCCGACATGAAACTCGCGAAGTCGACCTTCGTGTTCTCGATCCTCTACCTGTTCGCGCTGTTCGGCGCGGTGCTGGTGGAGCATGGGGCGGGCCTCTGGTTCCCGCTGGGGGCGGTGTGACATGACCGAAGCGCCGAAGCCCCCGCCACAGATCCCGCAACTCGGTGCTGACGCGCTCAAGGCGCGCAGGCGTCGCAATCTGTGGCTTGGCCTCGCGCTCGCCGGATTCGTCGTGCTGGTGATGCTGATCACCATGGTGCGCCTGCATACTGGCACCGGTGTTTCGGAGCGGATGTGATGGCCCTTTCAAACCGCACAGTTGCGCTGATCGCGTCTGCCGGGGTCGCCGGCATGGTCGGCCTCGCCTATGCAGCTGTGCCGCTCTACGACCTGTTCTGCAAGGTCACAGGCTTTGGCGGCACGACCCGGGTAGCCACGCAGGGCCCGTCGCAGATTCTCGACCAGACGGTCGAAGTGCGCTTCGATGCCAACGTGGCGGATACGCCGCTTCAGTTCCGTCCGCTTCAGACCCGCCAGACGGTGCAGCTGGGCCAGCATGGCCTGGCCTTCTATGAAGTCAGGAATCCGACGAATCAGGACATCCGGGTGATCGCCAGCTATAACGTGACCCCGCACTATGCCGGGCCGTATTTCAACAAGCTGGAATGCTTCTGCTTTTCCGAACGGGTGATTGCCCCCGGCGAAACGCGGAAACTGCCGGTGGTTTATTTCGTGGCGCCGGAGCTGGTGACCGACCGGGTGGCCGGCAAGCTCGAAACCATCACCCTCAGCTACACATTCTTTGACAGTTCGGCCTATTCCGGGCCCCGCGAACAGCCCTTGGCGCGCGAGGCGGCCAAGGGTGCGGCGAATTCGGCCTCACCCGGCTGACCCGGTTGCAACGTGGGCGGGGCCCACGCTAAACAGCCCCAAAGTTATGGGATTCCATAGAGGATTTGAGACTCATGGCCGGCGGCGACGTCAAACACGACTACCACCTCGTAAACCCCTCGCCCTGGCCGCTGATCGGCTCGGTGGCCGTGCTGGTGCTGGCACTTGGCGCCGTGACCTACATGAAGGGCCTGTTCGGCATCGCCGAAGGCAGCTGGTGGCTGATGGCTATCGGGTTTGCGATGGTCTTCTGGGTGATGTTCGGCTGGTGGGCGCAGGTCGTGAAGGAGGGCCGGACGGGCGACCATACGCCGGTTGTCGAGATCGGCCTGCGGTACGGCATGCTTCTGTTCATTGCCTCCGAGGTGATGTTCTTCGTCGCCTGGTTCTGGGGCTTCTTTGAATTCGCCATCTTCTGGGACGCCCGCGTCGGCCACACCTGGGATGCGGCGAACCCGCTGTTCCAGGAAGGCCTCGAGCGCTTCAAGCAGTGGCCGCCGGCGGATGTCAAAACCTTCGATCCGTTCCACCTGCCGCTTATGAATACGCTCGTCCTGCTGCTGTCGGGGACGACCGTGACCTGGGCGCACCATGCTCTGGCGCATGGCGACATGAAGGGCGCAAAGCTCGGCCTGTTCATCACCATCCTGCTCGGCATCGCCTTCACCGCGCTTCAGGTTCTTGAATACAGCCATGCCGGCTTCACCTATGACGGCACCCTGTATGGTTCGGCCTTCTTCATGGCCACTGGCTTCCACGGTGCCCACGTCGTCATCGGCACGATTTTCCTGACCGTCTGCCTGATCCGCATGTATGCGGGCAACCTGACGCCGAAGAAGCATCTCGGTTTTGAGTTCGCGGCCTGGTACTGGCACTTCGTCGATGTCGTCTGGCTGTTCCTGTTCGCCTTCGTCTACGTCACGCCGTATCTCGCCTTCGAGACTGGCAAGTAACGCGGCAGAGGCCTGCGCTTTGAAAATCGGCCCGCCGGTGCAACAAGGCTCCGGCGGGTTTTTTCTGGCCGCCATGGGGAAGTGTGATGACGTTCCGGCCCTATCCGCTGCTGTCGCTGCTGACGGCCATTTCCGTGGTCATCCTCGTCATGTTCGGCAACTGGCAGTGGGGCAAGTATGACGCCAAGCGCGCCGGCCTTGATGCGCCGCCCGAGCTGGTGACGCTGGAAGGCACACTGCTGCCCGGCACGGTGCGGCAGGTCTATGCGCTCACGGATGGCAAGGCGGCCTGGCGCGACATGGCGCTGGTGGATACTGCTGACGGCGCGGTATTTGTGCCGCAGACAATCCACTTCGGCATGGACGCGCCTGCGGCGCTGGTGCTGGAAGCGCCGCAGTTCTATGCCTCGCGCGGGCTGTGGCATGAGGTGAAGGGGCGCAATGCCTTCTCAACCACGGACAAGCCGGAGGCGGGGCTGTTCTACGCACTCGATCCGGCCGTGATGGCGGCGGGATTGCCGGAGGATCTGGCCGCGCGGGTGGTGGCGCGCGTGTTCGAGCCCGAAACGCTTCTGCGCACGGACGGGCCGTCCCCGGTGCCCGTGGAAAATCCGTTCCTGCGGCCGGAACTCGAGGACCGCATGACGCCGGAGCGTCACTTCGGCTATGCCCTCACCTGGTGGGGCCTCGCCATCGCGCTCACCGGTGTGTATCTGGCGCTGCATCATCAGCGCGGACGGCTCCGCTTCAGCAAGGCAGGCGACCAGTGAAGTATGTTTCGACACGCGGGCAGGCCCCGGCCACCGGATTTGCAGAGGCATGCCTGGCCGGCCTTGCGCCGGATGGCGGGCTTTATGTACCGGAAAGCTGGCCGCAGATTGCGCCGGCAAAGCCGGGCGAGCCCTATGCCGAAGTGGCCGCTCGTATCCTCTCCGCCTTTGCGGGGGAGTCCATCCCCGCAGCCGACCTGAAGACGATCTGCGCGGAGGCCTATGCCAGCTTTTCACACCGCTCTGTTGCCCCGCTGACGCAGTGGAGTGCGGACAGCTGGCTGATGGAGCTGCACCACGGGCCGACGCTGGCGTTCAAGGACGTGGCCATGCAGCTGATCGGCAAGCTGTATGATTACCTGCTTCAGCAATCCGGCCGTACACTGACTGTGGTGTGCGCGACTTCCGGAGATACGGGCGGGGCGGCGGCGGCGGCCTTTGCCGGGGCGAAGCGCGCAAAACTGGTGATCCTGCACCCATTCGGCCGCGTGTCGCCGGTGCAGCGCCTGTTCATGACAGCGACCGGGCACGGCAATGTTCTGAACCTTGCCCTCGATGGCGATTTCGATGCCGCGCAGGCGATCGTGAAACAGCTGTTTGCCGACAAGGGCTTTGCGGCAGACGTGTCGCTGTCGGGTGTCAACTCGATCAACTGGGCACGCGTGGCGGCGCAGTGCGTTTATTATGCCACCAGCCAGGCGCAGCTGCGCGGGGCTCCGGTCCGCTATGTGGTGCCAAGCGGCAACATGGGCGATGCCCTGGCAGGCTATGTCGCAGCGCGGTGCGGGCTACTGACGGGCGGGTTCGAGGCGGTATGTGCCGTGAACGAGAACGATGCGCTGGCGCGCCTGTTCACCACCGGCCGAATGATGCGGACCCCTGCGGTTGCCACGCCCAGCCCGGCGATGGACATTTCCGTACCCTCGAATTTCGAGCGCCTGCTTTTCGAGATGACAGGGCGCGATGCCGGCGCCATCCGCGCAACCTATTCCGCCTACGCACAGTCGGGCGATACGGCCCTGCCGGAAGGTGCCGCCTCACGTCTTTCCTGTTCAGGTCTGTCTGCCGCATCGGTGAACAACGCCGACACGCTAGCTGAGATGGAACGTTTCCGTCAGGAGACGGGCTGGCTGATCTGTCCGCACACGGCGGTTGGCACGGCGCTGGCCCGGCGGCTGAAGAAGAAGGATGTTGCCACAGTCGTGCTGGCCACGGCGGCGGCGGCCAAATTCCCGGAGACAGTGCGCGAGGCGACGGGTCAGGATGCGCCCTTGCCAGTGCGCTCGGCGGATCTGCTGAAGCGCGGCGAAGTCTTCGAGCGCCTGCCGGCTGACCTTGCCGCCGTGCGCAGTCGTATCCTCAGCTTTGCAAGGTAAGCCTGTGATGCAGGGCGCCCCGCCGGACACCCTGATCCCGACGTTGCGGCTGATCCTTGCCCCTGCCCGGCGCGCTGACTTCCAGGATTGGGCGAGGCTGCGCCGCGAAAGCCGCAGCTATCTCGAGCCGTGGGAACCGCTCTGGCCGCGTGATGCCCTCAGCCGCCGGGACTGGAACCGGCGGCTCTCCGCCTGGACCTCTGCCTGGAAGGCCGGAACAGGCTATGTGTTTCTCTCGCGCCGCCAGGCTGACAACGTCCTGACCGGTGGCCTTTCGCTGACGCAGGTGCGCCCCTGGCCTGCAGAAAGCGCCAGCCTCGGCTACTGGCAGGGGGCGGGCTTCGAGGGACAGGGCTACATGCGCGAGGCGGTCACGGCGCTCTGCAGCTGGGCCTTTTCCGAACTTGGTCTGAAGCGTATCGAAGCCGGAATCGTGCCCGAGAATACCCGTTCCCGGCAGGTGCTGATAAGCGCAGGTTTTGCCGAGGAAGGCCTTGCGGCCTCGTATCTGGAGATCAACGGGATGCGGCGCGATCATATTCTTTTCGGGCTCGTCAGGCCCGAGCCCGGCCGCTAGGATTCACTGATGCCACTGATGAAACCCGTGCAGGCGCAAGGCAGCTGGAAGTGGTACCCGCTGAAGGGCCGCCTAGAAATCGATGCGCCATCGGGCACCCCCTTGTCGGAGCTGAACGGGAACTGGTCACTGGATGCGCTGGAGAAGATGCTGGAAGGCCTCAGCCGTGGCCGCCTGCGCCGGGTATTCGAGCCGGGGGATGGTCCCGTGCGCTGTCCCTTGCGTCTCTCCAACGGGCAGGACATCCACCTTGTTGGCATGTTCGTCAGCGAGACGGAAGCCAGCGGCATGTTGCTCACCGGAGAATCCTTCCCGGAGATTGACCCGTCCGATCTTCGTCCGGGCCCTGAGCTGGTTCCGGTCTACCAGCCGATTATCTCGCTGCGCGATGGCAAGGTGGTGGGCTTTGAAGCGCTGGCGCGCTGGAACGGCAGCGACCCAACCGCGCCGCCGAGCCGCTGGGAAGATCATGCGCTGGCCACCAACATGCTGATCCGCGCCGCCGAAACCATCGCGGAGATGCGCCGCGAGACCAGGCGCGACGACCTGTTCGTGCACGTGAACCTGACGGCGCGGGACATCATCCGCAGCAACATGCCGGCGCTGATCGATGCACTGATGAGCAGCCACAAGCTGCCCGAGCGTGCGATCCGCATCGAGCTGACCGAACAGGCAGCGCTCCGCGACGGGCCGAAGACCGTGGCTGCCGCGATGGCGCTGAAAGCGGTGGGTGCCGGCCTCGTGCTCGACGATTTCGGCACAGGACATTCCTCCTTTGCCTGGCTGGCGGATTTGCCATTCGACAGTCTCAAGATCGATCACGGCCTTACCGCGCGTCTAGGCGAATCCCGCACCGACACGGTGCTGTCGACCATTACGCTTCTGGCCCAGCGCCTGGGCATGTCGACCACTGCGGAAGGCGTAGAACGGCGCGAGGATGGCGGCCGTCTGCGCGCGCTCGGTTTCGACCATGCTCAAGGCTTTGCCTTCGCACGGCCAATGGATGCGGCCAGCGCAGTGAAATTCCTGCGAGGCTGAGCGGCTAGTGGGCGGGCAGGCCGACCGGGCGCTGCATGAACAGCACCATCGGCCGCATCCTTTCGGGATACTCGACGAAGGGCGCGCAATCCACGAAGCCGAAGGAGCGGTAGAGGCTGATCGCCTCGACCATGTCCCGGGTCGTATCAAGGCGCATCGTCGTGTACCCGTCGCGTGCGGCAGTATCCAGCAGCGCCTGGCACAGCCGGCGCCCGAGGCCGCGGCCGCTCGCGATTGTGCGGACGAACATGCGCTTCATTTCGCACGTGCCGGCATCAACGCGCTTGAAGGCCACGCCCCCGAGTATGTCGTGGCTGTCCTCGGCAATCAGCATGCGGCCGTTGGGTGGGCCATAGAGGCGCTCGAGATTGAGAAGTTCTGCGTCCAGACCCTGATGGCTGAACGCCATGTCGACCAGCCAGGTGTCATGCTTGTATCGCTCTCGGCACCAGGCGGTATACTCCGAGATCAGCCCGCCGAAGGCGGCGATCTCCAGTGGACCTCTGGCTTCATGTATGCTGACCGTGTCTGACATCAGGCATTTCCCGCGCCAGACTGGAACCGTGACGGGTCGATGCCCATGCGTGTCATGGCATGGCGCCATTTGCTTTCATGTGCGCTGCCGAAAACCAGATCGGTATCCGGCTCGCACACGATCCAGGCATTGTCGGCCAGCTCGGCTTCCAGCTGACCGGCGCCCCAGCCGGCATATCCCAGCGCGAACACGGACTTCCGTGGGCCAGCCATCGATCCGATCATCGACAGGATGTCCCTTGTCGCTGTCATGCAGATTTCTCCGTCTACTTCCATCGTGGCGCCGTCACAGATAACATCATCCGTATGCAGAACGAACCCGCGCTCCTGTGCAACCGGGCCGCCCTCGAGGACAGCAACGCCGCGCAGGGAAATTTCCATCCGTATGCCCATCTGTTCCATCAGGTCCTGCAGGTCGACCCCGGCCAGAGGCTTGTTCAGCACGATGCCCATGGCGAATTCGGGCGTATGCGCACACAGCAGGATGACGGAACGCTCGAAACGCTCGTCGCCGATGCCGGGCACGGCGATCAGCAGCTTGCCGGTCAGGTCGGTCTCGAACTGCATGGGCGGGCCTCCGCGGCGGAAGCTGGGCCAGCCGGGCAGGGATTGCAAGTGAAAACGGGGCGGGCAGGCCTTCGCCGCGGCGGCAAGCTTGCAGGCTTGCGCGCGGAGGCCTATTTCCAGCGGGTCATCAAGGAGGATATTCCATGCCCATCAAGCCCGGCGACAAGCTGCCCGACGCAACCTTCATGGAAATGACGGCCGACGGCCCGAAACC
>JBKBJF010000047.1:0-11204 GCA_046293935.1 Hyphomonas sp.
ACCGTGATGCAGCGGATGGAAGACGGGACCGTCAAGGTTCACAATCCGCCAAAGCCGCCCGCCGGCGAGGCGAAAGGCGCAGAGCCGGCAAAAGCCGGCGCCGGCAGTGAAGGAGCCGCGCGATGAATGGCATCGTCGCCTGGTTCGCCCGCAACTCGGTTGCGGCGAACCTCCTGATGTTCATCTTCTTCGCGGGCGGCGTGTTCGGCTATTCCGCGATGGAACGCGAGATGTTCCCGGTGGTGAAGGTCTCGGGCGCTTCGGTCTCGGTGGCCTGGACCGGCGCGTCACCGCGCGACATCGAGGAGCAGATCGTGACCCGCATCGAGGAAGCGGTCGCCGACATCAACGGCCTCGACCGCATCACCTCGGTGGCGAACGAAGGCTTCGGCGTGGTGAACATCCGCGGCCGCGACGACATCAACATGACGGAGTTCCTTGATGAGGTGAAGCTCCGCGTCGACCAGATCAACAATCTGCCTCAAGCCGCGTTCCAGCCGCAGGTGACGCGCTGGGAACAGCGCAACTGGTTCATGGGGCTGGCTGTACATGGCGATCTGGACGCCCGCACGCTGCGCAAGATCGGCGACAAGGTGCGCGACGACATCGCAGCCCTTCCGGGCGGAGAACTGGCCGTGCTGCAGGGCACGCAGGCCGAACAGGTGAGCATCGAGGTTTCCGAGGAGGCGCTGCGCCGTTTCGGCCTCAGCCTCAGCGATGTGGCGCAGGCCGTGCGCCGTTCCTCGCTCAATTCCTCCGGCGGGCGGATCGAATCGCCCGTGGGCGATGTCTCGCTTACGGCGCGCAATCTGGCGGACACGGCCGAGCAGTTCGAGGACATCATCATCCGTCAGACCTCGGAGCAAGGCACCGTGCGTGTCGCGGATGTGGCGACCGTCATCGACGGCTTCGTCAGCAATCGCCTGCAAACCAGCTTCAATGGCCGCACAGCCGTGTTCGTGATGATCCCGGAACCTGACCGCATGGATATCACGCGTTATGCTGCAGGTTTCCGGGACTATATCGAGCGGGCAAACAATCCTGCCAATGGCATCCTGCCGGAAGGCGTGAAGATCGATGTGCTGTGGGACGATTCCGAAACCTTCCAGGCCCGCATGGACCTGATCAGCACGTCTGCACTGCAAGGCGCAGTGCTGGTGATGCTCGTCCTGATCCTGTTCCTGCGCCCGATCGTGGCCTTCTGGGTGACCATCGGCATCTTCACCGCGTTTGCGGGCGCGATCATGCTGCTGCCGGGCTTTGGCGTGTCCTGGAACATCCTGTCCACCTTCGCCGTGCTTCTGGTGATCGGGGTGATCGTCGATGACGCCATTGTCGTCGGGGAGAACATACACAGGGAAGTCGAGAGCGGACGGCGAGACGGAATCGATGCGGCCGTGATCGGCACGCAGCTCGTGATCAAGCCCGTGATTTTCGGCGTGCTGACGACCATCATCGCCTTCCTGCCCTGGGCTTTCATTACCGGCCCTACACGGATGTTCACTCAGCAGATCACGTTTGTTGTCGTCGCCGCCCTGGTGATCTCGATTATCGAGTCGATGTTTATCCTGCCGGCACACCTAGCCCACATGAAAAAGCAGACCTTTGACGGGCCGGTGGGCAAGTTCATGGCGCTTCAGCGCCGCATCGCCGACAGCCTGCTCTGGTTTGCCAACCACATCTACCGCCCGGTGCTCGAACTGGCGATCCGCTTCCGCTATGCGACCGTGGCGCTGTTCATCTCGCTGTTCATGGTTGCCGTCTCGCTGCAGTCAAGCGGGCTGGTGCCGTTCAAGTTCATGCCGGAGATCGAAGCCGACCTGATCCAGGTAAACATCCAGATGCCGGACGGCACGCCGTTCGAGCGCGTGATGCAGGTGCGTGACCAGCTGCAGGCCGGCATCGAACTGGCACGCACCGAGACAGATCGTCAGCACCCGGAAATCGAGGGCGGACTGATCCGCGATGCATCTGTGGTTGCCAGCGGCCGGCAGGTACAGGCGTGGATCAGCCTCGTGCCGCCGGAAGAACGCCCGGAAGAGATCCGCTCCAAGGATATTGCCGAAACCCTGCGTATGGCGACCGGCGATGTGCAGGACGCCGAGGAGATCAATTTCGAGTTCACCTTCAACCGCCCCGATACCGGCGTGACCTTCGCCCTGAGCCACCCGGACCTCGACCGGCTGCGCGCAGCCGCAGACTATATGAAAACCCACCTCGCCACCTATTCGGAGGTGTATGACATCACCGACAACCTGTCCTCAGCCGCCGAAGAGATCCAGATCCGCATGAAGCCCGGCGCAGAGACGCTGGGGGTAACCCTTGCGGATGTCTCCAACCAGCTGCGCCAGGCCTATTTCGGCGAACTGGCCGACCGGATGGCACGCGATGGGCAGGACGTGGAAGTGCGCGTCCGTCTTCCGGAAGCCGACCGGCACGACCTCGACAGCCTTGCGGCCGTCCGCATACGGACACTCGACGGCCGCGAAATTCCGGTGACGGAAGTGGCTGAATTCACCTATGCACCCGGCATCAACCGCATCGTGCGCCGGAACAGGGTCCGCTCGGTCACCGTGACTGCCGAAGTGCTCGGCGATGGCGGGCGCGGGCGGATCATGGAAGCGATGGAGAAGGATTTCTGGCCGAAATTCAAGCAGGAGTTCCCGGACGTCATCCGCGGCGAAGCCGGGGGATTCGAGCAGGAGCAGGAGTTCTTCGCCGAGATCAACCGCCTGCTGCTGATCGCGTTCGGGGCTATGTACATCCTGCTGGCGATCGCGTTCCGGTCGTATGCACAACCCGTGCTGCTGATGACCGCCCTGCCCTTTGCCTATTGCGGGGCCATCTTCGGCCTCGCCCTGACCGGCACACCGATGGCGATGTTCGCGTTCTTCGGTATCGCGGCAGCGGCAGGCGTGGTGATCAACGACAACCTGGTCATGATCGATTATGTCAACCGAAGGCGCGATGAAGGGGCAGGCGCGGTGCAGGCGCTGGTGGACGCCGGTGTCTCCCGTTTCCGGCCGATCCTGCTGACCTCCGTGACCACCTTTGTCGGTATCCTGCCGCTGCTGGCTGAGAAATCGGTGCAGGCGCAGTTCCTGCAGCCGATGATCGTGTCGCTCGGCTATGCGGTGGCCTTCGCGCTGTTCGTGTCTCTGCTGATGGTGCCCGCGATGTATGCCGTCGGCGTGGAGATCGGCCGCATCTTCCGCTGGACCTGGGGGGGCAAGCCGTACCGTCAGATCGGCGAGAGCTATAGCGGCCATGCAACGATTGACGAGGAAGAACTGATCGGCACCAGCGGTCCACCCGCCGGTGGGCGGCCTGCACCGGCAGAGTAGCCCGGCCTCTCAATCAGAGTGTAGAGTAAGACCAGATGTTCAGGGATGCTTCGCCTTGGCAGGCGGAGCCATACAGGGAGTAAATGATGAAACGTCTCATGCTTGGCGCTGCTTCGCTTGCGCTGATCACAGCCTGCGCGCACCAGAAGGATGTTCAGGGAGCGGATCTTTCCCCCGCGAAGCCGGCCGGCCCCGCGATGACGGCTGAAGGCAAATACCTGACGCCGGAAGGCCTCGAGCTGTCTGCGCCGGATGAATGGGGCGCCTGGGGCATCAACCTCGCCTTCCGGGATCTCTCGGTGAAGCCGGGTGATGATTTCAATGCCTACACCAATGGCGCCTGGATTTCGGCCTTCGAGATTCCGGCCGACCGGACCCGTTTCGGCTCGTTCGACCTGCTTGGCGAGAAATCCGAGCAGCGCGTGCGCAAGATCATCGAGGAACTGGGCGCGGCAGCACCGGATGCCGGCACGCTGGAAGGCAAGATTGCCGCCTATTACAATGCCTATATGGATACGGATGCGATCGAGGCCGCTGGCCTTGCCCCGGCTGAACCTGTCCTGACACAGATCAAGGCTGCCACGACCCGTGAGGACCTTGCTGCACTGTTTGCGACCAATGGTGTCCCCTCACCGTTTGGTGGCTTTGTCGATGTCGATTCCAAACAGCCGGACCAGTACATCTTCTATGTCAACCAGGCCGGCCTCGGCATGGGGGACCGGGATTACTACCTTGTCGACAGCGAGAAGAACCTCGAGCTGCGCGCCGCCTATCGCACGATGCTGACGACCCTGCTGACGGAAGCCGGCTTTGCCGACCCGGCCGCAGACGCTGCCCGGGTCATGGATCTCGAGACCTCGATCGCGAAGGCCCACTGGGACCGCGCCATCGGGCGCAACCGCAACCTGACCTACAACAAGATGTCGAAGGCCGAACTCGTCGCTCTCGGCGGCTCTTTCCCGACTGCGCGGATGCTGGAGCTGTCTGACCTTGGCGGGCAGGACTATTTCGTTGTCCGCCAGGTGACGCCGACGCCGGAGGAGATTGCCGAAAACGGCCTGTCCGCAGAGGATGCGGCAAAGATTTCCGGCGGCGGTGTGGAAGGCATCCTGAAGCTGATGGCGGATGCGCCGATGGAGAGCTGGCGTGCCTGGCTGGCGGCCGGCTACCTGCGCGGACATGCCGATGTTCTGCCGAAGCGCATCGACGATGCCGTGTTCGCCTTCTATGGCACGGCCCTTACCGGCACGACAGAACAGCGCCCGCGCTGGCGCCGCGCAGTCACAGCCGTCGAGAACGCGCTGGGCGAGGGTGTCGGCAAGGTCTATGCCGGACGCTACTTCCCTGCCGAGAATAAGGCTGCGATGGACGAACTGGTTGCCAACCTGCGCAAGGCGATGGCCTCCAATCTGGACGAGCTGACCTGGATGGGCGAGGCCACAAAGGCGGAAGCGCGTGACAAGCTCGCCAAGTTCACTCCGAAGATCGGCTATCCCGACAAGTTCGAAACCTATGAGACCCTGACAGTCGGCTCCGGCGCCTTCGCCAATGCGGCCGCCGCGGGTGAGTGGGCTTACAAGGACATGATCTCAAAGCTGGGCCAGCCGATCGACAAGTCGGAATGGTTCATGCTGCCGCAAACGGTGAACGCCTACTATTCGCCGAACCGCAACGAGATCGTCTTCCCGGCCGCGATCCTGCAGCCGCCCTTCTTCAACCTGTCGGCCGACCCGGCCGTGAATTATGGCGCCATCGGCGGCGTGATCGGTCACGAGATGGGTCATGGCTTCGATGACCAGGGCTCGAAATCGGATGGCGACGGTGTGCTGCGAAACTGGTGGACACCTGAGGACGAAGCCAATTTCCGTGAGCTGACGGACGCGCTGGTCGGCCAGTACAACAAGTTCTGCCCGCTCGATGATGGGCAGACCTGCATCAATGGCCGACTTGCCCTTGGCGAGAATATTGGCGACCTCGGTGGCCTGTCGATGGCACACAAGGCCTATCGCCTCAGCCTCGACAGGAATGGCGACGGGGTGGTGAGCGCTGACGAGGAAGCCCCGGTCATCGACGGGCTGACCGGCGACCAGCGCTTCTTCCTCGCCTGGGGCCAGGTGTGGCGGGCGAAGTACCGTGAGGAAGCCTTGCGCCGGCAGCTGCAGCAGGGCCCGCACTCGCCGCCGGAATTCCGGGTGAACGGCATCGTGCGTAACTTCGACGAGTGGTACGACGCCTTCGATGTGCAGCCGGGGGACGCGCTTTACCTTCCTCCGGAAGAGCGTATCCGTATCTGGTAAAGATGGAAAATCTCTGAAAAACAAGGCCGGACGCCCTTCGCTCAGGACGTCCGGCCGCAACGGCACTTTAACCTGGCGCGGAATATGCATCTTCACAGGTGAGCTGTCTCAACCCTGCTCGCCGGAAGTTCTTAACCATGTCCCTTCTCGCCAGCCTCTTCGGTAAGAAGCCTGCGAAAGTCGATCTGAAGCGGCTTGAGAAGGTCGCGACAGCCGAGCCCGACAGTGCCCGCCCTATCCGGGCGATCACCTACCGGGAGGCTTACGTCGTCTACGAGTCCGGCTACCGCCGCAAAGGCGTGGTGATGGACCATGCCGAGAACGGCGTGCGCCTGCGCTTCCCGACGAACGAGCGCCTGCCGTCCGTGGTGACACTGCATGCCCGCGCGATCGGGCTTGAAGGCGAAGCCGACGTCGTCTGGCAGAAGGACAGCGAAGCGGGCCTGCGCCTGCGCGGCTGAGCTGTCCGTTTCGCGCTGCACGCGAGACGGCTTGCCAACACTCCCCATCTGGCGCTTCCTGAAACAGGGGGGTGTCGCCATGCAAGGGAGACATCCATGGCCATCATGAAGTCCGAAGAGATCCTGTCGGAATCCCCGAAATCCTTCGAGGACGCCATCCAGGTTGCCATCAGCCGTTTTTCAAGAACCGTGCGGGGGCTGGCCTCGTGTCACATCAATTCGATGTCGACCACGATCCGGGACGGCAAGATCGACAAGTACCGGGTCAACATGCAGATGACATTCGAGGTGGATGCGCCTGCGGACAAACCTGCCGGGGCCAAGAAGAAGAAATAGGCCGGCAAAGACCCTGATCACTTTTCAGGGCGCACCCGCATGCGGGGATGACGGGCGGCGTGTCCGGACTATATGCTGTTGCCAGTGATCGCCGGAGCCCACCATGAGACCCGTTCTGCCTGCCCTTCTCGCCGCCTGCTTCGCCGTCGCCTGCGGCGCTCCTGCCGCCAGCGAACCGCCCGCCGCCTCAACCCAGGGAATGCCCATGTCCGCCACCCAGTTCACCAGCATCGACGGCAAGCCGATGGACCTGACCGCGCTTGGCGCAAAGGCCATCCTCGTTGTCAACACCGCCTCGAAATGCGGGTTCACGCCGCAATACAAGGGCCTGCAGGCCCTTTACGAGGAGAAGAAGGATGAAGGGCTGGTGATCGTCGGCGTGCCGTCGAACGACTTCATGGGCCAGGAGCCGGGTACGGAAGAAGAAGTGAAGACCTTTTGCGAGATCAATTACGGCGTGACCTTCCCGCTGACCAAGAAGTATCATGTCAAAGGCAAGGATGCGCATCCTTTCTATGCTGCCGCCAAAGCCGCGATCGGCAAGGAAGCCGAGCCGGGCTGGAACTTCCACAAGATCCTGATCAAGGGCGACGGCACGCCGGTGAAAGCTTACGGCTCGAAAGTGAAACCGGAGGACAAGGGCCTCGCGGCCGACATTGATGCCGTGCTGAAGGGTTGAACGGGCGCCGGTTGCCGCCCGCAGGCCTGTCTTCTATTCTCGCGCCGGAATGGGAGAACGCCATGAGATTATCGTGTCTGTTGCCGGCTGCGGCGATACTGCTGGCCAACTGTGGCGGACCTGAAAGCGGCGAAACGGCGGGGACCGTTTCCCCGCCGGCCGCAGCCGGGATGAGCGGCGAGACGACAGTGATCGACCCTTGCCTCCTGATCACTGCGGAAGACATCGCCGCGCTCTTACCCGGGCGGACTTTCCTCATCGAGGACCAGACCTCGCGGCCGGGCGGCAAAGACCAGGGATCGATGGGCAGCTGCAGCTATGCGGCCGATACGAGCCACATCCCGCCGGAAAACTTCCGGGAGGCACTGGATGCCATTGAGACGGCGGTGATCATTGTCTGGACCTGGCCGGATGCCGCTGCCACCGACGCCTATGTCCAGAGCTTCGTCGAATCCGGCATGGGCGGGGTTGAGCCCCTGTCCGGCCCCGGCGACCGGGCGATCCGGCTGGACGGGCCTGCTGGCGGCGTGACCTTCCGCAAGAGACTGACCAGTGCCACCGTGAGCCTCAACAGCAAGAAGACAAGCCCGGCGGAAGACCGCGAAATCGAGCTGCAACTGGCCGGCCTGCTCGCCGGGAAGCTGTGATGTTCTCTGCCGATCCGCGCGCGGCCTTGACGAAACCGTACATGCGGCGCCTATGTTGCCGCAGCGCACAAATCATCAGGAAGGAACGCCCCCATGTCTGATAAGGATCCGGTTGTCATCGTCGGTATGGCCCGCACACCGATGGGAGGCCTGCTGGGAGACCTGGCAGGGTTCTCGGCCAACGAGTTGGGCGCCATCGCGGTGAAGGCGGCGGTTGCGGAAGCCAAGCTGAAGCCGGGTGAGGCGAACGAAATCATCATGGGCAACTGCCTGCCCGCCGGCCAGGGACAGGCCCCTGCCCGCCAGGCCGCCATCAAGGCTGGTGAGGACAAGGGCCTTGAGGCGACCACGATCAACAAGATGTGCGGCTCGGGCCTTCAGGCCGCCGTGATGGGCCGCAACGCGATCCTCGCGGGTGATGCCAATATCGTGATTGTGGGTGGCATGGAGTCGATGACCAATGCCCCACATCTGCTGAACGTGCGCAAGGGCCACAAGTACGGTACGATGGGCGCCGACGACCATATGGCCCTCGACGGCCTCACCGATGCCTACGCGAAGGGCCCGATGGGCCTGTTCGCCGACAAGATTGCCAGCGAGTACCAGTTTACCCGCGAGCAGCAGGACGCCTATGCGCTTGAAACCCTGACACGCGCCCAGAACGCGACGAAGACCGGAAAGTTCAAGCGCGAAATCACGCCCATCACCGTCAAAGGCAAGAAGGGCGATGTCGTGATCGACACTGACCAGCTGCCGCGCGAGGCGATGCCCGAGAAGATCCCCACGCTGAAGCCTGCCTTCTCGAAGGACGGCACGGTGACGGCTGCCAACGCTTCTGCGATTTCCGACGGCGCCGCCGCGCTGGTGCTGATGAAGGAATCCGAGGCGAAGAAACGCGGCCTGAAACCGCTCGCCAAGATCGTGGCTTCGTCCAGCCATGCACATGAGCCAGAATATTTCACCACCGCCCCAGTGCCGGCGATGCAGAAAACGCTGAAGAAGGCCGGCTGGAAAGTCGAAGATGTCGACCTGTGGGAGATCAACGAGGCGTTCGCAGTGGTCCCGATGATCGCGATGAAGGAGCTCGGCATCAGCCATGACAAGGTGAACGTCAACGGTGGCGCCTGCGCGATGGGCCACCCGATCGGCGCCTCGGGCGCGCGCGTGCTGATCACGCTGATCGCGGCGATGGAAGACCGCGGCCTGAAGAAAGGTGTCGCCTCGCTCTGCATCGGCGGCGGCGAAGGCATCGCCATGGCGGTCGAGCGGGTCTGAGGCCCACACCTCATGCCGCTGCAAAACCGCGTGGACCCCTTTGGCGCGATCCACGCGGTCACCCATCGCGGGATGTTCATGGGCAATCGCGGCGGATGTTTCCACCGCGATGACCAGACCCTGAAGGACCGGCACTGGGCAAGCCGGCAATGGATCATCTGCGTGCTGGACTTCAAGGGCCGCAAGCGCGCGCTGATGCAGCCCGGTCTGTACACGGAGCTTTTCTTCCTCGATGAGGCCACCGCGCTGGCGGGCGGGCACCGGCCCTGTTTCGAATGCCGGCGCGCGGAGGCGACAGCCTTTCGGAGCGCGCTGGTCAGTGCTGGCAGGCTGGCGCCCGGCGATCTTGTTGCCGCTATCGACGCACACACGGCCGGCGAGCTGCAACCCGTGCTGCAGGGCGCGGCTGAGCGCGAGACGGTAGACCCCTCTGAACTTCCGGATGGCGCGTTCTATGCCCATGCCGGTGCGGCCTATCTCAAGACGTCTCGGGGTGCCCGCCGCTGGTCGTTCCAGGGTTATGACCCGGCTGAGCAACTGCATGCCAGGGGCCTGCGCCTGACACCCCGGCTGACCTGCGAGGCCCTGCAGGCTGGCTACAAGCCTGTCCTCCACTTCTCTGCAGAGACGTGACCGCCCACACCCTTCCGGGTTAAGATAGCCCGGGAGCGAGGGGAGACGTCCGATGGCCGACTACTATTCACTGCCGCCAAAGCCGAAAAAGAAATGGAACCTCGACGGGCTGGTGCTGCTACTCCTGCTCCTGTTGCTGCTGGGGCTTGCCCTGACATTGTGGTCGCTGCGGCTACGGCCCGGCGAGACCGCCGAAGACCCCTACCTGAAATCCGCCGCCCTTCCGGAGGCCGCCGCCGAACCCGGCACCCGCGAGCCCGAGGCCCCCCCCGAACCAGCCCCCGTGATCATCGAACCGGAACCCGAACCTGAGCCCCTGCCTGCCGCAGAGCCCGAGGCTGGGCCGCCCCCGCCGCTGTTTTCCGATGCCCGCTGGCGGGAGACCGCCCGGTTTACCGGCACCGATGAGGCCGGGCGCCGCGCGGAGTTTACGGCCTACGTGCTCGTCGGCGACGAAACCTGGACCTTTGCCCGCGCCGATTCGATCTTCTCGGCCGGTCTGAATGCGCCGGTGGAAACCGCCTTCTCGAAACTGGATCTTGGCGAAGGCATCTGCAGCCTGTCCCGCGTCATCGCCGTCGGCGCGGCCTCAGTCGAAGGCACAGCGGCACAGAACACCTACCTTTCCCGCGCGCGGGGCGGCGCGCTCAATGCCGCCATCGCGGCCAACCTGCCGTGCGGGCAGACCGGGGTGCCAACCAGCACGCTGGACCTCGGCTACAGTACGCAGAAAGTCACCTGCCCTGCCGGCCAGCCGATCTGCCCAGAGATGACAGCGCCGCAGCGGCCGATCGCCATGATCCTGGCGGCCTCGGATGACCCCGATACGGATATTGGCGAGGCCCTGAAGGAGGGCATCACCGCCCACGAAGCCAATGGGGCAGATGTGCTTCCGGGGGTGAGGGTGTCGGACTATTCCGCCTTCCAGTCGGCCTTCGACCTGTTGTAGGGCAAGTCAGTCGCTGGTCTTCGCCGTCTGCCGCACGAGGCCCAGTGGCAGCGCGGTCGTCTTTTTGGAGACGCGGATGACGATGCGGGACTGGACATCCGAGACGAGCTTGGATCCAAGAAGCTTATCGCGCAGGAAATTGTCATACGCGTGCATGTCTGTGGTGATGATGTGCATCATGTAATCGACAGCGCCTGTGACCGTCATGCACTCGACGACTTCGGGCCAGTCTTGCACCATCGCTTCGAAAGCCTCGAGATTCTCCCGGCTGGGCAGCGAGAGCTTGACACTGGCGATGACCTCGAAATCCAGACCCAGCGCCTGATTGTTGATCAGTGTCACCCGGCCAACGATGAAGCCTGCTTCTTCCATGCGTTTGATGCGCCGCCAGCAAGGCGACGAGGACAGGCCGACCCGTTCGGCGATTTCCGCCACCGAAAGGGAAGCATCTTTCTGAATCAGCTCGAGGATTCGCGCATCTACGCTGTCTAATTCTTGGGACAACTAACCAACAACCCGCATCTTTGTGGAATATTATTCCACAAACTAACAAAAGGCGCGCAAGTTAGGCAAGCAATTTCGC
>JBKBJF010000048.1:0-11061 GCA_046293935.1 Hyphomonas sp.
ACGGATAAAAGGTACTCCGGGGATAACAGGCTGATGATGCCCAAGAGTCCATATCGACGGCATCGTTTGGCACCTCGATGTCGGCTCATCACATCCTGGGGCTGGAGAAGGTCCCAAGGGTATGGCTGTTCGCCATTTAAAGTGGTACGTGAGCTGGGTTCAGAACGTCGCGAGACAGTTTGGTCCCTATCTGCCGTGGGTGTTGGATACTTGAGAGGATTTGTTCCTAGTACGAGAGGACCGGAATGAACACACCTCTGGTGGACCTGTTGTGGCGCCAGCCGCATTGCAGGGTAGCTATGTGTGGAATAGATAACCGCTGAAAGCATCTAAGCGGGAAACTAACCTCAAAACCAGGTATCCCTTGAGAGCCGTGATAGACCATCACGTCGATAGGCCGGATGTGGAAGCGCTGCGAGGCGTGAAGCTAACCGGTACTAATTGCTCGATCGGCTTGATCACTGAAACTCATGTGTAGTTGAAAGCGCAGGCTTGCAACCACATGATCCCTGTGCAGACATTTTTGTGTCTTCGTGCATCCTGTCTGGTTTCCGCCGACCTGGTGGTTATGGCAGGGGGTCCCCACCGGATCCCATCCCGAACTCCGTCGTTAAGCCCCCTTGCGCCGATGGTACTACGTCTTAAGGCGTGGGAGAGTAGGTCGCTGCCGGGTCTGCAGAGCCCAGACAGAGCGAAGTTTTCTTGCAGACATCTTTCTTTCTCTTGCACCGAATGGCCGCTCTCGGGCGGCTGGCCACTGAAGTCCTCCGGGACCAAGGTGGCTCCGTCCGGCCCCCGCCAACCGGCAGGCCGGACTTTGTATTTGGAGGGGAAACCTTCCTTGTACGCACAATTGGCTGACGCGGGATGGAGCAGTCCGGTAGCTCGTCAGGCTCATAACCTGAAGGTCACAGGTTCAAATCCTGTTCCCGCACCCAACCGACCCCCGATGCCGGAAGGCCTCGGGGGTTTTCCTTGTTGGCAGCTTATCTTCCCCTGATTTGGAGGCGAATAAAGTCCGGCACAGGAGCCGATACCGGACGGGCGCGATGCGTCACCGCAAAAAAATGGCCCGCCGGAGCGGGCCATTCTGGATATCGGCCGAGGCCATTGGCCACTCAGTCGTCGCCAGCATCGGCTTCGCGCAGACGATCGACGGGGGCTGTGATGGTCGCCCACTGCGTACCGCCTGGTGCCAGCCAGTCAACTTTCACCGTGTCAGCACAGGCGTTCACATCCGCGCGGAGCTGGTAGCCTGCATAGGCGTTGTTCAGTTCGGCAACCAGGTCGTTGCTGGTGGCCACGAACGTGCCGCCGCCCGGCAGGTTCATCGTTGCCCGGATCGTTCCGGTGGCCGCCGTTCCGTTAAGCGACACGCCTGCATCGTTGACGGGCTGGTGGACCCAGCCGCGCACTTCGAGCCGCCCGCCGGCCGTGCAGCGGATACGCAGGACCGAGATTTCACGCATATTCTTGGTCTTCAGAAGGTCCGGCCGGATATCGCCGAGTTCGAAGGCCCAGTACACCACAGCCTGCTCGGTCGGGGCGGATGCCGGATGAATGGCATTTTGTGAGAAGTAGCCTTCTCCGGCAAAGAAGGCACCGTTCAGGTTCGCGCCCTGGAGATTGAGTTCGAACAACCCGGCATCGACAATCGGATGGGCGGGAAGGCGTGGATCCTTGTTCGGAATGAACACGGGCCCGGTATCGCCGTTGCCACGGATGAAATCACCCGGGTTGTCGCACCGCTGGTTCGTGCAGTTGGTCTGAGAGACGACACCCAGGATCACGTTTTCAGCGACATCTGAGAACACTTCCTCAGCAGCGACGATACCCGTTGCGGGGTCCAGCACACCGGTCACAATCACCGTTGCGCCGATCACCCCGCGCGGATTGCGGCCAAGGTAGGAATCGCCCCGCATCCAGTTGGTGACGTTGTAGCGGGCCCCGGCCGAGTTGCGGGCGTTCGAAGCCCAGAGAGCATCGCGTGTCTGGGTAGGTGTGACAAAAGCCGTCTCTGCCGTCACGGCGACTTTCGTATTCATCACCGTCATGGTGCCGGAATTGGCATCAATGGCAACATAGTTGGCGAGTGGTCCTTCCAGCTCGACCACAACCTGCGCCTGCGCAACCGCACAAACGCCGGTGAGCGCTGCAGCGGAAGCCGCAGCCATCATCAATTTCCTGAACATAGCGTCCCCTGTTATCCTTCTTGAACCCAGACTGAAACTTGCGGCGCGCCCTTTTGTCCCACGGCGACCGTCCCTTATAGAGACTCAATACTGAATTCGCTGCAAGTAAATTCGCGGCCCAGGGGATTTTACTTATATAAGTTCCGGCACGTTCAAGGAAACAACGGCTGGAAAAGCCAGACAGTGAAGCCTCCCAGCGCAATCCAGGGGCCGAAGGCTATGGCGGACTGGCCGCTGAGCGGCGCGGACGTGCGTAGCGACAGCACGAGGACCGCCATGATGCCCGTCAGTGAAGCGATCAGCAGGACGGGTGGAATCCCGGTCACGCCGACCCAGGCACCGATGGCGCCGAGGAGCTTGGCATCACCGCGGCCGAGCCCGTCCCGCCCCCGCAGGCGGCGGTACAGTACCTCGACGCTCCACAGCAGCCCGAAACCGGTCACCGCGCCGGCGGCATGCAGCATCCAGGCTTCCGGCCGCGTCAGAGCCACCATTGCCGCGCCAAGGGCCAGTACCGCGGCGTTAAGAGCATCGGGCAGGAGGTAGGTGCGGAAATCGATCGCCGCGAGCGCCAGCAGCAACCAGCCGAAACCGCAGGTGAAGAGGACGAGACCGCCGGGCGCGAAGACAACAGCAGCTGCCGCAATCAGCGCGCCGGTGATTTCGGTGGCGGGTGCGGACCAGCCGATGGGCGCGCGACAGGTGCGGCACCGGCCCATGCTGAAGGCCCAGCTGACCAGCGGAATGAGTTCATACCAGGCCAGTTGGCGGGCGCAGGCACGGCAACGCGAGCGGGGCATCACCCATGCCTCCTCGCGTGCGAACCGGTCGGCCGCCGCGTCGATGGCCGAACCGATCAGAAAGCCGGCGAGGATCAGCGTGATCTCAGACAGCATCATGCCCTGCCTCGCGGCTGACGCGCATTTGCTTGGCGTGGCCTGAAAAATGCGTATCCTCCGGACGTGTGGGACAAGGACATGCTCTGATGAAACGGGATGCTCAGCTGCGCCGGGCGGACGCCGGCTTCAGCCTTATGGAACTGCTGGTGGCGCTTGTCATCCTGGCGCTGATCATGGGCCTCGTGGCGCCGCGCGTTATCGGCTACCTCAGCCGCGCCAAGTCGCAGACGGCGGAAGCGCAGGTGAAGAACATTCAGGCTGCGCTGGATCTGTTCCAGATCGATGTTGGCCGGTATCCCACCGAGGGCGAAGGACTGGCGGCGCTGATGGCGCCCCCGCCCGGCGCACCCGGATGGGCGGGGCCGTATCTCGATGAGGAAAGCGTTCCGGCCGATCCCTGGGGCCGTCCGTATCTCTATTCGTCCACCGAAGACGGGCTGCGGGTGCGCGTCTATTCCTACGGCCGAGACGGGACGGAAGGCGGCAGCGGCGAGGATGCCGATATCGGCCGCCCGGCCAGGCCTCAGTAGCATGGGCGAAGGGCAGGCAGGGCTGCACCGTCGGCGAGCACAGGCTGTGGTCCGGCGGTGCGTTCCTCGATCAGCCGGCGCGTGCCCCCTGCCAGGCCTTCAGAGGCGCTCAGGGTCGCCGCGCGGCCGGTGACATAGCCAGAAGGCAGCTGCGCGATCACTTCCACGACGACCGGTATCCCTGAAAAGGCCGCCTGGCCGTCTGCCGCAGCCTGCCAGGCTTCATCTTCGAGCGTCACGCCCACCGCACTGCCGAGCACCTGGATGGCGGCCAGCACCTCAGGCGCGGCATAGAACGGGTCGACCTGCACGGTGTGGGAATGCGCCGTCAGATGCGGCAACGCCGCCGCGAGCAGTGATGGCGGCAGGCCGAGAACTTCCGATAGCTCGCCGGTGCGGTTGAACGGACGGTTGGCCGGGCCATAGGCGAGGCCGGCATTGATATAGTCGGGATATTCCGCACCGCCGGGGCGAACGCTGGCGTCACCGTCGCGGTAGTCGGCAATGCGCGCGGCATAGCTGGCCGCATCGGGCGCCCGCGCCCCGAGGGCGACGAACAGCGCGGCCAGGGTTTCTTCCTGGGCCGCATTGATGTCGATGAAGGCATTGATCGGCCGGGCATTGATGATCAGCCGGGCGCCGTCGAGTTCGCAGTAGAGCGGGAAGGCGCCCGGAGCTGGTACGGAAGGATCACTCAGCCGGGCGAGCGCCATGCGCTGGCCGCTGTCGAGCAGGAACTGGGCCGTCACCGATTCGCGCAGCAGATTGCTCTCGCGGCTGTCGAGATGGGCATCGCGGGCGATCAGCGCCCCGATGACAGCCATCAGGCCAATGGCCCAGACAACAAGAATGAGGGCGGCGCCCCGGCTTCGCGCCTTGCGCGTCCCGGTGCGCCGCCAGATCATGAGGCAGTGTCTTCAGCAGGCGCCGGCGGATCAATCGCCGTACGCAGGACGAAGGCATCCTCGATCGACTTCATGCGCCGGACAAGATCATCGGTGACCACCAGCGAGGCATCGGTGGAGCGCACCACGCGCGGCGTGATCATCACAAGCAGTTCTGTACGGCGGGCTTCCGTCGTCTTGGTGGTGAACAGCTTGCCCAGCAGCGGCACGTCGCCAAGCAGCGGGATCTTGGTTCTCGTGTCAGACAGGCGCTCACGCATCAGGCCACCGAGGGCAACGCTCTGGCCATCGCGGACAGAGACCGAGGTGGTGATGCGGCGCTGCTGGATGGTGGGCGAGTCGATGCCGGAGCTCTGCGTGGCCACGACATCGCTCACTTCCTGGTCTATCTCGAGGATGACGAGGCCGCTGTCATTCACCCGAGGCGTGACGTTCAGGATGATGCCTGTATCGCGCAGCGAGACGGAGTTGACGATCGGCGCATCGGGATTGGTGACGCTGACGGCAGACTGCGTGACGACCGGTACCTGATCGCCGACCTGCAGGGTGGCGGTACGGTTGTCGAGCACCATCAGAGAGGGCGCCGAGAGGATCTTGACGTCCGTGAGCCCGGCGACCGCGGACAGGGCCGCGCGGCCATCCTGGCCGGAGAACAGCACCGAGAAGCCCGGGAAAGTCTGCGCTACTGCGCCGTTGTCAGCCGTGCTGAACCCGGCCGTGAACTCGCCGCTCTGGAAGAACCAGGTCAGCCCATAGGCGAGGCTGTCGGTCAGAGTGACCTCGGCAATCGTGGCTTCGAGGAAGACCTGATTGGCCATCGCATCGAGGCGCGAGATGGCGTTCTCGAGCACGCCGAACTGTTCGGGCGTGGCAAAGGCGACGATGGAATTGTTGGCGTCGTCGGCGATGATCCGGGCGGCCGGCGCGTTCGAGCGGCCCGTGCTGAGCGTGGTGCCACCTAGGCTGGCGCCGGTGACGGCGCCAGAGCCGGACTCGCCGGTCGAGGAGAAGAGAGGCTGATCGCCGGGGCGCAGGCCGGAGGCGAGCCCGCCGGTTTCGCCGGCCAGCGCATCGGAGATGATCGCCGCCACTTCCGTAGCCGGACGGTTCTGGATCGGAATGACATAAAGTTTCTGCCCTCCCTGTCCGCCGGATTTGTCGAGACGCTCGATCCAGGCCTTGCCTTCTGCGATATAGTCCGGCTGCGGACTGACCAGAACGACCATGTTCAGGCGGTCGAGCGGCACGAAGCGGACGACACCTGAGAGCGGGCCGCCCGCACCGGCGCCAAGCACGGTTTCGAGATCGGACACAACCTGGCTGGGGCTGGAGAAGCCGACCGGAACGGCCGCGAAGGACATGCCGCGCATCCAGTTCACATCGAACACAGCCGTCAGCTTTTCGGCTTCGGCGAGGGCGCTGGGATTGCCGCGCAAGATCAGCAGGTTGCGGACCGGATCGACCTCTGCCGTCAGCGAGCTGTCGGACCGGCCGGCAAAAATCTGGCGAAGAGCATCGGCCGAAACATACCGCGGCGCGATGATCTTGCTGTTCGTGCCGCCACCCGGAACATTCGAGGCCTGACCGGCCCCGACGACGCGGTAGAAGCCACCGCCATCAATGAGTTGAGCCCCGCGGCTTGCGAGCACGCTTTCGAGGAGGCGCAGGGCGCCTTCGCGTGTGACCGGGCGGCTGGTCTGCAGTGTGACCTCGCCGCTGAGCTGGGTTTCGATGACATAGTTCTCGCGCAGGATGTCGCCGAGCACCTGCTGCACGGCATCGGCCACCGGAACGGCATTGAGGTTGATCGTGATCGTGCCGCGGCCGGCGCCGGGGCCGGCATCCTGGGCACCCGTCAGCTGGGCAGGCTTGCCAATGATCTCGAAGCCACCTTCGGGAGTCGCGCGCACTTCGGTGATCTCAGCCGGCGTGCCGGAAGGCGTGGCCGGTGTGTATGTCGTTTTTGGCGGCGGCGTGTGCGGCAGGCTATAGGCCGGGCGCATCTCGCCGGTCGTGGTCGTCGTGCACGCAGCGAGCGCGAGCGACGCGGCCCCGCTGAGCAGCAGGCCTCTCAGGCCATTTATCACTGGCTGTGTCGTCGTCATTCTACCCAATCCCCGCCTTCTGCGTTCTGGCCCGTCTGTTAACGATCCGGATAAAGCAGGAGCGTTGTCCGGTACTCTCCCCTTGAGAGAACGACCCTGTCGGATCGCACGCTTTCGAGGGTCCACCCGTCAATGACATTGCCCCGGTTCACCCATTCGATGTCGCCTTCGACATCCCGCATCAAGGATGCACGCGCCATGCCATTTGCGATCACAACACCTTTCAGGCGGAAGGGCGCCACGGTTGCTGCCTCGGCGGACCCGGCATTTCCGGATGCGGCAGAAGTGTCATCATGTGGTTTGCGGTCCGGGTGGAAGAGGGGCTTTTCGGCAGAGGTTCTCTCCCGTTCCGGCAGGCTGGCCAGAGCTGGCAGGTCGGGGGCCGACAGGGTGGGGCGCACGAAGGCGGGCGGTTCTGACCGGCCGACCGAGCCGGTTGTCAGAAGGGTTAATGCCAGAAGCAGAATTGCGCAGATCCCCGCAAGAACTGCGGAAACCAGGGCCGTCGGTGCACGCACAAAACTCATGACTTTACTCTTCATTCCTCACTGAGGGCGTAGGCATACACATCCAGCCGGACCTGCAGCATGGGCGCGGTTTTTTCCCCTGCAAGTCCGCTCCCCGAGGAGGCGAGCTGGATATTCGCTTCACGGATGAACAGGCGGGGATTGGCGTGATCGAGCGCAAACAGGGTGTCGTCGAGCTGGCGCTGGGTGGCGACAGCGACAATCCGCACCCCGGCTTCGCGCAGGCTGCCCGTGCGGCGCGGATCGAGCGGCTGGACGCTTTTCAGATCGGCGCCGGCATCCCCCAGGATGCGTCGTACCATGGCCTGAACGCTGGCAGCGGCCTGGGCATCGGTGGACGCCGGCAGGGCGATGGCGCTGGCCCTGACGTTCGCAGACGGATCATTGGTGGCATTGCGCATCACTTCGGCCGAGGCCGCAATCCCGCGCCAGCGGGCCAGTTCGGCCTCACCTTTGCGGATCGCCTCCCGCTTGACATTAACCATGTCGGCCAGCGGAGCGGCGATGCCGAATCCGGCGATGGCCAGGACGGCGGCCAGAATTCCGGTGGCAAGAAGGCGCTGGCGGGCGAGGGGCAGCGTATAGACATTCATCCGTTGTCCTCCTTTTCGGAGACGGCAACAGGTGCCGCACTTTCCTCTTCCAGCATCAGCTCGATCCGGAAACGGTCCGCGTTCAGACGATTGTCGCGCGCCATCGAGGAGACGACGCGGGCGCTGGTGATGCCCGGTATCGCTTCAAGCCTGGAGACGAGCCCATCCGACGAGCGGGAAAGGCCGACAAGTGAAATCTGCTTGCCGTCATAGGCGAGGCCTTCGAGCCAGGAGTCTTCCGGCAGGGCAGCGGCTATGCTGTCGAGCAGCACAGTGAAGCGCAGCGGGCTTGCGGTGCGCTGTTCGATCAGGCGGATGGCCTCGACCCGGGCAAGCGCCTCGCGCTGAAGGGTCAGGACGCCGCTGGCCTCTGCCCGCTCTGCGGCGCTGTCGCGCTCTATCGCGGTGAGCCTGCGGTCCATGGCCATCAGGCCAAGCGTGCCGGTGAGGACAGCCAGCAGGACGGCGGCCAGCGCCAGCCCCCGGTTCAGTGAGGGCAGGAAGGCATCGCTGCGGGCCCGCTGACTCTCTGGCAACAGATTGAAACCTATGGGTTTTCCATCCGTGCCGGCAATATCGATCCCCGCGAGGTCGATGCGGTTTGCGCTGGCAAAGTCGATGAGTTCTGCGATGCGGTCCCGTTTTACGAGCGCCTGTTCCGCAAGAATCTGGCCCGCTTCGGAAGTTCCCGGAAGAATGCGGCAGTCGTCATATACCTCGTCGATCTCGAAGGGCGTATCGGCAGCAATCTGAAGGCGCAGCGCATTGCGGACATGCTGTTCGGAAGTCGCCGGCAGACGGCGCTGGCGCAGGAACGCCTCGCCCGGTGGGAGCAGGGCCAGAATGTCGCCCGAGCGAGCCCTGGCCCGGGCTGCGCCACTGTCAGCGAGCGTGCCGACAAGTCGTCCGTCGTCAGAGTAAACAGCAAAGGTGTCGCCCTCGCGGCGCACCACCACCCATTTGCGGTTCGGCACGAAAGCCGCCTTCAGCCAGGCCGGCAGCATGCCGCCCAGCGTTGAGCCCCACCATACAAAAAACTCTTTCGCCGTCATCGCCTTGGCGGCGGACGTGCGATCGTTTGCCGGGGATGTTCCCTGGTCCAGCGGCATATCCTTGTCCCCATGCCGGCCACTCTCCCCCGAGAAAGGCCGGACATCGCCTATAGTCGGCGCAAATCGGAAGGTGTCAATTGAATGCCCTTTTCGATCTGCAGTCTTCGTGATGATATGCAAATGGCACACCAAATGCTTGCCCCGGCAGGCAGGGACCGTGAGCTGGGTAGTGTGGGGACATTGCAGGCATGAAGACGCAGGCGAAACCGGGCTCGGCGCGGCCAGAGAATGGCCGGGCTGCCGTATGGCCGTTGTTGGGCGAGACACTGGTCGCGCGCAAGCACCTCAACGAAGGCAAGCTTTCGCGGGCGCTCGCCTCGGTGCAGAAAACCGGCGAGCCACTTCCCTCGGTGCTTGTGAAGCTGGGGCTGTGCCCGGAAGATGTGGTGGCGGCAACGCTGGCCGAAGTGCTGGGCCTTGAGCATGCGAAACTTGCGGGTACGCCGCGGATTCCGGCTGACCTCGCCGGGCTTCGCCCGCGCTTTCTTCTGGATACCAACGTTGCCCCGCTGTCGGTGGCCGATGGCACGGTCGTTCTGGCAATGGCAGACCCGCTGGATGACGAAGCGGCGAATGCGGTCGCCTACAAGACCGGCCTTAAGGTGCAGCGCACCGTTGCCACTCGCTCCGATATCCGGGCCTGGCTTTCCGCGATCCGCCCGGGGCAGGACACACTCGCCGAAGAGGCGAGTGTTTCGGTTTCGGACACGGACATCGAGCGGCTGATCGACCTGGCGCGTGGTGCGCCGGTGATCCGATGGGTCGAGGATGTGCTCGCGATGGCGGTTGAGGCCAAGGCCTCAGACATTCATATTGAGCCGGAGCGGGATCATGTGCGGGTGCGCATGCGTCTCGACGGGGCGATGACGCCCGTCAGCCTGCCGGTAGAAGGCACGCCCGAGGCTGTCGTCTCGCGCATCAAGATCCTCGCGAAGCTGAACATCGCGGAACGCCGCCTGCCGCAGGACGGGCGTATCCGCACGGCCGTGCGCGGGCGCGACATCGACCTGCGCGTGGCTACCATGCCTAGCCTGCACGGAGAGACAGTGACGCTGCGCCTGCTCGACCAGTCCGCGGCACACCTGGATTTTCCGGCTCTCGGGATGTCGGACCATGCGCTCAGCCGCCTGAAAGAGGCGATAGCCAAGCCGAACGGTATCACACTCGTCACCGGGCCGACGGGCAGCGGCAAGACCACGACGCTGTATGCCGCCCTGCGCCACCTGATGAGCCCGCAGGTGAAGTTCATGTCGGTGGAAGACCCGGTGGAATATGAGATTCCGGGCGTGTCGCAGATTCAGGTGAAGCCAGAGATCGGCATGACCTTCGCACGGGCGCTGCGCGCGGTTCTGCGGCACAACCCCAACGTCCTGATGATCGGCGAGATCCGGGATCTGGAATCGGCCTCGATTGCCGTCGAGGCCGCCCTGACGGGGCACATGGTGCTGTCCACCATCCACACCAACAATGCGCCGGCGACCATCACCCGCCTGCTGGAAATGGGCATCGAAGACTATCTGGTTGCCAGCACGGTGAATGCGATTTCCGCGCAGCGCCTGGTGCGGGTGCTTTGCGATCACTGCAAGCGGCCTGAAGCGCCGCCGGCCTCGCTGCAGGCCAAGCTGGCACCGATAGCCGGCAGCGCCTTCCGGGCGAACTGGTGCGTGCCTCAGGGCTGTGAGCATTGCCGCGGCACCGGCTATCGCGGCCGCATGAGCCTCGCCGAAATCATGCCGATGTCACCCGAAATCGAGACGGCCATCACCGGCAAGGCGCCGGAGAGCAGTATCCGGAACATCGCTCGCGAGCAGGGCATGCTGACCCTCTTCGAGGAGGGCGTGCGGGCAGCTGCGGACGGCAGGACCTCCCTGGCGGAAATCTATTCCGTGATCGGCATGGGAACCTCCTGATGGCCCGCTACAGATACCGCGCTTTCCTGTCGGATGGCCGTGTCGTCAGCGACATCGTGAGCGCCGGCACGCAATCCGATGCAGTGCGGGACCTGATGGCGCAGGGGCTGACACCTTTCGAGATTGCCGATGCCGCCACATCTGGCGGGCCAGTTGCCGGCCGGGGTAGAAAACTGTCTCCGCGTGTGCTGGCGGGCTTCTGCCGGAATCTTTCATCCATGCTGGCCGGCGGGCTGCCACTCGATGAGGCCCTGAAACTGCTGTCGGAAGATCCCGAGGACAAGGGCG